>NZ_JBDVFA010000068.1:0-34662 GCF_039941195.1 Aurantibacter sp. | reverse complement strand
AATGGTACCTGGAGTCAAAATGATGTTGACCTTCCTAATCAATTTATAGACATTCAAGATCTTTACAATACATCTGGTGCAGGAACATACACGTATGATTACGAGATTATACCTACCAACCTTGTATGTGATATTGCAACAGTATCCGCATCAATTACCATTAGAAATACTTTTGTTGCTTCTATTTCTGGAGCTGATTATTGTACTGGCTCACCATACATTATTAATGTGAGCTATGACGAACTTCTTTTACCAAATAGCACATACGATATAGATTACACGGTTACCGGTAGTACAGGCAATTACATGTTAACTTCAAGTGCTGTTGACTTAAGCAATGGCAATGGAAGCTTTACTATGACATTACCAAGTGATGTGCCTACAAATGAAACTTTGGATGTTGTCGTAACTGCAATAACTGACTCGGGAGGTGCTGAAATTTGTGACTTAGTAAATACGCCACAAACTACATTTAGTATAATTGATATAAATGGACCAGCTTCTATTACAGCTGAAGCTAACCAAACATTTTGTACAAATGACTTTGTAGCTCCTGGACCTACCCTTGCTGATATTGCATATGAAACTACAGGAAATGTTGCCTTTTTCGATACAGAAACTAGTTCAGCGCAATTGCCAGACACTACAGAACTGATTGATGGTGAAGATTATTATTTAAGTAGTACAGATAGTTCAAATAGCTGTATTGTAGCTACTAGAGTTGGAGTTACAGTAGCCTTAATAACACCTACCGATCCTACAACATCAGAATCTGCACCGGTATTTTGTGGATCTGATAATCCAACAATTGCAGATTTACAAGTTGATGCACCAAATGGTGAAACCGTAGTTTGGTTTGATGCCGCAACTGGCGGAACAGAATTAGCGACTACAACTGCTTTAGCAGACGCTACAAGTTATTTTGCCACTTACACTTATACTGGTGGATGCGAAAGTTCTAGTAGGGTTGAGATAACACCAACCGTTGTTGCTGTTGAATCTGCTTCATTACAATTTACATCATTGGAATTATGTGCTCTTGACGAACCAACGGTAGCACAATTAATAGCACTAGAAAACACATCAGACTTTGACGTTGAATGGTATGATCAACCACAAGATGGAACGCCTTTAGCCAATTCAGATTTACTTGTTTCTCAAACTACCTATTATGCTGAGACTTCAGATCCTGATACTGGCTGTAGTTTACCAGATAGAGTTGCTGTAACTGTTGATTTATCTAATTGTGACCCAGTTACCTACGATTTCTTTATTCCAGACGGGTTCTCACCGAATGGCGATGGATTAAATGATACTTATTTCATTCCTAACATAGAACTTATTTTCCCTGAATTCACCTATGAAATACTTAATAGATATGGTACTTCATTATTCAAAGGAGATATTAATAACCCATCATGGGATGGTGATCAAGGTAGTGGTGAAGCTCCAAACGGTATTTATTTCTACATCGTAAACTATAATAAAGATGGCTTCGAACCTATACAAGGTCGATTGTTTCTAAACCGCTAACCAGACGAATAAATTATTTCAGCTAAGATGAAAAAAACAATATATATAAGCATTTTCTTGTTCTGCATACAGTTCGCGCTTCGTGCTCAACAAGATCCGCAGTACACGCAGTATATGTACAACATGAGTGTTGTAAACCCTGCATATACAACCAACGATTTAGGCCGAATTAACTTTGGAACATTATACCGATCGCAATGGGTAAGTGCTGTTGGTGGTCCAACAACCTTAAACTTTTTTGCCCACGTACCAGTAAGTGAGAAAATTGAAACCGGCATTTCAATTGTCTCTGATAAAATTGGTGATGGTGCCGTAAAAGAAAATAATCTTTATATAGATTTCGCTTACATATTAAAGTTAGATGATGTTAGTAATCTTTCGCTAGGTCTTAAGGCTGGGGTTACAAATTATGAAACTGATTTTAGTGGATTTCGACTTCCAGAATTACAAAATGATCCAAACTTTAATGAAAATATAAATACTAGCTTACCTAATATTGGTATTGGTGCATTTTATAATAGAGAGAACTTTTATGCGGGACTTTCTATTCCAAATTTATTATCTACAAAATATTTAGATACACAAAATGGAGTTAGCACTCAAGGTTCTGAAGTAATGCACGTATTTGCAACAGCTGGTTATGTCTTTGAGGTTAATGATAATTTTAAAGTTAAGCCTTCTGTAATGTCTAAAATAGTAGAAGGTTCACCACTTACAATAGATGGTTCTTTGAATGTTCTATTCAATAACCGATTTGAATTGGGTGCGTCGTACAGACTAGAAGATTCGGTCAGCGCCATGTTTAACATGACAGTTTTACCATCACTTCGTATTGGTTATGCTTATGATTATACCTTATCGAACTTAAGTGACTTTAGCTCCGGTTCCCATGAAATATTCGTTCTTTTCGACCTTGATTTATTAGGTCTTAACAAAGGTTATGATAAATCACCAAGATTCTACTAGAAAACAAGCCATGAAGAAAATTATATATACAATATTGTTTCTTATCTGTGCGCAAACTACGTTCGCACAAGATGATTTGAAACGTGCCAATACCTATTTTGATCGCGCTTTTTATACAGATGCAATTCCACTTTATGAGGATATCGCCAAAACCAATAAAAGCTCTGTCGTAGTTAAAAACTTGGCCGATAGTTATTACAACACCTATCAGTTGCCTAATGCAGCAAAATGGTATTCATACCTTACTTCTGTATATGGAGAAAATTTAGACGAGAGCTATTACTTTAAGTACAGTCAAACGTTAAAAGCAATTGGCGAATATGAAGAAGCTACTGAGGTTCTTATGGACTATTATGCTTCTAAAGATGATAGCGATCGCGTAAAAATACTTGAAGCACAATTAAAACATTTAGAAAATGTTGATGCAATTGGGAATCGTTTTAGTCTTACAAATGTTGCACTTAATACTCCTAATTCTGAATTTGGCGCTTTAAGAGTGGACGACAATGTAGTTTACGCAGCTGCGAAAAAAACCAAGATTCCTTTAAATGCAAAAAAATATCGTTGGAATAATCAGAATTATTTAGACATGTATACGCATCCTATAAGCGAATTAGCTCAGGGTGATAGTATAAGTAAAGATTTCTCTTCCACTATTAATACAAAAATGCATGAGGCTACCTTTGCAATAACTAAAGATAGAAGCACGCTTTATTTTACTCGTAACAATTTCCTAAAGGGAAAAAGAGGTACGGACGGCGATAAAATCTCTAGATTAAAAATTTATAGAGCTACTTGGAAAGATGACAAGTGGGATGATATTACAGAATTACCTTTTAATGGTAACGATTTCTCAACTGAACATCCAGCCTTAGATGCATCTGAAACTACATTGTATTTTGCTTCAGATAGACCAGGTGGTCATGGTTCATTAGACTTATATTCAGTTTCCATTAATGAAGTTGGCGAGTTTGGAGAACCACAAAACTTAGGAGCCGATATTAACACCGAACGCAAAGAACAGTTTCCTTTTATTGACGGATCCAACAACCTTTACTTCTCGTCAAATGGTCATGCTGGTTTTGGTTTGTTAGATGTATTTGTATCGAAATTCGAAAACGGAAAATATCAAAAGCCTGATAATATTGGTAAACCTTTAAATACAGGTTATGATGATTTCTCATTTAGTATGGATCAACAGGCTAAAGAAGGGTTTTTCGCCTCGAATAGACCAGATGGAAAAGGTAGTGATGATATTTACAGATTCTTAGAAACCAAGCCTTTGGTAATTGAAGATTGTAAACAATATATCGCTGGTGTTATCACAGATAAAACCACAAAAGAAATTATTCCTTTTGCTGAGTTAAACCTTTTAGACAGTAATGGTGAGGTTATTGAAACCCAAACTGCATCAGAAAACGCTGAATTTAAGTTTACAGTAACTTGCGAAACTCAATATACTGTTGTTGGTCGAAAAACTAATTATAAAGAAAATTCTAAAAATGTAGCTACAGATAAAGAACGTAGTAGCATAAAAGATGGCTCATTAGAATTGGTAACTTTTGCTGAACTAGATAGACAAGAGGCTATCAATATTGGTAAGGCAAAAGAAGAGGAAAAAAGATTAGCAGCTTTAGCTGAGGAAGAAAAAATTAGAGAAGCTGAGATTAAGAAACAGGAAGAAATTAAAGCGAAAGCAAAAGCTGAAGAAGAACGTAAAAAACGTATTGAACAAGCTATTGCTAACGAACCACTTATTGAAAGAGATGGTGATAGAATCATAATCAAAGCAGAACCAAAAATATATTTCGATTACGATTTATGGTACATTCGATTAAAATCGAAAGAAACGCTTGATAAAATAGTTACCATTCTAAAAAATCATAAAGGCATTCAATTGGAAATTGGTACGCATACTGATATTCGTGGAAATAATAAATACAACCAAGAATTATCACAAAAACGTTCAAATTCAGTTTATGAGTATTTAGTAGAAAGTGGTATAGATAAAAATCGTTTGAAAGCCAAAGGTTACGGCGAAACTCAAACTATTGTTAAATGTGCTACAGAAGAAGCATGTATTGAAGAACAACACGAAATAAACAGACGATGCGAATTTGTAATTGTCGATTGGAAATAAAAATTAAATAAGCCCAAACTACACCATTTATATATAGTTATAATTGTGAAACCCCAATGATTTAATAATCGTTGGGGTTTTTTCTATACGCATTATTCTAATTATCTTGTACCCTGTTTTACAAGCTATTAAATTCAAAAATAATCTCATTTGTATGAATATATCTTTATTAGGAAAAAATGCATTAGTTGGCGGCAGTAGTGGTGGTATCGGTAAAGCTATTGCTATTCAGTTAGCAGAAAGTGGTGCAAGTGTAACACTTATGTCGCGTAGTGCTGATAAACTTGAAAAAATAGTCGCTGATTTACCCATAGACAAAGGGCAAAATCATGCCTTTTTGGTGGTTGATTTTTCTAATTACGAAGAGTATAAAAGAACGATTACCAATTTCTTTGCTACTAATTCAATAGATATATTAATTAATAACACCCAAGGGCCGGCTGCAGGAAATGCCTTAGAAAAAAATGTTGCGGATTATCAACAAGCTTTTAATTTACTTTTTAAAACTGTTGTACTTACCACTACTTTAGCGTTAGAACAAATGCAAAAAAATAAATGGGGAAGAATAATAAATGTAGCTTCTGTTTCCGTTAAAGAACCCCTCTCCTATTTGGCCCTATCTAATTCAATTAGGGCTGCTGTTGTTACTTGGGCAAAATCTCTAGCAACCGATGTTGGAAAAGATAATATAACCGTTAATAGTATTCTCACCGGATATTTCGATACTGAACGCATCACACAATTAAATGCAAAAAAAGCTGAACAATTAGGCATTCCTCAAAAAGAAGTTCGCTCTGAAATGGAATCAAAAGTACCTGCGAAACGTATTGGAAACCCCAATGAATACGGTTATCTAGCAGCATTCTTAGCTTCCGAAAAGGCAGCCTACATTACAGGAATACAAATCCCTATAGACGGAGGCCTACTAAAATCACTTTAAAAACCTATACGGGTATTTCACGAACTCAGCATTGTATTTCACTAACTTATGATAGCTTATACCAAAGTATGGAATCATCTTTGCCAATACCTGTATAATCGGATTTTACAATCCTTCCGTAATTATTATGAACAAATATTTTGTTCCTAAACAAAAATGATGAAAAACGCTCTACTCATACTAACTATAATTCTCTTTTCTCAAATCGTGCAAAGTCAAGAAAAAGGCGATTCATACGACAAGCTCTGGAAAGAAGTGCAAAATTTAGAAAAGGAAGCTTTAACTGCATCTGCTTTAAAAGTAGTTACAACTATTGCTACTAAAGCTAAAAAAGAGAATAATAGCCCGCAAATGGTGAAAGCTATGCTGTATAAGTCTAAATACGCCTTAACTTTAAAGGAGGATGCACAGTTAGCAATTATTAATGATTTTAAGTCTGAAATAGGAAAAGCAGAATTTCCCACAAAAAATATACTCCATGGTTATTTGGCCACTATGTATTGGCAGTATTTTCAAAACAATCGCTATCAATTTTATAACAGAACCAAAACTGAAACTAAGGTTGACGAAATAGATTTTCGTACTTGGGATTTAAACACCCTTTTTCATGAAATAAATATTCATTTTGAAGCTTCGCTTACTAATATTAAGGAACTTAGGTTAATTGCCATTGACGATTTCAATCTTCTTTTAAACCAACAAAAAGATTCAGAAAAATATCGACCATCTTTATTTGATATATTGGCCCACAATGCACTTGAATTTTATAAAACAAGTGAAAATAATATTAACAGACCTGCTGATAAATTTGAAATAGATAATCCTAAAATTCTTACTGAAACAGATTCCTTTGTACAACTAAATATAAATACAGCAGACCATACTTCCTCACAAGCAAAAGCTTTAAATATTTACCAAAAACTACTAGAAGAGCACATAAACGATTCAACAATAGATGCCCAAGTTTTTATTGATATTGAACGGCTAAAGTTTATTTATACTAATGCCGTTTTTGAAGACAAGGAAACTCGCTATTTAAAAGTATTAGATAATAGTATTGAACGTTTAAATAATCATGAATACGTAACACTCTATCAATATGAAAAAGCTCGTATTTATCAGCAATTAGGACTAACCTTCAATCCTAAAGGAAATAACACAAATAGATGGAAACTAAAGCAAGCTATAGCAATTTGCACTTCGGCAATTAAAAATCATCCAAACAGCATTGGTGCTGAAAAATGTAAGGTATTACAATCACAATTACTTGCACAAACTTTAAATATTAAGAGTGAAAAATATATACCAGCAAATAAACCATCGCGCTTATTAGTGAGTTATAAAAACCACAATACACTTCATTTATCGGCAAGAAAAATATCGACTTCTCAAATAGTTTTATTAAACAAAATATGGGAGCAACCAAAGAAATTAGCTTTCTTAAAAAAGCTTCCTATTACCAAAGAATGGGTAGCTAAACTACGAAACGAAGACGATTATCAAATTCACAGTACCGAAATAATTATTCCAGATTTACCTAACAATCAATATGTAATTCTAGCCGAACCTTCAGAAAATAAGCATAATACATTTAGTTATAGCACTATACAAGTGACTGATTTCGCATTGGTTGAAACAAGAACACCTAGCGCTATTAAATTTCAAGTAATTAATCGAAATAACGGAAAGCCTATACCAGGTGCCACGGTTAAATTTGATTATAAGCTTAATTATAATGGTCCTAGAAAAACGAAAACCACTATAACCGACAATTTGGGCATTGTTACTATTGCGTTAACCGAACAAAACTGGCGCGATGTGTCTATATTAGTTAATCATAACAATAAGAGTGCATACTACAACGATTTTTATATTAACCCCGCATTTAAAGCAGAAAAATATAATGGTGATAATGTTGGATTTATTTTTACAGACCGTAGTATTTACAGACCTGGTCAGCCGCTATTTTTTAAGGGAATTGCCATAAATAGAGAACTCGGAAAATCGAGTGTACTAGAAAATGTAAAAGTAAATGTAGTTTTAAAAGATGTTAATAATCAAGAAGTAACGGCACAGCAATTCGTTACCAATGGATTTGGTTCTTTTTCAGGAGAATTTATAGTGCCATCATCGGGCTTAACTGGTTCTTTTTCTATAGAAGCAAATAGCGATTCACCGTATTTTGAGGGGCACACTACTTTTTCGGTAGAGGAATATAAGCGTCCAAAATTTGAAACCTCTTTCAAACCTGTAACCGAAACATATAAAGTTAATGATAGCATTAAAGTAACCGGAATTGCCACCTCTTATGCAGGTAGCAATTTAACAAATGCCAAAGTAAGTTATCGCGTAAAACGCGTTGTATATTATCCTCGATGGTATTATTGGCATCAACCTTCATTTAATTCATCACCACAGGAAATTGCGCACGGAGCAACCAGCACAGATGCCACTGGAAGTTATGACATTGTCTTTAAAGCATTACCCGAGAAGAATGCGAATGCCAAAGACCTACCTACATTTACTTATAAAGTTACTGCTGATGTTACCGATATAAACGGAGAAACCCAAAGCACGACCACAACTGTAACAGTCGGATATCATACGTTAACTGCAGAAATTTCTGTGCCAGAGCTATTAGATAAAAACAAAACGAACCACAACGTTTCAATTGCTACGAAAAACCTCAACGGACAATTTGTACCTGCAAAAGGTACTTTAAAAATGTATAAATTAATTGCACCAAGTAAGGTATTGCGACAAAGACCTTGGAAAGCACCCGATTATACAGGATTTACTGAGGAAGAATTCAAGAAAATGTTTCCACATGATGCTTATACCAATGAAGCCGATTATACCAAATGGCAGAAAGGAAAGTTAGTTTGGCAACGTAATTTTAATACCGAAGTATCGCAAGAAATACAGTTAAACAATTTAAAGAAATATACCGCTGGAAAATATATCATTGAGCTTAAAACAAAAGATAAATTTGGTCAAGAAGTTAAAGATTTAGTTTACACTTCGTTGTATAGCGACAAAGACAAACAGTTAGCAGACAAGGAACTCTTTCAACTAAAAACAAACAAAGCTACCTATGAAATTGGTGATACTGTAAACCTTATCTTATCGAGTGCTGCAGAAGATATAGACGTGACTTTATATATTGAAAAAGAGCAACAAATTATTGACACAAAAATCATTCATCTAAATAACAACAGTAAATCCATTACTATTCCAGTGAAACAATCTGATTTAGGCGGTTTTGCAATTAGTTATAGTTTTTCAGCTTTCAATTCTTTTCAATATGGGAACCAAAATATAAATGTACCGTATCCGAAAAAGCAACTAGAAATTGAAACCTTAACCTTTAGAGATAAACTTAAACCAGGCACTGACGAAACCTGGTCTTTTAAAATTGAAGGTACTAAAGGCGAAAAAATTGCTTCCGAACTTTTAGCAAGTATGTATGATGCTTCTCTTGATGCATTTAAAAATCATTCATGGCGATTTAATCCCATATATCAGCCAACATATTATAGCGCCATCTATTCAAATGCTCAACACAGTTATGGGCAAAATTCATTTCGAGTATTTTCTTTATCAGATGGAATTTATCAATACACCCATCAAAATTTTGATTCTTTTAATTGGTTTGGCTTTTATTTTGGTAATCAAATGAGAATTAGAGGCCTAGCTAATAGTATAATGAGAAAATCAGCTAGTCCTACTGAGCCAGCAATGATGATGGATGCAGGTGAATCTTTAGACGAAGTGGTAATCGTTGGACATGGCGTAGAAAAAAAGGAAAGTAAAGCGGGTGTTGCCACGGTTGCTTCCATGGAAAGTTTAGATCAAGAAAAAGATGAATCTGAAAAAACCGTAGAAGTACAAGTCCGAAAAAATCTTCAAGAAACCGCCTTTTTCTTTCCACAATTAAGAACAGATGCGGAAGGTAATGTTTCATTTAATTTTACAACACCAGAAGCACTTACAAAATGGTATCTACAACTGTTAGCTCATAGCAAAGATTTACAAAGTGTCTATTCCACCAAACAGACAGTTACTCAAAAAGAACTGATGATTACTCCGAATGCACCTCGCTTTTTACGGGAAGGTGACGAACTAGTTATAAGTTCTAAAATTGCAAATCTGTCTGATAAAAATCTTACTGGTACAGCCCGCCTAGAATTAATAGATGCTGTTACAGGTAAGATTATCTCTGAAAACCTACTAAAGGCTAGCAGTGATAATTCTAAAGGTTTTCAAGTAGATTCTTTAAACAATACTCAAGTTTCTTGGCGCTTACATATTCCGGAAGACATACAAGCAGTGCAATATAAAGTAATAGCGAAAGCTGGAGATTTCAGTGATGGCGAACAAAATTTACTCCCAGTACTAACTAATAGAATGTTGGTTACCGAGACTTTACCAATGTGGGTTCGAAGCAATCAAACAAAGACTTTTACTTTAGACAAATTAAAAAACACTTCTTCCACTTCGCTAAAAAACCACAAGTTAACTTTAGAAATAACGAGCAATCCCGCTTGGTATGCAGTACAAGCCCTCCCCTATTTAATGGAATATCCATATGACTGTAATGAGCAATTATTTTCTAAATACTATGCAAATACCTTGGCTAGCCATATTTCAAATTCTAACGAACGTATTAAAGAAGTATTTAAACAATGGGGAAGTTCAGATGCACTCTTGAGTAATCTTGAAAAAAACGAAGAATTGAAATCACTTTTAATTCAAGAAACACCTTGGCTACGCGATGCGCAATCTGAAAGTGAACAGAAAAAGCGCATTGCCCTTTTGTTCAATTTAAATAAATTGAAAAATGAACAAACTATTACTTTACAAAAACTACAGCACAACCAACAGTCTTCTGGTGCATGGTCTTGGTTTAAGGGCGGGAATGATAATCGCTTTATAACCCAGCACATAACAACAGGTTTTGGCCATTTAAAACAATTACAGGTTAGCGCAGCAGCATCTAACAGTCAAGATAAAATGATTGTTAATGCTGTCGATTATTTAGACATTGAATTCGTTAAGGAATATGAGCAAATGAAACGCTATGCCAAAAATTTGGATAAAGATCATTTAAGCAGTACCCAAATTCACTACTTGTACATGCGTAGTTTTTTCAAAGACATTCCAATGTCTGATAGTGTAGCAAAAATAGCCAATTACTATCTTGAACAAGCCAGCAACTATTGGATGAATCGCACATTATATTCCAAAGCAATGTTAGCATTAGTAGCACATAGAAATGATGATGCAAAAACAGCTAGCAAAATATTAAAATCTTTAAAGGAGAATAGTATTACTTCAGAGGAATTGGGAATGTACTGGAAAGAAAATACCACATCTTGGTATTGGCATAAAGCACCTATAGAAACTCAAGCGCTACTAATAGAAGCATTTAGTGAAATTAAGAATGATACCCAAACAATTGACAATCTTAAGGTTTGGCTACTTAAAAACAAGCAAACCAATCAATGGAGTACCACAAAAGCTACGACCGAAGCCATTTACGCACTATTGCTTAAAGGTAGTGATTGGCTTTCAGTAACGGATGCAGTTACCGTATCCATTGCGGATAAAGAAATAACACCTTCCAAACTTGATAATGTAAATGTTGAGGCTGGCACTGGGTACTATAAAACTTCATGGAACGGTTCTGAAATTAACTCTCAAATGGCAGCAGTTAAATTGGACAAAAAAGGAAAGGGCATCGCCTGGGGCGCATTGTATTGGCAGTATTTTGAAGACCTAGATAAAATTACAACAGCGAAAACTCCGTTACAATTAAAGAAAAAGTTATTCCTTAAAAAGAATACAGATACTGGCGAAGAAATTTCAGAAATTACCAATGCGACTAAATTAAAAGTTGGCGATTTGGTACGCGTACGTATAGAATTACGCTCTGATAGAGCTATGGAATTTTTGCATATGAAAGATATGCGAGCTGCAGGTTTTGAGCCTACAAATGTAATTTCCACCTACAAATGGCAAGATGGTTTGGGATACTACGAGAGTACAAAAGACGCCAGTACTAATTTCTTTTTTGACTACTTACCTAAAGGAATTTATATTTTTGAATATGACCTAAGGGTTAATAATGCAGGTGAATTTAGTAATGGCATTACAACGATACAAAGTATGTATGCACCTGAATTCTCTAGTCATTCTGAAGCTTCACGCGTAAAAGTGAATTAATAATTTATTTTTTTCCGCTTTCACTCATTGAAAGTATGCGTTCACTAATTGTTCGTTTTTTCTAATCTAATATCGCTATAGATTGTGGTATAATAACAAACCTAAGATTATGAAAAACAACATAAGTATTGCAGTAAACAAGCCTTGTTTAGAAAAATTTGATAATTTTAATGTTACTAAAAAAGGTGGATTTTGTGAATCTTGCCAAAAAGAAGTGATTGATTTTACAAATTTGTCTGATAACGACTTAATTGAACAGTTACATTCTAATACAAATAAAATTTGTGGTAGATTTAAAGAATCTCAGTTGAAAAGCTATGAAATAAACACACATACTATGAAGAATAAAAATTATATATCCGGATTTGGTGTTTTAGGATTTTCATTGTTAGCACTGTGTATCTCTAATGATGCTTATGCTCAAGATGTAGCAAGTTTAAACATGAATACTGAAGTCAGTAATAGTTATTCTAATACAACATTTGAAAACAACACTATAAAAGAACATACCATTACTGGTACCGTTTTAGACGAAGATAATTTGCCCCTCCCAGGTGTAAATGTGGTTTTAAAAGGAACTGCTATAGGTGTCACTACCGATCTTGACGGCAAATTTGAATTCCCCAGTAAATTGGAAATTGGTGACGTTTTAATCTTTAGTTATATCGGATACGAAACCAAACGATACAAAGTTCCTAATAGCAATTTAGATACCATCGACATTACAATCACCTTTGATGCTTATGATGTTGAACTTATGGGCGAAGTAGTAATAGACGGTCCATACAAAAGTAAACGAGGCGTATTTAATAAGCTGGCTTCGATTTTTAAGAAATGAGAATTGTTTTAATTCTACTACTTTCCATCAGTGCATTTTCATTCGGGCAACGCACTGATTTTAAAAATGTTAATTTTACAAAAGCAGATAGTATTGCTCTTATTTACAAAGGAGGAAGTCTTGAAAATCTTCCTATTCTAAGTCATAATTTAACCAAAGATTTAGCACAAAATGTTGAAAAATTCAGGTCTATTTACACCTGGGTTTGCACTAATATTGAGAATGACTATAGTTCTTATTTACGTACGAGTAAAAAGCGTAAAAAGCTAGCCGATGATAGAGATGCCCTTCTCCAATGGAATAATGATTACCTACCCAAAGTATTTAATAAATTAGTAAAAGAACGTAAAACAGCATGTACTGGATATGCATTTTTGTTACGTGAATTAGCACGATTATCAAATCTTAATTGTGTGATAATAGATGGTTATGGCCGTACAGCAAGCTTAAATTTAAATGAAAATAGTTTACCAAATCATTCGTGGAATGCCATTAAATTGAATGGCAAATGGTATTTGTGCGACCCTACATGGTCTGCTGGTAGAATTTTACTAGAAGAAAATGGGGCCCGATTTGAAAGTGACTATTACGATGGATATTTCTTAGCTGACCCCCAATTATTTTTAAAAAATCACTATCCAATTGATGACAAATGGGCTCTAACGAATAATCTGCCATCTTTCATCAATTATATTGAAGGACCTATAGTTTACAAAGAAGCTTTTAAGCCTAATATAATTCCAATGTCACCGGAAAAAATGAAAATTGATGTTGTTAAAAATCAAAAAGTTAGCTTTAAACTAAAGCATGATGAAAATATCAACAATAACACTATCTATTTACTTATCGATAGAGGAAGTGGAAATAAAAAGACTACTCCAGAAATAACGTCAAACAAAGAAATCCTGACATTAGAACATACTTTTACCAAAACGGGTATACATGATGTACATATAGCAATCGATGATGTAATAATTGCCACCTATGTTTTAACGGTAAAAAGAAAATAAATTCATTTTCTCGTTTCATAAATTCATAGCTCTAATTTTCTTAGCACTTTTAATACATGTCCAACTAAATCAACAAGTTATGAATTCAAAAGTCTTTATGGTACTGAGAATTATTTTTGGCATTCTATTAGTCGTTTTTGGTGCTGAGAAATTTTTTCATTTTATGTCGCAACCCGATGTCGCTCTATCAGATTCCGTTTTAAATTATATGAATGCACTAATGAGTTCTAAGACAATGGACTTAGTCGGTCTTGTAGAAGTAGCCGCTGGTCTATCTCTAATCTTCAATAAATTTGGGGCTTTAATGATGATTGTTTTAATGAGCGTTTCTGTAAACGCCGTTCTATTTCATGCTATGCTCTCTCCAGTGGACATTCCTGGTGCCGTAGTTTTGTTGATTTTAAACATTGTAATGATGTTTGGTTACAAAAACCAGTATAAAGAATTATTACATTGAAAAAATAATATCAATTGCTCTTAGCAATCTTAGCTATTTATTATGGGATTTTGGTGGATATTTGGAAAGCATTTTATCTACCAATTCAGCTAGCTTTTCCTCCTTATTTAATGCAGATTCATTCTCTTTAAATGAGGTCTGACAAGTAGCGGTCCAAAAAATATGATTTCTTTTAATATCTAAAAATTCAAACCTTATTAGTTTTTGCTCCTGATTTTGCGAATTGGCAACAGCAACATCCTGCCCTTGCTGCGGAATTTGGTTTTCAATTTTGATTAAAAAATCTGGTTCTTCAGAATAAACCATTCCCTTTATTTGAAGGGTAATATCCATAATATTCAACAAACGCTTTTCATCAATTTCATTTAACCCCGTATTCAACTTCGAATAAAACCTATACGTGTTAAAGTTTGAAAAATCTGTACTCTTATCATAATCATAATTTACCCGAACCGACCCACAAGAAGTGATTAGCACTGCAAATAAAATAAGAACTAAAGATCGCATTAATGTCTAATTAGCTACTCCCTTCCCTTTAAAAATGGGAAAGAATTGAATTATGTTAATAAGTAAAAATAAGGAAAAAAGGCTCCTGAAAAGGCAAATACTCCTTTATTTCGATGAATTGTTAAGCATAGCCCAAAGTCTATCTTTCAATTCTGTTATACCTTGTTGTGCTACGGATGAAATAAACATGTAAGGCACACCTTTTAAATCTTTATCAAGTTCAACGCTCATTTCTTGCTTTAATTCGTCATCTAGCATATCACTTTTAGAAATAACTACTAACCTTTCCTTATCTAACAATTCTGGATTATAACGCTGTAGTTCACTCAATAAAATATCATATTCCTTTCCAATATCATCACTATCTGCAGGAACCATAAATAACAGCGTTGCATTCCGCTCAATATGTCGAAGAAAATAATGTCCTAGACCTTTACCCTCTGCCGCACCTTCAATAATTCCAGGAATATCGGCCATTACAAAGCTTTGAAAATCGCGGTGTTGTACTATGCCTAAATTCGGTTTTAAAGTAGTAAACTCATAGTCGGCTATTTTTGGTTTTGCCGATGTAATAACAGAAAGTAAAGTAGATTTCCCCGCATTTGGAAAACCAACTAAACCAACATCTGCCAAAACCTTAAGTTCTAATGTAACTTCAATTTCCTGCCCGGGAATACCTGGTTGTGCATATCGAGGAGTTTGATTTGTAGAAGTTTTAAAATGCCAATTACCACGACCACCTAATCCGCCTTCTAATAATATTCTTTCCTCATTAGGTTCTGTAATCTCAAAAAGTACTTCTTGTGTTTCACTATCTTTAAAAACAGTGCCTAATGGAACATCCATATAAACATCTTCACCGTCTTCACCAGAACTACGCTGTTTAGAACCGTGCCCTCCATGACCTGCTTTGAAATGTCGTTTAAATTTAAAACCAACTAAAGTCCATAAATTAGGATTACCACGAACAATAATATGACCTCCTCTACCTCCGTCACCACCATCCGGTCCTCCTTTGGTAATATATTTTTCGCGATGTAGATGCACAGAGCCTTTACCCCCATTACCAGATTCGGCACGAATTTTAACGTAATCAACAAAATTGCCTTCCGTCATTGAAAAAAATTATGATTTGAAGTTTCTACTTCTTATGATAGCGTTTTATTGAAAAACTATAGCTCTTCAATAACTTTACCCAAGCGCATTGTTATCTCATCAATAGCACCAATGCCGTTTACACTATGAAACTTTCCTTGAGCTTCATAAAAATCTTTTAATGGCGCTGTTTTTTTATTGTATTCATCAAAACGATTGCGAATCTTACTCTCGTCTTGATCATCACTACGGCCACTAACTTTACCGCGCTCTAATAAACGTTGAATTAAAATTTCATCATTGGCCTCTAAAGCAATGGTAGCATCAATTTTCATGTCTTTTGTTACCAAAAACTTGTCTAATGCTTCTGCTTGAGCAGCAGTTCTCGGAAATCCATCAAAAATAAAACCGCTAGCATCTGGATTACTATCTACAGCATCTTCCAGCATTTTGATCGTTACTTCATCGGGTACTAAATCACCTTTATCAATATACGATTTGGCCAATTTCCCTAAATCGGTATCGTTCTTCATATTATATCGAAACAAATCGCCGGTAGAAATATGTTTTAAATTGTATTTTTCCTTTAAAAATTCGGCTTGTGTGCCTTTTCCTGCACCTGGTTTACCGAATAATACTAAATTAATCATATGTTTTTGGTTTAGCTGGTATACTTCTTTTAAGTTTCGTCCCAACTCGTTATAATCAAGTCCGTAACCTACAATAAATTTATCAGGTATCTCAATACCTACATAATCAATTGTATATTCCCCATTGTAAATTTCTGATTTATAAAAAAGGCTTGCGATTTTAAATTCTTTCACGTTTATATTAGAAAACATGTGAATTAACTCTTGTAGCGTACGCCCCGTATCTATGATATCTTCCAGAATTATTACACTTCTACCTTCAATATCTTCAGAAACATCTAATAAAGTTTCAACAATACCAGTAGAAGTCAGCCCTCCATATGAACTCATTTTTACAAAAGACACTTCACAGGGATACTGATAAGCCTTTAAAAAATCAGAAACAAACATAAAAGCCCCATTAAGCACTCCTACAAATATTGGAGTGTCTTCTTTATAGTCTAGCGCAATTTTATCTGCAAGTTCCTGTACCGCAGACAAAATTTGGGCTTCGCTTAAATAAGGTTTAAAATATTGATCGTGTAGCTTTATCACAGCATTTTTTATAGGATGGCTAATATACTGAAGTGATTTAAATTTTTCGCCTTCACAACTAAATTTAATTATGTTTTGCTGGCGTTTTTTAATTAGATACCTAAGGTTTTGTGAATTCGGTGTATTTTTGTGGTATCGCCTTCAAATAAAGCAAAGCATATAGGAATGGAATACTTTTCAACAGATTTTACATTAGGAATTTTAGGGGGTGGACAACTCGGTAAAATGATGTTGTATGAAACCAGAAAATGGGACATTAGAACCAAAGTAATGGAGGCTTCCGACGAAGCTCCTTGTAAAATCGCTTGTGACAGATTCGTTAAAGGAAATCTCTTAAACTTTGAAGATGTATACAATTTTGGGCAAGATGTTGATGTACTCACAATAGAAATTGAGAATGTAAATGTCGACGCACTTGAAAAATTAGAATCGGAAGGTAAAAGAGTATACCCTCCAACTAAGGCACTACGGATAATACAAAATAAGGCAAAACAGAAATTATTCTACATTGACAACAATATACCAACAGCCGATTTTCAACGCTTCGCTTACAAAAGTGAAATAAAAGATAGCATAGAAAATGAAGCCTTACATTTTCCTTTTATTTGGAAAGCCGCTCAATTTGGCTATGACGGACAAGGCGTAAAAGTAATTCGCAAAATTGAAGATTTAGATAATTTACCCTCAGGTGAGTGTATTGCCGAGAAAATGATAAACTTTAAAAATGAACTTGCCGTTATCGTATCAAGAAGTGCAAGTGGTGAAATTAAAACGTACCCGGTGGTAGAAATGGAATTTCACCCCGAAGCTAATCAAGTGGAGTATGTAATTTGTCCGGCTCGTATTTCTGATGAAGTTGCTAAAAAAGCACAAGAAATTGCCTTGAATGTTTCTCAAAAAATCCAACAAGTTGGCTTATTGGCTGTAGAAATGTTTCAAACCCAAGATGATAAAATTTTAGTCAATGAAGTAGCTCCAAGACCTCATAATAGCGGACACTATAGTATTGAAGCTAGTTATACCAATCAATTTGAACAACACATTAGAGCTATTTTAGATTTACCTTTGGGCAATACAGCTAGTAAAGTTGCTGGAATAATGGTAAATCTGGTGGGTGCCGAAGGATATACTGGCGACGTAGTTTATGAGAATATTGATGCCATTCTTAAAATGGATGGTGTTACGCCACATATTTATGGCAAAAAACAAACAAGACCTTTTCGTAAAATGGGCCATGTTACCATAGTAGATGAAAATATTGAAAAAGCACGTGCAGTAGCACAAGAAGTTAAAGAACGTATTAAAGTAATTAGCAAATAACATGAGTAAAGTAGCCGTAGTCATGGGGAGCACAAGCGACCTACCTGTAATGCAAGATGCCATTGATATTTTAAAAGGATTTGATATTGAAGTAGATGTCGATATCGTGTCAGCACATCGTACGCCTGAAAAACTGTTCGATTTTAGTAAAAATGCGCATACCAATGGCTATTCAGTAATTATTGCTGGTGCTGGTGGAGCGGCTCATTTACCAGGCATGGTCGCCTCAATGTCTCCCTTACCTGTAATTGGTGTTCCTGTAAAAAGCAGTAATTCTATTGATGGTTGGGATTCTGTACTTTCTATTCTACAAATGCCAAGTGGTGTTCCTGTCGCTACTGTAGCCCTTAATGGTGCAAAAAATGCGGGCATTCTCGCTGCTCAAATTATTGGTAGCGGCGATAAATGTGTACTCGACAAAATAATACTTTACAAAGAAGGATTAAAACAGAAAGTTATTGAAGGTGCTAAATCTGTAAATAAAAAATAATTATTCGATAATTTGTTTATTTATTAATGCGTTCGAATAAGCAAATAAAACTATCTACAAATCAACATTACAAATGAATCCACTTTTATCCTCATTCGATACCGCTCCATTTTCTAAAATAAAGAACGAACATTTTAAGCCTGCTTTTTTACAAGCAATGCAAGATGCAAGAGCTGAAATAGACGCGATTACATCAAATAAAGAAGCACCTACTTTTAATAATACTATTGTCGCATTAGAATTTTCCGGCCAACAATTAGACAGAATATCCAGTGTTTTCTTTAATCTCAACTCCGCTGAAACCAATGAAGAAATTCAAAAAATTGCTCAAGAAATTTCTCCGTTACTTTCTGAATTCAGCAACGACATCACTCTTAATGAAGCATTATTTATAAGAATAAAAAGTATATATGAGCAAAAAGATTCTTTAAATCTCTCGATAGAACAAACCACTTTATTAGATAAAAAATATAAAAGTTTTAGCAGAAACGGTGCGAATCTTTCTGAAGACAAAAAGAGTAGATTACGAGAAATAGATGCTGAACTTTCAAAATTGAAATTAAAATTCGGTGAAAACGTACTTGCTGAAACTAATAAATTTGAAATGCATCTTACCGATGAAAAAGATGTAACGGGTTTACCAGATGGCGCTAAAGAAATGGCTGCCCAACTCGCTAAATCTAAAGAGAAAGATGGTTGGCTAATTACCCTAGATTATCCAAGTTATATTCCTTTTATGAAATATGCCGAAAATCGAGAACTACGAAAAAAACTTTCGTTGGCTTTTGGTAGTAAAGCATTTAAAGGTGATGAATTAGACAACCAAGAAACAGTTTTAAAATTAGCAAATTTACGTTTCGAGAGAGCCAATTTATTAGGCTATAAAACACATGCTCATTTCGTTTTAGAAGAACGCATGGCTGAAACTCCAGAGAAAGTTCATTCTTTTTTAAATGAATTACTAGAAAAAGCGAAACCAGCAGCTATTAAAGAATTTCAAGAACTTGAAGATTTTGCTAAAGGACTAGATCAAATTGATACACTTCAAAAATGGGATGGCAGTTATTATTCTGAAAAATTGAAACAGAAATTGTTCAATTTAGATGACGAACAATTAAAACCATATTTTAAATTAGAAAATGTAATTTCTGGCGTATTTACAGTAGCTGAAAAACTATTTGGATTACAATTCGAAGAAGTTTTTGATGTAGATAAATATCACGAAGAGGTTAAAACGTATAAGGTTTACGATGCAGATAGCAACTTCGTTTCATTGTTTTATGCCGATTTTCATCCGCGTAAAGGTAAACGAGGTGGTGCTTGGATGACATCATTTAAATCACAATGGATTAAAAATGGAGAAAACAGCAGACCACAAATTTCTAATGTTTGCAACTTTACGCCATCTACCGAAACAAAACCTTCTTTACTAACCTTTAATGAGGTTACTACGTTGTTCCACGAATTTGGACATGGATTACACGGAATGTTAGCCAATACTACCTATCCTAGCCTTTCAGGCACTTCTGTATATTGGGATTTCGTTGAACTTCCTAGTCAGGTACTAGAAAACTGGTGTTATGAAAAAGAGACATTGGAACTTTTTGCTACCCATTACGAAACTGGTGAAGTTATACCTATGGATTTGGTGGAAAAAATTAAAGCATCGGCGACTTTTCAAGAAGGTATGGCGACTTTACGTCAATTAAGTTTTGGTCTTTTAGACATGGCATGGCATGGCACAGACCCTACTGCAATAACTGATGTAAAAACTTATGAAACCGAAGCTTTTTCAGGAACCAATTTATTTCCAGAAACACCTGAAACTTGCATGAGCACAGCTTTTGCACATATTTTTCAGGGTGGTTATTCTTCAGGGTATTACAGCTATAAATGGGCCGAAGTGCTCGATGCAGATGCCTTCGCCTATTTTAAAGAAAAAGGAATTTTCAATAAAGAAGTTGCCAATAAATTTAAAGATAATGTACTATCAAAGGGTGGCACCGAAAACCCAATGGTGCTTTATAAGCGCTTTAGGGGTACAGAACCAAAAGTAGAGGCTTTGTTAGAAAGAGCGGGCCTTTTAACTTCATCATAATTTATGAAGTAAAACAAGCCTAGTTTATTCCATTTCAGCAAATTAATTTTTATCTTGTAGCGTATTACGCACAAGTTTGCTGACTTTTTTCCTCCCCTTGAATGCTATTAATAAGTCTCGAAAAGTCATAGCAAGAAAACACTAACTAAGCATGGCTAATAGAGAATTGGATATTTCTCATTCGTTGGCGCTACTCGAAAATGTAAATAAAGCGGCCAACATCGGAATCTTTCAGTATGAAGTAGAAACTGAAAATATTTATTGGAATGAAGTTTTACGGCGTATTTATGAAGTTCCCGAAGACTTTGAACCGAACCTAGAAAATGTTTTCGACTTTATACAACTTCCCGGACTCAAAGAACAAATAGAAAATGTACACCTTGGAGCTATTGAATTTGGCAAATCTTTTGAAATAGAACATGCTATTATAACAGGCAAAGGTAATAGCCGTTTTACACGAACGATAGGGCAACCTATTTTTGAAAATGGTATTTGCGTTTACGTTCATGGTGCTGTATTAGACATAACGAAGCAAAAAAATGCCGAAGCGGAATTAGCGAAACAAAATCAACAATTAGCTCTTACAGGAAAAATGGCCCAAATTGGGTATTGGCGTTGGGATACAAAAAAAAACAAAGAAACATGGTCGAATCAATTATACGAGATTTTTGAAATAGAAAATAGTAAAGAAATAACCTACGAGACTTATTTGACCTTTATACATCCTGATGATATAGAATACGTAACCAAAAAAATTGACGATGCTTTTATCAATAAAATTCTACCACCCTTTTCGCATCGCATAATTTTAAAAAACGGGACAATCAAAGTTATTCTTGCAGCCGGACAATTAATAATCAACGAAAAAGGAGAAGTTATTGAAATGCTTGGCACTTGCCAGGATATAACGGAGGATAAAGTAAATGAGCAGAACAGACAACTATTAGAGATATCGGAAAGATTAACATTAGCTGGATCTTGGCAATGGAATCCTACCAATCAAAAATTTAAATGGTCGGACAATTTATATGGAATAGTAGGCTTAGAAAAGGAGAAAAAAATAACCATAGATTCCTATTTAAACATAACACATCCGGATGATATAGCATTGGTTAAGGCTAAAACTAATGAGATTATTGAGAACAAAAAATCAATAATATTCACACATCGTATTCTACTGATAGATGGCAATCAAAAAGTGTTAGAAATTAAAGCCGAACCTATTCTAAATAAAAAAGGAGAGATCGAAGTTATAATCGGTTCCACGCAAGATATTACCCAAAAAGTCAATATAGAAAATGACCTAAGAGAAAAAAATCAACTACTTGATTTTGCAGAAAAACTTACTACAATTGGATATTGGAAGTATATACCAGAAAGTAACACCGTTTTTTGGTCAGATAATCACTATGAGATTTTTGAGCATCCGAAAGATGAAAAATTAACTTTCGAATCATATTTTAATCGCATTCACCCCGATGATCAAGATTTCGTCTCTAAAAAAGTCAAACAATCCATAAAAGACTTAAAATTTAATGATTTTACGCATCGAATCATCCTTAAAAGCGGTGTCATAAAAACACTTCAGGTTATAGGTAAAGTTTACAAAAAAGACCCAGATGGACCAGTAGAATTAATAGGTACCTGCTTGGACATCACGGAAAGTGAAACAAGGGGTCTAGAGTTAGCTCAAAAAAATCAGCAGTTGCGTATTGCCGAAAGAATGACCATGACAGGTAGCTGGCAATGGAACCCAATAACAAATGTGGTAATTTGGTCAGATAACATGTATAATATTTATGAGCATGACATTAATGTGCCAATATCGTACGAGACTTATTTAAATTATGTACATGAAGATGACAAAAAAGATGTAAGTGCTAAGCTTAAAGCAGGTATGCACGATGGAAAATTTCGTGAAGCCACATACCGCATACGACTAAAAGATGGCACCATAAAAACACTTAAATCGATTGGTAAAATTATTACCAATAAACGTGGTGAAGTTGTAGAAATGTTAGGTACTTGCCAAGACATAACAGAAAGTACAAAAAATGAACTGAAGCTAATTCAAAAAAATAAAGAGTTAAATTTTGCCGAAAAATTAGCAAAATCTGGCTCATGGAGTTACGAAATTCTAACGGGTGAAATTTTATGGTCAGACAACCTTCATGATATTTTCGGATTTAAAAAAGACACAATTGTAACGTTCCAGTTGTTTACAGATTTAATTCACAAAGATGATAAAGAGTTGGTGGTTGCAAAATTTAATTCTTCCATTAACTTCAGTCAACCTTATGAAAGCACTTATCGCATCGTATTAAAAAACGGCACCACTAAAATTGTTAAATCTGTTGGTGAAATTATAGCCAATGAAAAAGGGGAAGTTATTAAGATGCTCGGTAGCTGCCAAGATATAACCAAAAGCATAAAAGCAAAACAAGAAATAGAGCATAAAAACAAACAATTAAACTTTGCAGAACAAATGGCATCGCTGGGTTCTTGGGAATACAATCCGAGTACTGAAGACTTTATTTGGTCAGACAATTTATATCGCATTTATGGCTTTGAACCTGGTATAGAAATGAATTTAGAACTAGGAATTTCTAGAGTTCACCCGGAAGATTTGGAAGCAACTAGAAATATAGTACGCGAAATTTTGCACGGAGTAGACCATGAGTCGTTTATTCAAAGAATAATACTAGACGATGGCACCATTAAAACCGTAGAAGCGAGGGCAAATACAATAACAGACAAAGAAGGCAACTTAAAATTAGTTGGCACCACCCAAGACATTACAGAATCTAAGAAAAAAGAGCAATTAATTATTTATAAAAACCAACAACTTAATCTTGCTGAAAAAACTGCTATGTTAGGTTCATGGGAGTGGCAACCACAATTGAATATCTATAAATGGTCTGAGAACCTCTATAGAATATATGGCTGGGAACCTGGGATAGAAATAAGTCATGAGTTAACTTTAACCAGGATACACCCTGAAGACATGCCTAAAGTTACTCAATACGTTAATGAAATTCTTGATGGGGCCGTACCTAAAAAATTTATTCACCGAATAATTTTAGACAACGGTGATGTTAGAACCTTAGAAATAAGAGGTAATGCCTCGAAAGACAAAGAGGGTAATATTACCCTTGTAGGCACAACGCAAGACATTTCAGAGGCAAAGAAAAATGAAGAAGCAATACTTCAGAAGAATCAGCAATTAAATGATGCTGAACAGATAGCAATGTCGGGGTCTTGGTCTTGGCATGCCAATACCAACACCTATAAATGGTCCAACAATCTTTACAAGATTTATGATATAGAAGTTGGTAGTCCTATTGATTTTAAAAAATTCCTTACACGTGTGCATCCCGAGGATCAAGAAAATATATCAAAAATTCAAAAAGAGTTCGTTCAAACTAAAGTCATTAATAATATACATCGAGCAAAACACAAAAATGGTAAGGTAAGAACCATTGAAGCTGTGGGTCGACTAATTACAAATGATAAAGGTGAAATTATTGAGGCAATAGGATCAAGCCAAGATATAACTGAACGTTTACAAAAGGAACAAGAAATTCTAGAAAATAATAGACAATTTAATTTTGCTGAAAAAATAGCTTTGATTGGCTCTTGGCAATGGGATGTTCTTGAAAATAAAATTAAATGGTCTGACAATCTCTATAGAATTTTTGGAATAGAAATTGGAACCCCTATTGATATTGAGTTATTTTATTCCCGTATACACAAAGATGACTACAATGCAGTAAAAAGTAAGGAGAAACAAATTTTTGAAGAAAAAGAATATGATAATAGCGAATATCGCATTCAACTACCTAATGGAGATGTTAAAAATTTAGAAGTATTTGGAGATATAATTACAGACGATGTTGGAAATATAATAAAAATCTCAGGTACAACTCAGGATATTACTGCGCGGGTAAAGTCTCAACAAGAAACTTTAGAGAAAAAGCAACTGCTAGAAAGCGCAGAAAAAATGTCCGACATAGGTTCTTGGAGTTTGAACCTAAAAAATGACCAACTTTCGTGGTCCGACCACTTATATAATATTTTTGAACTTCCCTCGGAAGAAAAAATAACTCGGAATATTTGGTTTTCTTTTGTTCATCCAGATGATAAAGTAAGAGTAATATCACAGGTTGAGAATAGATTGAAAAAAAATGCAATTAAAGAAATCACTTATCGCATCGTTACTAAAAATAGCACTAAAAAAACTTTAAAAGCAGTTAGTGAAATAGTTAAGGATAATAAAAACAACCCAATTTCTATTATTGGTACCGTACAAGACATTACAGAATCTATTAAAAAAGAATATAAATTAATACAGACTAACAGTCAATTAAATAAAGCGGAAGAACTTGCCATGATTGGTTCATTTATCTTCAACCCTAAAACCCAAGAATTTAATTGGTCGCACAACTCTTATAGAATTTATGGTTTCGAAGTTGGTATACCAATGAGCTTCAAAAAATTTCTGACTTGTATACATTCAGATGATTATGACAAACTTGTAAATCATTTAAAAGAACTCTTAGAGTTTAAGGTTTTTAACACTATCATCTATAAGGTTAAACATAAACATGGTGTTATTAGGACCATAGAGGCAAAAGGAAAGGTAATACTAGATGACACAGGGGAAATTCTTGAAATATTGGGTACTAGCATGGATATTACCGAGCAAAAAAAGGCAGAAAGTAAAATTCTAGAAACTAATAATCGGTTAGAGAATATCACTACCGAATTAATGTCCAGAAATAGGCAGTTGGCAGACTTCAATCAAATCACTTCCCATAATTTAAGGGGTCCTGTCAGTAATTTAAGTTCACTGCTAGAACTCCATAACGAATCTACCGATGAAGATTTAAAAGCATTGCTTTTTAGCAAATTTGGAGTTGTAATTGACCACCTAACCCTTACTTTAAATACATTAATTGATTCATTAAAAATCAAGAATAATGAAAACTTGGTTAAACTAGAACTATCATTTGATGACACTTTAGTTAAAACCAAAGAAATTTTAGTAGCAGATATATTAAAAACAGATGCGGTAATAATAAGTGATTTCGCGAGCACACCAACTATTTTGTACAACGAAATATATTTGGAAAGTATTTTTTTAAACCTAATTAGCAATGCTATAAAGTATAAATCGCCTAATCGTAACCCAGAAATTACCATTTCTACTACGATTAAAAATGGCAAAACAATGCTCACCATACAAGACAATGGCCTTGGTATTGATTTAGAAAAACATGGAGATAAGCTATTCGGACTTAATAAAGTATTTCATAGACATCCAGAAGCACTAGGCATTGGCCTGTTCTTAACTAAAGCACAAATAGAAGCTATGGGTGGGTCTATATATGCAGAAAGTGAAGTAAATGTTGGAACTACTTTTTTTATAACCTTAAATTAAAACGAGCTATGGATGTGAATACTAATGTTTGTATTATTGATGATGATGATATTTACCAGCTTACTACTTCTATAAATATAAAAGCAATTAACCCTGATTTTAAAATCAATTTATTTAACGATGGCTTGGAGGCGATTAACTTTATAAAGGCTAATCTTACTAACCAAACCGAGCTACCTGATATTATCTTTTTAGATATTAACATGCCGGTAATGGATGGGTTTCAATTCATGGAAGAATACGTATTACTGAAACCACAATTAAATAAACCCATAACTATTCATATGGTCTCATCTTCTGTAGACCCTGTTGACACCGAAAAGTCAAAATTACATAATGAAATATCTGAATATATAGTAAAGCCTTTAAAAAAGCCGAAATTAGAAGAAATTCTAAAGTGTTTTATAGATAATAGTAATGCCTAAGAATATTGGCATACTCACATGCTACCTGCTATTTGTTTTTGGCGTAGGCATCATATCCACCCGTTAAATTTATTACATTTTCATAACCAAGTGAGTCAAGCAAGTTCGCGGCTTTAGCACTACGACCTCCCATTTTACAATACACATATATTGTTTTGTCTTTTGGTATGTCTTGGAATTTATTTTTAAAATCTTCATCGAACCAATTCATATTCAAAGCGTTATCTAAATGACCTGCTTTAAACTCATCAGGAGTTCGCACATCAATTAATATCCCGCTATCAACATCATTCTGTGAAAGTTCTGTGATAGGTTTTTCTTTACTTTGAGCACAGCTCGAAATCATTAAAAGCAAAAAGGCACAGGTGAAAAAAGTTTTCATAAAAGCAGATTTAATCAAAGATAAAAAATTATGCCAGCAATAAAATACGACTACAAAAACAAAAGCATGAAGCTGATTAAAACAAATTCCCTTATTTTTGGCAACGACGAAAAACAAATGCCTTTAAATAAACTACATCCGAACACTTGGGTAGATGCATATGCAGATTATCTTTTCAACTATGCAGTTGGCAGGGTAAGTGATGCCGAAATTGCACGCGATTTAGTACAAGAAACTTTTTTTGCCGGTTTAAAATCGGCCAAAAATTATAAAGGAGATGCCACCGAACGCACATGGTTAATTGCTATTTTAAAAAGAAAAGTTATTGACCACTACCGTAAAATAAACTCGAAAAAAGGTAAAGCGGAGGTTCGCATGAACTATAGTGCTAGTTCAGATTCTGAAGGTGATTGGCTTGAAGAACAAGTAGCCGACCCCTTTAGTTCTTTTGAAAATGATGCTATCGAAAATGAAGAATTAGGCCTTGCAATACATGGCTGCATTTCTAAATTACCTAAAAAACAATCTATGGTTTTTAAAATGAAAACCATTCAAGGCATGAGTACTGAAGATATTTGTAATGAACTCAACATTAATCCGTCTAACTTGTGGGTAATGATACACAGAGCTCGTACGGCTCTTGTAGGTTGCTTAAATCAAAATTGGTTTGAATTATGATATCTTGCGAAAAAGCGGCAATAATTTGCAATAAAGCACAGTACAGCGAAGCGTCTTTTATAGAAAAATTAAAACTAAAATTTCATTTACTTACTTGTAAAGCATGCTCTAAATTCACAAAAAAAAATGCACAATTGACTACTATTTGTGATAAGGCAAAACTTCAAAGCCTTACCGAAATAGAAAAATCAGCGATGAAGGCTAAACTAGATAAAGAAATTTAAAAACTTTTGTCCACTATCCAAACCGCTACAAACCAAATTATTGGCAGAGACTCTACCCAAAAAGAAGCATAATACTTACTTCGCTTTTTATTCGAATTTAAAATCGCTAATAACAACGTTATACAAATAAAAATTTTCGCAACTATTTCAAGTATCGAAAGGTTATCTTTTAAAAACGTTAGCAACGAAATAGCTAAGACCAATACAACCCCTATTAATTTCGTATTAGTTATTCCAAAACGTTGAGGTATGGTATTTAATTCCGGTGGATCATAACGTAAATCTCGAATCTCAAAGGGCAACATCAATGCTAAAACGATTAAAAATCGCTGTAGCGTCTCAACATTCACATCCCAACTCGCAAGTTTTTCATTTTGCAAAAGCGGTAATATAACTGTGGCTCCTGCCCAAACAACTGCTACCACAACAATTTTAAAACCACTTAAACTCCTTAAATTTTTAGCATTCGGCATAACTGGTATAGCATAAAGTCCTGTAATAATTGAAAGAACAATTAGCGCTTCCCATGTTTCTCTATTTAAGCCAAAAGCATAATAGGCTACAAATGCTAAAGCTACGAAACTGAAAAACTGTATATTTTTATGATATCGATTGGCCACTAAAATGTATTTCTCTGCCTCCAGTCCATATTTTACAAAATTGTAACTCACAATAGTCCCAAAAAACAAAAAAAGAGCAAGGTTAGTGTCAATAGCAATATCCAACATATAACCAGTTAGCCACACCAAACAATATACAGACAATGCTACATGAATACTGGCATCCAAATAAAAATTAAAAAAGCGTTTTAAAACCTTCACAGTATAAAAGTAACCAAACTGTTAATAAGCCATGGTTTTAGTTAAAAACTTTATACCAAGACCTACCCAAACCCTCCAATTTTATTAGGATTAATAACTATTTTTGAAGACTTATTTTTATAGCCTATGAAAACAGATTCGTTTGCCCTGCGCCATATCGGAATTGGTAAAAAAGATTACCAAAAAATGCTCGAAACGATTGGAGTTAATAATTTAGATCAATTAATATCTGAAACTATCCCGAATGATATTAGACTTAAAGAAAATCTAAATTTAGATACTGCACTTAGTGAAAATGAATATTTGGTGCATTTGCAAAACCTGGCTAAAAAAAATAAGGTTTTTAAAAGTTATATAGGTTTAGGCTATCACGAAAGTTTGACTCCTTCGGTTATCAAGCGTAATATTCTTGAGAACCCGGGTTGGTATACGGCCTACACACCCTACCAAGCCGAAATTGCCCAAGGCAGGTTAGAAGCGCTACTCAATTTTCAAACTATGGTTTGCGATCTTACCGGTATGGAATTGGCAAACGCATCCCTTTTAGATGAGAGTACCGCAGCGGCTGAAGCTATGGCTTTACTTTTTGATGTTCGCTCACGCGAGCAGAAAAAAAGTGGTGTCCTAAAATTCTTTGTATCAGAAGAAGTTTTGCCGCAAACCCTTTCACTACTCGAAACAAGATCAAAACCACTACACATAGAATTGGTTGTAGGAAATCATGAAGAATTTGATTTCTCTAACGACTATTTTGGAATGCTTTTACAATACCCTGGTAAATATGGTGAAGCATATGATTATACCGATTTTGTACATAAAGCAAAAGAACAAAATATAAAAGTTGCTGTTGCTGCAGACATCTTAAGTTTAGCTTTGTTAAAAGCACCTGGAGAGTTTGGGGTAGATGTAGTTGTAGGTACCACGCAAAGATTTGGAATTCCCTTAGGTTACGGAGGACCTCATGCAGCTTTTTTTGCTACCAAAGAAGCTTACAAAAGAAGTATTCCTGGTAGAATAATTGGACTTACCAAAGATGTTGATGGCAAGCCCGCCCTACGCATGGCATTACAAACACGCGAACAACATATTAAGCGAGACAAGGCGACGTCGAACATTTGTACTGCACAAGTATTATTGGCTGTTATGGCTGCAATGTATGCAGTTTACCATGGTCCAAAAGGCTTAAAATATATCGCTAAGCAAGTACACAAAAAAGCCGCTTATTTAAGTCAGATCGTAGGAGATTTTGGAATTAAACAAACAAATTCTAATTATTTTGATACCGTTAGATTTAAGGTTGAAAATGCCGATGAATTATTAATTAATGCTCAAAAAAAGGGAATCAATTTAAATGTAATTGCAGAAGGCGAAGTTTCAATATCAATTAATGAAGCAACCACTATTGCAGATATTAAAACCCTTGCTACATTATTTGGTATTGACATGGCAAATATTCCGGATGCCTATCCACAAGAAATAATCGATGCAAATTTAAAAAGGAACACACCCTATCTCGAGGACCCTGTTTTTAATTCTTATCATTCTGAGACCGAATTGATGCGATATATCAAAAGACTAGAACGTAAGGATTTAGCATTAAATCATTCTATGATTTCATTAGGCAGCTGTACTATGAAATTGAATGCTGCTTCTGAAATGCTACCTTTAAGTTGGGCCGAATGGGGAAACATTCATCCTTTTGCTCCGGTAGAACAAGCGGAAGGATATCAAATTGTTCTAAAAGAATTAGAAGATCAGTTAAGTGTTATTACCGGTTTCGCTGCCACTTCTTTACAACCCAATTCGGGAGCACAAGGCGAATATGCCGGTCTTATGGCCATTCGAGCATACCACGAAGCTAATGGTGAAGGCCATAGAAATATTTGTTTAATTCCGGCTTCCGCTCACGGAACCAATCCAGCTTCAGCAGTTATGGCTGGAATGAAAGTTGTGGTAACTAAGACTGATGATAATGGAAATATTAGCGTCTCAGATTTAGAAGAAAAAGCTATGCTGCACAAAGATAATTTAGCAGCCTTAATGGTTACCTACCCATCTACACATGGTGTATTTGAATCTTCTATTAAACAAATTACTCAGCTTATTCACGACAATGGCGGTCAAGTTTATATGGATGGTGCTAACATGAATGCTCAGGTTGGTTTAACCAATCCAGCAACTATTGGTGCTGACGTTTGTCACCTAAATTTACACAAAACATTTGCTATTCCACATGGTGGAGGTGGACCCGGAGTTGGCCCTATTTGCGTAGCAAAACAATTGGCTCCTTTTCTACCCGGAAACCCAGTTATTAAAACTGGTGGCGAAAAAGCAATTACTGCTATATCTGGAGCTCCTTGGGGTAGTTCTTTAGTTTGTTTGATTTCCTACGGATATATTAAAATGTTAGGTGAAGCTGGTTTAACACAATCTACCAAAATCGCTATTTTAAATGCCAATTACATCAAAGAAAGATTAAATGGTAAGTTTGATGTGCTCTATTCTGGAGAAAAAGGAAGAGCAGCACATGAAATGATTGTAGACTGCCGACCATTTAAAATTAATGGTATTGAGGTTACCGATATTGCTAAAAGATTAATGGATTATGGTTTTCACGCTCCTACGGTATCATTCCCCGTTGCTGGCACCATAATGATTGAGCCAACTGAAAGCGAAAGCCTAGTTGAACTAGATCGTTTTTGTGATGCGATGCTCGCTATTCGAGATGAAATAGATGAAGCTTCTTCCGACAATTCAAATAACGTTTTAAAGAATGCTCCGCACACCCTTGAAATGCTTACAAGTGATGAATGGCAATTTCCTTACAGCAGACAAAAAGCGGCATATCCATTAAATTACGTAGCAAATAATAAGTTTTGGCCTGCTGTACGCCGTGTTGATGACGCCTATGGCGACCGTAATCTTATTTGTACTTGTACGCCTATTGAGGCCTATGCAGAATTTTAAAAAACATCCAAAACAGTAATAAACAAAGGCTCTTGACAATCTCAAGAGCCTTTTTTCTTTAATTTATTGTCAAATTAGAACTTGCTGAACATCATAAGAAATGAATAGTCCTTAATTTTTAAAAAGTAGATTGTATTAACTTGAGCAGACTAGACCAAAACATAGTTCCTCATGAAAATCGGTATCTCGGGTACAGGTTGTTACATACCTGGCCAGATTACAGAAAATAATCATTTTTCAGAAAATGAATTTCTAAATGCTGACGGCTCTCCGTTAAAATATTCCAACGAAGTAATTATTCAAAAATTTAAATCAATAACCGGTATAGGCAAAAGACGCTATGTCGATAATAATTTGAATACTTCGGATATTGCTTACTTGGCAGCCGAAGAAGCTATTGAAGATTCAGGCATCGATAAAGAAGAACTAGATTATATCATTTTTGCTCACAATTTTGGTGATGTTTCCTTTGGGAAAACTCAAGGGGATACACTACCTAGTTTAGCAACAAGAGTAAAACATCATTTAAAAATTAAAAACCCGAAATGTGTCGCTTATGACATGCTCTTCGGTTGCCCAGGATGGATTGAAGGTGTAATCCAAGCAAACGCATTTATAAAAAGTGGAATAGCAAAAAAATGTTTAGTTATTGGTGCAGAAACACTATCTAGAGTTGTTGATGACTATGATCGCGATTCTATGATCTATTCAGATGGTGCTGGGGCAACTATTATTGAAGCCAATGAAGACGGCGGACAAATTTTAGCACATGCATCCGAGACCCATGCAAATGGTGAAGCTTATTATCTTTTCTTTGGAAGTTCATATAACAATGAGGTAGAAGAGGACCGCAGGTATATAAAAATGTATGGTAGAAAAATATACGAATTTGCATTAACTGTTGTACCTGTAGCAATGAAAAATTGCCTTTTAGAAAGCGGTAAAGATATAAAATCGGTTAAGAAAATATTCATTCATCAGGCAAATGAAAAAATGGATGAAGCTATAGTAAAACGTTTCTACGAGTTGTTTGATATGCAAATGCCAGAAGGTATTATGCCTATGAACATACACGAAATGGGAAATAGCTCTGTAGCTACAATTCCTACTTTATTTGATATGGTACGTAATGGAAAAATAGAGAATCAATCGGTAGAAAAAGGAGATGTTGTTATCTTTGCAAGTGTTGGCGCAGGCATGAATGTAAACGCCATCGTTTACCAAGTTTGATAGCACTAAATTTATGTACGAAAAAACATTTCCGAATAGGCGTTTTCAGCATACTTTATCTTTCCTTCAAAAACATATTTCAACCGATGAATCTATTCTAGACCTTGGTGTTGAAAATCCGTTTTCTAAAATAATGACTGAGCAAGGTTATTCGGTTGAAAACACGAAAGGAGAAGATCTTGACTTAAACTTTGAAAGTGTTCTTAACTCCTCTGCAGACGTGGCAACTGCTTTTGAAATATTCGAGCACCTGATTGCCCCTTTCAATGTGTTAAAAGAAATAAAAGCCAATAAACTAGTAGCTAGTATCCCCTTAAAATTATGGTTTTCCCCAGCGTACAGAAGCAAAACAGACCCTTGGGATAGGCATTATCACGAATTTGAAGATTGGCAATTCGACTGGTTGCTTGAAAAAGCAGGTTGGGAAATTAAGGACCGTGCTAAATGGACTAATCCTGTAAAAAAATTAGGAATAAGACCTTTACTACGTAGTTTTACACCACGATACTATATTGTTTATGCTGAGAGAATTAAAACTCTATAATTAATTCCAAATAAAAGCAACCACAGAGTACACCAAGTACTCAAAAAGTTCTCAAAGCAAGCTCCATCACTATTGTGATAATTTTATTAGATGTAACTCAATTAAAAGGAGATGAATGAAAACGAAATAAGTAGTAGAATTATAGGATGTGCAATTGAAGTACACAAAGTGCTTGGACCAGGACTTCTAGAAAGCGCTTATCAAGAATGTCTAGTCTATACATTGGAAAGATCAGGACTTGAAGTACAGAAGGAAAAACCCATGCCCTTGAAGTTTGAAGAAGTAAAACTAGAATGTGGTTATAGAATAGATATATTAGTCGCAAACAAAGTAGTAATTGAGATAAAAAGCGTGGAAACCTTAAACGATATACATCTGGCTCAAACATTAACATATATGAAACTTGGGAACTACAAACTTGGGTTATTAATCAACTTCAATGTTGCATTATTAAAAAATGGCATTAAGAGAGTTATAAATGGTACGCTGTAAAAAGACTCCAATAAAATCAGTTTGTAACGCTAATATAAACGCAAAACCCTTAGTGTTCTTTGTAAATATTTTTGTGACCTTTGTGGTTAATACATAGAAGCTGATTTATTGATTTTCGGTGTTGAAAAAAATCCAAATGAACTATTACATTATTATTCCCGCTCATAACGAGGAAGCCTTTTTAGCCGATACGCTGAATTCAGTTTTACGGCAGTCGCTACTACCTAAAAAAGTAATTGTTGTAAATGATAATTCAACAGACGGAACAGAAACTATTCTAGACCAATTTTGTACTAAAAATGAAGTATTTACGAAATTGAACACCCAATCCTCTACCGAACATATGCCCGGAAGCAAAGTAATAAATGCTTTCAAAAAAGGCTTAGCTCTAATAGATAACGATTATGATTTTCTTGTAAAATTGGATGCTGATATTATTTTGCCAGACAACTATTTTGAGAAGATTGCTTATATATTTCAAGGAAACCCAAGAGTTGGAATTGCTGGTGGATTTGTTTATGAAAAGGATTCGAATGCGGAATGGAAATTAAACCACCCAATGAACAAAAATCATGTTCGTGGTGCATTTAAAGCGTATACCAAAAATTGTTTTAGCGCCATAGGCGGATTAAAAAACGCTATGGGTTGGGATACAC
>NZ_JBDVFA010000067.1:0-12632 GCF_039941195.1 Aurantibacter sp. | reverse complement strand
AAAATTTTGCTAGAATTAAAAATATTAAAAACGATTTAATAGAATGAGTGAATCAATAAAAGGATTTTGTCTTCAAGGGAAAGAAAAGATATATCCAAATTCTGGTGTGTCAGTTACTAGCAATGCTGAAGTAGTAACTATGGACATCCCTGAATTACAAGAGGGCGAAATATTAGCAAAACCACTTTACACAGGAATTTGTGGATCAGACAATAGCGCCACAATTGCAAAAGCTAATTTTGATTGGGTACAACGCCCAAGAGTAATTGGTCATGAATTTAGTGCTGAAGTTTTAGAACTAGGCCCTGGTGACCATGGCGATATTAAAGTGGGTGATATTTTTACACCTTTAGCGATGTTAGGTTGCCAAGAAGAAGATTGCCCTGCATGCAGTGTTTCCAAATGGAACCTTTGTCCAAAAAAAGAAATTATCGGTTTTCATAGAAATGGTGGGTTTGGTCAACGTGTAGTTTTAGAATCAGATCGTGTTGTTCATTTATTAGAAGGATTAACCCCTGCTCAAGGTGCTCTTGTTGAGCCTTTATCCATTATTACGAATGCATTATACAACAAATGCAGTATTAAACCAGGACAAGATGTTATTGTAACTGGGTGTGGTATTATAGGATTAATGTCGGCTGAAGTCGCCCGTGCATCAGGAGCTCGCGTTGCAGTAACTGGTCTTGCACACGATAGGGACATTCGATTAAAAAAAGCAAAAGAACGGGGATTCATTACTTTGATAGTTTCACCAGAAAACTCACTTACTTCTCAATTACAAAATGGAATTGTGGATGACAATGGGATTCCTTTCGGAACCAATGGTAAAGTTGATTTAGTTATTGAATGCTCAGGAGTACCTCCTGTTCTTGGCGAAGCTATTGAAATAGTTCGCCCAGAAGGAGATATCTGCGTTATTGCAACATACGGGTCAGAAGTTCCAATCAATGCTACTCATCTTACAAGAACCTCTTTGAATATGCGTGGGTCTATGGGTTCTTGCAGAGAAGACTATATGTCGGCAATGAAGCTTATGGCAACTGGTGTTTTTCCAGCAGAACATTATACTGACTTGTATGAATTTGAAAATGTAACTCAGGCTTTTGAAGATTCAATAAAAGCACAAAATATGAAAGCGGTTGTTAAAATGAATTAAGGAACTGAAATCAAAGATTATCACCAAGAATATGAATAAAATTTTTATCACTGGCGGAACGGGATGTATCGGTTCGGTCACAATTTATAAATTATTACAATCGAATCAAGTCGATAAAATTGTAGTTGCTTCGCGTTCAAACAATACTGAACCGTTAAAATTATGGCTTGGAGAAGATTTGGATTCTAGACTAGAGTTTGTAACTCTTGACGTTTCTAATTACGATGAAATAAAACGCGTATTATTCGAAGTAGATCCAACACATATTATTCATTTGGGTGCTTATCAAAGCCCTGATTGTTCCAACGATCATATTGGTGGTATGGAAATTAACACTGGGGGAACAATGGCTTTGTTTGATGCTGCCGAAAAACTTTCTAATTTAAAACGGTTTGTGTTTGCTAGTTCTGCAGCGGTTTATGGTATGCGCTCTATGTATCCTCAAGACATTATTTCAGAAGATGTTTCTCTAGCTCCTCCCAATCACTATGGCATTTGGAAACTCGCTGGAGAGCATTTGGCACGTTTGTTTTATGACAACACTAAAGTTTCAACAGTTTGTTTGCGAATTAATACAACATATGGTAAAGGTCGCGATAAAGGAAAAACGTCTGCGCCAACCAACGCCTTAAAAGCAATTGTTCTAGGAGCAAATAAAGGAGAATTAATGCCTTTTGCTATGCCATATCAAGGCAGAGAAAATTATCATTTTGTTGAAGATGTGGGTACTCAATTTGCCGCAGTAACATTGCAATCGTATGATGGTTTTGGTGCATTTAATATTCAAGGTGAAACAATTCCTATTCAATCCTTTTTAGAATTAGCAAAGCAAGAAGCTACTGCTTTAGGAATGGGAGATTATGTTTCGTTATCGATAACAGAAAATGCGCCACCAAATCTTTTTGTATGTGATTTAGATCATACAAAAATTGCAGATACATTTTCCGATTTACCGTTACGTAAAATTTCGGAGGGCATAAAAAACTCTCTTATTGAATTTAAGAAAATGGCAGAAAAAGGCACTTTAGAATATTCAACTCCAGCTTCCTAAATTATAATTAGAACGGTAAAAACTAAATATTTCTGACCAAATTAATAGCTACAAACAAATGAAAACCATAGGAATAGGATTTATTGGCGCGGGCGATATTGCAGATTTACATGCTGAAGCGGTGAATGATTTAGCAGGAGCTGAACTTGTTGGCATTTGGAACAGAACTACGGCTAAAGCCGAGGTTAAGGCAGCTAAATTTGGATGCGACGTCTATAAAAATATTGATGATTTATTAGCAGAACCAAAAATTGATGCTGTATTCATACTAACCAACATGGAAACACATTGTGAGTACACTATAAAAGCAGCTTCTTACGGAAAACATATTTTAGTTGAAAAACCTGCAGCTTCTTCAATCGAAGAATTGGAACAGATGCAAACAGCAATTGACAAAGCTGGGGTTACCTGCATGCCCGTTCATAATTATATTTATGAACCAGGTATTATGCGTGCCAAACAAATGATAGAAACTGGTAAATTGGGTGATGTCACTCAATTTTATATGATGTACAATATTCATCATGCCGATGAAATTCGAGCTAGATATCCTGGGGTAATTCGACAAATCCTAACACATCATAGCTACACTATGCTGTACTTAGCGGGCAATCCGAAAACAATATCTTGTTTAAAAAATACGGTGGACGACACCTTAGCTCCACAAGAAAACGTAGCTATGGCTACAATTCAAATGCAAAATGGCACCTTAAGTCATTTGTGTGCGAGCTTTGCCAATGATGACCATGCCGGCGACCCATGGAGCTGTATTATTAAAGTTATTGGAACAAAAGGAAGTACGCGATATAGTTATAGAGATTTTGTTATTAATGATAGAAATGGCGCGCATTCGCAAACTTATCAATGCTATCCGGAATCAATTAAGAATACAGCAACACATTTTATAAATCACGTTTTACGTGAAAATGAAAAACCGCTTTCAAGTGTTGAAGATGCAATAACTTGTCAAAAGATTATTGAAGCTTGTGAGCGTTCTGTAAATCAAGGAGTACATGTACAATTTAATAAATAATGACAGATTTAGGATGGTAAGAACTATGAAGAAATTTATTGGAATATTATTTTTAGCCGTCTTTTTAAATATAGGCTGCGCTGACAAAAAAGAAGGGGCTATTTCAATACAAAAAGACGACCACATTGTCCTCATTGGCAACAATTTAGCATCTAGAATGTTGAATTTCGGGCATTTTGAAACTGAAATGCATTTAAGATACCCAGATAGTACGCTGTTTATTCGAAATATGGCTGATCCAGGTAATACTCCAGGATTTCGCCCCCATTCTTCTCGCAAAGAACCTTGGGCCTTTCCAGGAGCGGAAAAATTTCATAATGAATTAGCTAACAAATCAGGAAGTATTGGATTTTTCCCATCGGAAGATGAATGGTTAACCGATTTAAAAGCAGATATTATTCTAGCATTTTTCGGCTATAATGAATCTTTTGAAGGAGAAGCTGGATTAGATAATTATAAAAAGGAATTGCAAGGTTTTATTAAGCACACAAAGTCACAAAAATACAATGGTGAAGGTGCTCCAAAATTAGCATTGGTTTCCCCTATTGCTTTCGAAAACTTATCTGCTACAATGGATTTACCTGATGGTGTGCAGGAAAATAAAAATCTTAAACTATATACAGAAGCCATGCGCGAAGTGGCTGCGGAAGAAAATGTAATTTTCTTAGATGCATTTACCTCTAGTAAAAATTGGTATAACACTGAATCTCAAGCAATGACGGCTGATGGATTTCAATTGAATGACGCCGGGTATCAAAAATTGGCTAAGCTCTTAGCGGACTCTTTTTTCGGAGAAGCAAACACCAAGGAAACAAATAGAAATTTAGTACACGAAGCGGTATCCGAAAAGAATTGGTATTGGCACAATGTCATCAAATTACCAAATGGAGTACACGCATGGGGTAGAAGATATGACCCTTTCGGACCAGACAATTACCCATATGAGAAAGAAAAAATTAGTCAAATGACCAAAATTAGAGATACAGCAATTTGGGAGGCTAATATTGGAAATAAAATGGATTTAGAAATTGCTGATAACAAAACAAGGACTCTACCTCCTGTAAAATCAAATTATGATGAAGGCATGGGAGATGCTGAACAGGGTTACATAACTGGCAAAGCTTCCTTAGACAAATTTACCGTAGCGAATGGCTATAAAGTTGAGCTTTTCGCATCTGAAGAAGAATTTCCAGACTTAGCAAATCCAAATCAAATGGCATTTGACAACAAAGGTAGACTTTGGGTCGGTGTAATGCCAACGTATCCAGCTTATAAGCCCGGAGATAGTAAACCAAATGATAAATTAATTATTCTTGAGGACACCGATAACGACGGAAAAGCTGATAAGCAAACAACTTTTGTTGATGACTTATATCTTACAATAGGTTTTGAATTCGCACCTGAAGGAGTTTATGTATCTCAAGGTACTAATCTTGTGCTGCTAAAAGATACTGACGGTGATGATAAAGCAGATGAACGCGAAATTATATTAAGTGGTTTTGATGATCACGATACGCATCATACTGCGGGTGCATTTGTAGCAGACCCATCAGGTGCAATATATATGGGTGAAGGAGTTTTTCTACATACAAATATTGAGACAGCATACGGACCTGTACGTGCAACAAATGGTGGTTTCTACCGCTATAGTCCGCAGCGACATCATCTAGAAAGAACCGCACAATTACCAATTCCTAATCCTTGGGGAATGGCATTTGATGATTGGGGTCAACCATTTTTCGCCGATACTTCAGGACCTGATATGACTTGGATGACACCTGGTAGTATTTTACCGCGCTATGGTCAAGCATCTCCGAAACCTAAAAACCTAATCGAAGATGAACACCGTGTTAGACCTACCTCTGGCTTAGAATTTATTTCTAGTCGTCATTTTCCAGATGAAGTTCAAGGTGATATCATTATAAATAACACAATTGGATTTTTAGGAACAAAACAACATACGATGATTGATGACCCCAACAGTTCTGGCTATTTAAGTAGACATCGTTTGGATTTAATTAGAAGTAGCGACACCAATTTCAGACCTGTTGATATGGAATTTGCTCCTGACGGTTCTTTATATGTAATCGATTGGCAAAATATACTAGTAGGCCACATGCAACATAATGCACGTGATCCGTTACGTGATCACGTTCATGGTAGAGTCTATCGAATAACATACCCGTCAAGATCACTAGTTGAACCTGCAAAAGTTGCAGGGGCTACTATTGAAGAATTATTAGATAATTTAAAACTACCTGAATATCGTACTCGATACCGAACTAAAAGAGAATTAAGAGCTAGAGACGCTTCCGAAGTTTTAACGAAAATTAAAGAGTGGGTACAAGATTTAGATAAAACAGATTCGAAATACGAACACCATGTTTTAGAAGCATTGTGGGTTACTTGGGGATTAAATTCGGTGGATAAAGATTTACTTCAACAAATGTTAGCTGCAAAAGATTTTAGAGCACGTACAGCTGCCGTAAAGGTATTACGCTACTCCGGACATCAAATTCCAAATCAAGCAGATTTATTAATGACTGCTGCTACCGATGAAAACCCTAGAGTTCGACTTGAAGCTTTTGTAGCTGCATCTTGGTTGGACAAAGAAGTAGGTTTACCAATTATCGAAGCTGCAGGAAAACTACCATTAGATAAATGGATGGAAAAACCTTATGAAGCTGCCTTTGCACATATAAACGATGTTAATGTTGGACAAGACCCTGAAACTAAAGGAACTAAAACTGACTTAAAAGGTGATGAAAAAGAACTTTTTGTAAAAGGAGAAGAAATATATAATCGTGAAGGGTTTTGCATTACTTGTCATCAAGCAGATGGAAAAGGACTTAGTGCTTCTCAATTTCCGCCTTTAGCCAATTCTGAATGGGTTACCGGAAACGAAGAGCGCTTAATAAAACTAACCTTACATGGTCTAATGGGTCCATTTGAATTAAATGGAAAAGAATATCCAGGCCAAGTTCCTATGACTCCTTTTGGTGGAATGCTAAATGATACAGAAGTAGCATCGGTATTAACCTTTGTGCGAAATGCTTTTGGAAATAAAGCATCTGCAATTAGTGCTGAAAAAGTTAAAGAGGTACGTGAATCTGCAAAAGATAAAGAAGGTTTTTATACTCCAAATGAATTATTAAAAATGCATCCGATGGAATAACAACTAACTTTATTATCATAAGATAAAAGCGAAATAAGCACAATTAAACTGTGCTTATTTCGCTTTTTAATTTATCTGTAATTGAGTAAAAGTTAGCAATACTAGAATGGAAAAAACATCAAAAAACGAAATTACATTCGTAGTTTAAGTTGCCATTTAATTACAGCTCTCTCTTATCAACATAAGAATACTAACATAAATAACATTATATAGAAAAGTGAATACTACAATGTTGTTTCTACATCCGTTTTCTTTAAAACAACTGTTTCAACTACCACAGCAATGGCCAGAAAAATAAATAGAACTAATTCTATTTGTAACGCGCCAATTTTTACTGGCAATACGCCCAACTTAGCCAGAATAAAAACAAGTAGCGCTATTAAGGTCGCAATAGGCATAAGCTTACTCAGCTTTTTAGCACTTAAGATACCAACAAGAATCATAGGTGCCATCATAGCAGTTCCTGTAAAACTTGTTCTTGCTAACAAAACCAAATGTTCTGTACTCACTATTGAAAATATAAGCGCAAGAATTCCGAAAATGAATATGAACAATCGTGTTAGCGAAACTGCCTTTTTATCATCAATAGAAAGTAAAGAACGTAACTCCGATCCTAATGCAAAAATTTGTGAATCTGATGTTGAAATCGCAGCAGCAATTAAACCAACCAACCCTAGCGCTGCCACACTTGAAGCTTGATCATGTAGTAAAACATGACCAATAAAATCCTGAGTGGAAGCATCAGGATACAAAACTGCACCATACATACCCATAAATAATGTTGGTAAAATAATTAGAATCGCTACCACTCCTAGGCCGATAGCCATTTTTCGTAAAGCCGAACTACTCTTCATTATTACTACACGCGTCGAAATTTGTGGTTGTGTAAAAGGCAAACATATAATTGCTATCGCTGATATTAACAAAAATTGTGGTGTAAAAAGACCCTTAGGGCCTGGCACAGATAGCAGTTCTTCATTAATTGTTTCAACCTTTTTAAACATAGATTCAATACTTCCAAAATGATTAATACAATTATACCCAACTATCCATATCATTATAAATAACAATATACCTTGTAAAGTATCATTATACATTATTGCTCTTAAACCGCCTGTTTCACTATATAAAATCATAATTGCCACAATCATAACACTCCATCCCCAAACAGGAATGGCATCAGGAAAGGCCGCGTTTAAAAAAATTGAAATACCACTTATTTGTACTGCTATATAGGGAATTAAAAAAACTACAGCTCCACCAAATGCAACGTATCCAGCTAGTTTGGTTTTATAAGTAGTAGCCATTAATCCTGACATTCCTTTAAATTCTAACTTACGGGCTTTTCTACGAAGCAATTCACCAACACGAATTAACCCATAAACCATCATAGCATCAGATACTGCCAAAAATATCCAAGCGCCAACCCCATGCGTTCTAAAGAAGTCAGGCATTCCTATTACAGTAAATGCACTAAACAAAGTTGCAGCAGTTGTAAATAGTCCTATTACAAAACCAACATTACCACCTCCTAAAAGGTAATTAGATGTTGTTTTCTCTTTTACACGTGTAATCCTGACAAGAAATATCAAGATTGCAAGATAAACGGTACCAGCAATAATGAATTTAGTCAGCATGTTCTTTCTCTTTATTTACAAGTGAAACCAAAAAAGCCAGTATTACAAATAATACACTGACTAAAAAACCCATAAACATGGTATAACAAACACCCAAAATAAAAGGATTTACTATACCACTAGGCATGACAAAAGGGCTAAAAGTTGTAGCAAATAAAAGTATTGCTAGCACGTCGATTACCACTAATAATTTATTACGTTTTGTTTTCATATAATTCTTAAAATCTTGGTATTGAAAGTCCCCCATCTATATGAAGCACTTGACCTGTTGCGTAAGGTATTTGCCCTTTTACTAATGCTGAAACAGCAATCGCAACATCTTTTGGCAAGCCCATTCTCTGTTCAACCGTAAGGCCTTCAGTGACTAATTTTTCATATTTCTCTTGAACTCCAGCAGTCATATCTGTTTCTATTACCCCAGGCCTTAATTCATATACCGGAATATTATACGCTCCTAATCGAGTTGCAAATAATTGAGTCATCATGCTCATTCCAGACTTAGAAATACAATATTCCCCTCTTTCAATAGAAACCATAGTTGCACTTACTGAGGACATATTAATAATTTGCGCTTCAAAGTCTGCATCAGATGTTTTACATTTTACCATATGATTAGCTACTGTCTGTGTCATGAAAAATGAACCTTTCAAATTTATTCCCATTACCCAATCGTAACTCTCTTCACTGGTCTTCAATAAATCGATTCGTTCTTTAGGTCCAACTCCTGCATTATTAACCAATACATTTATACAGCCAAACTCATTTAAAACTTTGGAGACAATCGTTTCCCTATCATTTGCAATAGCAATATTTCCTTGACAATAAATTACTTGAGTTCCAAAGCTTCTTAATTGATTGAGTACAGGTTCGACATGTGATTCATCTCTTACACCATTAATGGCGATGTTACAACCTTCTTTCACTAATTCGAGAGCTATACCTAATCCAATCCCTCTAGAACCACCTGTTATTAAAACATTTTTTATCATAATCGCGCTTCCTTCTTGTAGGTTTTAACGGCTTTTGCCTCCGGCATTTTTTTATAATATGCATCCAAAGGGAAACAACCTGACAATAATCCTATTCTAGGTCCTGTGGTACAATCTGAAAAAGTTCTACAAATTTTTCCTCGTTCTAAAGTTTTCCCTTTCAGAATATCTTCTGGTAGATTTGGATAACTTAATACCATTCTACCTAAGCCTACAAAATCTGCCATATCATTATCAATAACAGCTTCACCTACATTTGGCAACCATTCTTGCAAATAGGAATACCCCGAACCTACAAAAGCTATATTTGGAAACTTCTTTTTAAGACTCGCTGTAACTTTTAAATGTCTAGACACTCCAACCAATGGGTCTTCTGGGGGTAAATAACCATCTGATGGTGGAAATATAGCTGGTCGTGTTACATGTGGATTATAGTAAGGACTACCTGCTGTAATACAAACCAATTCAATTCCCATATCCTCAAAACGTTCTAATAATTCATAAACCTCTGTAAGATCTATTCCCAAACCCGTTCCATCACCTCCGAAAGACTCCGTATATGGAACTTTTATATCTGAAGGAATACCAACATTGGAATCATCCTTTTTAAATGGCACAAAATCAAACGCACTCAAACGAACACCGACTGCGATACCACTGGTTGCATTTATTCCTTCGACAATAGAGCGTAAAAATCGTAATCTATTCTCTAAAGTGCCACCATATTTTCCTTGACGATTACTAGCACTTAAAAATTCATGTCCTAAATATCCATGACAGTGCTTAATATCAACAAAATCAAAACCTGCCTCTTTAGCAAGTCCAGCTGCTTTAATAAAATCATTCACCAATTCATCTATTTCATCATCGGTCATTGGGCGATGCGTCTCTGGCAAATTAAATTTTGCATCTAAAACGGAATGATTATAAAGCGTTTTAGGTTCTCTTTCTCCCTTTTTGTTAGGTATAGAAAAACGACCTGAATGTGTCAATTGCAAGCCAATCATTAAATCTGCTGTAGATCCAAACTTTTCCTTATGATCCGCTACTAATTGTGTGTAAAGATCTTTAAAAACGGGAAGATGTTCTTCTTTCATTAATAATTGATTCGGATTAGCCCGACCATCATGTCGTACAGCTACCGCTTCACAGCCCCATAGTAATTTAGCCCCACTAATTGCAAAATGATGCCATCTTCGTTTTGTATGTTCACTTGGTAATCCCTCAGCACTTCCATCCCATCCTTCCATAGGTAAAATGCAGAATCTATTTCCTATTGACTTTCCTGATTTAAGCGTATAGGGTTGACCTAAGCTAGAAGCTCCAACATCACTTAGTTTGTCCTTAAAAGGTAATTCTGTTCCTATATCTGCAAGGTGGTTTAAAAAGTTGTCTGAGGTTTTTAATTGAGCTACTCGTGTAATTTTTTTACTGGCCATTATTTAGTTCTGATGTCTTTGAAAAATGTATAATATGAATCCCCTTTAATTACTTCATTCAAGTAGTGTGCTAATTCCCGTGCATGATAATCTCCCCACATACAGGCTTCTCCATAAGGAATATTACTATTCTCCGGTTTGTAATCCCACCCATTTGGTTGATGATATATGCTGTGTAGTATCAGCCCTTGATGATGCAAATCATTACTTAAATAAGGCTTATCAAGTAAAGTGTTTGCTGCTGTAAGTCCAGCAGACCAATATTTATTTGCTTCCGATGAATTTTCATTTTTAAGATAATTCCCAAGTCTTAATAATCCTTGGGCTCCAATAGCAGCGGCAGAACTGTCTATAGGCTCATATTCGTTGTAGGGATTTGAATTCACCTCCTTCCAATTTCGAAAGTTTGATAAACCTGGTGCACCAGTATCCCAATAAGGAATACCATCAAGTGCCGTATTCTCAATATAAAAATCACAAGTTGCCTTCGCTGCCTTAAAAAATACTTCTTCCAAATACTTCTTTCCACCAAGTTCCTCAAATTCTGGTAAATCATCTTGACTTTGTATAAACTCAAGTTGCTCAGCAAAACCTAACATGGCCCAACTTAAACCACGTGTCCATGTTGAAAACCCGCTATAACCTTGCTGTGTTGAAGCAGACCTAAAGTTACCATCATTTGTATTAAATATTGCTTCATGAGCCGTTCTTCCCCATTCATCATAAATATCACGACCTTCTCCATAATATACAGAATATTTGGCTGTAGCTAATGCATGCTGATAAGCCCTTTTCAGGAGATTTATTTTTATATCATTTTCACCTGATGAGTGATGACCTAATAAATGACCAGCTACCATTATTCTAATGGTTCGTATGGTATCTACAAATAGAGAATGGGGACCATTAAATGAATAAAGGTAACCACCCTCTGGTAGTGATGTCCAACGTTGTGCTTGAACAGAAGCTGAAAGTTGTAGTGCTAACACACAATAGTCTTTTAAACCCTTATCATTAGATACTTTTCCTTCATTCAATAATCTTAATAAATTACCATAGGTACTAAGGTTATTAAACCCATGATCATGAACTCCAAAATGACTCACATGTGATGTCATTTTAGTCTTTATATTTTCTATAGCTAATTTTAAAAAATATTCATCACCTGTTGCATTATACTGCAATAGTTCTGACCCGAATTGAAAACCTTGTGTCCAATCCGTCCAACTTCTAGGTTCATATTTTCCATTTACTGTTACCACAGGAGAACCAATCGCACCTTCTAAAGAAGAAGTCATATTTTTTAATTTGGCACCTGAATACGACCATAAATTTTGAAGCTTCGATGCCAAATCTATGGGATTAATCTCTGTATTTATTTTCATTTAGGATTTTAAATTAACAGAACAAAATAGTTCTATTGAAGACTACTAATACTAGCAGTCTAAATATATGAAAATACAGAAGATTATAAAAAATAAGATTGTTATAAATCTTAAACAAAAAAAGACCCCTTCACAAAAGTGAAGGGGTCTTCAAGAAAGGCGGCGACCTACTCTTCCACCCTTTCGGGCAGTACCATCGGCGCTGGTGGGCTTAACTTCCCTGTTCGGAATGGAAAGGGGTGGGCCCCACCGCCATGGCCACCTAAATTTTAATATTGATTCATATCAATATCTAATTTTATAAATGACATAATAAAGGGACAGTTTTGTAAAAAGAAATGTGTTTTTTAAGTAAAAATGCGTTTCAAATAAGAAAGGTTGTCGCCCTCCGCCGAAACGGAGGGACTTATATTGCGCAAGCTTGACGGGCAATTAGTACCACTCGGCTGCGTACATTGCTGCACTTGCACCTGTGGCCTATCAACGTGGTCATCTCCCACGGCCCTTTAAAGAAATCCCATCTTGTGGCTAGTTTCGCGCTTATATGCTTTCAGCGCTTATCTAATCCCGACATAGCTACCCGGCAATGCTCCTGGCGGAACAACCGGTACACCAGCGGTCAGTCCGACTCGGTCCTCTCGTACTAGAGTCAGATCCACTCAAATTTCTAACGCCCGCAGTAGATAGAGACCGAACTGTCTCACGACGTTCTGAACCCAGCTCGCGTGCCACTTTAATGGGCGAACAGCCCAACCCTTGGGACCTTC
>NZ_JBDVFA010000066.1:0-95089 GCF_039941195.1 Aurantibacter sp. | reverse complement strand
CATCTCTTTGCTTAGATATGTTAGACTCTCAATAAGATCTTTAGCACCAGGAACGGCCAAATCAGGATAATAAGTAACATACATTTTATCAATTCCTTTTAGTGCCGCTACCCAAGTATCTTTATCGTTCCAATCGAAATTTGGCGTTGCATTTCTAGAACCAATTCTTGGATTTATTGCTCTATTTTTTAATTGTTTAACTACTCGGCTTCCAGTTTTTCCTGTTGCTCCGATTACTAAAATTTCTTTGTTCATTTTTTTAAGATTTAAATTGTTTTTTGAATAAATAATGCGATTAATAATATGATGAATGTGATCATGGCTGAAATAGTTCTTATGTTGTGATAATGATTCCAGAGTGATTCGTAATAGTCTCTGAAATTGTTTAATTCTGTTAGACTTAAATTGCTTAATTCTAAAGCTTTTAGTTCATTGTTTAAGGGTACATTGCCAAATACTGTTACACCAAAAGTGCCAATGCTATATATAATTGCTGCCGCTAATACTAGCCAGAATAGAAGCTTAGAATCATAATGGTTAATTGCATTTATGGTTAGCACAATTAAACTACCGAAAAACACCGTGAAAAAAATGGGATTTAAGATTTCCCTATTGATGCTTTGCATGGTTTCTAAATAGGTGTTAGTTCCTAATTTTTGTGTACCTACAATTACAGAAATAGACCATGCAAAGAATAATCCTGCTGAAAGACCCGTCAATAAAACAGTGATAAAGAAGATGATGGTTTTCATATTTTTCTTTTTTGAATTAGATGATTACCATAGAATAAAGCCATGAAATAAAACTCAACTATTATGGTATAAAACATCGGGTTTTGAAAGAATTCTGAATAGTTACTCCCAGTAGGAATTATAAATACTGGTACTGTTATTAAAACATCTAATGAAACGGCTACACCTATAAAAGTTAATGCCAGTTTTGCGGGCTTCATTTTGCCTTTGCTATAAAATATATAAGTACCTAAAAGGACGCTTGGTATAATGCCAATAGCTAAAACAATATTGGCCTGTTGCTCTGGATTCTCTAGTAGTGGTACATAAAATGAACCTACATAGAAGGTGACGCCTAAAATCCATATTATAATTCCGCATAAAACACTAAATAGTATGTTTTTCATATTATTTATTTTTAAAGGTTTGGTTAGCTGTATTTACCAGAAATCTGGTGCTTTTATTTACATCATGATACTGGGTTTTATAATTCATCTCAGATGATTGTATTGGCCCTTTTTTTATTCGATTTACCCAAACATTCGCAGAAGAAAGTGCAGTTAAAATGGCCGTAAATAATACAAGCCAAAACACATTGTTTTTGTAACTTTTTTTGTTGGTCATAACTTTTTAATTTTAATTATGACACAAACTTAGAGCAGATGATTATGCTCTATTTATCGTAGAAGAAATATGATTTATTCGAAAAGTGCTTTTACTTAATTTGGCTAGGTCTGTACCCAAATTTTTTCTCAAAAGCATTAGAAAAAGAACCCAAGCTGTCGTAACCAACTGTCCAAGCGGCTTCTTGTACAGTGGCTTTTTGTTCTTTTATTAATGTATGTGCGATAGCTAAACGTTCGTTTTGTAAATATTTAAATACTGGAATGCCAAATACAGCTTTAAATTCTTTTTTTAGGGTAGTGGTGTTGAGTCCAATTTGTTCCGATAATTCTTTTAATGAAGGTGGGTTCTCTAGGTTAGTGATTAAAATTTCTTTTACTAGATTTAATTTTTCTCTGTATTGACTTTTAGCATCTGAAGTATGCATTAAAGCTAATTGTCCAAAAAAATGAGAAAGTAATGCGGTAATCTGACTTCTAAAAAACATCATTTTGGTTTTCCCCGTATATGTATTCGCAAAAATAGAATCTAAAATTCGTTCCATTTCTGGGGTCATAAAAAAACTTGGCCCTTCTACATAATTATCTTTAGGATTTACCAGTTCTTGCAATAAGTCTTTAAATATTTCACCTTCTTGATTTGGCAATTGGTTTATGTTACGCAATGCTGTAGCAATAACGATACATTCTAAATCTTTATTTCGATTTATGGTGTGCACAAATTCTACTTTGTCGTCTGCATAAAAGGATAGTGCCAACCCTTTAGTATAGTTGAATTCTTTGTGTTTATGCCCATAATTAACTGCTAAATCAACATTGCCTGACCCGTAAAAAGCTACAGCAATCAAGGGCTCTTCAAACCGGCAACTATCAATTTGCGTTGTATTGTTTTTTAGCTCTTCAACTAAAACAATAAAATCGTTAATACGGATAAAATCACGCGTCATTTATATAATAATTGACCTATCTAAAATCTCGGAATTGTAAATTTAGTACATCAGTCGGGGAAAGTATCCAGAAATTATAAACATCTAATTAACAGTATACTGCGATTTTCAGACTATATACCATCATCTATATCTTTATCTAAAATAAGTAGTAAATTTTGTAAATACAAAAGAAGCTGTTCCCATTCACGAACTACATTTACTTATTTCATCTTAGTATCACTACATAGGCGTTGTGATCAAACAATAATATTAGCATCAAGTTAGCCGAGAAATGCGCTGATTTAGATACAAAAAGTCTAGTTCATTCTATACTTTTCTCGATATGCGGTAGGACTGATGCCTTCTTTTTTCTTAAACAATCTTGAAAAATAGGGGGGATATTCAAAGCCTAATTCATACGCTACTTCCGCTATGCTTTTACTGGGTTGTAATAACATATTTTTTGCTTCATCAATTAGGAGTAGTTGCAAATGTTCAGTGGTAGTTTTGCCTGTTTCTTTTTTGAGGGTATCGCTTAAATAACGTTGTGAAACGGACATTTTATTTGCTATTTGTTCAATACTGGGTATCCCTTTTTCTTGTAATTGACCGGATTCAAAATAAAGAGATACTTGTAGGTTAAATTGCTCTAACAAACTCGTAGACAATTCTTTTCTATTTAAAAACTGTCGTTCATAAAAACGGTTGGCATATTTCAAAAGCGTACTCAATTGTGAGATGATGATGTCTTTACTAAACTCATCTTGATTGTTTTGATATTCTATTTCAATATTTTCTACAATCGATTCGAGCTGCCTTTCTTCTTTGGGCGATAGGTGTAGGGCTTCATTCACGGAATACGAAAAGAAACCATATTTTTTAATCTGATGCGCCAACTCCGTTCCTTTTAAAAAGTCTTCATGAAAATTGATTGTAAAGCCATTTTGTTCGAACACTGCACTATTATCCCACTGCAATACTTGTCTTGGCGCAATGAAAAACAAAGCACCATTGGTAAAATCGTATGTTGTTCTACCATAGTTTAAATCACCTTTTACAATCTTTTTAAAGCTGATTGTGTAACAGTCGTTAGTTATCGGCGGTGAACTCTCTTTGGGACATGGTAAAAATTCATCTCCAGTGGCAGAAAAAACACTTAACATCGGGTGTTCTGGACCGGGTAGTTCTAAATATTCTAAATATGCCGATAAAGTCCTGAAGTGCTGCATATTATTTTTTAATTTCTTTTTCTACAACTAATAACTGCTTATTGTATCCATCTATTCTAGCATGTGCGGTACCGTCGATTAATAATATAACGACCAACATGGCTATTGTGGTAATCATACTTGCTCTCCAAATTGGTGTACTAACAAACAGCAAGACCAAAGCACAGACCGTAATAATAATAGGTGTTGCCGTAAATACAACATTGTCATACTCCTTTAATGTAGCATTAGTACGTTCTAGTTCAGCGGCTACAAAAGCAGCTTGATCCGTATGATACGCCTTCTCAAATTGAGTAATTCTCGATTTATTGGTGAAAAATAACCCAAGTCCAATAATTAAAAGTAATGCTCCTGCTACCAAAGTGGGAATAATGTAAGCTCTTGCCATATCCGTTTTTCCTAATTGCGAAAAACCTAAGCTGGCTATCAAAAACGCCACTCCGAAGAGCATGAAAAATGGTGTTGAAAAAAGCTCGGCCTTAGCCCAATCTGTTGCTGCCTTTAAAATATCCATGTTTAATGTTTTAATCATTTTTGTTTCTACTAAAATATAATTTTTAACCGTTCATTCTACCTATTTCAATGCACCAATACCTTTTACAATATTTGCTGGACCTTCAGGAAACCAAGTTTTAATTAAAAAATTAGGAACAGAGCCAACCGGAATGTAATCTGCATTATAAGTAATTTTTGTTGTCCCATTATCAACTTTCTCGAATTCATAAATCACTTTATAGTTAGACATTCTTTTAACATCCTCCGGCTGATAACTATTAGAGACTCCATTAGCAGTAAAAACAAGCTTATTTTCTTGTTTAACACGATTAAATTTTATTACAATATCACTATCAGCCATTGGCCAAGGAGCATCAAAATAATAGTAAGACAACCATTCATTTTTGGATGATTTTTCAATTTCTTTTGTTATCGGTGTTCGCTCTAAAAAACTTTTGTGATTGCCCGACTTTGAAAAATAGGCATCCAATTCTTCTAAAGAAGTATTCACACTCGTTTGTGCTATATAATAAAAATGTGTTCCTTCTTCTTCCTTCACTAATTCATATTTTACTATAGATTTTCCGTCTTTAGCCGTTTCCGTTGTCCAGTTTCTATCTTGTGAAAAAACATGAAACGAAGTTAGTAACACGGCAACTATAGGTATATATTTTATCCTCATCATTCTTCTATATTTTATTTATTAGACCAACCTTACTTTACACATTCCATTCATAACCAACGGCCTCTTCAGATACCTCCCAAAGCCTTTCCATTACCGGTTTGTCTTTTGCATGCGGTTCTAACTTACATTCCCCAACAGGGCCTGTCCAATACCCTTTTCCCGTAGGACCATAAAAACCTTCTTGATCTAAGTCTGGTTCGAGGGCACACATCAACTGCGGATACGAGCCTTTTTCAGCTGATTGCACCATAGGGGTCAACTTCATTATTTGCCAAATGAATCTGGTCATTAAACTTCCACTGGTTTTAATAAGTGATGTCGATGATGCCCCTGGGTGACACGCATATGATTTTACACCTGTTTTTCCTACAGCTTTAAGTCTTTCTTGTAATTCGTAAACACACATGATCTGTGCCAATTTACTTTGACTATATACACCATTCGGACTATAATTTTTATCCCAGTTCATATCGTCGAACTGTATGGTTTTAATACCTAAGTTATACCCCATACTACCCACGACTACTATGCGCCCATTTGATTCTTCAATTCTAGGATATAGCAATGCTTGTAGTAAAAAATTACCGTAGTGATTCACTCCCAGCTGACTTTCAAAACCATCTTCAGTAAAGGTTTGTTTGGGTACCTGAGCAATGGCAGCGTTGCATAGTAATGCATCTATTTGAGGAACGGTTTTAAGCACTTCTGCTGCTGTTTTTCTAACCGAAGCTAACGATGCCAAGTCCATTTGTATATTGGTCACCGGTATGGCATTTCCAAGATCTTCTTTTAAGGTTGCTAAAGTGTCAGCCGATTTTTTAGGATTTCGGTTTAACATTACCACTTTCGCTCCTTTAGACAACAATATTCTTGCTGCTTCATAACCTGTACCACTGGTAGTACCAGTTACTATAAATGTTTTGTCATTCAGATTTTCTATTCTATCTGGAGTCCACCCTTTTTTACCAAATTGTGTTGTACTCATGATTGCCTATTTTTATTTTTTTAAAGAATAGGACAAAGGTATAAGGGAATATAGCCTGTCACTTACACGCATTTTCGAATCTTGTATACTTTTTGGTGGTTTAAAATTAAAACTGAATTTATTCTTTGAAGATTACAGTATTATAAAGGTCTTCTTTACTTAATGCTATAATGGGATTTCGTTTTTTGAAGTTAGTACCGTTTGAGTTTACACCAACTGGATTCCCTTAAGTTATTAAAGAAATATGGAGTTTGTTGAAACTATTTTATCATTAAATTATATTTCATGTACAATTAATTGCTCTTAATTTTTTTGTTTAAAAAAGGGCAAATTAGTTTCTAGTGCGCATTATATTATTTTTTACGATAAAGCCACCAATTCATATCTCTGGTTAGTTCAAAGCCTAATTTTTCGTACAGAGAAATTGCTAAATTCCCTTTGTTCGTATGTAAAATAGGAGTTTTGTTCTCTTTTAGAATTTCTTTTGTTGTATGCGCAATTAGTTGTTTTGCAAGACCTTTTCGAATATATTCTGGGTGGGTAACAACGGCGCTTACCTCAATAAAAAGATTGGTTTGCATTCGTTGACCGGTGATTGAAATTAATTTACCTTCTTTAAAGATGCCAAAGAATTTACCCATTTCAAAGCTTCTTTTTTTATAGTAACCGGGCATGACTAACCAAATTAGATTATAAATCTCATCAATATATGTTTGATCTAACAACACAATATTTTCGGTTATTTGAACTTCGGGCAGTTTGTTCAAAACCATTTGACACCCATCAATTTTTTTCTCTAGGTAAACTTTAGTATCATCTACTCTCGGAGTTTGATGCTCTGAAACGAAAAATAATTCACTTGAGTTTTTTAAATATTCATTTGAAGCTTTTGCTGTTTTTGTCTCATCAAAAAAAGAACCAAAAGTAGAAATTTCTGGTCTGTAAAATTGCACCCCATCAAATTCTACAAGATGTTTTTTATGCGTTTCTGCAAGCGAATACCAAACGGGGTTTTTTAATTGTTGCTCTAAATTGGCCAAGGTTTATAGGATAAGTAAGTTTACAGTAATTATTTAAGCCCCTTTTCCAGATCATCTAGAAAAGTTTGTACTTCGGGTTCTTGAATATATTTCTGGTACAAATTTTCGATTATTATAATATTATGAATTGGATTGTATTCTAATTCTAGTAATGTTTGGGAAATAATATCCATTTTATAGTGCGAAGCACCTAAATAACTTCTTCGAAGTTTTATTGTTTCCGAATCTTGCGTTTTTAGCTTTTCGAAATAAACAGAAAGATATTTAATAAAGTCTTGCAAAGTCATTGATTCTACAGACTTTCTTTTTTTTAATTCATCGATATATTCTTTTGAATATAAATTATAACCATAAAGCGTTGAGCTATTATTTTTATTTGACTTCACTAGCATATTTATGCTTTCAGCGGTTTCGATACCATTCCAAATAAATTTTATGATTTCATTTTTTTGAAACGGAGTAAATACTAGTGTCTGGAATTCAGACTTATCATCTTCGTATTGATATATAAATAGCGTTTTTTTTGCTTGTTTTACCTTTTTTAAAATCTTAATTCCCGTTTTACCTTCATTCGTAGTTGTGTTGAAACTTGATGACATTTCATTGAAAGTAATACTGTCTTTGGTTATTTCGGTTTCTAATAAACCAGTGCTGTTCTGCATATACCATTTGCCTATTAATTCTTGAGAATTACAATGAATAGCAACTAAAAATGTTATAATAAATATATGTTTATTCGTCAGTAGTGCCATAGGTTAAGTTATGCAAAATGTAAGGAGGCAAGTAAACGATTTAATTTCGGCTTCGCAAAGTTAATTTAAATGTTTTAGGAACGTTGCAAAAGGAGGTATTTCATGATGTAGATCAGAATACTAAGTTTTTATAGGTATGCCCATAATCTAGAAAGGGTAATAATTTTATTAAATAAGAATCCGAGTAAAGAAGATTAAAATGAAATCAATATAAATTTAGAATAATCTGCCAACACATTTTGAGAAAAATCCCAAGAATAATATAATCGATTTCATCAAGATAGCGCTTAGTACCAAGGTGAAATTAAAACTCATTCATGTAATATTTTCACATCGTTGTGTATACTTGTTTATTCAGCGAATATTTCAAAATGAGTTACATTTCCTGGAAAGTCTTCTAAATATTTTTCATCTTCTTTATAAGCTACGGCTTGTTCCAAATTTGGACCAGTGAAATTGGTTATAGCCTTTATACTTGTCCAATAGGTTAATAATTTAAAAAAGGTGAATTCATCGTCAGAACGTTTAAGGAATGTTAGTTTTATAAATCCTTCTGTTTTTTTATAATCAGGAATATCTCGTTCCATAATAATTTTCGTGTAAATATCCGAATGCTCAATTTTAGTCCGTCCTTCCCAAATTCTTGTTATCATATTTATTTTTTAGTATTCGTTCGCTATGTTCAATTAGCTTACCTGTAAGGGTGTTGTTTGTAGGTTTTTGTATTTGGAAATTCGGTTAGGAAATAACAAGTTACAAAAATACGTTGACCATAATTTAAGCAGTAAATTAGCAATTTTTCATATATGTTATAGCCATATATTTTTCTATCACTAAAACGAAAGGGTAGAAGTCCGTTAAATTATTTCTGAAGATCTAATCTTTCTTTACTTAAAAATTTTTAAGAGTTACTAATAATAGGAATTGTATTAATGTTTTAAGGCGTTTCGTTATTTATTTGCTATATAATAATAAGCTATGATTTTTCTTACCTGTTTAATTTTAGGTTTTTGCATTGCTTCTTTAGGTAGTATAACACCTAGTTTTTTAAACTTAACTGTTGTAAAGTATAGCTTAAGAAATGGTAAAAAACCTACATTTTACTTAATTGCTGGCTATGCAACCGTTTTATTTTTTCAAGCAAACTTAGGTGCTTATTTGGCTAATGTTTTAATGAAAAATTCGGAGTACATTACATTAATTCAAAAAATAGGAACAGGTATTCTCTTTCTTTTATCTCTTAATTTTTTTAGAGTCTATTTCGTGTCCAAAGAAAAGATAAAGGCTAAAGAAGTTCCTAAATCTAAATCTTATTTCTACGGAATATTGATGTCAGCATTAAACATGATGGCTATCCCTTTTTATTTTACTTTTATTTCGCTGTTAATAGGGTTTGATTATTTTGAATATAATTTATTAAATGCATTTTATTTTTCAATTGGTTCCACCATTGGTTCTTTTACCCTGTACAGTCTTTATGCTATTGTTGCTAAAAATATAGAACATAAATTAAATTTTATTGCCTCTAAAATGGATTTAATTTTAGGTTGTTTAACAGGCGTAGTTGCTATAGGAAATTTAATTTATTTACTTAACAAGTAGATTTTCCTACCGTGGTTTCGTTGTTTGTTTTCTAGTACAATATTATTTTGATTTTCGATTATAATGTGTATAAAATTTCTGGGAATAGCTTATACAAAGACCATGTTATAGGTTCTTTTTCGACAACTTAAAGTTAAATATTGATAGAACACCTTATTGATTTTGACATAGACTAATACCACCATTTTTAATTTATAGTCACGAATTATTCTCAATAGATATTCCTAACTTCAGTGGTTGGTTTCTGCAGTAGTTCATTCAAAAAATTAATATGGCGAAGCTTATTGTACTACGAGATTATTCTATTTTTTAATTGCTCCTCCACAATCTTACCATCTTTTATATGCACATAATACGAATGGTTTTCAGCATTTAAAGCAACCGATGCATGTACTTCTTCATTTATGAAATGAATTGCAGAACGATCATCGCAAGCATATCCATCAGTAAGTTTTCCCGAAAGAATATTGTCGTGATATAAAGGCCTTCGTGACTTCTCAGAATTGTAGTGCGGACAATGACTTTTATCTATAACTCGCATTCCTTCGACTATGCTAAGTGTTGCTGGCCTTGAGTCTGTTGTGCCACCATTAAACCAACAGAGTGATCCTGCGCTACCGCCACCCATAACAACACCATTTTCGTAAGCGTTTTTTAACGCAGTATCGATTCCTTGTGCTTTCCAAATAGCTAACATATTTAACGTATTTCCACCGCCTACCACTATAGCATCCATTCTCTGTATAATTTCCTCAAATGTCTCTTTTTGATCATAAGAGTTTATCCATACACTTAGCACATGAGGTACTACATTTAATTGTGAACATATGTCGTAGAAAGAATCAATATAATTTTGGTCTTCGCCACTAGCGGTCGGAATAAAGCAAATATTAGGTTTTTCTATTCCTGTAGCTTCCGCCATATAGTTTAAAAAAGGAACAGTATGCCGTCCACTGCCGTAAGTAAGTAATTGTCTTTTCATAGTTACGTACAAATATAATGGCTTTTTAAAAATGTAAAACCCGATAGCAATTATCGGGTCCTACGTATGTCGGTCAGGTATGGTATGTAGCTAATTCAAACCTTTTATTGACGAGACAAAATTTTAGTAGTGCTTATATACATTGTGTTACTGCGTAATTATAAGTACACCAGTTTTGTCTTACCTATTTCTCTAACAAAGTTCTGTTGTAATAAATAAACTCGGAAATAATTTTACCGTCGGCATCAAAATCATCATTCATATGCATCGGCATTACAATTTCCTTTTTATCTGATTTTCGAATTAGATGATAATTCCACCACGATAATACGGATCTGCCATTATCCATTTCGTATTCTAAATAGTCAGGATACCCAATCATTTCAATAGCTACAATTTCAAAATTGTCTAAAAAAGTTTGCCGAATCTTTTTTACTTCTTCTAATGTACCCGGTTCCCGTACATCATCATTAATATTATAAAAAATAGCATCTTCCCTATAAGCACCAATTGCCTTGTCTAAATCGCCATTTTCAAAGGCATATACAGCTTTGCGTACTGTGTTAATATTGTCATGGTGATTGTAAATAGTTCCATTTTTTCGATTGCCAAAACTATGTCGCAGTTCATCAAAAATTTGTTCATTATAGTAGTTAATTTGCCCTTTTATTTTTGAGTCTTTGGTTACTATATATAAACGATGTACGGGTGATGTAAATTTTACCCCGGTAACGTTGTGTACACCTTTTAAAAGTTCCCAAGTTTGTACCCACACCAAATCATCTTTGTTATCTTTTTTATATTCTATGGCGTCTGGATAGGAATCTGGAAAATCTGTTATAGAAAAATAATCCAGTTCATTAGACCAGCGAAGAGAGTTCACTAAAAATTTACTTTTATCTGTACCTTTCGTATCCGGTTTAGTTGAAACTCCATTGTACGATTTAAAGTCATCAGTTAACATACTGGCTAGTTTGGTAGTATCACCTGCTACAAAGGCTTTAGTAAAATTTTCAACTACATCTATGGCTTTGTGTTCTTCATAAACGGTTCCATTTTTCTTTTGTGCAATTGTGATGACCGATGTCATCAAGGCTAACATAATAAGTGATTTTTTCATTTTCTTGCGTTTTAATTATTAATTGGAATGGTTATTAATTTTTTAAAAACAGACAGACCTACTTTTGACAATAGTTAAATAATATATTTTCAACTATACTGGATTGAAAATGACTTATATCAAATTGTCAAAAAAATTCCCCCGAAAATGGCCTGCCTGTTGTTGAGTTGATTTCTATTTTTGACCGTTATTCGCCCGCAGCGTCTGCCAATTGTTTAGTGTCCACATACTGTTGAAAAGCGATAATTTTCCCATTTTTAAGTTTCCAAAGATGTGCTGCTTGCGCATTAATGGCGGTTCCGGTTTTTAGATATTTACCCTTATATCGTAGTGTCGCTAATACTTCGTCATCAACCATCTCATGTAATTTTACATCAACTACTCTAAAATTTTCCCAGAGTTCTCCTAGTGGAGCGAAAACACCATTTAAAACTGCATCAGGACTTTTATATGGATTTCCTGCCGCTAGAGAGTTACCTTCTGCTTCGTTCCATATAATATTGTCCTCCATAAGAGCGAGTACTCCGGGTATATCGCCCGTTGAAAAAGATTGGTATAGCGCATGTATTACAGCCCTATTATCTTCTGGTGAAAGATTGTTCTTAGCATCAATTTCTTGTAATGCCAATATTTTTGGAGTGTTGTCCCAGTTACCACTTGTGCGAACAATTTTGCCATCTAAAAACTTAGCCGTTAAATGTATCGGAATTTTTATTTTCTTGCCATTGGCCTTTAAAGTTCCTTCCCAATCGCTCCAAAAGTTTACCCAGGTATCGCCTTTATCAGTCAATACCATTTCGTATTCTTGATTCTTTTCAAGAAAGCTACGACTCGAAAGGTTTATTAATGACTGTTTATGATAATCGACCATTTCATCAAGCGTTAGGCTTACATCAGAACTATTATTAAAGGTTTTTGCAGAATCGGCGTAATGCGCTGTCATACCTTCCCAATCTTCATCATTATAATTTTGTATAACTGCCTTGAAGGCATCAATTTCGGCTGAGTTTTGCGTATAACGTTGTGTTTGTTCACAAGCTGTAAAAAGGATAATAAGTAATCCTAATAGTGACAGTTTTTTCATTGTTTTGATTATTGGATTTGTATTTAATCTGTATTTGGTGGTTGCATTGTGTATCCTATATCTCTCATAACTCCTAAGACATCAACATAGGTCTTTACATGTATGAGTTGCTGCTGTTCATTAAAAGTGAGAATGCTAAAACCCTCTGAACTACTCTTTTTACCAGTAGGGGTTATTTCGCCAAACATACCTGTATTGGTCCCTGTCCTTTTCCAATTAATGAATGTTCGGTTGCCGAGAATATTAATTTCTTGCGCCATCATTTTAAAGTCAGGTAGTGCCGTATGCCAAAATTTTATATTCTTATAAAGTTCATGTTGATTGCTTGAAACAATTTCGCCGTTAACATTGCGAACTATGTGTCGTATTGCAGCTTCATTTAATAAAGTAGTATCATTTTCACTCCATGCTTTTAAATAGTTTTGTGAAGATGTTTTTAAGCTACTTTCTAATTGTATGTTATTTATTGGGGCATTGTTCTGCATTTTTCTTTTTTGTTCTTTGCATGCAATGCTTATTGAGAGTAATAAAAGAAGTAGATAAGTCCAATATTTCCCCATAATACATTACCATTTAAATAGCACTGTTATTTAAGTAATAGGGAACTATTACGAAAAAAAGAATTTATAAGGTCTCCGATTAAAGAATGAGGACGACAGTACCTTTTTATTGTCCGAAGAGGTGGTTTTAATTATCGAATAATTCTTAGATTTAATATTGTATATTTATTCTTTGTCTTCCCCCTGTGCCAACCAACCATAAAAATGAATTGCTTTTCTTTGTATAAAGCCATATTGTTATGTCTTTTCATTATTTTGAATTGCAATACTTCTTTTTCTCAAATTGTTGATTTTGATAGCGAAAAGCCTTACAAAAAAGTTTTCGAAGCTACCGATAATTTTGGAGCTTCCTATTTAGAGGTACTTGAAAATAACTACACTTCAGCAACTGTAGATTCGGTTAAATTCTCCATGCTAAATGATTTAGCTTATTATACACATACGCGTAACCTTTTTAAAGCTATGCACTTTACCAAAGAGGGTTTAAAAGAAACCAGACGCAAAAAAAATTTACTTTGGGAAGGTCGTTTTCAAATAACTCAAGGAGCACTTTTTCTGCGTATGGAAAAATTGGATAGTGCTGAAATAGTACTTAATGAAGCCTTGACTAAAGTGCATAAAAAAGACCTGCCTTTATTAAAGACACAATTAGGTTATGTTTACGAACGTCGTGGATTATTAGAAAAGGCTGCAGATTACGCACTTGAAACAAAAGCTATTGGTGAAGAAATTGGAGATAAATGGGCTATGGCTACAGCCTATAGCGACCTTAGTAACCTGTTTTGGAAACAGTCTAAATCTGAAATTGGTTTAGAATATGGACTAAAATCATTAGCAATTTTTGAAGAACGCGGTTTAAATGACCTTGATTACGACTTTACCTTATATGTGGTTGGAAATAATTATCTAAGTCTAAAAAAGTATGATAAAGCGCTACATTATTTAAATCATTCTATTGCTATTGGTGAACGTTATGGTTTTTACAATAACCTTAGCGACGGTTATATTTTATTAGCAGAATTACATTCAAATTTAAATGAATTTGATGAAGCTCTTAAGGCAGCTATGAATGCACTAAAATATGCCGAATTATTACACAATAATTTTTTGGTGATGCGCAGTTGGATGGCAATAGGTAAAATACAAAACCTAAATGGTGATTTCGTTTTAGCTATCGAAAGTCTAGAAAATTGCATAAAAATAGCGACCTCAGATTTTGGGGATGCTTATTTTTTAAGTAAGGCTTATAATGAATTAGGTAAGGCTAATGCGGCTATTTTTCAATATGAAGAAGCCTATAAAGCGTTTGAAAAATATGATACGTTTAAAAGTGCCGTATTTACAGCGGAAGCCGATCATCGTACTTCGCAATTGAGAACCGAGTATGAAGTGACACAAAAAAATGATACCATTGAAAATCAAGAATCGCAACTCAAAAGGCAACGTTCGCAACAACTGTTTATAACAATTATTGCGGCACTTCTATTATTGTTATTAATTTTAGGTTATATAGCTTTTTCAAACAACAGAAAAAGGAATAAACTATTGTTAAAACAAAATGAGGAGAAAGCATTTCTTTTAAAAGAGATTCACCATCGTGTTAAAAATAACCTAGAAATCATCTCGAGTCTTTTATCATTACAATCGGCACAAATAGAAGATCAGAATGTTTTAAATGCCATGGAAGAAAGTCAACATCGGGTACAGAGCATGAGCATGATTCATCAGAAATTGTATATGGGAGAGAACTTAGCAGCTATTGAAATGAAAGGTTATTTCGGAAATCTTGCCGATTATATTTTGAATGCTTTTGGGGCTGAAGATAAAATTAAGGTTGATGTGGCAATGGAGAATTTTGAATTAGATGTGGATATAGCCATTCCTATTGGTTTAATAGTTAATGAGTTGATAACTAATTCTTTAAAATATGCTTTTCCAAATAATAAAACAGGTTGTATTAGTGTATCCTTGGAGGAAAAAGGAACTATTCTCCAATTAAATGTTACAGATAATGGCATTGGAATGAGCGATAATTGCAAACCTAATGGCACTGGTTTTGGCTCTCAACTGATTCAATTATTAACGAAACAACTGGATGGTAAAATGGTTTTGAATACAAAAAAAGGAACTTCCGTATCTATTAAATTTCAATATAAAAAAGCAGCTTAATGAATCGTAAAAAACGTATTTTAATTGTTGAAGATGATATGATCATTGGCGCAAATATATCAATGCAATTAATAAATTTAGGGTACGAGGTTGACGGACTTGTGGCTAGAGGTGAAGATGCTATTGCGCATGCTGCAAATAATATTCCTGATTTGTTGTTATTGGATATTAATTTGAAGGGAGTTTTGAATGGTATAGAAACAGCAGAGCGCATTAACCAGTTGTATAACATTCCAATTATTTACCTCACTGCTAATTCAGACGACGTTACTTTTAAAAAAGCAAAAGATACTTTTCCAAAAGCTTTTATTACTAAACCGTTTAATAAGTTAAACTTGCAAAGAACAATCTCATTAGTATTCGCTGATGTAAATGAAGTGTCAAAAAAATCTAGCGAATCTAATTTGGAGGTATTAGAGGATCGAATTTTTGTGCGCCATTATGGAAAGATGGAAAAATTAATGCTAAAGGATATACTGTTCATCGAAGCCGATAGAAATTATAGTAACATTATTACCAAATCAGGTAAATTCCTTTTAACAAGTACCTTAAAATCTATGGAAGGCAAATTACCTGCGAATCAATTTTTACGAGTACATCGTAGTTTTATTGTAAATGTTACCAACTTAGATGTTGTAGCAGAGGACTATTTAGAAATTAACAGAAAAGTAATTCCTTTAAGCAAATCGCATAAAGAATTGCTGATGGGCCGTATACGTACCGTCTAAAAGTAACTTTAAGTTGATGCAATTAATTACTACGATTTATTTTCGCCACCACCTTTATTGCCAGAACGCCTTCTAGAGTTCCGATTATTAGAATTAGCTGAACGGTTACTTTGTCTGTTTCTATTTCTATCTTGATTTCGATTGCGATTTCTTGACTGATTTGGATTACGAGATTTACCTGGTTGTTCAACCGTTTCTTGTTCCTCATCATCGCCATCGGTAAATTGATGTTCAGGCATTCTAGGAACTTCCTGTTTAATCAATTTTTCTATATCGCGTAAATAAGCTCTTTCCTCTTTATCACAAAAAGATAAGGCAATACCACTGGCATTTGCACGACCTGTTCTACCAATTCGGTGTACATAGGTTTCGGAAACATTCGGTAAGTCAAAATTAATGACCAATGCTAACTCTTCCACATCAATACCTCTAGCAGCAATATCCGTAGCTACTAAAACTTTTAATTTTCCTTCTTTAAATGCACCCAAAGCTTTTTGACGAGCCGTTTGCGATTTGTTGCCGTGTATAGCAGCAGATTTTATGCCGGCTTGATCTAATTTTTTTACAATTTTATTCGCTCCGTGTTTTGTTCGGGAGAATACCAATACAGAATCTTGAGAACGTTCTTGTAATAAATGAACGAGCAGTTTGGTTTTATTTTTTTTGCTGACAAAATAAACACCTTGCTCAACTTTTTCTGCAGTAGCTTGTTCTGGTTTAATGGTAACACGCTCAAAATCTCCTAATATTTTTCGTGATAGCGCGACGATATCCTTTGGCATTGTTGCAGAAAAGAAAAGGGACTGACGTTGGGCGGGTAACTTTGCAATTATTTTCTTGATATCGTGTATAAAACCCATATCAAGCATTTGGTCAGCTTCATCGAGAACAGCAAATTCAATATCTCTAAATGTGATAAAACCCTGATTCATTAAATCTAAAAGTCGACCTGGTGTGGCTACAAGAATGTCAACACCATTTCTAAGTGTATTTACCTGTTTTCCTTGCTTTACACCCCCAAAGATTACAGTATTCCGTAAGCCTGTATAATTCCCATAATCCGTTAAACTTTCTCCAATTTGAATGGCTAATTCTCGCGTTGGTGTAACAATTAATGCTCTTATTTTTCTTTTGTTTGAACGCCCATCGTTCGCTGTTTGTTTGTTTTTTGAGTTATAGAGATGATGCAGAATTGGAATGCCAAAAGCTGCTGTTTTCCCTGTTCCCGTTTGTGCAACACCCAATAGGTCTTTACCCTTTAATAAAATAGGGATGGATTGTTGTTGAATGGGAGTGGGGTTAGTGTATCCTAGGCCTTCAAGGGCATCTAATATTGGCTCTGCAAGGCCTAATTCTTTGAATGTCATATAAATAAATAAGCTGCGAAGGTAAGTTTAAAAAGGCACTTTAAAACTTAAATTTTTAGGTTCTAACGTTAAAATAAAATCGAACTTCTATAATACTGCAATGGCAGCTTCAGCGCAGCGTTCACCATCCATTGCTGCTGAAACAATTCCGCCGGCATAGCCACCACCTTCACCACAGGGAAATAGCCCTTTTATCTGTGGATGTTCTAATTTGTCATTTCTTGGGATGGTAACTGGTGAAGACGTTCTAGATTCTACACCAATAATGTTTGCTTGTGTCGTATAATAGCCTTTCATTTTTTTACCAAATTCAGCAAAGCCGTCACGTAATCGACTCCCTATTAATTTGGGGAGTAACGAATGTAGTGGAGCTGATTTTAATCCCGGTTGGTAGGAGGTAGGGTTGAGGTCTTTCGATATGTTACCTTCTACAAAATCTGTTAAGCGTTGTGCTGGCGCTGTTTGTGTTCTCCCACCAGAGGTAAATGCTAAACGCTCCAAATTTTTTTGATATTCCAGTCCTTTTAATTCACCAAATTTTTCATATTTATACAAATCATTATCTACATCGATTTCTACAACAATACCCGAATTAGCGAAAAGATTGTTCCTTTTTGAAGGAGACATTCCATTTACGACAACTTCACCTGGCGCTGTAGCAGCAGGAACGATAAAGCCACCCGGACACATGCAAAATGAGTAGACTCCACGTCCTTTAGATTGGTGTACTAGGCTATATGCTGCTGCAGGGAGTAATTCGTTACGTTTGCCAGAGCAATGGTATTGAATGGAGTCGATAATTTCTTGCGGATGTTCTACACGAACGCCCATAGCAAACGACTTGGCTTTTAATGCGATTTCTTTTTTATCCAATAGATAGAAAATATCGCGTGCCGAATGTCCTGTTGCGAGAATTACACTGTTTACCGCTATTTCGTTTGTATCGTTAACAACTATGGATTTTAATGCATTATTCTCAATCTTAAAATCAGATACTTTAGACTCAAAATGAACTTCGCCACCATATCTTATTATTGTTTCACGTATGTTTTGTACAATTTTAGGCAATTTGTTGGTGCCAATATGCGGATGCGCATCAATTAATATTTCTTCGGTTGCCCCATGAAATACTAAACTTTCGAACACGCGGCGAACATCACCACGTTTTAAACTTCTGGTATATAGTTTGCCATCGGAATAAGTGCCTGCACCACCTTCGCCAAAACAATAATTGGAATTTTTGTTGACATTGTGGTCTTGATTAATAGCTTTTAAATCGCGACGCCGGTCTTGTACATTTTTGCCACGTTCAAGTACTATTGGTTTGTAACCCAATTCCAAACAACGCAGGGCAGCCCACATTCCTGCAGGCCCAAAACCAATAATGTGAATAGCTTTTGCTTTGGAAACGTATTTATAATCAAAGGAATACTCGTTTGAAGTAGGCAAGGGTTCGTTAATATAAACCTCTAATTTGTAATTGAAATAGATGCTTGGTTTACGCGCATCAATTGACTTTCGTAATATTTTTATTTCGATATCACTTTCCGAAACACTTAAATATTTGGCTGTTTTAGCTTTCAACCCTAATTGGGCTTCCTCTTTTAAACTAACGCGTAATTGAATGTTTCTCACCATGGAGCAAAGCTAGGTGAAATTTGATGATATACACATAGCTGAGAATAGCATTTGCTATTACAATCCATCATTCAATATTAACAACTCGGTATTTATTTCTGTAAGATTACTAACTTGTTATCCATATTTGCTTAAAACTTATATATATGAAAAAGATTTTCACTCTACTGCTGTTTGCAATTAGTGCACACTTAGCAGTAGCACAAGAAGCAAATGGTAATACTATTGAGGTCGTAATTAATGATATCAGTAGTGACGAAGGACAGATTAGGGTAGGACTTTACAGCTCAGCCGATACTTGGCTTGAAGATATTGATAGGGGCTTAAATGGGGAAATAAATAATGGTTCCAGCACAGTAACTTTTAATAATGTACCTGACGGAACTTATGCTATATCTTCTTATCACGATGAAAACAATAATAGCGAATTGGATACTAATATGTTAGGGATTCCCAAAGAAGATGTAGGTTCATCAAATAATGCGCCAGCAAGGTTTGGCCCACCTAAATGGAAGGCGGCTAAATTTGAAGTAAAAGGCAAGTCGATACAACTTTCGATAGATTATTAATAGTATAAAATTAGTTCAACTATTCATATGCAAAGATTTTTAAAGGACATCATTAATTCCTTAATAATTGGTACTGTAATTTTTTTCGTTGTACTGGTTATTCTTTATGCAACTGGTGCTATAGATAGTACTTATTCTAGGGTTGAAGCTTGGGAGGAATACTATCAAAATTTAATAATGTCTACGTTAATCTATTTGGCGAATATTTACGCATGGCGTTTTTTTCGACTCAAATATGGTAGTCTTATTAGTTCATATAAGAATTTAGGATTAGGTTTTATATTGAATATGCTTGCATCATTTATTGCTATTTTCATTTCACGATTACTAATACAAGTTGTAATTTCTGGTGATACTTTTGGGGAATTTTTAGCCAGTCAGACGTACCAATCGTATTGGATTCCGATGTTTATCGCAGTAATTATTACACTGGCTTTTTATGCCTTTCATTTCTACAAACATTGGCAAGAAAATAAAGTTAAAGAACAAAAGATAATTGCGGGTACTGCCTCGGCTAAATTCGATGCTTTAAAAAATCAGTTAGACCCTCATTTTCTTTTTAATAGTTTAAATGTATTAACCAGTCTTATTGAAGAGGATCCGCATCAAGCGCAAAAGTTTACCACTTCATTGTCAAAGGTTTACAGGTATGTTCTTGAACAGAAAAATAAAGATTTAATTTCTGTAGATGAAGAATTACAATTTGCAAAAACGTATGTGCGTTTGTTGAAAATGCGTTTTGAAGATAGTATTGTTTTTGAAATACCGGAGCAAAGCACCGACCCCGAAGCTAAAATAATTCCCTTGTCTTTACAATTGCTTTTAGAAAACGCAGTAAAGCATAATGTGGTTACCTCTGATCGTCCCTTACATATAAAAGTATTCGAAAAAGATAATATGTTAGTGGTCAGTAATAATCTGCAGGCAAAACAAGTGGTGCGCAAAAGTAGTGGCGTTGGTTTGCAAAATATAAAACAGCGATATCAAATATTAACAGATAGAAAAGTTGCCATTGAAAAGGAAGCGGCAACTTTTAGTGTAGAATTGCCCATGCTTACCAAACAGGTTTCTACAGTGGAATCGCAACGCGTTTATATTGATGATAAGTATTATAAAAAAGCAAAAGAAAAAGTAGAGCGAATTAAGAAATTCTATGCGAACCTTCTCTCATATTGTATTGTTATTCCGTTTTTAATCATTTTAAATTACCAAACTACAGGCTTTCCATGGGTGCTATTTCCTATTGTAGGATGGGGTGTTGGAATAATAGCGCACGGAATGGAAGCCTATGGTTACAATCCAATTTTGGGCAAAGGATGGGAAGAACGTAGAATTAAAAAATATATGGATGATGATAAATTTTAATCGCCAAACATTTTATTAAAGAAAGGCAATTAGGTTAAATTACAGTCCATCCATAGAAAACTACAATTCAGAAATGTATATTTAGTAAAGCCCTGTAATTATTGGAGATTTGAAAAAACAAATAATCAAAACAAAATGGAAAATTCAGACAAAGAAAGCAAATATTTAAGGGCACAAGAAAGAGTTGATGAATTAAAGAAATTTTATGGTAACATAATTTCTTATGTGCTGGTGATAGGAATGTTAGCAGGTGTTAACTACTACACAGATCACTGGAATTACCCTTGGTTTTTATGGGCGGCATTTGGTTGGGGAATTGGAATATTTTTTAATGCTTTAAAAGTGTTTGGTTTTAATCCTTTTCTTGGTAGAGGATGGGAAGAACGCAAAATAAAAGAATTAATGAATGAAGATAAAGAGGCAAACCGATGGAAATAAAAACTAGAGAGGATCGTAAAAAATTGAATAGAGCTAAAAAACGTATTGGTGAATTAAAAGGCTTCTATTGGCATTTTGCTTCGTATTTAGGTGTGAATTTATTTATTAGCATTTCTAAAATTATTAGAAACCTAGCAGCAGGAGAAAGTTTTTCAGAGGCCTTTTTCGATTTCGGAACTTTTGCTATATGGATTTTCTGGGGTGTTGGCTTAGCATTTCATGCTGTTAAAGTATTCTCGTTAGTAACTTTATTTGGTAAGGATTGGGAAGAGAAACAAATTCAGAAATACATTAAGCAAGAAAAAGAACGCGTAGAAAAATTTAGATAATGGTTGATAATACTAGCAAAAACGAACTTCTAGCGAGCGAGACAACTCAAGAAATCAGAAAATTTTATTCTTTTTTAGCAATGTCAATTTTAGCATCTTTTTTTATGGTTGGCATGGCTATATTAATTTTTATAAATGATGAATCCTATGCTAAGGTGCCCGTATTAATATTATTGTCAACACCAATAGTATTTACTGTTATACTATATATCGAATACTTACGCGTATTTGAAAAAAGAATCTTGTTTGGTAAGGATTGGGAAGAAAGACAGATTTCAAAACAGATTGCAGAACAAAAGAAAACAACAACGAAATATATCTAAATATTATAAAAATTAGATACATTAATAGAGAACAGACAAAATGGACCATCTTGCAAAACTAAAGAGAGCAGAACTACGAGTAAAACAAATAAAAAAATTCTATAAACACCTTAGAGTATTTGTGATAGTTAATGTGTTATTGCTGATTGTTAAGTTTAGAGCACATGATTTCTTCGCTGGACAAGGTATGTCTGATGAAGGATTTCTAACTTGGTTAGATTGGAATATAATTGGTACGCCCGTAATTTGGAGTTTAGTATTAGGTGTACATGCCTTCCATGTTTTTGTGATGAAATCTCAATCAATTAAAGCGTATACACCAAAATTTTTTAAAGACTGGGAAGAACGTCAAATTGAAAAATTTATGAACGAAGAGGAAAATATCCAAGACTAACCAAAAAGAGTTTTTGAAGTATGAATGTGATTGTAATAGAAGATGAAAAACCAGCTGCCCGAAGATTATCAAGACTTTTGGCAGAATTGAAAATAAACGTATCGGTAATGTTACATTCTGTTGAAGAATCTATTATCTGGTTCGAAAGTAATGAACATCCAGATTTGATATTTTTAGACATTCAATTATCGGACGGACTTTCATTTGAAATTTTTGATGCTGTTGAAGTTAAAAGTTCCATCATATTTACAACAGCTTATGACGAGTATGCGCTACAAGCATTTAAATTAAATAGCATCGACTATTTATTAAAACCTATTGATGATGAAGACCTAGAGAAGGCAGTAAAAAAGTATAAAGAATTACGACCAAAATCAACCAAATTAAGTCTGGATTTTAATGACATAAAAAAGCTACTCGTAAATCCGATTGAACGAGAATTTAAAAAGCGATTTACTGCTAGAGTAGGGCAGCACTTAAAAATTATTAATGCCGATGAGGTTGAATGTTTTTACAGTGAGAACAAAGGTACTTATGCCGCAACAATTGAGAGTAGGAATTATTTGATGGATACGACACTAGAAAATTTGGAAAATGAATTGTCTCCAAAAAAATTCTTTCGAGTAAGTCGAAAGTTTTATGTGAACGTAGATCACATAAAAGATATCATAACATTTTCAAACTCAAGGTTAAAAATCAAATTAAATCATTTTAATGAAAAAGAAATCATTGTAAGTAGAGAACGAGTGAGAGACTTTAAGCTTTGGTTGGAGTAGTCTTATTTAATGTATTGGATTGCAAAAGGTTGAATGTAGCTATAGATTTTATTTATAGTGCTCAAGATCAGCTATTTACTTGGTTTTATCCACTCTGTTATCGTCAAAAGCCGAAGGAAGTAGTTTAGGAATCAATTTAATAAAAATTGGTAATAAAACAGCACCTCCTGGTAAAAGAAATATAGCCAACGAAGGTATACTTTTAAATATATCTATCAACTGATTTTGCACCTTTTTTTTCTCGTCTTCATCTAAATCCTTAATTGTAGACTTAGTTAAAAGTGCCACGAGCTCTTTACTTTCTAAAAGTTCTTTTTTTAGGCGTTTACTATTTCTTGAAATAAGTTTGTCTACAACTTTAGCCATGCTATCATAAAATTGAACAGCTAAATTATTGTCCTTTAAGAAGGGAACTATATCTGCATTTTCAGCAAAGAAATCTGTGATTTCTACCAATGCTCTTTTTATTGATTCTTTGGCGATTTTTAAATCTCTTCCAATACCATGAATAAATTCAGATTCTTGGTATTCAAATGTCTGATCTTCCCACACCGTTAAACATGCAATATCTAAGAAATATCGATTCTCCCATTCTGAATTATTGGCTACTAATTTTTCCCGATAGGTGCCATCAAAAGTTTGTTTTTCAAAATCTACAAATGTTAGTGATGCCTCAAACAGATGTGCCAAACGCTCATCACTTTTATTTATTTCTTTAGAATTTAATGCGTAATAGGTGGTGTTAATCGTTAAAAATTCCAATAATTGCGCATGTTCTTTAGTGCCATTATCATGAGTTAAATGATAATTATAGGTTAATACATCAATAAATAATAATGAATTGGTGATAATACTATTAAAGGTCTTGCTCAACATATTGTCTTCTAAATATACTCTAGAATCAATAAGTTTTTCAAGCTTAGTTGATGTTTTATTACCGACAAATAGCTTGCTCAAAAATGTAAGTCCGCCTACTTCTAGTTTATCATAGAATCTTAATACACTATTTAAGAAAGCATCAAAATCTGAGTTTTGTGTTTCAATTTTATAGGTGAAAAATAAAGAGGTAAGTAGATTAATTTTAGCAATTTCATCTTCAGATAACGTGTGCTCAGGTACTATAAAACTGGGTGTTTTTACGTTGATTCCATAAACAAACCCAGTCTTTTTTAAAGCGACATATAAATCGCGAAAATCAATATAGATTTCGAGGTTATCCTTTACAAGATGACCGTATTTGTCTATCCAACCAGACGCCGAAGGGTTCATGCTAAAGTAATTAAAGACCGCAAGATAAAGTAATTTGAAGCAGTTTAATAGCATTTGTGGTCATAGAAATGCCAGCTTTTTCAAATTAATTCCATTTTGTTCACGAAAAAATGAACCCTGCAATATTTACTGCGTAGGTAAAGGTGAATATTTAATCTAAAAATTATTATTATGAAAAAAAGTAAGCTTTTAATGGGACTGTCGATACTGACAGTTTTGGGTGTTATTTTGGTCGCTGCAGATCATATAGACGCTCCATCAACAACAGGAACTACAGCAGATATTGCAGATTTTTATGCATTTGAACCAACAGAAGGTTCTAATAATACGGTATTTGCTGTTGACTTACAATCTAATATTTTACCAGACCTTGCCTATGGAACATTTGACGAAGATGTATTAACTGAAATTAATATTGATACTGATAATGATTTGGTTGAAGATTTGGTAATTCAAGCTATTCCTCGAAATGGTACTATGTATTTCTTTGGTCCATATGCACCCGCGACAACGGGTCTTGATGGTACTGTTTTAACTGATTATCCTTTAGGTGCAGTTGAAATTTCAGCAAATACTGCTATAGTTGAGACTACTAGTGATGGTGTTTCCTTATTTGCAGGTCCTAGACAAGATGCTTTTTTCTTTGATTTTTTTCAGTTTAATAAAGTAATTGGTGGCGAAGCTCCTGAAGGTTTTTTACCTCCTGAAGAAGCTAGTGATCCATTTGATGGCACGAATACAATGTCTTTAGTTGTTGAAATTCCAAATACTATGTTAGGAACTACAACGGGTCAGAACGCTTTAGGCTTAACCGTTTATAAGACTTGGGTAACTACAAATAGAAAACAATAATAACTACGTAAAAAATTAAAGATGAAAATTTATAAATATTTAATGTTATCAGCAGTAGCAATGTTTGCTTTTACAGCTTGTTCAGATGATGATAACGGAATGGAGCCAATGGCACAAGCTACTTGTGACGATGGTATATTAAATGGAACAGAAACTGCAATTGATTGTGGTGGTACTTGTACACCTTGTGAAGAAATGGGGTCAATGGATCCTGATTTTTCTGGAACATATTCTCAAGTTGATTTTATGGGCAGACCAGGGATTAATACCGTATTGAGTTATGATATGGATGGGGAGCCGAGTGTGAAAGATGCACACAATGTTTCTATACCATCAGAAATGGCAGCCACTTTTCAAGCTGGCTTTGAAGCGAGATTGGAACAATATCACGATGTTTATGCTGGTTTACTAGGATTTCAGCCAGAGGATGTAGATTATGAAAATAATATATTAGGTCTAGATGCAGCTACGCTTACCGGTTATTTGGCAGCAGATGTTCTAGAAGTTGCACCAGATTTACCGACTACTTATTTCAATCCAGGAACTGATAATAATAATGATGGTAGTGTTTTGGTGCCAGATGGAGATGAGGTAGCCTTAACCGGTCGAACTCCACAAGATGATGTTATCGATGTTTCTTTAATTCTTCTTTTTGGAGGAATGGATGGAGAACGTTTTAGCGGTCAAGATGATGGTAACGGTGGTAACCTTCCACGTTTAACTTCTGATGGCGTTAGTCTTTCAGCTGATATTTCTACAAGTTTCCCTTATTTGGGAGCTCCTGAGTAAGTCTATGAAAAAGGAGCGGGAGGGTTGTAAAATACCCTCCCTTATTTTAAATTTTTCAACTCTACCTAAAAATCAAAACATGAAGTATATATTATTATCAATTTCTTTCCTATTATTTATTTCCTGTAACACGGAAACAGCAAAAAAAGTTACCAATACATCGGACTATGATGAATTTCTTACCGTGAGTAATGTGGATACTTCATCGAAATACTTCGAAATTTGGAATAAAAAAATTAAGTCGGATAGTTCGCAACTTTTAAGTTTTGGAGTTGTCGCTGGCGAATACAGCAGATACTTTAAAAATACAGGTGATATCAAATTTTTAAAGAAAGCGGAGAAATCACTTAGAAAAGCGGTTGATGTCGCAAATATTGGCAAAGCAGGGTATTTACGGGCTTTAGCTAGAAATTATATTTCGCAACATAGATTTAGAGAGGCGCTGGTATTGGCAGATTCTGCTCGTTATATTGGTAGTGGGGTAGAAGAATCGCAGGCATTATTATTTGATATTCATATGGAACTGGGTAATTATGAGGTTGCTAAAAAGCATTTAGATAGTACTGAAAACCTTTCAAGTTTCGGTTATTTAATTCGTGTTGCAAAATGGAATGATTATAAAGGCGATTTGGATACTACAATTCGGTTTATGGAAAAAGCAATGGCCAAAGCTGAAGATTCAAAAAACAAGGGATTAAGAATATGGTCGTACACGAATATTGCCGATTATTACGGTCATGCAGGTAGAATTAAAGATTCATACAATCATTATATAAAAACATTACAACTAGATCCGACTAATGCTTACGCGAAAAAGGGAATAGCTTGGATTGTTTTTTCTCATGAAAAAGAACCTCAAGAGGCATTGCGAATTCTTGATGCCGTCACAAAAAATAATAAGTCTCCAGATTATTTATTATTACAATCGGAAATAGCGGAATACATGGGAAGAGACATGGAAAGCATAGAATATATGGAGAACTATTTTAAGGAAATAAAAACGCCTTCTTTAAGTCATATGTACACTGCTTATACCATTCCACTTTACTTAGATGTTACGGAGCAATATAACAAAGCACTTTTTTTGGCCAAACAAGAAGTTCTAAATAGGCCAACGCCAGAGGCATATAGTTTGTTGGCTAATACGTACTTAAAAATGGGTGAGAATGAAATTGCTTTAAGCATTATTGACGAACATATTATTGATAAAACTTTTGAGCCGGCCATTCTATTTAGAGCAGCAGAAGTTTATAGGGCAGTGGGTTATACGGAAAAGGTGAATGAATTAAAAGAAGAATTATCAGGCGCATTTTATGAATTGGGGCCTATAATGGAAAGTAAGATTGTAAGTCTATAATAAATTTCACACTAGTTTTTTAGGTTAGATTGATTTTTTGGGAAATGTCGCATCAACTTGGTGCGACATTTATTTTATAATAATTTTCGCATTAGTACGGGTAACAATAGTAAGTCTAGTATCAATGCAGTTAATAGGGTTACACTAATTAATAAACCTATTGTAAAACTAGGGGTGTGCACAGAAAGTAATAATACTAAAAAACCAAAAAAGAGAATTAAAGTGGTTATAACTAAGGCTCTTCCTGTTTCTGTAAATGTGACTTGCAAAGCCTCTTCTTTTGTTAGTCCTTTGGATATACAAACTTTATAACGTCCTAGAAAGTGTATAGTATCGTCTACAGCTATTCCAAAAACTATTGCAAAAACTACCGAGATAGTCGCTTCTAATGGTATTTCCAAAAATCCTAAGAGTGCTGCAGCAAATAGCAACGGTAACATATTAGGTAATAATGAAATGAGTAATAATTTGAGATTTTTAAATAATAATGCCATAATTAATGCCACCAATAGTAAACCCAATAGTAAACCTTGCAATAGACTGTCTTTTACATAGTAGGCATTTTTGTCTAGTAAAATTCCCGTGCCGGTTAATTTAAAACTCGCCATTGTGGTGTCAATATGCTTTTCTGTGAAATTGTAAAATTTTGTGTAAACAGTATTTAAAGTATCAAGACCTACATCCAAAACTTTAGCGGAGATTCTAGATTTTGTTTCATCTTTATTTACAAATTTTGCAAAAGGTTTTCGAACTAATTTTTTGACTTCCTTTTTATATTTCTCAAAAGTTTCTTCATTTTCAGGAAGCACAAAAAATTCTGATTTGTTTAAATTATTTGCTTTGTGTATTCCTTTATAAAATGCATTTACCGATTGTACATTGCGTATAGGTGCTAATGATTTTAAATATTTTTCGACTTTTTCAATTTCTTTAGTTACTGCAAAGTCAGTTATTTTATTATCACCTTTGGTTGTTATTACAACTTCTAATGGTCTAAAACCACCATAGTTGTTTTGAAAAAAGTCGAAATCTTTGGCAATAGGACTACCTTTCGGTAAACTTTCTTTTATTTGGTAGTTGGTGTTGACTTTTGTGGTGCCCACAATGCAGATAATTGTAAAAGCAATGCTTAATGTTAAAATCCTCTTGGGATACCGTTTTGTAAAACTATTTACTTCACTTAATCCTTTAATCCATTTTGGGGAAACACCATTTTTTGGTAATACTTTTTCTTTTTTGACTAAAAGTAAAAGCGTGCAGGTAAAACATATAATTGTAATAAAAGCAACTAACACGCCTATGGCAGAATTAATGCCAAATCCACTTACAACACTAGATTTAGATGTTAATAATGATGCGAAACCAATTGCAGTAGTAACAGAAGTGAGTAAAGTGGAAATACCAACTTCTTTTAATGTGCGTAGCATTGCCTCTTGCCGTTCCAGACCTTCTCGTAATTTGCTGAGATAGTCATCTAAAATATGAATTACGTCCGAGGTGCCAACAATTAAAATTAAAATAGGGTAAAACGATGCTAGGGTAGTGAGCTCTTTTCCTAAAAGTGATAATAGGCCTAAAAATAATAATAGTGCTAGAAGTATAGAAGACATGGTTATCGCAACAACTACAAAGCGTCGATAAACTAAAAAAAGTATAAGTATTACTAATAGTGAAGCTGCAATTGAAGTTTTTATTAATTCTTCTTTTTGCATATCAATTAAGGCTTCATAAAAATAGGCACGGCCGAGCATATGATAATTTTCAAACCCATGTTCTTTTAAAAGGAGTCGTAGTGCTGATAATAATTCTATGCTTTGCGCATAATCAATTTTATCCTCGGTTTCCAGAGAAAGCACTAATGAGTTCGCATTTTTATCAATAAGCGTATTTACGAATAATCCATCTTGTTGTATTTTTTTCCAATCGGTAGCGTATTTTGTAGAATCTGTTGTTCTAATAATTGGTAGTTTGGTGTAGCCAAAAGTTGTTTTTAATGGATAGAATATACTTGTTAAAGATTGATTGTCAATAACATATGGAATGTTTTTTGAAGCTTGAGTTAGATCGCTGAAGCGGTTGAGGAAATCTTGTTCAAAAATGGTGTTTTCATTAGCTACTGCAACTAAAAGAAAGCTGTCATCTACGCCAAACTCTTTAATAAATTCTTGATAAAAAACCAGGTCTTCATCTCCTTCTGGGAAAAATTGGCTAAAATCAAATGAGAATTTTAAATTAGGTAAAAGAAAACCTGCGATAATTGTCAGTACCAAAAAGAAGCCAAGTATGTACTTTTTTAATGCTAATACTTTTTGCATACACTGGGGTTACTTTGTAAAAGGTAATTATTTGTGACAAAGATAACACTGGACTAACTAACAAAAACTAAATATTCAATTATCTAAACAACTTATTTATTTTATAGTTTTATCCAGTTGTGAAGATCTAATGTCCAATCATAATTTTTATAACTAATATCCACACTTGTAGTAGGAATAACACCGTGTGTTTTAAGAATATTTTTGATATCATTTTTCGAACCAAAATCACCGCGAAACCAACTAAACAAGGAAGTTATAGAGACTTCATTGTTTTCTTTATTAAATTCTGAAGTTGTTTCTAAGTACTTTTCTGTGCCTATATTCAATTGTTCGTTTAATCGGTTTGCATCATAAATGGCAACTGGAGGACAGTCTTTTGCTCCACAATTTAATGCAAAATGTATTCTATAATTCCGTTTCTCTACTCTTAATTTACGTTCGAATTTATTCGGAAACCATTTTCTTATTTTTCCTAACCCCAATTCCCATTGCGATTTTCTAATAATACCATGTTCTATTTTGGCAAACGAAATAAATCTTCCAGCTATTGGAATTTGTTCTGCCTTAAAGAAGGTCCTTCGATCTTCATATTTTTCAGGATGTTCACTAAGTATTACTTGTATGTATGCGTTGTAAATATTAATCCAGAAAGCTAATTTTTTAGTGTCTGTCGTTAAATCTTTTTCTAAATCATTTAAGGTTAGCGCGGATAATTTTGACTGTATTTCATCTGTTGGTTTGCCGTCTTTAATGCTTTTTAGAAATAATTCGGAAAGCTCATTTAAATTGGTGTTTGCTATCTTCGAATCTTGACTGTATAAAGCATCCATATTTGTGCTAAAGGCCAGTACAAATAGAAATATATTCAATAAAAATGATTTCATGTTTGTAAAATTAGAATCGTATTATTGTTACTTACGCAGAAAGTAGCGAAAGGTTTGTCGTTTTTCATTTAAAACCTTTCTTGAAATTCTACGTAGATACATCGAAATTAGTTTTGATGCTCAAAATTAGCTTACGTATAAGAACGGATTAGATGATATCAATTATAATTCCAGCCCATAACGAAATAAAGAACTTAAAGCGTCTTCTACCACTTCTGGTTAATCTTTGTAATAACGAGGAGGCCGAAATTATTGTAGCATTATCCTCTGAGAATTCTGATGAAACCAAAGTAGTTTTAAATCAAGAAAAAGTACAATTTTTAAAATGCTTAAAAAAAGGTAGGGCTGTTCAAATGAATAGTGCTGCTAAAATAGTGAAAGGGGATGTTTTAGTTTTTCTTCATGCCGATGTATTACCACCAAAATATTTTCTTAGTAATATTAGAACGGCATTGAAAGAAGTTTATGAAGCAGGTTTTTTCTCGTACCGCTTTGATAATGATAGTTTTTTATTACGAATTAATGCATTCTTTACCGGAAAATCGGGTTTTTTTACTGGTGGCGGAGATCAATGCTTATTTATAAAAAAATCTACATTCGACCGTTTAAATGGTTTTGATGAAAACCAATGTCTTATGGAAGATTTTGAATTTTTTGAACGAATGAAAGAAAACCAGATACAATACACCATAATCCAAAACGACTTAATCGTTTCCTCTAGAAAGTACGAGTGTAATTCTTATTTACGTGTTAATTTATCCAATCTAGTTTTGGTTATTTTATTTAAATTAGGATACCCTGCAAAGAAATTGAAATCGATTCATAATAAGTTAATTCGCTCCTCTTACCAAAAAGCCTAAAATATTAATTGCTATTATTGCGACCGTAAAATTAATTTAATTTGATTGCATTAGGGAATTCATAAATCTCTAAATAAAAATAGGGTAGTGCAGCTAACAAATGATCAAATATATCTGCCATTACGTATTCATAATTTTCCCAGCGCTTATCGCTACTGAAGGCATAAATTTCTAATGGAATACCTTGTGCTGATGGTTCTAATTGGCGAACCATTAAGGTCATATTTTTATTTACAGCAGAATGGTTTTGCAAATAATCATTAGCGTATTTTCTGAATACCCCAATATTTGTGAGATTTCTACCATTTAAAGCTAATTCTTTATTTACATCATGAGAAGTATTATAATTATTTATTTGTTCCGACCTTGTTTCTAAATAGGGTTTAACGAGCTCTATTTTTTTTAAGGATTCTATATCTTCATCTGTTAAAAATCGAATACTTTTTTGGCTTATAATTAAAGCACGTTTTATTCGTCTTCCTTCTGAATCCTGCATTCCTCGCCAATTCTTAAAAGAATCTGATATTAATGCATAGGTTGGAATTGTGGTAATAGTTTTGTCAAAATTTTGAACTTTCACAGTTGCAAGCGTAATTTCGCTTACCTCACCATCAGCACCATATTTGTCAAAAGTAATCCAATCGCCAATGCGCACCATGTCATTTATACTAACTTGAATACTAGCGACTAAACCTAAAATAGAATCTTTAAAAATTAATAATATAACAGCTGATCCAGCTCCTAGAGCGGTAAAAAATTTCCAAATATAAACGTCGGTAATTATCGCGAAAATGGTTAGGATGCCAATAAACCATGCGAAAATCATAAACACCTGAATATAGCTATCCATCGGTTTATCGCGAAACCTTGGTTTTGTTTTTAAATAATCATTAATACTCCTAAATATGCTTTTAACCACATAAAGCACTAATACTACGCCTGTTATTCGAAGTATTTTTAAAGCGATATTACCACCGTATTCAAAATCTATAAAAGCAATAGGAATACATTCGAATAGAATATATAATGGAATTGTATGCGCTAAATAGCGGGGCACTCTATTAGCTACTAAAAAATTATCGAAGTTCGTTTTAGACTGTCTTGCAAATCTTAAGGATAAGTGACGCAGGATTTTCCATATAATTATATCTAAGAACCAAGCAATAATCATGGCACCTATCAAAATTATTAGCAAATTTAAATAGATAGCTAGGTTCTCCCTTAAACCTATTTTTAGAAGGTATTGATAAATTATTCGAGACATCCCTGTATTCATTTTCGAATTATTTGAAATACAAAATTACGTCTTGAAAAAGTATTTAAGAATTATTAGCGCTAGTTAAATGTCATAAAGTTTTCAAAATTAATACTCTGGAATTTGTTATTCATGTAACGCTAAAACCGGTACATCTTTAAAGAAGCCCAAATGTTCAAGATTAGGTTTGCCAAAACCTAAAATTTTCCAAATTGAAGGTTTTTTATTAATATAACTAATCATATTACTATGCTTTATAGTAACAAAGCAGCTTAATGCTGTAGCTAATTTTACGTTCTGAAGCACATTGAACTCATGGTCAATTCCTTTCAGTTGTTCTTGTAGAAACAACTTGTTCTTTTGTTGGTTTTTGGTGTGATTTTTGTCTTTTACTAGGCTTAATATTTGAACCTTTGCATTATAGATTTTAGCAATTTCGGCTAAAGACTTTACTTTATTCTCATTTAAATTTACATTAAAATTTGTGGTAAACACTATTTCTTTTAAATTGCCCAGACTAACATTTTTTGGAACAATTATTATGGGGCATGTTCTATTGTTTTCAATTACTGCCAATGTGTTTTTGCCATATCTTCCTTTTTTATTAGACATGCCTTTTGCACCCATAATTATCATATCTATCTTAAGGCTTTCCGCAACATCTTTTATGGCGTTTACTAATACAGTAGATCGTGATAGAACATGAAAGCGGTGGTTAAGTGGAGTCTTAATTAACAATAATTGTGTTAGTATATCGCCAAGACCCTCTTTCGATTTTTTTTCAGACATTTTGTTGAAAGCCTCATCAGGGTCTAATAATGTAATATTGTCAAGACCTTGTGCATCTTTTACATAAGTGTTTAAAATGTAAAAATCACATTCGTATTTTTCAAAAAGTTTAATTGCATATTGAATAGCATGCCAAGAGCTTAATGAAAAATCTGTTGGTAGTAATATCTTTTTTCCCATGATGATTGTTTTAGAGACATAAAACGGGAAACATTTTGTATTTAGCTTTATGTCATTAATTAATTATCTTTTGCATCTACTGCTATTTTAGAAAGTACTTTAGATTTAATAGTTCTATATTTTGTTAAATGCTCTAAATACATATTTCGATTCTTTTCGTGGTTATTGAAATAGAATGAATCGCAATAGGCAGCGTTGTCATTCATGACATTTCGTATTCCACCTTCGTATCTATATAATGATCCGAGCTTCAATGTATTCTCTCGTCTTATTGAATGTAATTGTTGATATAAATTAGAATTGTTTAAAAACTGTTCTTGAATCATTAATAAGTATTCTAATTCTTCGTTTATATATTCTAAATCATTCGTCCAATTATTTAGCTCTGCTTTGTCTTTTTTCATGATTACCTTACGGTCAATTTCGTAGGGATAAAATGATTGTGTTGCCTTCATAATATCATATTTATATTGATGTGTTCATTTTCTTGGACAACTTTCTCAATCGTTATTTTTTTCTTTCCAGATGGAAACTCCCATACTAAGGTATCACCCTCACTATAACCAATTACTGCAGCACCCATTGGCGTTAGAATTGAAATTTTATTATTACGCACATCACTATCGGTAGGCATTACCAATTTAAATGTTCTATTCCATCCATCCTCAGAAGCAATTGTTACCGTTGAATTAAAGCGAATAATATCTATTGGCATATCTTCTTCGTTTTGGATTAAAGCGAGTTCCATTTCGCCAACTAATTTTTCAACTGAAGTACGAAGTGTTGCATCTTTGTAATACCCAGAAAGATTCATTAAACGCTTAAGAAGTACATATTCTTTTTTTTCCAAAACAATATTTCCGTATTTCATTTTGCTATGCTTTTATATCCATTTATTTTCAAACAATAATTTTGATGAAAGAGAAAATCCACCTAACCATAACCGCGTATTTGAACGAACTAATATTGATAATGTGTTAAGTGGAAGTCTCAAGAAAAACAAGTATCTATTTAGCTTGCAATTCCCCCGAATTTACGGCTGCATAGATATCTGCTTCTACTACTTTATGGCTACCAAAAAATCGAGTGCCATTTTTCCGTTTTAACTTTACAGCTGTTGTGCCATCAGCTTTTTCTTTAACAGAAGTTATTTCCACCAAACTTCCAGGTATTTTTTTATAGTTGAGAATTCCCCCACGTTTGATTATAAAATTAGCGCGAGGAAAGTTGATATGTTTATAGGAGTTACTTTCAGCAGAACCAATTGTAAAAACATCGCCGACTTGAACATTGGAATCTTGATTAGTTGAGTTTTGTGCACTTAACGTGCTAACTGAAAATAAAAAAGCAATTACATATTTTACCATAGTATTATTTTTAGAGGTTTTTAATTGACTCTGAAAATGCAAATGGTGTGCCCTTTAAATTAAAGCTGATGGTTTTTTTGCGTAACTATTTAACTATCAATTAATTATATAATAATTAAATTTGCGAATAATTTTTATAAATGGGGAATATTTACTCACATGGGTATTTGTTCTCCGATAGTCTACTTCAGTTTTTCCCGTAAAGTCTTTCGGTCTATTTGAAGAATTTCTGCAGCTTTTGTTTTGTTCCCTTTTGTGTGAAGTAGTACTTTTTGGGCATATTCTTTTTCCATTTCTTTAAGCGATAGAAATCCAGTTTTTGGAAAGTCTATTTGAAATTTAAGATGTTCTGGTAGATTGGTAACTTGGATAGTCCCATCACTCATAATTACCGCACGCTGTATTATGTTTTCCAACTCTCTTATGTTTCCTGGCCAGTTATAATTGTTTAAAATCTCAAGTGCGTCTGAAGATATTCCCAATAGCCGGTCTTTGTATTCAATACCATATTTACGTAAGAATTTTTCAACTAAGAGTGGTATATCTTTTTTTCGTTCACGTAATGGAGGTACTTCTATTTCTACAACCGTTAAGCGATAATAAAGGTCTTCTCTAAATTTTTTATTCTTTATTTCTTCCTGTAAATTGGAATTGGTCGCTGCTATTATTCTAATATCAACTTTTTCCACTTTGCGCGAACCTACCTTACTTATCTCTTTTTCTTGTAAGGCCCTTAGCATTTTTGTTTGTACGGCTAATGAAGCATTTCCAATTTCATCTAAAAATAGTGTACCTCCTTCGGCAGCCTGAAAGAATCCATTTCTATTTTCATCAGCTCCTGTAAATGCTCCTTTTAAATAACCAAAAAGCTCAGCTTCTTGTAAATTTTCGGGAATGGCACCACAATTTACAGCAATAAATGGGGCACGGGAATATTTGCCGGAATAATGAATAGCTCTCGCTACCAATTCTTTTCCAGTGCCACTTTCTCCTTTTATTAAAACCGTGGCCTTATTGTTTTTTACACGTTCTACAATGTTTACTACGTTATGAAAGCCTTCTGATTCACCAACCATATCAGCATACCCCATGCCCATGTTATTGGTGCGTTCTGACTTTGGTTTAATTATTTTTCTATCACTGTTATGTGAAAGTGCTTTTTGCACAGAAAGTCTTAATTCTTCTTTTGTAAAAGGTTTGGTTAAATAATCTGTGGCGCCGGATTTAATTACTTTTAAAGCGCCGTCTACAGAAGGATACCCGGTTACAACCAATTTATGCATGTCGGGGTAATGTTCTTCCGTATATTTTAATAATTGAAGTCCGTCTACTTCCGGCATTTGGATATCGGTTATCAATAAATCAATAGTTGTATCTTTTAAAATAGCGACGGCTTCCTTAACTGATACAGCTTTAAAAGTATGGTATTCCATAGCTTGTAAATGCCGTTGTAGCAGCTCTAGAATATTGATGTCATCATCTACTAATAGTATATTTTCTTTGTGTAATGCCATAGCTACAATTTAGGAAAATCTACAGTGAAAATGGTTCCTTTTGGAATATTCGACTTGTGAACAATAGTGCCTTTATGACTATTTATAATACCATGTACAACACTTAAACCTAAGCCAGAACCTTCTCCAATCGGCTTGGTTGTAAAAAATGGTTCAAAAACTTTGTCTTCATTTTTTTTGGGAATTCCAATACCTTGATCTGTAATATTAATTTGTATATTCTTAGGTTTTTCAATTACTTCAAGCTCTATTTTACCGTTATAGGGGGAATAGAAAACTGCATTCATAATCAAATTAAACAATACCTGAGTAAGCTGAACGGTATCGGATCTTAATTCAATATTTTCTTTATTGAATGATTTAGTGATTTTTATTCGTTTTTCTTGAAAAGAAGGTTGCAAAAGCTTTAGAACGTTTTCTACAATTGGATTCAATTGTAACATTTTCATTTCTTGCGGCATTTCACAGGCAAAGAACATTAATTTTTTTACGATCTCACGACTAAAAATTGTGTTGTCAATTATTTTTTCTAAATCGCGAATAGCCTGCTTATCTGTAATTCTATCTTTTAATAATTCTGTAAAACCAAGAATGTTAGCAAGTGGAGTATTTAGTTCGTGAGCAATACCCGCAGTAATTTCACCAAGAATATACAGTCTATCTGTGCGCTCCATTTGTCGCTTTACAGCAATTTCGCTATCACGTATCTGTTTTCTTTCAAGAAGATTACCAACGGCTAAGCTCACATTATCTAACAAAGTTTGTTCTTCTGGTAGAAAATCTAATAAGGTGTATTTATCTGAAGGATAGGCCACTTTAATATAACCGTCCACTTTGTTGAATACTTTAATACCTGATTCTAGAAAAACCATTGAATTATCGAAGTCCTTTGTTTGAACATTTTGACTGCTAGTACAAAGTATTACCTCAGTTTCATTTTCGAACTGCCATGCATTTTTTAAACAATATACAATGGCTTCTAATGATGTGCTTAATTGATCGTAGTCTGAGTTTACTATAATGGAAGTTACATCATACAAACAAGTCAATTCTTTAATACGCTCTTTAAGTTTTGCCTCAGTTGTTGTCATTACATTTAGTTCTCTATTTTATCAAATATCAATAATATTTAATAAGACAAAAACCCAATTTGTGTTAAAAGTATAAGAGATAACCAATTGTGTTTTAAAAACATATAGTTTTAGAAATGACTTTACTATAAAAGAAGCCTCTATTTAAGTTTATGAAAACTATAGTTGAGGGTGGCCGAAAAGTTATTAAGATTGTGATACTACGCCTAAAGCATATAATTGTTCTAAGTTCGGAGCATCGCTTCCCCCTGAAGGTTCTAATGTAATTCCGAATGCCTCGGTACCATTAGAATTTGGATTGTTTAACGTAAATACTTTATTCTCATCGTCTAAGAAATCTTCTAATAGTCCAACACTAGTAGGTGTCAAAGGATCAAGTTTTAAAGACCATACTTGATATACAAAACCATCCGGTGGTTCTGGTAAACCTTGTGCATCGATAAATAATTTTTGCTGGTCTTTATTCCAATAGGCTTTAGCATAAGAAGTAGGGGAGACTTCTTGTCCACCAAGGGGAACTACAGATATATTCTTATCGCGAAGCGTAGTTAATAATTCATTCGATTTTTCTAATGAAGCATTTGATTCTGAAATTTGTTGTTCTAATTTGTCGTTTTCTTGATTTACAAGTTCTAATTCAGATTTTAAATTTTCATTTTGATTATACATCCAAAAGAGTCCAACTGCAAATAAAACTGTTGCGGCCCAACCCATGTATTGTGGCCAATTAGAATCCTTTTTGGTAATATCAATAACTTTTGTTTCTTCTGAAATTGAAATTTTGGTGTTTATAGTATCAAAACTATAGGAGGTTTTTGGAGAAGCAGTTTTTGTGAGTTCAAGAATGGCATTTTCAATACTTACTATTTCAGTAAGAATTTCAGAATTTTCCATAGATAGCTTATAAACTTCTAGATTTTCAGCATCAGAAAGTTTTCCAGCTACATACAGCTCGAGAATTCCTGAATCTATGTATTGTTTTACATCCATCTTACTTAATTACTCATATTCTCACGCAATTGTGAGATGCAACTTCTATTTCTAGTTTTTACAGTCCCAACAGGAATATCAAGCTCTTCTGAGGCTTCCTTTTGGGTGTAGCCTTTAAAATATAAAAGGTCTATTATTTTTATACACTTTTCTTTTAGGTTTATAATCAGGCTTTTAAGTCGTTTTTTGTCAACTGTAAAATCATCTTTCTCATTGTCATCTGCAATATCTACGAAGTAATCTACAGGGAGGTTCTTTTTTTGTTGTTTATGGGACTTTGAGCGTAGTTCGTCGATTGCAGCGTTTCTAGCTATGTTCAACATCCAAGTAAAAAATCTGCCTTTTGATGTGTTGTATTTTTCAGCATTATTCCATGCTTTTACGAAAACATCTTGGCAAATTTCTTCTGCAATTACATCATTTCTTACGATTGTATTAATGACTCCGCAAATATTTTCGGAATACATACCATGCAATTTTTCAAAAGCCCTAGGGTCCTTTGATTGAAAACGTTCAATTAATTGTTCTAATTGCATAAATCTTTTTCTAGCGATGTCTAATGTAGCCAAACTTGTTGAAAAAGCAATTTTAAATCTACTTTATTCTTAAATCGTGAATACTAAATAATGGATGGGAAGGAAAATAAAAGGCTGCCATTAGGCAGCCCTTTTTAATCGGATATTCTTTAATGAGGAGTAACAGCAATTACTTTTTTTGCAATAATACTTCAGCTTGTACAGCTACATCACTCCATGTTTTGCTAACACCATCTTTACCTGTATGTAAAGCTTCACATGCTTTATTAATAGAAGCTACCGCATCAAGTGCATCCCACTTTTCAAGTTCCATTACACCTTTAAACGTGTAACGGTCATCTGATGTTTTTTCTACTTCTAAAGGAATATTTCCTGTTTTACCATTTAAAGTTACGTCAATAGAAGATTTCTCATCAGCCGAAACTTTAAATACTCCAGAAATTAGGGTAGTGTTTTCCATAACTCCAAAAAAGAATTCAAGAAGCTTAGGATCTCTTGTTCCTGTGGCATCATTTGTAAATAAACTACTTACCGGTATTGAAAACTCTGTACCATTAAGTGCTTCTAAAGCTGTAGCTCCTGAATTGCTGTTTGTAAAATTAATCTCAGTGAACGTTCCGCCAACTGGTAATTTCTCAGAAGTCTTATAAGCAGTAAAGCTTACTTTGGTTGAATCTTGAACTAAACTGAATTGCTCACTAGCAACAGCTTCTATAGCTTCTAAATCTTCTTTAGCTTCTTTTTTTATCTCTTTACAGTTGTATGAGGCTATTAGAACTAAGCCTAACAAAGCCATTTTAATTGTTTTCATACTTTAAATTGGTTTTAACACGTACTATTAGTGCGTTTTATTAATAATGATATACGTCAAAGTTAAGTATTATAAAAAAGCATTTCAAGGCTGAGCTAAAATGATTTTAGTAAATCCGTATTCTTACGAATGCCTCTTTTTAGATTCTCGCATAGTATTAATGATTTGTCAATTTTAGTTTGTGAATTTTTGTAGCTCAAAATTCCATAAATAAGTCCACGTTTCTTCCCAGCTGTAAAGGATTCAAAAATTTCACTCGCATTAAAATCGCTTTGTAGTACTGCCTCCATTTCTTCGGGCATTTCAACTCCGTATTTTGATTGGTCTTCAAAAAATTGTAATTGAAAAATGTCATTTTCAGAAACTCGTAATTCTTGTTGGTAGCGTTTCCCAAACATCATGTAGAAATTATTTTTTCTTTTTTGAATGGCGCCATAAAAAGTAATTTCATTTTTATGAAAACGGGCTATAACCTTTACACGCTTAAGATTTTTTTCAAGAAAGGGCTGTACCACTCCTTCTGGTAAATGTAGCGCAAAATATTTGCCGGTAATTGAAATATCAAAAACCTTACTCTTCATTAGGTTATTAATCTTGTGATTACTTGAGTTTTACTATGTAATGTTTTGTGAATAGGGCATTTATCGGCAATCTGTAATATTCTAGCTTTTTGTTTTTCATCCAGATTTCCTGTCAATTTAATTTCCCTGTTAAAAGTGTCTATTTTTGCGCTGTCAGATTCGCAGTTCTCACAATCTTCAGCGTGTGCTTTACCATAAGATGTATGTACTTCAATATTTTCCAAATCCCATCCTTTTCTTTTTACGTACATCTGCACAGTCATGGCTGTACATGCAGAAAGACCTGCTGAAACAAATTCATATGGTGATGGCCCATAATCATTGCCACCAAAAGATATAGGTTCGTCAGCCAACATATTGTGATTTCCTACTTTCATGGTAGTTGTAAAACCATCATTTTCATCAAGACTTGCAACAACTTGATGTTTAGTTTGTAACTGAATATTATCTGGAATTACCACATATCTTTTAGCCCAACCTGCAATAACTTCCCCAGCGTAAATTGAATCTTTTTTATTCATTAATAAATGGTCGGCACCATCTAACGAAACAAAGCTCTTAGGATGTCTGGCTGCCTGATAGATTTCTTCAGCATTAATTATTCCAACGGTATTGTCTTGTGGAGCGTGCATTATTAAAAGTGCTTTCCTCAAATTTTTAGCAACTTCAGGTAAAGAATTGGATTCTAAGTCATTTAAAAATTGCTTTTTTATGGTAAAATCTCTGCCGCTTAAATTAACTTTTGCAAGACCCGAAGTATTTATCTCATTTAAATCACTTTTAAATAAGTGTTTTACATGAGTAGGGTTTGAAGGAGCGCCTACTGTAGCAATCGCTTTGATGGATTTAATTCTATCTGCTGCGAAAATTACCGCTGCACCACCTAATGAATGTCCGACTAAAAGAGTAGGGGCTTGGTAGTTTGCAGATAAATAACTTGATGCTGCAATAAGGTCTTCAATATTTCCGGAAAAATTTGTGTCTTCAAAATCGCCTTCGCTATCTCCAAGACCTGTAAAATCGAAGCGCAAAACGCCAAATCCTTTAGCAGTTAAGGCTCTACTAATATTTCTAACCGCTGAAAAGTTTTTGTTGCATGTAAAACAATGTGCAAAAATTACAAAGTTATGCGGTTCTTGATTTAGAGGTAATTCTAACCTACCTTTTAATAATTGTCCTTCTGCATTTTCAAATTCAATTTTTTGAAGATTCATTGGCTTTATTTTTGTTGCTTTTACTTAAGTCGGTATTTATAAAGACTCCTATCTGTAAGCGGTCAAAATGTGCAGATTTAAAATGGTTTTTTAAATAGCCAACTTGGAGCGAAATGTTTTGAAACACTTTAAAACCTAAGGCTCCGTACAATCTATTTTGCGAGAATACTTCATCTTGAAGATTCAGAAAAATTTCATCATAAAAATTTAAAAAGACAATTTTAGACAATGGAACTGTTACTTGAAGTCTATATCTTGCTCTATGTTGGGTGTCATTACTATCTCCAAAATTTAGAAAACGTTGTTCCAACCGGTACCGATGCTCAAAAGCAACATTGGATATTTTATTTTTCAAAATTAACTGTTCGAAAATGCGATGTTCTTTAGAATTTATTTCATCAGGAAATTCTTCAAAAGTGCCATCTGTTGGAATATAGCCATATCCACCTGTTACAATAGCGGTTGAACTAATATGATAATTTAAACCCGTACGTAATAACAGTTGATTAAAATTTTTGCCCTGTTCGTAGTACCGCAATTGGGCCTCTGTATGAATACTTAATTTATTAGCAATTTTTGTAGTTCCAAAATACATATGCCAAGAGCCTAATTTTTTCTCACCATTTTCTTGAGCAAAAGTTTTAGCACTAAAGATTAATACAATAATTAAAAAAAAGTGTTTCATATAACGTTTTAAAAAGTAAATCCTTTTTAAAAATAAAAAGGATAATTATTGATTATTAGCAATCGATTTAAAGATATCAAAAACTTTAAGTTCTATAAAATTTAGTTCTGAATATTGATTTTCACATAAATTATTTGCCCGTTTATTTTAAGTATTTTTAGCACTTATGAAACAAACGGTCAGTTGGGTTTATCTTGCTTTATTAATACTAGCAGGCGAAGCAGTTTTTATCCTTCCCTTTGTGCTACCAAGAATATTTAGACCTACTGTTTTGGAGGTGTTTCAACTGGATAATGTTCAACTTGGGTTTTGTTTTTTTGTTTATGGCATTGTTGCAGTTGTATCTTATTTGTTCGGTGGACCACTAGCCGATCGTTACCCTCCACGAAAATTAATGGCAATCGCGCTATGGATGACTGCTTTTGGTGGGTTGCTTTTTGCAACATTTCCTTCTTATTTAGTGCTTAGAGTCTTATATGGCTACTGGGGTTTTACAACTATATTTCTCTTTTGGGCACCAATGATTAAGGCGACTAGAGTATGGGGTGGTGCCAACTCTCAGGGTAGAGCATTTGGGTTTTTAGATGGAGGAAGAGGCTTAACAGGTGCTTTATTTGGCTTGTTAGGAGTACTTGTTTTTTTGTTTTTTATAGTGGATAATGTTGATGTTGCTTCTTTGGAAAGTCGACAATTAGCTTTTAAAAAGGTAATTTATTCTTCTGCTATAATAATTAGTATTATTGGTTGTCTTACATGGTTTTTTATGAAGTCGGGGGTTGAAGAAAAAGAAATCCAGATTGAAAAAATTACAGTTGAACAAATAGCTATTGTCTTTAAATTGCCAGCAGTTAAATTATTAATGGTTATTATTTTGTGTGCCTATGTTGGTTATAAAATCACCGATATTTTGTCGCAATACGCTAATGAGGTTATGCACTACGATCAAGTGAAATCTGGTCAAGTAGGAACTTTTCTTCAATTTCTTCGACCAGCAGTTGGTGTTGTAGTAGGGTTAGTAATTGATCGTTTTAAAATTTCCCTTAGTTTGGTCTGTAGTTTTGCAATTGCTGTAATAGGTGGTTTACTCTTTGCTATTGGCCTTATTGAGCCAACTAATACTGCTTTATTTTTACTTTCCGTTGTAGTTATCGCTACTGGTGTGTACGCAGCACGAGCTTTATATTTTGCAGTAATGGAAGAAGGTCGTATACCTTTAATTTACACAGGAACAGCGGTAGGTTTAATTTCAGTAGTTGGATTCACACCAGATATTTTTGCAGGTTTAGTTTATGGTTATCTGCTGGATACGTACCCTGGTGAATTAGGTTTTCAATATGTTTTTTTAATGCTGGTGGGCTTTTCAGTAATAGGTGGACTTGCTGCCTTACAATATTTTAGAATTTATAATAAAAGATAATGGTTGTAATTTAGGCACCGGTTTTCAAATGATTAAACTAATTACCAAGTATTTCTATATTTTATATTATTTGAACAAAGTTTAATAATTTCAGTTATACGCTTTTCTTTGGTAGCTTCACGTTTCGCTTGATTTAACCAATACAAATAGCTTTTACGTTGACTTCGAGTAAAGTTATTGAAATTAGAAAAAGCAGTAGGGTTTTCGTCGAAAGCAATTTGTAATTCACTAGGAATTACTCCTTTTTCAACATCGTCTAAAGCTTTCCAAGAACCATTTTCTTTTGCAATTTTTATTGAATTTAAGCCACTTTTGTGCATTAACTTTTCAGCAGTGAGTTCTTTAATATGATCCTTATTGACTTTGCTCCAAACGCTTTTGGATTTTCTTTGACAAAAGTATTGTCGACGTTTTCCATTACCAAGGCTTTTTACAGTACTATCAATCCACCCATAACATAGGGCAACACGTACTGCCTCTTCCCATCGCATGCTTTCCATTTCGTGTTCAACTTTGTAAAAAATCAAAAAAACACCCTCAGATTGCGTGTGATTTTCATGAAGCCACATTCTAAATTCCAATTGATTTTTAAAATAATATTCTTGAGATCCTTTCATTTATATTAAAATTGTCCATAAAAATACTACATATAACAGTACTGATTTGGTGAAAAGGGTGCAGATGTATTACATTTAGAGATTCAACTAAAACAACTTAATTTAAAAACATGCGAAAAATATTTTTAGCTATCACATTAGTTTTAGGTCTCCTAATTACTTCTTGTGGTAATAAACGCGAGGGAAAACCTAAAGTTTTGGTTTTTTCTAAAACAATGGGATTTAAACATGCCTCTATTCCAACGGGAATCGCTGCTATTCAAAAATTGGGAGCCGAAAATGGATTTGAAGTGGATACTACCAAAAATTCAGATCACTTTAACGAAGATAACCTTAAACAATATTCGGCGATAATCTTTTTGAGTACTACTATGAACGTACTTGACCATAAGCAAGAGGCTGCCTTTGAACGTTACATTCAATCTGGCGGAGGGTACATTGGAGTACATGCAGCTACGGATACGGAGTACGATTGGGGTTGGTATACCAAATTGGTAGGAGCGCAATTTCTGAGTCATCCAGCCGGTACACCAGAAGCTGATTTTATTATAAAGGACAAAAATTTTATTGCAACAAAACATTTTGCAGAAGATGTTTGGCATCGTGCAGATGAAATTTACAATTATAAAAACATAAACCCAGATGTAAATATTTTAATGACAGTAGATGAATCAACTTATGAAGGAGGGAAGAATGGCGAAAACCATCCATTTGCATGGTATCATGAATATGATGGAGGACGTGCTTTTTATACCGGAGCTGGTCATACAGATGAAACCTATGGAGAAGAAGCCTTTTTAAAGCATTTGTTGGGTGGAATTCAATATGCAATTGGTGAAAACGCAAAATTAGATTATAGTAAAGCTACAACTCAAATACCACCAGATGTTGATCGTTTTTCAAAAATAACTTTAGCCGAAGGCGAGTTTTTTGAACCAACAGAAATGACAATTTTAGCAAATAATGATGTGCTAATCGGTCAAAGACGTGGAGAAATTTTACGATACAATGCCGAAACACAAGAAATTACTGAAATAGCTAAGCTTTCTGTTTATGATAAAACCTTGCATACGCCCGGTGTAAATGCTGAGGAAGGTTTAATGGGCTTGCAAAAGGATCCTAATTTTGAATCGAATCATTGGATTTATATTTATTATGCACCATCTGGTGACTTATCAGTAAATAGATTATCAAGGTTTCTATATGTTGATGGTAAGTTTGATTTAGCTTCCGAACAGAAAATACTGGATGTTTATTCTGATAGAGAAATTTGCTGCCATACGGGAGGTTCAATTGCTTTTGGTGGTGATGGCTTGTTGTATTTATCTACAGGTGATAACGCAACTCCTTTTAACGAAAAAGGGGAGAAATATGTTAATAATGGATATGCACCATTAAATGATAATCCAGGTCATGAACAATACGATGCACGTCGTTCTTCTGGGAATACAAACGATTTAAGAGGAAAAATTCTTCGTATTAAAATGAACGAGGATGGAAGCTATGATATTCCAACTGATAATTTATTTCCGGTTGGTACCGAAAAAACAAGACCAGAAATTTACACCATGGGGCATAGAAACCCATATCGTATTTCGGTAGACCCAAAGAACAATTACTTATTTTGGGGAGAAGTAGGTCCTGATGCTCGAGGTGATTCGTTGGATACAAGGGGGCCTAGAGGTTAGGATGAAATGAATCTTGCTTTAAAAGCAGGTAATTTTGGTTGGCCACTTTTTATTGGAAATAATTTCCCTTATCGTTCATATAATTATGAAACAGGGGAGTTTGGAGAAGCTTTTGATCCGTTAAAACCTATTAATGATTCTAAAAACAATACTGGTTTGCGTGAATTACCGCCAACTACTCCGTCGTATGTTTATTATCCATACGCTGAAACATCGTTGTTTCCACAAGTAGGAACTGGTGGTAGAAATGCTATGGCTGGTCCTACCTTTTATTCAGATCTTTATCCAAATGGCGGTGAATTGCCATCCTATTATGATGGTAAAACAATAATTTACGAATGGATGCGCGGATGGATGATGGCCGTTACTTTATTCGAAGATGGAAGCTTTAATAAAATGGAACCTTTTGCTTCTGATATTAAAGTGAATAATCTAATCGATGTTGAAATGTCGCCTAGTGGTCGTATGTACTTATTGGAGTATGGTAGTGGCTGGTTTTCTGCAAACGAAAATGCGGCACTAAGTTATATAGAATATAATGGAGGTAATAGACCACCGGTAATCGAAAAGTTGATTGTGGATCATACTTCGGGAAAATTACCTTTAACTATTAACGCTAATGTTGAAGCAATGGATCGCGAAGGGGATGCTTTAAGTTATGTGTGGAATTTAGGAAATGGTGAAACACAGGAAACTTCGGAACCGAAAATTTCTCATACGTATGCTGAAGCTGGAGATTATAAAGTTTCTGTAGAAGTAAAAGATAATCAGGGTGAGTCTGCAAAGAGCTCTATCACTACAATTGTAGCCGGTAATTCTAGGCCTGTTTTAAACATCGATATAAAAGGTGGAAATTCAACTTTTTATGTGCCAGGACAAATTGTTCATTATGAGGTGTCCGTAACAGATGTTGAAGGAGAGGAAATTAACGAAGATAATATTTTTGTTTCTGTTGATTATTTAGAAGGAATGGATGAAGCAGCGATGTCTTTAGGGCATCAACAAGTTTCGGCTACAGTTACAGGAAAAGCACTTACACAAGCGATGGATTGTAAAACATGCCATAAAGAGGCGGAAGCTTCAATAGGACCTAATTACAAGGCGGTTGCTGATAAATACAAAGACGACAAAAATGCAATGGCCTATTTGCAAAAGAAAATGGCTGAAGGTGGAACTGGTGTTTGGGGAGAAGTAACGATGCCTGCGCATCCAAATATTACTTCTGATGAAACGCGCCAAATTGCAACTTATATTTTGTCCTTAAGTGGTGATAATGCAATGAAGCCTTCTTTGCCTGCTAAAGGAGCAATTAAAGCTGAAGATAATGAATCGGGTGAATTAATGGTATTAACTGCCAGTTACACAGATAATGGGGCAGAAGGTGCAATACCACTTACTGGTTCCAAATCGGTGGTGTTAAAAAGAGAGAAAAAGTAGATTATTTATAAATATAAAGAGGTATTAAAAGCATTCGTCATTCGGCGGATGCTTTTTTTATGCCACAATATTCTCGATTTGAATATACTTGGATTCATTTAAATCGTTCATTGCGTTAATAAGTTGAAATCCGATATACCGAGATAAGTCTCCTGTACTAATATCAATTTCCATAATTCGTTTTTCTGATAAAAGCCGTGCACGACAAGTGCCTTTTAAAAGTGGTGAATTGGGAGTAAACCATTTTTTACCATCTGTAAATACTATGTTTGCATACGATGCGTCTGTAACCATTCCGTTTTTAATAATTAGAATGTCATCGCAATTCCCTTTTTCAGCTAGGAGTGCTTTTAAAATAGTTCTATTAGCATATTTTAAACTATAATCTATACTATTGGTGAAAACAAGTTTAAGTGTTTTTATGTGATTAGGTGTGTATTTTTCGATCTCAATTCTTTTACTTTTTTCATTATATGAAATTCGTAATTTAGAAATTCCAGCTGTATATTCTTTAGGAATATTTAAATTGGAAACTAATTTAGATTTGGAGGTTTTGGCATACATTTTCTCATATGAAGTTTCATATCGCTTTTGATGCCATTCTAGATTTTGAATTTCCCCATCTAAAATGCAAATAGTCTCAATTAGTGGGTACATATATTTTTTTTAAAAGTTCCTGATATTCTTCTTCAGCATTGCTCAACGATGTAATGCCTCCACCGCTGCGATACCAGAGTTTATCCTTGTCCTTTTCAATAAAGCGAATACTAACAGCGCTATCAATGTTTTGTCCATCAAAAATTCCAAAGACTCCTGTATAATAACCACGTTCTTTAACTTCAACTGCTGTAATAATCTCTAGGGTCTTCTTTTTAGGAGCACCACTTATAGAACCAGCAGGCAATAATTTTAAAAGTAATTCACTAAAATTCTTTTCCCAATCTTTAGGAAGCTTTCCTCTAATTTCTGAGCTTGTTTGTAGTATTTCGTTTTGACCAGATTTTATTTTTTCTAAATATCGAAATTTAGTAACAGTAACTTCTGAAGCCACCATAGAGAGGTCGTTTCGTATTAAATCTACAATAGTATTATGCTCTCTAATTTCCTTTTTGCTATGTAGCAATGTGTTTTTAGCATTGGGCATGTTGGCATCAATTGTGCCTTTCATAGGATAAGAATAAATATATCCATCTTTTATTTTTACAAAACACTCTGGTGAATAAACAACAAAATTATCTTTTGCATATAATTTATAGGGCGCTTGAGCTGCATGAAAAATTTTATCTAAAGTAGCATCGGTTTCAACGATAGATGGGAAAGTTAGATTTAATAAAAATGAATTTCCTTTATTAATGTTGGCTTGTACTTCATTGAAAGCTTTAGAATAGGTGTCAAACGATAAAGGATTGATCTTTAATTGGATCACATCCGAAACTTGTCGTTCTTTTAAGCTGTTAGTATTCCCTTTTATGTCATATAAAAAGCCTCTTTCTTCAAGCTCTTCTAAAGTGAAAGCAAAAGGATTTTGCATTTTAAAATCAATAATAAATATAAAAGGTGTATTCGACGACATAAAGTCGTTTACCTTTTTTTTAAAATCATTTAGATTAGTTTGAAGAGTATTAATATTGCAAATGTTTAATTTACCAATTTCGATTCAATGTAGAAATTTGGGTCGATTAGCATTTTAGATAAATCGCCCTTTATTTCTTGAGAGCTCCATTCAGTAGTTGGATTAATCCATTCAAATTCACCATTAATACTAAACCTTACCGGCATTTTAAACCCATCTACAACATTTGTGTATTTGTAATTTAAGGTATTACCATCAATTTTATATTCAAGTAGTGGTACTTTATTTGTTCTTAAATATTGGTCGAAGAACTTTGATAAATCCATACCCGATTTTTCACTCACATAATTTTCAATTTGCTCCGTAGTTACTGTTTGATGATAAAAATCTTTATTCATATCACGTAATAATTGACGCCATTTTTCATCGTCGTTTACCAACTGACGAATATTATGAATCATATTCGCACCTTTAGGATACATATCGCCACTACCTCTTGAATTTACATCGTATTTTCCAACAATAGGTTTGTCATTTTTTATATTTTTTCTTATTCCAATTACATATTCCTCAGCAGCTTTTTTTCCAAAATGATAATCAACATATATATTTTCTGAATACGTAGTAAAACTTTCATGAATCCACATATCTGCAATATCCTTATAGGTTATATTGTTTGCAAACCATTCATGACCCGCCTCGTGTATAAGAATATAATCGAATTCTAATCCCCAACCAGAACCAGATAAATCTCGCCCTAAATAACCATTATTATATTTATTACCATAAGTGACAGAACTTTGATGCTCCATGCCTAAATATGGAACCTCTACCAATTTAAAGCTATCTTCATAAAAAGGGTAGGGGCCAAACCAATGTTCAAAAGCCTGCATCATCATTGGGGACTGTTTAAACTGTTTTTTAGCTTTTTGTAAGTTGTCGCGAAGCACATAATAGTCCATATCTAATATGCCTTTTTCACCCTTAAATTTTTCGCCAAAATGAACATAATCTCCAATATTAACATTTACACCGTAATTATTAATCGGACTGTCTACAAACCAATGGTAAGTTTTTGTACTTCCATTATCATCAACACCCCTTAAACGGCCATTAGAAACATCCATTAAGTCTTTGGGAACAGTAACACTCATTAGCATACTATCTACTTCGTCGTACATATGATCTTTATTTGGCCACCATACACTTGCTCCTAAACCTTGGCATGAAGTAGCGACAAAATGCTTTCCATTCTCATCTTTTTTCCAAGAAAAACCACCATCCCATGGTGCTCGTACAGCTTCTTTGGGCTTGCCAGAATAGTGAACTATTACCTCATTAAATTCGCCTTTTACCTGTTTCTTTTTTAAATGAACGAAATGTGCATTTCCTTTTGAAGTTATCTTTAGCACTTTACCATCTTGGGTAACTTTCTCAATTTTTAATGGTGGTTGTAAATCTACTTGTAATAGCTTTTTTTTATTTTCTAAAACTTTGTAACGAATGGTGTTTGATCCAGCTATGAATTTTTCATCGGGGTTTACCTCTAAATCTAAATGATAGTAATTTAAATCCCACCAAGCACGTTCTGGTGTAATACTCCCACGTAAAGTGTCTTGCATCGTAAATTCTTGCGCAAAAATATTGCTACAAATAAAAACAAAAACTGCTATGAATAAAATGGTTTTTTTCATCTGTTTAAATAGTGATTTTCTAATCAAAAAATTTTAGTCTTATAATTAGACTATTGTATTTTTTAAGCTGTTTATTGATTATTTTAATATTAATTTCTTAAATTTTTATTTACAATAACAATGCCAGTATTTAACTCTCTAAACTGGGTATTACTACTACTTCATTGGTATCTGCGGTGTAATCAATCTCATCGAAATTAAATCCAAAAAGATTGAAAAATTCAGTTTTATAACCTTCTAAATCTCCGATAGAAGGAAGTGTTTCTGTAGTCGCTTGCTCCCATAATTTAGTTACTTGCTCTTGAATGTCTTCTCGCATTTCCCAATCATCAACACGAATTCTTCCTTCATCATCTGTAGGTGTCTCTTCAACAAATAGGCGCTCGGCATATAAACGTTGAATTTGCTCAATGCATCCCTCTTGAACGCAATTGGCTTTCATCACCTTATACAATAACGAAATATAAAGGGGAATAACTGGAATCGCAGAACTAGATTGAGTTACAAGTGCTTTGTTTACAGATACATATGCCTTTCCGTTAAGTTCTTTTAAAGAGTCAGTAATTGTAAATGCTGTTTGCTCTAAATGATCTTTAGCTTTCCCAATAGTTCCTTTTCTATAAACGGGTTCGGTAAGTTTTGGACCAATATACGAATAGGCAATCGTTTTAAAATTTGGGGAAAGTAAATTTTCTTTTTTCAATGCATTTATCCACATTTCCCAATCTTGGCCACCCATTACTGCAACCGTGTTGGTGATATCTTCTTCGGTACAAGGTTCTATACTAATCTCTTTTACCTCACCTGTATGAAAATCTACCGTTTTATTAGTGTATTTTTCACCAATTGGTTTTAATGTAGACTTATAACGAACACCAGTATCAGGATGTGTTCTTACCGGCGAGGCTAGACTATATACTAGCATATCAATTTGACCTAAATCAGCTTTTATTAGGGCTAATGTTTCATCTTTTATTGCATGCGAAAAGGCATCTCCATTAATACTTTTAGCATAGAGCCCTTCTTTATGTGCTGCTTTCTCAAACGCTGCGGTATTGTACCAGCCAGAAGATGCGGTTCTACCCTCAGAAGGCGGTTTTTCGAAAAATACCCCTATTGTTGATGCTTCAGAACCAAAAGCACTTGTTATTCTAGATGCTAAACCAAAGCCTGTTGATGCTCCAATTACAAGTACTTTTTTAGCACCTTCAATTTTACCTTTTGATTTTATATAATCTATTTGATTTGATACGCTTTGTGCACAGCCATCTGGATGTGAGGTAATACAGATAAATCCACGAGTTTTAGGTGCTATGATCATTATGGTGTTGTACTTTTTAAATTATTTGCCAAAGCTAAAAGTTTAATTGGATTGTATCACGATTTTATAAAAGCTTTTAGTAATGTTCGTACCTTTTTTGTATCCTCTACAAAATACTTTGCTGATGTTTTTTGTCGCCCTACTTTAACAGTTACTGTACTATCTGGTAATTCTTGGAACATAAATTCATCGGTCCAATCATCTCCTATGGCAAATACAAAGTTATAATCGGCTTCGCCTAACATACGCATAGAAGCTCGACCTTTATTAACATTGCTACTTTTTACTTCCATAACCTTATTACCATTTAATACGCTTAAATCATCCGTTCCTATTAAACTTGTTAGCACAGTTGAAAGCTCTGTAGCTCGTAAATTGCCAAAATCGGGGTCCGTTTTTCGGTAATGCCAAGCTAATGAATAATTCTTTTCTTCAATGAAACTTCCTGGAGTACGATCTACAAATGATTCTAATACAGGTCTTATTTTTTCCATCCAATCATTCTTAACGTTTTCTAAGAGCTTAAAAGGTTCACCTTTTCTAGAAATCCATACGCCATGTTCAACAATCATATTATATCCCTTTGGCAAAAACCATTTGGTAAAAGTATCCTTATCACGACCGCTTATTAGAAAAAGTTCTGTTCCTTCTTGATTGTGGAGCGTGTCTAATAATTCATATAATTCTTCATCAGGTCCGGCTTTTTGCGGATCATTATGGAAGCCAGCCAACGTACCATCATAATCTAAGAATAGCAAGCGTTTTTTTGCTTTAGAATATTCCTGAACAATCGTCGCCAACCTATCTTCGGTAATTCTAGCAGAAACATTTGCAGCTTCTCTATCACGCTGTTCTTTCAATGAAGTCATGAAATCATTCGCCCATTTCTCCACATTATATCGTTCTAATCGTTTTTGAAGTTGTTCATTTTTAGCTTGTTGCTCTTCAATAGGCATGTTTATCGCCTCATTAATAGCATCTGCAATTTGTTCAAAATTGTTAGGATTAATTAATAACGATTCGTTCATTTCATTGGCAGACCCAGCCATTTCACTTAAAATAAGTACACCAGTTTTATCTGTTCTGGTGGCTATATATTCTTTGGCAACTAAGTTCATTCCATCCCGTAGTGGCGTTAGCCATGCAATATCACTCGAGGTATACAAATCAATTAAATTGTCAAACGGCATGGAGCGGTAGAAATACCAAATTGGTGTCCAGCTAACCGTTGAGAACTCACCATTAATTCGTCCAACTAATTCATCAATTTCTCTTTTTAATAATTGATATTGTGGTACGTTGGAACGTGATGGTACGGCTAATATTATTAAGCGTACCTTTTCTTTATATTGCGGATATTTATTTAAAAAATACTCGAAAGCGTTTAAACGTTTTGCAATACCCTTTGAATAATCTAAACGATCTATCGATAGTAAAAATTTGTTGTCAGGGTCGGATACTTTGTGTGAGTTAAGTCTTTTTTGTAATTCAGATACTTCATCGGGTGTTCTTTTTTCATGTTCTTCTGCAGCGCCTCTAAATTTTTTATAGTCTATTCCCATTGGAAAGGAATCTACTTTAATGACGCGGTTGTCTAAATATATATCATTAAAACTAACATCAAGACCAAGTAATCTTCTTACCGAACTTAAAAAGTGTCTTTCATAGTCATAGATATGAAAACCTATTAAATCTGATCCTAATAACCCCCTTAAAACTTCTTCACGCCAAGGCATTGTTCTAAAAATTTCGAAAGAAGGAAACGGAATATGTAAAAAGAAGCCGATTGAAATGTTCGGCCGTTTTTCACGAACCATTTGCGGTACAAGCATTAATTGATAGTCGTGGACCCATATTGTATCTTCATCACCTGCTTTTTCTAAAATAGCATCTGCGAATTTTTGATTTACAGCCTTATACGTGTTCCAACTGTCTAATTCAAATTCTGAATATTCTAAGAAATAGTGAAATAGTGGCCAAATGGTTCTATTGCTAAAGCCATAGTAAAAGCCATCAACTTCATCGGCTGTTAATCTCACTTTAGAAGAACCGTGTTTAGCTAAAGCTTCGTCAATTTTACCTGAAAGTTCATCTGGTATCTCTTCATCCGTTAATCCACTCCAGCCAATCCATAGACTATCACCACTAGAATGAACAGATTTCATTCCTGTCGCCAAACCGCCAACACTTGGCACTGCAGTAATGCCACCATTGCTAATTTGTAATTGAACTGGTAATCTATTTGAGATTATGATAGTTTTACTCATATTTTGTAAGTTTTTGACTGCTATTAAATTCTTTGTCTTTAAATTTCGACAAATTGAAGCGCAAAACCAATTGTTAAACAGATTGAATAGATATTTTTATTGAATGGATAATTTAGACTACGGAATAATAGGAAATTGTAGAAGTGCAGCATTAGTTTCAAAAACGGGTAGTATCGATTGGTGCTGTTTGCCTGAATTTGACTCCTCATCTGTTATGGCAAAATTGCTAGATGAAGAAATTGGAGGAAGTTTTGAAATATTGGTTGACGATAATTATACAATTACCCAACGTTATAAAAAACATACAGCGGTTTTAATTACTCGATTTTCTGATGGAGAGAATATTTTTGAAATTCGAGATTTTATGCCGCGATACCATAAAGAAGATGGTAGTTATCATTCTCCTCCAGAATTAGTAAGATATGTACGTCACGTATCTGGTAGGCCTAAATTTAGTGTTAAGTATAATCCTAAATTGGAGTATGCTGCTGGCGTTACTGAAACTTTTGTAAAACATAACTTTGTTGCCAGTCTAACACATGGCGATAAATTTGATACGGTTTTCCTCTATACCTCTTTCAATAAAAATGCAGTTGTTGAAGGTAGAGAGATTGAAATTAAAAAGGATGGGTATTTCTTAATGGGGTATAATGAGAAAATTCTTATGCCCAATACAAAAAGTATTTACCTAGAATTAGAACGTACAAAAGTGTATTGGTTAAATTGGAGTAGTACAACGCCTACTTATAGAAAATACAATGCTGAAATAAGTAGAAGTGCTATTACCCTAAAATTATTAAGTTACGATAAAACAGGTGCTGTATTAGCGGCTGCTACAACATCACTGCCAGAAACAATTGGTGAAGTAAGAAATTGGGATTATCGTTTTTGTTGGATTCGTGATGCATCAATGGTCGTGCGTGTGATTTCTGAATTGGGTCATAAAAATGTGGCCCGTAGGTATTTACAATTTATAATAGACTTAATCCCAGATAAGGATGAGAAGCTGCAAATTATGTATGGGATTAATAAGGAGAAAAAGTTAACAGAAGAAACTTTGGAACACCTTGCGGGTTATAAAGGGTCGAAGCCAGTTAGAGTTGGAAATGCTGCCTACGCACAAAAGCAAAATGACATCTATGGCATTTTAATGGATGTAATTTACACGCAATTAGTGAAGTTTAGCATAGATATTGAAAATGGTGAAGAACTTTGGAGTATAACGAAGGGAATCGTTTGGATTGTTTCTAAGCACTGGGAAGAACCTGATAAGGGTATCTGGGAATTTAGAGCTGAGGATCGACATTTTACTTTTTCGAAAGTTTTATGTTGGGTTGCTATTGATCGAGCAATAAAAGTGGCAAAAATATTTAAGAAGACTAGAAAAGTTGAAAAATGGTTGCAATTAGAGGAGGAAATTAGGGAAGATATTCATGCGAATGCTTGGAACCCTAAGGTTAAATCTTTTGTACAATCGTATGGCTCTGATTATTTAGATGCTTCTGTTTTATTAATGGAATCGTATGGTTTTATTCCTGCTAAAGATCCAAAATTTGTAAGTACGGTAAAGGCGATTGAAAAGGACTTGAATAATGATGGGCTTCTGTATCGTTACAAAAATGAAGACGATTTTGGACTTCCATCATCTTCATTTACAATTTGTACATTTTGGTTTATCAATAGTTTGTATAAAATAGGGGAAGAAGAAAAAGCAATGAAGTATTTTGATCAGTTACTTAGGTATAGTAACCATTTAGGATTATTTAGTGAAGATGTAGATTTTAAATCTAAAAGGCTTTTAGGGAACTTTCCACAAGCATATTCCCATTTAGCACTTATTGAATGTGCCATTCTCTTTTCTAATAAAGACTCTGATGAATCAATTTTAGAATCGATGCGAGAGTAATTGTAATCACAATCATATATTAAATCAAAAAGCCGACTATAATTAATTAGTCGGCTTTTTTTATTCAATTAAATTAATAATTTGAATTAGTCAAAGGTATACCCATTATCTGCAGCTACTTTATCAGCTATTTGTGTGCGCAAAGCTACTACGTTAGGGTTATTTGTATATTTTGTAAAACGTTTTAATCCCATTAACATCATACGTTGCTCGTCACCTTCAGCAAAAGAAATAATTGCTTCTTTACCTTTTTGAATAACGGTTTCCGTCGCATTATATAAGTATAATTTTGACATTGCAATTTGTGTTGTTTGTGCTTCTTCGCCAAAACGTTTTGCGTTTTTCTCCGTACGCAATAATGTGCTTTCAGCCATATATACTTCGATGAGAATATCTGAAGCTGCCAACATTAATTGTTGGTGATTTTCTAAATCTGGACCATATTTTTGAACGGCACTACCAGCTACCATTAAAAATACTTTTTTCAATCGTGCTAATAAATCTTTCTCTTCAGCAAATAATTCAGAAAAGTCAGGAGTATCAAAAGATGGTATACCCATCAATTCTTCGCCAACTGCTGTTGCTGGACCTAGTAAATCAACATGGCCTTTCATAGCTTTTTTAACTAACATACCAACCGAAAGCATTCTATTGATTTCATTTGTTCCCTCGTAGATTCTTGCTATTCTAGCGTCTCTCCAAGCTTTTTCCATTGGAGTATCGGCACTAAAGCCCATTCCACCAAAAATTTGAACACCTTCGTCAGTTGTATTTTGAACATCTTCAGAAACTGCGACCTTCAAAATAGAACATTCAATGGCATATTCTTCAACACCTTTTAGTTCTGCTTCCTGGTGAGAATTACCTGCAGCTTCCCGTAAAGCAATACGATCTTCTATGTTTTTGGCAGCTCTATAACTTGCAGAATCACCAGCATAGGCGTTCGTTGTCATTGTTGCAATTTTAGCTTTAATAGCGCCAAAATTCATGATTGGAGTTTTAAATTGGATACGTTCATTCGCATAATTTACAGCTTCGTTAATTACACGTCTTTGCGCTTCTAAACATGCTGCTGCTAATTTAATTCGACCAATGTTTAAAGCATTCATCGCTATTTTAAAACCATTACCACGATCCGATAGCATATTTTCCACTGGTACTTTTGTGTCACTAAAAAATACTTGACGGGTAGAGGAGGAGTGAATTCCTAATTTTTTTTCTTCATCACCTAAAGTGATGCCATTTTCAGGATCATTTTCAACAATAAAACCGGTAATATTTTTATCATCCTCTATACGTGCAAAAACAATGAACATGCTGCAAAAGCCTGCATTTGAAATCCACATTTTCTGACCAGAAATACTGTAATGTTTTCCATCTCCAGATAATACAGCTTTTGTTTTACCTGAATTTGCATCAGAGCCGGCACCAGGTTCCGTTAAGCAATAAGCTCCGAACCATTCACCTGAGGCTAATTTTGGTACATATTTTTGTTTCTGTTCTTCAGTGCCATAGAGGGTAATTGGCATAGTTCCAATACCTGTATGCGCTCCAAATGCAGTGCTAAAAGAGCCTGTAGCTCCAGAAATATAATCACAGACGAGCATGGTAGAAACAAAACCCATTCCCATACCACCATATGATTCTGGTACAGCAACACTTAATAGTCCTAGTTCTCCTGCTTTACGCATACACTCTTCAGTATATGCATAATCTTTTTTCTCAAAACGTTCCCAATGTGCCCAAAGTTCGCGATCAACAAATTCTTTAGTGCTATCACGCATCATTTTTTGTTCTTCGGATAAGTCCTCCAAAGTAAATACGTCTTCGCATTTAGTTTCTTTAACTAAGAATTGACCTCCTCTTAATATTTCTTTCTCTTCTGTTGCCATAATCTAAGCCCCTCTAACTCCCCAAAAGGGAGAACTGTTACGGGGTAATTTTAGTTATATAATTATTTTTTATTCGTTTATAGTTCCCTGTTAAAGGATTATGAGGCTACTAGTTTAGGAATTCAAAAATACCTGCTGCCCCTTGTCCGGTGCCCACGCACATGGTTACCATACCATACTTACTTTGCATATCTCTTTTGCGCATTTCATCAAATAGTTGAACTGATAATTTGGCGCCAGTACATCCTAAAGGATGACCCAAAGCGATGGCACCACCATTTACATTCACGATATCTTGATTTAAATTTAATTCGCGCATAACGGCTAGTGATTGTGAAGCAAAAGCTTCATTCAATTCAATGAGCTCAATATCATTCTGTTTTAACCCAGCTTGTTTCAATGCCTTCGGTATAGCAGCAACAGGACCAATACCCATAATTCTTGGGGGAACACCTGCGGCAGCATAATTTACTAACCGAGCTATGGGTTCAAGATTTAATTCTTTTACCAATTCCTCACTCATGATTAAAACAAATGCAGCTCCATCACTCATCTGAGAGGAGTTACCAGCGGTTACACTACCACCAGCGGCAAACACCGGCCTTAATTTATTTAATACTTCAACTGAAGTACCTTTTCTTGGCCCTTCATCTTTGGTTACAGTATATTTTTTATGTGCTTTTTTTCCATTGGAATCCAAATAGGTTTCTTCCACTTCAATTGGAGCTATTTGACTCTGAAAACGGTCTTCTGCTTGAGCTTTTAAAGCTTTCATGTGTGAGTTGTAAGCAAAATTATCTTGGTCTTCTCGAGATACTTTGTACTCATTTGCTACGGCTTCTGCCGTATTACCCATTCCCCAATAGTAATCTTCATGCCCAGATTTTGCTAAATCATAATTGAGCTCTGGTTTATTACCAGTCATGGGTACAGAACTCATACTTTCTGCACCACCAGCAATAATGCAATCTGCCATTCCAGCTTGAATTTTTGCAGCAGCAACACCAATAGTTTCCAAACCTGAAGCACAGAAACGATTTACTGTTACGCCGGGTACATCAACAATATCCAATCCCATTAATGAAATTAATCTAGCCATGTTCAAGCCTTGAGATCCCTCTGGCATTGCATTTCCAACTATTACATCATCAATACGTTTTTTGTCAAATTCTGGCAATTCCTTCATCATGTATTCAATGGTTTCGGCAGCCAATTCATCAGTTCGCTTAAAACGGAAAACACCTTTGGGAGCTTTTCCAACAGCAGTTCTGTATCCTTTTACTATATATGCAGTTTTCATGTTTCTTAATTTCTTAATGGTTTACCTGTTTTAAGCATGTGTTGAATGCGTTCTAGGGTTTTCTTCTCGGTACAAAGTGATAAGAAGGCCTCTCTTTCAATATCTAAAAGGTATTGCTCAGATACGCGAGTAGGTTCTGATAAATCGCCACCGGCCATAACATACGCTAGTTTATTCGCAATTTTTTTATCGTGCTCACTTATATAGTGACTTGCTTCCATTGAATCGGTTCCTACTACAAACATTCCTAAAGCCTGCTTTCCTAAAACCTTAATATCTTTTCGTTTTGGTGGTTTTGTATAACCCGCTTCTGCCATTAGTTTAGCATGTGCTTTTGCTGTGGCTATTTGTCTGTCTTTATTTACAACAACAACATCCTTTCCTTTTTGAAGCAAACCTAAATCAAATGCTTCGTAAGCTGAAGTAGATACTTTAGCCATTCCAATGGTCAAGAAATATTCTTGTAAAACGTTCAATTCAACATCACCTTTCAAAAAGGTATCTTGAGCACGAAGCGCCATCTCTTTAGAACCGCCTCCGCCAGGTATTACTCCAACACCAAATTCTACAAGACCCATGTAAGTTTCTGCGGCGGCGACTACCTTATCAGCATGTAACGAAAGTTCACAACCACCACCTAATGCCATTCCATGAGGAGCTGAAATTGTTGGGATTGAAGAATATCGCATGCGCATCATTGTGTCTTGAAACATTTTAATTGCCATGTTCAACTCATCGTACTCCTGCTCAACAGCCATCATAAAAATCATTCCTATGTTGGCTCCAACAGAAAAATTAGCAGCTTGATTTCCAACTACTAGTCCTTGGAAATCCTTTTCGGCAAGGTCAATTCCTTTATTGAGTCCTGCTAACACATCACCACCAATAGTATTCATTTTAGACTGAAATTCAACATTCAATATGCCATCGCCAATATCCTCAATTACTACACCACTATTTTTAAATACTTCGTTTGATTTGCGAATATTATCCAAAATGATAAATGCATCCTGACCTGGAATTTTCTCAACTGATTTTTTAGGAATATCATAAAAATAAGTAGCACCATCTTTTATAGCATAAAAAGATTTTTGACCAGAAGACAACATTTCGGCAACCCAAGGAGCTGCATTAACATTTTCCGATTTCATTATTTCTAAGCCTTTTTCCACTCCAATAGCATCCCAAATTTGAAAAGGACCATGTTCCCAGCCAAAACCAGCTTTCATGGCATCGTCAATTTTATAAATATCATCTGATATTTCAGGAATACGATGTGAAACATAGGCAAACAGGGCGGCGAAACTTTTTCTGTAGAATTCGCCCGCTTTATCTTTTCCATCAACAAGAACAGCAAAACGGTCAACAACTTTGTCAATAGTTTTGGTTAATTCTAATGTTGCAAATTTCGCACTCTTTTTAGAGCGATAATCCATTGTATTTAGATCTAAGGTCAAAATCTCAGTTTTGCCTTTTGCATCTTTTGATTTTTTGTAAAAGCCTTGGCCAGTTTTGCTTCCTAACCATTTGTTCTCCATCATAGTATTTATGAAGTCGGGCAATTTAAATAATTCATGACGCTCATCATCCTTGCAATTTTCATAAATACCATTTGCAACGTGAACCAAAGTATCTAAGCCTACAACATCAACTGTTCTAAAGGTTGCCGATTTTGGACGACCAATAACAGGGCCAGTTAATTTATCGACTTCTTCTACTGTCATATCCATTTCTTTCACCATATGAAAAAGACTCTGAATACTGAAAATACCGATTCTATTACCAATAAAAGCCGGAGTATCCTTTGCTACTACCGATGTTTTACCTAAGAATTGCTCACCATATCCATTCAAAAAATCAAGTACTTCTGGGTCTGTTTTTGGACCAGGGATAATCTCGAATAATTTTAAATAGCGTGCTGGATTAAAAAAGTGAGTGCCACAGAAATGCTTTTGAAAATCATCACTTCGCCCTTCACTCATAAATTTAATAGGAATGCCAGAGGTGTTTGAGGTAATTAATGTGCCTGGTGTTCTATGTTTTTCAATATTCTCGAAAACCATTTTCTTAATGTCTAGGCGTTCAACTACAACCTCTATAATCCAATCAACTTTTGAGATTTTTGCAATATCATCTTCCAAATTACCAGTGGCAATTCTCGATGCGAATTTTTGTGAATAAATAGGAGAGGGCTTAGATTTTAATGCTGCAGAAAGCGAATCATTTACTAATCTATTTCTTACTACTTTGTCATTTAAAGATAAGCCTTTGGCTTTTTCTTTTGCATTCAACTCTCTGGGTACAATATCTAATAGAAGCACTTCAACCCCTATATTGGCAAAATGGCAAGCAATTCCACTTCCCATAATTCCGGATCCTATTACTGCGACCTTATTAATGTGTTTACGCATTGCTGTACTTTGTTATTTGTTTGTAGTATTATCTGAAAATATATTCTTCTCTAAAATAAGTTTGTTAATAGTCTGTGTAACCTCAAAAAAGGCCTTTATCTTTTCTTCCGATACATTTTGTAAAACCATTTCATTAAAACATAAAACTGCGTTCTTCGACAGGTTTCTTTTTTCTAAACCCGTATCAGTAAGATGTATTAATACACCTCTACCATCTTTTGGATTAGGCTTGCGCTTAATAAACCCTTTTCCTTCAAGACTCTTCAATATCCTTGTTAGACTTGTAGCTTCCATTCCCATTTTAGGTCCCAAGGCGGTTGAGGGAGTACCTGTCTTTGGATCTATGCTTAAAAGTGTAAAACCCATTGCCATAGTACTTTCATAGTTCTTAGCTTCTTCGTTATACATTTTAGCTACCAATAACCAAGTTTCGCGAAGGGCATAATCTATAGTAATATCTCGCATAATTGGTTTTATAAGTATAACCAAATATACAAAAATTTATTATGCATGCATAATAAATTTTTGAGAAATACTAAAAGATAACTTTATATTAAGATAGTTGACGACCTATATTTTAGTTAAGATCGACCATACATATCATTATAAAGATTCATGTACATTTCTTTAATGACAGATCTTTTCATTTTCATAGTAGGAGTGAGGTGTCCGGCTTCAGGAGTCCATGCATCCTTGGTTAGTCTAAAGACCTTAATACGTTCCCATTTACCAAAACCAGCATTGCATTTATCCACCTTTTTTTGAATTAGATCTATTACATCTTGCGAAGTTGCTATTTCATCGGCAGAGGCGTTAGTTATATTTTTCTGTTTAGCTAACCACTCCCTTACAAATTCAAAATTAGGTTGTATAATAGCTGCTGGCATTTTTTCTCCTTCGCCAACGACCATAACTTGTTCAATAAATCGTGATTGTTTTAATTCGTTCTCGAGTAACGTAGGTATTACATATTTACCTCCAGAGGTTTTAAACATTTCCTTTTTACGTCCAGTAATTTTTAAGAAGCCTTCACGGTCTACTTCACCTTTATCGCCAGTGTGAAAGTAATCACCAGTCATAACAGCATTTGTTCGCTCCTCATCTTTATAATAACCCATCATTACATTAGGGCCTTTAATTAAGATTTCACCATCATCTGCAATTTTAATTTCAACATCATCAATCGCCTTACCAACCGATCCAACTTTGTACATTTTATTGGCATACATACCTACGGAAACAACGGGTGAAGTTTCAGTAAGACCATAACCTTCCATCACTTGCATGCCCGCAGCACCAAAAATTCTTCCTAATCGTGGTTGAAGGGCTGCACTACCAGAAACCATTGTATGTAATTCACCTCCTAAAGCTTCACGCCATTTGCTAAATATTAATTTGTTTGCTATAGAAAGCTTAAGGCCATATAGAGGTCCGTTATTTCCATAAGGCTCCCACTGTTCAGCTATACCAACTGCCCAATAAAATAATTTTTTCTTTATTCCAGTGAGTTCAGCACCCTTTGCCATTATTTTGTCAAAAACCTTTTCTAAAAGTCTTGGAACAACAGACATTAAATTTGGTTTTATCTCTTTGGCATTATCACCAATTTTATCTAGTCCTTCAGCAAAATATACTGTTGCCCCTGCATTCTGATAAACATAAATAAGGAGCCGTTCGAAAATATGACAAATAGGTAAAAAACTTAATATTCTTACACCCTTGCCTTCAACAGGTAATCTTTTTGTTCCGCTTATGGCATTACTGGTAATGTTATCATGAGAAAGCATTACTCCTTTTGGTTTGCCCGTTGTACCCGAAGTATAAATAATGGTTGCTAGATCGGAAGGTAAAACGGCATCCATTCTTTTTTGAACTTCAGGTTGATTACTATCATCCTCACCAAGTTCAAATAACTCAGAATAATGCTTACAACCTTCTATTTTATCAAAACTATAGACTTCCTTTAGTTGGGTTGTTTTTAATACTTTTTTTACTTTTTCAAAAACTTCCGAATCTGAAACAAAACAGTAGATGGATTCACTGTGATTAAGCACATATTCATATTCTTCAGCTGAAATGGTCGGATAAATAGGTATGTTTTGAGCTCCCAATTGGAGAATACCTATGTCCATAATATTCCACTCCGTTCTGTTGGTAGAAGATATTACGGCTATTTTATCATCTTTTTGAATACCTAACCTAAGCAATGCACGGCTAATTTTATTCGCAGAATCTACATATTCTTTAGTTGATGTGGCAATCCACTCCCCATCATATTTGGTGACTAGAGATTTTTCTAAATTATACTTTTCGAGTTGGTAATACGGAAAATCAAAAAGTCGAGTTACGTTTTGCATACTAAGTTTAAAAAAAGTTACTGCAAATTAGTTAAAGCAAGTGGTATTTTAAAATTGAATTAACAAAATTAAGAAAGGTTTATTGTCATATCTATATTATATAGAATTTAACATAGCAGATGAGTTAATAATAGCTGTTGGATATAATAATTTGAAAATGATTTAGTTATATATACACTTATGAAGAATATGTAAGAAAAATCTTATCAAATTATTGATTTTAGTACTCTAATTATTAAAATACGACTCAAATGCGTTTAATTTCCCAATTCACTATTCTTATATTTTTGTGTAATACTTTTGGAGTTTTTAGCCAATCGGAACCTTTTGATTGTGATTTTAACGCCTATTTATTCCAGTATAATGATATTTATGCTCTTGATTTGGCATCAGGAAGTTCGTATTTAGTTTCGGAAAATATTACTCCAGGCAATATTAACGGGGTAGGTTATAATTCTACTGATGGTTATTTATGGGGGTATTTATCTTCTCCCCAAAGGTCTATCGTGCGAATAGGGAAAAACTTTGAAGTAGATCAGTATACTATACCTGAATTACCAACTGGAAATAAGTATGTTGGTGATATCTCACTTGATGGTATTTATTATTTTAAAGCGGGTGGAGCATCTTATTATAAGATAGACCTTAATCCGGATTCGGATACTTATTTAGAATATTTAGGAGCTTTTACTTTAAGCAAAAGTCTTTCAATTGCCGATTGGGCTTTCAATGCTGCAGATGGTATGTTATATACTGTAGAAAGAAATAGTAATCTTTTATATAGAATAGCTCCAGATACCGGAGTTGTTACTACCTTAGGTGTAGTGCCAATTGTAGATGGCTTAAATTACACTTTTGGGGCAGTCTATTTTGATGTAGATGGTAATTTCTATATATCAGCAAATCAGACAGGTTCTGTATATAAAATAGACAAGGTTCAGGATATTACTTTGGGTGTTATACAATCTAATATTTTTGCATTTGGCCCTGCGGCCTCTAGTAATGATGGCGCTCGTTGTCCAACAGCTCCTGTACCTCAAGAAGATTGTATTAATGGCATTGATGATGATGGAGATGGACTTGTAGATTGTGATGACCCATCGTGTTCTGGAGTTGCAACTTGTCCAAAAATTACCCTTACCTCTGGTGCGAATAGTGGAGGATTAGAAAGTAATGATAGACTATCATCTTTAATTAGTAAACGGAATTATAAACGGGCAAAAACCAATTTTGTTTTTGATAAGAAAGCCGCTAAGGTTGTTAAAAAAAGCACTTTATATGCAAAAAGCGGAAAGTTCTCATCGGATAGTATTCCTTTAAATACTTTAGTTCCTTTAGAAGTAATTGGAGAGACAAGTACTATTGAATCTTCTCCGGCAGACCTTTTAGATTTAACAAACGCTTCTGATATCTATTCTGTTGATTACCTTAAAGATTCAGAGAATATTGGCGCGTTAATGGTTATTAAAACAGATAATAAAGTTTATGAGCACAGTAAATTTATTTGTGATAGATTTTTAGGGGCACAGCTATTATCGGTATCAACAATACAATTGCGTGAAAAGGATTTTATTAAATCAATAATAAAACAGCCCGACGGAAATACTGAATTTGCGTTGACCTTTTCAGCAAGATTAAACAACAAAAACGAGTTTGTAATTGAATCGCATTGGAATATTGATTATTACCAAGATGATACTTCGTATTATAACTTTCAGATATGGTCCAATACTGTAGATGACCTATTATTGTTAGCCGATGAAATTTTAAACCTCTTGGAAGTGCATTCAACCATAAATGAATACATAGGTTCTACACCTCCTCCTGTTTTTGTAAAATCGGCGAAATATGCAAAAGGAGAAGTGCAATTGAATTTGGTAAACAATAATAGATCTGAGCAAATTAATCTAGAAGGCGGTATGAAGCGGACTGAAACTATGGAAACAGAAAGTGTAGCTTTTGCCTCTCCGATAGATGGTTATTTAGATTCTGTAGCATTAAAAACAGGTAGTATTTTCGATTTTGGATTTAGAATTAGCAACTTAAATGGCGGAACTCCAGATGATTTATTTGTTGCTGATGCTCCATGGGGATTGGACGATTCTGCCAATGGTACAACCGTAGATACTTATGAGGTTCTGCAAAATGATATTCCATATACAGGCGATGGATATAGAATAGAAAGAAATATTAATTTTTCAGGTTCTACTAGTGATTATATAGGGGTATACAGAGCTTTTAGCCCAAGATTTCTTGCGGTAGATTTGTCACAATTTGAAAACTTGTCTTTTGAGGCTGAAGGAACAGGAACTTTAGAGATAAAGTTGCAAAAAGGAGATGGAGAAGAGTTTACAACAGAAGTTCAGCTAGGGGAAGATAAGGAAACCTATAGCATAGCAAATAAGGAGTTTAAAAATGGTGCTGGAATTGAAGCAGACTTTACGAGCTTAAAAGTCCTAACTTTTATTTTAAAATCTAACAATGGAAACGTAGAAGAGAAATCTTTAAATCTTACTAATGTAGATTTTAATAGTACAGAAACAAGTTATGACTATGTGCTTACTGATACTAAAAAATCTGTCTTAATGCCGAATCCTATAGAAACGGAGGCTACATTATACTTTTATGAAGAAAGCGCTGCCGAATATTCTTTAGAAATATATACGTTAGCTGGTCATTTATTATCCTCATATAGCTTAACGGGGGATACGCAAAAAGGGCAAAATGAGATTGTAGTTTATAAAAATAATCTTCCTTCTGGAATTTATCTTTACAAAATCTCCAGTACAAACGATAAGACATGGAGCGGTAAAATGCTTATAAAATAGTCTATTAAATTAGTTGATTTTCGTAAATGGGCTTTAATCTCTTAAATGAATTAAAGCTCATTTTTTATAGGATTAACTACGGTTATTAAGTTGTTATTCATAAGGGGTTTAATAATCTTTCGGCTTTTATTTATTAACATGTAATAGGCTTAAAAATAGTGTTATGGCTATAATTTATACAGAAATTTTTCGTTTGAGAATTAAATGAATAATATAGAATTCCGTATCACTTATTTATATAGCCATGAAAAAGAATCCTTTCTACATAATTATTCTTGTATTCTGTGTAGCATGTTCCTCTGATGATACGCCTAAATCTATTGAAGAGGAGACGGAGGAAATAGAAGAAGTTGAAGAAACAGAAGAAGGAAATCAAGAGCAAGAAGCATCTCTTGAGCAACCTACATCTACTATTGATTATAATTCGCTAAGCAATTGGGCTTTTCACCCAGAGCAGAATATAAACCTTTTACAGTTATATAATTTAGATATTGGTATTGTAAATAAGGATTTAGAATTAGATGGTTCAATAGAAATAACCAATAACGCAAAAACGGATACAGGTGTTGATGTGTTTTTTGTACATCCAACAATTTTAGATAATGCTCCGGAAAGTGCTGAGGTAGTAGCCTTAGCAGATCAGCCTACAGAAAGAATTAATTTTACAATTATTGCTCAGGGAGGTCTTTTAGCGAAATACGGTAGAGTTTTTGCACCTAAATATAGACAAAGTACTGGTAACACTTACCTTGATGAAAATGTTGGTAAAGTATTACAAGCATCTGTTATCATGCAATCTTACAGTGATATAAAAGCTGCTTTTCTTAATTACTTAGAAAATTATAATGACGGCAATAAAATAATATTAGCTGGGCATTCACAAGGTTCTTATTTATTGTCGATGTTAGTTCGTGACCTTTTTGATCAAGATGTTGATTTACGTAGTAAATTAATAACAGCTGCATTAGCGGGAATGGGACATATTTATGCAAAAGAAGGAGAATACGTTGGTGGGCAATTTGAGAACATTTCGCTATGTCAACAAATTGAAGAATGTGGTTGTGTTCATGGTTGGAGAAGTTATGAAGAAGGACAAACTTATAACGACACCAGAACTACGCTTCCAATGTTTAATGAAGAACTAGTTAAATATGACGTTATTAATCGTGCTGTTAATTTAGCTAGTGATTGGTATATAATGGATGGAGATTACTTAACTGAAAACCAACAATATGTAAGATACATAGCACTTTCTAGCAATGTAAATGAAGATCATGGCTTTAACTTTGTAGCACATGATAATTTGTATTTATCTCGTATGCGCCGAGATTCCAATACAGAAATTGGATTAAATATTACCTATAGCCCAGAATCCACAGATCCAAGAATAAATGACTTAGCAATTGAAGAGCAAAGTCTACTTTTTGATTTTTGGGGATATCATACTAAAGATTATGCCACTTATTTGTGGCCCTTACTGGAGCAAATTGATGCCAAATTAGCAAGTTGTAACTAAGGATTGATTATTTATTAATTTTCTCAATCCAATTTCTAGCATTTACAAAAGCTTCCAACCACGGTGATACTTCATCATTTCTATCGCTAGGGTAGTGCGCCCAATTCCAAGGAAAAGTTGAACGTTCAATATGTGGCATCGTTACTAAATGTCTGCCTGTGGCATCACAAAGCATAGCAGTATTAAAATTACTACCATTCGGATTTGCTGGATAACCTTCATAACCATATTTGGCTACAATATCATATTTATCTTCGGTTAGTGGAAGTTCAAACTTGCCCTCACCATGCGATATCCAAACGCCCAACGTTGTCCCTTCAAGTGAAGAAAGCATAACTGAATTGTTCTTTTGAATTTGTACGGATGTAAAATTACTTTCATGTTTATAGGAATCATTGTAAGTCAATTTTCCATGAGTATCATGATCCGGATTAATTAAGTCCAATTCCATAAATAATTGACAACCATTACAAATGCCTATTGAAAGTGTATCAGGCCGTGCAAAGAAATTTTTAATTATGGTATTCGCTTTTTCATTGTATTTAATAGCGCCAGCCCATCCTTTTGCACTGCCTAAAACATCGGAATTTGAAAAGCCACCCACGGCTCCTAAAAACTGAATGTCTTCTAAATTTTCACGACCAGATATTAAATCCGTCATGTGTACATCTTTAACATCAAAACCAGCTAAATACATAGCGTTTGCCATTTCACGTTCAGAGTTGCTTCCTTTTTCCCTTAGGATTGCAGCTTTAGGTCTTTGCTGTTTATTTGGTAATAATTTTCCTGTAAATTCTTTAGGGAAAATATAGTTTAATGGTTGTTCTTTATAATTATTAAATCGATCCGTAGCTAGATTATTTGCCGTTTGCTTTGCATCTAATAAATACGATGTTTTGAACCAGGTATCTCGTAATGATGTCACATTAAGTCCCATTTCCATACCACCATTTTTAATGGTCAACTGTGACTCCGAAACAACATGTCCGATTTTTTTGAAATCAATATTTGCAGCTGTTAATTCTGATTCAATGGAAGCATCTTTTGCTTGAAACACGATTCCTGAATTTTCAGAAAATAATAATTTAATGGTGTCAGACTCGCATAAATCAGAAAGATTTAATTCAGCTCCTAATGCTACATCAGCAAAACATAATTCTAATAATGTGGTAATTAATCCACCCGATGCAACATCATGACCTGCAATTATCTCACCTTTTTTAATAAGATTTTGAATTGTATTGAAGGTAGTTTTAAAATAGGCGTCATCTTTAATAGTAGGCGTATCTGAACCAATAACATTTAATATTTGTCCAAATGAAGATCCACCTAATTTATAATTGTCTTTCGAAAGATTAATGTAATAAATTGCACCTCCATCTTTTTGTAATACTGGTTCAATAACATTGTTGATATTATCACAATGACCTGCAGCAGAAATTACAACGGTGCCCGGTGCTATAACGTCACCATCTTTGTATTTCTGTTTCATGGAAAGTGAATCCTTTCCGGTTGGCACATTTATACCTAATGCGATTGAAAATTCAGATACAGCCGTTACGGCTTTATAAAGTCTAGCATCTTCTCCTTCATTTTTACAAGGCCACATCCAATTTGCAGACAATGATACCGATTTTAAACCTTCATTCAAAGGAGCCCAAATAATATTGGTTAATGCTTCAGCAATACTATTTTTACTTCCCGCAGCTGGATCTATAAGTGCAGAAATAGGGGAGTGACCAATACTTGTAGCTATCCCTTCTTTTCCTTTAAAATCCAAGGCCATTACACCAACATTGTTTAAAGGTAATTGTAAGGGACCTGCACATTGCTGTTTGGCAACACGACCACCAACACAGCGATCTACTTTGTTGGTGAGCCAATCTTTACACCCTACAGCTTCCAACTGTAATACTTGATCTAAATAATCATGAAAAAATTCTAGGGAATATGCTGCATTATCGTATGTTCTTAATACCGTTGTATCGGTCAAGATTGTCTTGGGTGAACTTCCGAAGATATCACTTAAGTGCACGTCCATTGGTTTTTCACCAGTTGTTTTCGATTCAAAAGTAAAACGGTCATCATTGGTAACATCACCAACTTCATACATTGGTGAGCGTTCTCTTTCCGCAATACGTTTTAACAAATCAATATCGCTCTCACCAATTACAAGCCCCATACGTTCTTGTGATTCGTTGCCAATAATTTCTTTTGCTGATAGGGTAGGGTCGCCAATTGGTAATTTGTCTAAATCAATGTTACCGCCAGTATCTTCAACTAACTCAGATAGACAGTTGAGATGCCCGCCAGCTCCATGATCATGAATAGATACAATCGAATTTACATCGTTCTCTACCATACCACGAATAGCGTTGGCTGCTCTCTTTTGCATTTCGGGATTAGAACGTTGTATTGCGTTTAATTCTATTGATGAACTAAATTCACCAGTATCAGCACTTGAAACCGCAGCACCACCCATTCCAATTCGGTAATTATCCCCACCTAAAATAACTATTTTATCACCATTATTAGGCGTGTCTTTTAAGGCTTGTTCAGATTTTCCATAACCGATTCCTCCAGCTTGCATTATAACTTTGTCAAAACCTAATCTTCTTCCTGCTTGGTTGTCCGTACTTGTATTTTCTTGATGCTCAAATGTGAGTACAGATCCTGAAATCAAAGGTTGTCCAAATTTATTACCGAAATCAGAGGCTCCATTAGAAGCTTTGATTAAGATGTCCATTGGAGTTTGATACAACCATGGTCTTTCTGGCATTGCTTTTTCCCATTGTCTATTTTCTTCAAGACGAGAATATGCTGTCATATAAACTGCAGTACCTGCCAATGGTAAAGAACCTTTTCCGCCTGCTAAACGATCCCGGATTTCTCCACCAGAACCGGTAGCCGCACCATTAAATGGTTCTACAGTTGTAGGGAAGTTGTGTGTTTCGGCTTTCAAAGAGATTACTGATTCAAATTCCTTTTCTTCATAATAATCAGGTTTGTCAGCTGTTTTTGGAGCAAATTGTAAAACCCTAGGGCCTTTTACAAAAGCGACATTATCTTTATAGGCAGATACAATATTATTAGGATGTTCTTGGGATGTTTTTTTTATTAATTTGAATAAGGAGCTTGGCATTTCTTTACCGTCTATGATAAAGGTGCCATTAAATATTTTATGACGGCAATGTTCAGAATTGACCTGACTAAAACCGAATACCTCAGAATCTGTTAATGGGCGATCAATTTTTTTTGAGAGATCTTCTAAATATGAAACTTCTTCGTCGCTTAGTGCTAGTCCTTCTTGCTGGTTGTATGCAGCAATGTCCTTTATATTTTTAACAGCATCTGGAACTACATCTATTTTAAAAATATCTTGATGTAAACTTTCGAATTTTTGCGAAAGCATTGGGTCAAAATCTTTAAAATCTGACTTTACGCTATTAAATTCTTCAATTCTTATAATCCCTGAAATACCCATATTCTGAGTTATTTCTGTTGCATTGGTACTCCATGGTGTAATCATTGCAGCTCTAGGGCCAACAAAAAAGGCGTCAATTGACGCCGCGTATATTTTAGGTTGGTTGCTAAACAACCAATTTAATTTGTCTGTATTTTCTTGTGAAAGTTCTTGCGTAGTTTCAACGGCAAAAACTTTGGTACTTGCATCCCCGAAAAAGTGAATCATGAACAGCGTGAATTGTTAGATTTAAGAAAGCACAAATTTAAGATATTAGTCGATATCTAATAGGTATTTTTAAAACACTTGTAAACAGCAATTGTTAATGATGCTCTTTTTAGGTGTTAAAAATAATTTTAAAGCAATTAAATTGATTATTAGGGAATTATGATTGGTATGTTTTTATGACTAATATTTAATTTAATAAAACAGTATGATTATTGAATAAAGTATGTTAATTTGCTTCTCCCTAAAATAAAAGATATGGCAATTACTAAAAATAACTCAAAAAGAGTATCATTAAATTCTGATGCTTGTAGTATAACCTATTGTATGCAATATATTGGCGGAAAATGGAAGCCAATTTTATTGGATCGTATTTCAAAAGGATTAAACCGTTTCGGTATACTTATTAAGAATGTTGAAGGCATTAACCGTCAAATGTTAAGTAAGCAGTTGAAGGAGTTGGAGCGCGATGAATTGTTAGTTCGTAAAGTATATTCTGAAATTCCACCAAGAGTTGAATATGAACTCACAGCAAAAGGACAATCTTTGTTGCCACTTGTGCAAGCAATGAATAGATGGGGGTACAAGCAGCAAAATGGAGGCCTTGAAATGGAAGAGCCAATACTAGAAGAACCTGTAGCAACTGAGCCAGTTAAGAAGCCAGCTGTTAAGGCAAAACCAAAGACTAAAGCTAAACCAAAAGCGAGTGCTCCTGCAGATTCTGCTCAGCAATCACTATTTGGATAAAAAAGTAAAAATTATTTATATGAGCAAAAGGCGAATAATCTATTTATTCGCCTTTTCTAATAAGGCCATATAAAACCCGTCAAAGCCATCTTTAGAGGCATATATCTTTTTCTCCTTCACTAAAGTAAAATCTTTGCCTTCTTCAGAAGCTAGGAAAGAAACAACTTGATCGTTATTCTCCTTTGGAAGTATAGAACAAGTAGCGTAAACCATTTTTCCACCCGGTTTAACAATTTTGCTATAGCTTCTAATTATATCGTGCTGGACCTTAACAATCTTATCCAAGAATTCTGGTTGCATTTTCCACTTGGTATCAGGGTTTCTTCTAATTACTCCCAAACCAGTACAAGGGGCATCTATTAATACACGATCTGCACTACCATATAATTTCTTAAAAACTTTAGTAGTATCAATTTCGCGAGGTTCTATATTATGTGCACCATTTCGTCGTGCTCTACGCTTTAATTCTTTTAATTTACTGCCATAAATATCCATAGCAATTAACTGCCCTTTGTTTTCCATTAAAGCAGCTAAATGCAACGATTTGCCCCCAGCACCAGCACAAGTGTCGACTATACGCTGTCCGGGTTTTACATCAAGATATTCAGCAACTAATTGTGAGGAAGCATCCTGAACCTCAAAATATCCTTTTTTAAAGGAATCAGTTACAAAAACATTAGCGCGTTCAAGTAAGCGAAGAGCAGCGGCATAACCTTTAATGGGTTCTGTGACAATTCCTTCATCTAAAAGCGTTTTCCTAAGTTTTTCCTTGGTTATCTTCAAAGTATTGGTACGAAGAATTACTTCTGCTTTCTGATTTAATGCGGCAATTTCTGCTGTCCACAATTTTTCTCCAAGCGCCTTTACACATACTTCGTCAATCCAATCTGGTACGGCTTCTCTATATTTACGAATTTGCGATAACTCATCAAACCTACCTTTAATACGACGCTCTGGCGTGGGTTCAATCTGTTTCCAGTCAGGTAATTTTATTCCTTTTAACACTGCCCAAACGGCCCACATTCTAAATAGATCTTGACGATTATAGGGTGCTTTAACTTCTGCTATTTCAGCATATAGTCTTTTGTAGCGTACCATTTCATAGGTGGTTTCGGCGATAAATCCACGATCTCGCGAACCCCAACGCTTATCTATTTTAAGTACTTTCTGAATGACTTTATCCGCATATTCTCCCTCATTAAATGTTAAATTCAAAGCGTCGATTACGGCAAAAACCAAATTTCTGTGCAGTTTCATTCTTGTAAATTAAGTTTGCAAAGGTATTGTATTCATGCCTATTCCTTTTATTTTTGATAAATTTTACTTTATGAAGCACTATTATCTTGTTTTAATTCTATTTTGTTTGGTTTCATGTACTGAAAATGTACAGAAAACTCCTTATTCTTCAGTCTCCGTGGAAAACTTATATGAAGATTCTTTAAGCATTCGGGCAATTGATTTAATGGGTAATAGCTTAGCATTTGCGGCGAATCAGGGTGTTTTTGGTACTATTGCTTTAGGTAGTGGAAAAGTGAGAACAAATATTCAAAAGTTTGATACTATTCTACCAGAGTATCGAGCGATTACTCACAACGCGACTGACTTTTTTATGCTTTCTGTAGCAAACCCTGCCTTACTTTATAAAACCGGTGAGGATGATGTAATGGATTTGGTTTACGATGAAAGTGATCCTAATGTTTTTTATGATGCTATGACCTTTTGGAATAATAGAGAGGGTATTGCAGTGGGTGATACTATGGACGGATGCTTATCAGTACTAGTAACGCGAGATGGTGGTCACCATTGGAGAAAATTATCTTGTGATGAATTACCTGATGGTATCACGGGAGAAGGTGCTTTTGCAGCAAGTAATACGAACATTGAAGTAAAAGGTGATAAAACATGGATTGGGACTACCAGTAGTCGTATTTATTTTTCTCCGGATAAAGGAAAAACATGGGAAATTCAAGAAACGCCTATTGTTAATGCCGAAGCTACTCAAGGAATTTATTCGATTGATTTTTATAACGATAAAATTGGTATTGCTATAGGTGGCGATTATACCAAACCAGAATCAAATCAACAGAATAAGGCATTGACAACTGATGGAGGAAAAACGTGGAATTTAATTGCTGATGGCCAAGAACCGAATTACAAAAGTTGTGTTCAATTTATTCCCAATTCCAATGGCAACGAAATAGTAGCATTAGGTTTTACAGGAATATCATATTCTAATGATAGGGGAGCGAACTGGCAAAAATTATCTGAAGAATCGTTTTATACTATTCGATTTCATAATGACACAGTGGCGTATGCAGCAGGTAAAAATCGAATTTCTAAATTGATTTTCAGATAATAATTAGGGCAATATCACGGAATTAAAGGTGCTACTTTTTATTCGAGTGTTTCTTTCTGTATTCACGAATTAGTTTTCGTCTAAAATCTTCTTCAGCACGAATCAATTTCAGCGTCTTTTTAGCCGTAATTTTTTTGCTGATATTGGCATAGAACTTTTTATCTAACTCTTCCTCTTTCTCTTCAAATTCAAGATAATCATTTAAAAGATTGCTGGCTTCTTTTTCAGAATAGGTGTCAGCATCTTTCATTTTATTCTTTAACTTCTCTAGCCCATTTTTTCGGAGTGAATATCGCTCTTTTTCATAAGCATTGTACACAGGCCAAAAAGCTTCAGCTTCTGTAGTTGTTAGTTCTAATTGCTCTGTGAAATAGGCAACTTTAAGTGATTTTATTTTATCCCAATCTTTTTTTTGTGCATAAAAAGCAGTGGTGATAAACAGAAATACTATTACGGTTAAGTTTTTTAAGCTATTCATCTGTTTCTAGATTTAATTCTTCTAAATAATCAATATTATCATCGAGGTAATCAATGATATGGTCATCATTAAGTTGGTTGTCTAGTATATCACTTATATCTAACTCATCGAATGACATTACTTCGGCAAGTTCATATGAAGATAACTCCATATCGTTGTTTTCAAAGTAACTTTCTATGTCTGACGCAGCTAATTCTTCAAATGTTGGACTGCTTTCCGTCTCAAAATTGAGTCCAAAAAACAAAATGAATGCCGCCGCTACGGCTGCTGCTGCGAAATAATATTTTCTATACGGATTTAATTGTATAACCTTAGTTTCTTCCTTTTCAAGGTCAAGCTTCCGTAAAATATTCTCTTGTAAACCATCAAAATAACCTTCGGGCGCAATAAAACCATCACCTTTAGGTAATACAGACTGCTCTTCAGTAATTTTACTGAGCAACTTACCCGTAAGATTTTCGAAGTAATCTTCTGGGGTTTTAAATCCGTTATTGTTATTTGATGCTTTCATCTTATTCTTTGACTATCAAATTGTTAAAAGGTTTAATCTTCTTTTAAAAAATTCTCTAATTTTTTTACTGCTATGTGATATGATGCTTTTAATCCACCTACCGAAGTATCTAATACCTTCGATATTTCTTCATACTTCATCTCATCAAAATACTTCATGTTAAATACTAATTTTTGCTTTTCAGGTAAAGTAGCAATGGCTTGTTGTAATTTGAGTTGAATTTCACTTCCTTCAAAATAAACATCTGCCTGTAAATTCTGAGCCATGCGATTATGGAGTTCCTCATTGTTGACACCTAATTTTCGTGCTTTGGTTTTCATAAAACTCAAAGATTCATTAGTGGCAATACGATACATCCACGAATACAATTGACTATCACCTTTAAAACCATCTATGTTCTTAAATACCTTAATAAAAGTATTTTGTAAAACATCGTCAGCATCATCATGATTTAACACAATCCTACGTATATGCCAATATAAACGCTCTTTATAAGTATTTATAAGCACTTCAAAAGCTTTAGATTGCGTATCCGCTTGCTTTAATTGAGCTACTAAGTCTTCCTCTGCAACCAATATTTAATTCTTGTGTTTAGTTATTAGACCTCAATAGTAGTAAAAGGTTTAATTTGATATCTAATAATGTAATTATTATTAAAAAAGAAAGTTGATATAATGCTATTACCCTAAGGATTGCATCTCTACCAATTTCTTATACGTGCCATTTTTTGCCAAAAGTTCTTCATGCGAGCCTTGTTCTACTATTTCACCTTTTTGTAAAACAACAATATTGTTTGCTTTTTGTATGGTAGATAGGCGATGGGCTATGACTATTGAAGTTCTATTCCGCATCATTTTTTCTAATGCATCTTGAACCAATCGCTCGCTTTCAGTGTCTAATGCTGAGGTAGCTTCATCTAAAATCATGATTGGTGGATTCTTTAAAACGGCGCGAGCAATAGACAATCGCTGTTTTTGACCACCGCTAAGTTTATTGCCACTATCGCCAATATTAGTGTGATAGCCTTCTGGTAATTCCGAAATAAACTCATGTGCATTGGCAATTTTAGCGGCCTCGGTTATTTCTTCAATTGAAGCGTTTTCGTTGCCTAGTGAGATATTCTTTGCAACAGTATCATTAAAAAGAATAGAATCTTGGGTTACTAAGCCTAACAGACTTCGTAACGATTGCTTCGTCATGTCCTTAATGTCAACACCATCAATTTTAATTTCTCCCTCATTTACATCATAAAAACGGGTAACTAAATTTGCAATAGTACTTTTACCACTACCAGATTGCCCAACTAATGCAACGGTTTCTCCCTTTGGGACCTGCAGGTTGAATTCTTTTAATACATATTCATCTTCATATTTAAATGAAATGTTTTTTAGTTCGATTCCTTTGTCGAAACTAGATTTTATAATGGCATCCGGTGTATCGCTAATCGGATTTTCAGTTTCTAATATTTCTAAAACACGTTCTGCAGCCGCATTCCCTCTTTTAACTCCGTATGATGCTTTACTTATCGATTTTGCTGGAGTTAAAATGTTATAGGCTAAACCCATATAGGCAATAAAAGAGGAGGCATCTAAGGTTTTGTCAACCAAGACCATTTTACCTCCAAACCACAATAAAACTCCTATAACGAGGATACCCAAGAACTCACCCGTTGGGGAGGCTAGATTCTGTCGGTTTAAAAGTTTGTTACTGAAATCGAAAAAACGTTGTGTTGAATTTGAAAACGTTTTATAAAAACGCGATTCGGAATTAAAAGCTTTTACCACACGCAACCCAGCGAGGGTTTCTTCTACAATGGATAAAAATTGTCCTTGTTCTTTTTGAACATTATCTGATTTCTTTTTTAGTGATTTTCCTATGCGAGAAATAATTGCCCCTGCAACTGGAATAAAAATAAAAACGAATAATGTTAATTTAGCACTAATACCAAACATGATAATAATCGTAAACAATATGGTTAAAGGTTCACGGACAATTAATTCTAATATAGAAAGAAATGAATGCTGAATTTCTAAAACATCTGAAGTTATACGGGCAATAACATCACCTTTCTTCTTTTCAGAATAATAAGAAATTGGTAATTCGGTAATTTTACTAAACATTTTATTTCTAATGTCTTTTAAAACCCCGTTGCGTAAAAAGGTTATAAAGTACATGGCTAAATAGTTAAAGAAATTCTTCAACAAGAATAGTATTAAAACCAGACCAATGACTAATACAAGGCCTTTCATATCATCATTACCAGAATATGCAGTAACACGATAACTAATATATTCTTGTAAATAATCTTTAATGTGGGCCATACCCTCATAGACAGGCTCTGTTAACACCTTTTTTTCGGGTGTAAAAAGTACATCTAACATGGGTATTAGTGCCGCAAAAGAGAGTGCACTAAATAGTGCGTATAATACGTTAAAGAAAATATTTAGATAGCCATAAGTGCTATAAGGTTTCGCAAAGCGAAGGATTTTTTTAAAATAGTCCATTAACCGAGGTTAAGTTCACTCAGAATACGTTCAATTTTACCATTTATCTCTGTTGTAACTGTAGCAAAATCATCAGCATTGTCTAAAACAGTGTTGGTGCTAATGTAAAATTTCACTTTTGGCTCTGTTCCACTTGGTCTTGCGGCCACACGTGTACCATCTTCAGTTTCATAAATTAAAACATTGGATTTTGGTATGTTAATGGCTTTCTCTTCTCCAGAGATGATGTTAGTAGCAATAGATGTGTTGTAATCTTCTATCCATTTTACTTTTGAACCAGCAACAGATTCAACCGGATTTTCTTTAAAGTCGATTAACATTTGCTTTATTTCTTCTGCTCCTGTAATTCCCTTTCTAGTTAATGAAACCAAATGTTCTTTGTAATAACCATAATCAACATAACAATCGATTAAATCTTTGTAAAAAGAACTGCCATTTGCTTTTGCCTGGGCTGCAATTTCACAAGCTAGTAGGGTAGAAGTTACCGCATCTTTGTCACGAACAAAATCGCCTACCATGTATCCGAAACTTTCTTCACCACCACCTAAAAAGTTAGACTCTGGGAAGTCTTTTATCATTTTTCCAATCCATTTAAAACCCGTTAGTGCAGTTTTGAATTCAACACCATACGCTTTCGCCATGGCTTCCATCATCGGAGTAGAAACAATTGTAGTTGCAACAAACTCGTTGCCCTTAAATCCTTTTTGCTTCTGTTTTTCTAAAAGGAATTTTGTCATCAAAATCATGGCCTGGTTGCCATTAACGATTTCCATTTTACCTTCTAAATTTCTAACTGCAATACCTAAACGGTCACTATCAGGATCGGTACCTACGACCATATCAGCACCAATTTCTTCCGCTTTAGCAACGGCCATTGAAAGCGCTTCTGGTTCTTCTGGGTTTGGAGATTTAACCGTTGGAAAGCTTCCATCTGGTTTTGCCTGTTCTTCAATTACAGTCACATTTTTGTATCCTGCTCGTTTTAATACTTCCGGAATTGCTGTTATAGAAGTACCATGTAATGATGTGAAGACAATTTTAAAATCATCTTTACCAGCAGCATTAAAACTTCCGTTAGCTACAGAAGCTTCCATAAATGCTTCGTCAACTTCTTTATCTATTAATTCTATTAGGTTATCATCCCCATTAAAATTAATGTCTTCAAAATTTAATCCGTTTATTTCCGAAATAATCTCACCATCTTGTGGTGGTACTATTTGGCCACCATCGGTCCAATAAACTTTATAACCATTATACTCTGGTGGATTGTGTGATGCTGTTAAAACAATTCCAGCATGACATTTTAAATGACGAACCGCAAAAGACAATTCTGGTGTGGTTCGTAATTCAGAAAAAAGAAAAACTTTAATGCCGTTTGCAGCAAATACCTCGGCAACTGTTCTTGCTAAAGTGTCGCTATTATGACGGCAATCATAAGCGATTACTACTTGTAAAGCCTCACCTGCATAGGTTTTTTTTAGATAATTACTAAGGCCTTGTGTGCTTTTACCTAAAGTATATTTGTTAATACGGTTGGTGCCAACACCCATTAAACCACGCATGCCACCAGTACCGAATTCCATATTTTTATGAAAACGGTCTTTTAGTTCGTCGGTATCATTATCTATTAAATTTTGAACTTCAGCTTTTACATCAGTATCAAAAATATCAGTTAGCCAGCTTTTGGCAGTAATAATAAAGTCTTCCATAGTTAATTGCTAATTTCTATTTTAAAAATACGAAGATTACTCTTCTTTTTGGGTGCTTTGGTCTAACTTTTCAGAAATATTGTAGCGCGACTCGTTTTTTCGAGAACGTATAATTATCTCCCCAATAAAGCCTGCAAGAAATAGTTGCGACCCCATTAACATTGCAGTTAATGCGATGTAAAACTGCGGTCTGTCTGTTATTAATCGACCTGTTTTATTGATAAATACCTTATCTATTCCTAAATAAGCTGCAAAGCCAAAACCAATTACAAACATTAGAACGCCAAATGCTCCGAAAAGGTGCATAGGACGCTTACCAAATTTTGAAACAAACCAAATTGTAATTAAATCTAGAAAGCCGTTTATAAATCTACTCATACCAAATTTTGTATTACCATATTTTCTGGCCTGATGCTGCACAACTTTTTCTCCAATATTAGAATAGCCAGCATTTTTTGCCAAAACAGGAATGTAGCGGTGCATTTCGCCCGACACCTCAATATTTTTAACAACCGCTTTATTGTACGCTTTTAATCCACAATTAAAATCGTGTAATTTTACGCCTGATGTCTTACCTGCGGCCCAATTGAACAATTTTGAAGGCAGGTTTTTAGCGATAAGCGAATCGTAACGTTTTTTCTTCCAGCCCGATACCAAGTCGAAACCTTCGTTTTTTATCATGGCATATAATTCTGGAATTTCTTCCGGGTTATCTTGCAGATCAGCATCCATAGTGATAATAACCTCACCTTTTGCAGCTGCAAAACCAGCGTGTAATGCCTGCGATTTGCCAAAATTTCGTAAAAAACGTATGCCCTTTACATTTGAATCCTGCTCAGACAGCTCTTTTATTATGTTCCAAGAACTATCGGTGCTACCATCATCTATAAATAAAATTTCATATGAAAAATGATTGGTCTGCATTACGCGAACGATCCAATCATGTAATTCTTTGAGAGATTCCTCTTCGTTTAGTAAGGGAATTACTATCGATAAATTCATTTGATACCTTTGAAAAGCATTTCAAAAGTACGAATATTAATTATTTGGGTCGGTTTTTTTCATAATTGCACCTACAATTGCACCAATAATTAGTCCGAAAATAACATTAACAACAATACCTAAAGGGTATGTCAACCATGCGAAACTCTTTTGAATTTCTACACCTTGCTGCCATTGTTCATCAGTCATCTGTGGATTTTGAGCCATTGCTTGTACTTTTGCTATTTCCATAGCTTTGTCCATAAAATCTGGTTCAATAACATTTGTTAATAAGGCATACCAGATTAAGCTTAGAATAGCAGAAACAACACCAATTCCAGCACCAAGTTTTACGGCATCAACGATCTTAAGATACCCAAGATTGGCTTTTTTAAATTGTGAAACTGCCAATACCACTGCTGCAATCATTAAAACTACACCTACAATGCGCACTGCCCAGCCTTGGTCATAATGCATTTCCATGGAGTATAATAGAACATTAAAGATTACACTTGCAGCCCCTAATAACAGGCCATAGGTCCAAGAAAATTTTCCGATATTTGGTTGATTGACGTTCATTTTAATATAGTTTTTAGGTTTGTTTGGTTAGTAACAGGTTTGGTTAGAATGTTACATTTAAAGATACATTATTTTTAAAGCTATTAGCTGATTAGTTTTTTTGGATAAAATAATTGTGATATCGCAAAAAATAAGTAAATTTGCAGCCTTAAAATGAGTGCCTGTCGGAATGGGTGCGTAAAATTTTAAAAGAATGAAAAAAGATATACACCCAGAAAGTTATAGAGTAGTAGCATTTAAAGACATGTCTAACGAAGATGTTTTTTTAACTAAATCTACTGCAGAAACTAAAGAAACATTAGAAGTTGATGGCGTTGAATACCCATTAGTGAAATTGGAAATTTCAAGAACTTCACATCCATTTTACACTGGTAAAGCCAAATTGGTGGATACAGCTGGTAGAATTGATAAATTCAAAAACAAATACAACAAATTTAAGAAAGCACCAGCTGCAGCTGCCAAAGAAGCACCTAAAACTGATGCTGATAAAGAATAAATTAATTTTATTTTTTCAAATTATAGCGACGCCTCCGATTATTCGGGGGCGTTTTTTGTATATTTTTGTTGAAAATTGCTAACCATGAACTACATTCTCTTCGATGGTACCGTTCGAGACAATTTACTCCCCTTCACCTATACCAGACCTGTTGCCGATATTCGTATCGGAATATTAACTATTCGTGAGAAATGGGAAAAATATCTTGGGAATACCACCACTACAATTACTGAAGAATACCTCTCTGAAAAGTACCCGATGGTGGAAATGTCAGAGAATGTGCTGATTAATTCTTCTTTTTTGCCCAACAAGGTACTGGTAGAGAAGATAGAGGACTTACAGGAAAACCAGGCTATTTTTTATGGGGAAGAGGTGGTTGCTTTTTTTACTACTGATACCCAAGATGAGGTAGATTTCACTACTTATGAGCAGTTAGAATTTGAAGGGGATGTTCTTAGAATTGAGCATACATGGGATATTTTCTCAAAAAATGGGGAAGCTTTACAAGCAGATTTCGACCTCATTACGGCAGATCGTAAAAGTCAACCTATTTCGGATACCAATAGACTAATCAATCCGGATAATATCTTTTTAGAAGAAGGTGCTAGTGTAGAGTTTTGCATTTTAAATGCTACCGATGGTCCAATTTATATTGGAGAAAACGCTCAAGTTTGGGAAGGTGCACTTATCCGTGGTGCTTTTGCTTTGTGCAATAATGCTACCGTTAAAATGGGAGGTAAAATGTATGGAGCAACTACGGTTGGTCCGTATTCTAAAGTAGCTGGGGAAGTTAGTAACGCTGTTGTTTTTGGCTATTCTAGTAAAGGTCACGAAGGATATTTGGGCAATGCCGTACTTGGCGAATGGTGTAATATTGGTGCGGATAGTAATAATTCTAATTTGAAAAATAACTACGCTAAAGTTCGAATTTGGAACTATGCCACAGAAAAATTTGAACAAACAGGATTGCAGTTTTGTGGACTTATGATGGGCGACCACAGTAAAACAGCTATTAATACCATGCTGAATACAGGTACGGTAGTTGGTGTGAATGTAAATATTTATGTACCTGGATTTCCTCGGAATTTTATTCCAAGTTTTAGTTGGGGTGGGGCATCAGGATTTTCTACCTATATGCCCAAAAAAGCTTTTGAAGCAGCGGAAGTAATGATGGCGCGTAGGGGTGTGAAGTTTGATAATCAAGAAGCTCGAATTTTAGAACATGTCTTTGAACTCACGAAAAAGTGGCGGAAGTATTAAAATTAGTAATCAATAATAGAATTTGTGAAAAAGAAAATCGCATTTTACACATTAGGTTGTAAACTTAACTTCTCCGAAACTTCTACCATTGCTAGAGGTTTCCAAGATGATGGTTACGAACGTGTTGATTTTAGTGATAAAGCAGACATGTATGTAATTAATACCTGTTCTGTCACCGAAAATGCAGATAAGCGTTTTAAAACCATTGTAAAACAAGCGCAAAAGGTCAATCCTGAGGCTTTTGTTGCTGCTATTGGTTGTTATGCTCAATTAAAACCAGAAGAATTGGCTGCTGTTGACGGTGTGGATTTAGTACTCGGTGCTAGTGAAAAATTTAAGATTGCCGATTATGTGAATGACCTTTCTAAAAATGAAGAAGGTCAAGTGCATTCTTGTGAAATTGAGGAAGCTGATTTTTATGTTGGCAGTTATGCTATAGGGGATCGTACACGGGCTTTTTTAAAGGTACAAGATGGTTGTGATTATAAATGTACGTATTGTACCATACCATTGGCTCGAGGGATTTCGCGAAGTGATACCCTAGAGAATGTTTTAAAAAATGCTGCAGAAATTTCTGCCAAAGGAATTAAAGAAATTGTGCTTACCGGAGTAAATATTGGGGATTACGGCAAAGGTGAGTTTGGTAATAAAAAACACGAACATACTTTTTTAGAGCTTGTACAGGCATTAGACAGGGTGGTGGGTATACATAGATTGCGAATTTCTTCCATTGAGCCCAATCTTTTAAAAAATGAAACCATCGATTTTGTTGCCCAAAGCAATTCTTTTGTGCCTCATTTTCATATTCCTTTACAAAGTGGTAGCGATGCTATTCTAAAACTTATGAAAAGGCGTTATATGAGTGCTTTGTATACCGACCGTGTTAATCGTATTAAGCAAACGATGCCAGATGCTTGTATTGGAGTAGATGTTATTGTTGGATTTCCGGGGGAGACTGAAGAACACTTTTTAGAAACCTATCATTTTCTTAATGAACTTGATATTTCTTATTTGCATGTGTTTACCTATTCTGAGCGAGATAATACGCTTGCAGCCGATATGGTAGATGTAGTGCCTAAAAATGTACGAAGTAAGCGGAGTAAGATGTTGCGGGGCTTATCGGTAAAAAAAAGACGTGCTTTTTATGAAAGTCAGTTGGGAACTAGGAGAACTGTACTCTTTGAAGGCGAAAATAAAGAAGGCTATATTTATGGTTTTACTGAGAATTATGTAAAAGTTAAAGCACCTTGGAACCCTGCTTTAGTAAATACACTACATCAAATAGAATTAAAGGAAATAGATATTGACGGTAGCGTACGATTTAAGTTTGTGGATGTTTCTGTTGAAATCTGAGGAAACATAATTAAATAGCAAAGAAGCACTTAAATAAAGCATATAAAAAAACTCGTTTAGGAAGCTAAACGAGTTTTTTTAATGTTGTCATACAAAGGTTAGATTCTTATACCTACAGGTAACATTTCTTTGTACTGTCTGTGTTTTCTAACAAATCCTGCAATTTGTGGACTTGTTGGTACCACTCTCAAGTTTTGATCTTGTATGTGGTGTAATACGGCCTTAATGAAATTCTCTTTGAAACCTTCTGCGGTAATTCCCTCAGGGATGACTAATTTCGTCAAAAATACTTTTCTTTCTTGAGAAGAATATTCGATCTTTGCTAGATGGCCATCATTTTTGGTTTCAAATTGGCGCAAGAAACTGTTGTCATTAATTTCCATTTCATTCATATAGTTTGATTTTAATTGGTCTCTTAGAAAAAAAATTACGCTGTTCTATAGGCGTAATTCCAATAAATCGGTCAAACTTCTTAAAATAAGAGTTGAAATATGGCCGAAAGTCAAAAGTATAAAAAAATAAGCTATTTTCCTATAAAAAAGTTCATTTGATGACGGATAGAGGCAACATAACTCATATTTATTTCGTACCTGGCCTCGCAGCTAGTACTTCTATTTTTGAGTATCTGAAATTACCGGAGGCGCATTTTGAAACGCATTTGTTAAAATGGTTTGTGCCCAGTCCAAATATGAGCTTAGCGGAATATGCGGCAGAAATGAATCGGCATGTTTTACATGAAAATGTGGTATTAGTTGGGGTTTCTTTTGGTGGTATTTTAGTTCAGGAAATGGCTAAGTTAAAAGCAGTAAAAAAAGTTGTAATTATTTCGAGTGTTAAATCGAGTGAAGAGCTGCCCAACAAAATGCGATTTGCCAGTTTTACACATGCGCACAAATTATTACCTACCAGTTTAGTTAGTAATGTGGAGTTAATTGCGAAGTATGCTTTTGGGGAAACTGTTACCAAGCGATTAGAGTTGTACGAGAAATACCTCGATGTTAGGGATGAAACCTATTTAAATTGGGCAATAGACAAAATGGTAAACTGGCGACAGGAAATGCCTCTAAAGAATCTTGTGCATATACATGGCGATAAAGATCCGGTATTTCCATTCGAAAGAATTAAAAATTGTATTCCTGTTAAAAATGGGACGCACACTATGATTATTCATAGGGCAAAATGGTTTAATGAACACTTAGCAACAATTATTTTGCAATAAGTGAGTTGTAATATTACCTTTGAGTAACTCCAAAATTTACCAAAATGAAGCTATTGAAGAATATATTAATGGGATTAGGTCTTGTTTTAGTGGTGAGCACCCTAATATTCGCCATACAAGATAAAACGATTGTAGCTGTACAATCTACCGATTTAGCTAATGATAGCGATAAAAGCGTGGCTAAAGAATATAGAATTACATCTATTGAAATACCTGAAGATTTAAACTTTGCAGGAGAAAAAGTACCGCAGGATGATCCAGAGATTTTGGAACGCATAGACCGCGAGTTCTTGGTAAATACCTATTGGCAATCAAATGCCGTACTTTTAATAAAAAGAGCGCATAAGTATTTTCCAATTATAGAGCCGATTTTGGCTAAAAATGGTATTCCAGATGATTTTAAATATTTGGCTGTAGCTGAAAGTGGTTTAACCAATGTAGTTTCTCATGCTGGAGCAACAGGATTCTGGCAAATTATGAAAGGTACTGGACGTGAATACGGATTGGAAGTAAATTCCAATGTAGATGAACGCTACAATTTGGTGAAATCTACGGAGGTAGCTTGTAAGTATTTAAACCGATGGAAAAAGAAGTATGGAAATTGGACTCTTACTGCTGCTGCTTACAATGCGGGCCCTGGAGCTATAAATAAATATTTAGGAGCTCAACAGGTAAATGATTATTACGATTTACTTTTGGGTCAGGAAACAGGAAGATATGTTTTTAGAATAATGGCCATAAAAGAGATTCTTTCGAACCCTGAAAAATATGGCTTTGATATTCAGAAAGAAGATTTATATGTGAATGTTCCAACTTTTGAAGTTGAAATTGACGCTCCAATATTTAGTATTACTGATTTCGCACAACAGTATGAAATCAACTATAAAGTGCTTAAACGTCACAATCCATGGTTGCGTGAACCGCACTTGAACAATAAATCAGGTAAAAAATATACTATTCAAATTCCAAACAAAGGGTATTATCGTGAATCAAAGTAATGTGGGGATTTCTAAATGAATATTGGCCGTTTCTATTATTAACGTACTATTTATTTGTTTTATTTTTTGCTGTCCTTTTGATTCTTAAGAATAAGAATCCCATTAAAACCTTTTCTTTTCTTTTTACACTGCTGGTATTACCAGGCTTAGGTCTTCTAGTTTATTACTTATTTGGCCAAGACTATCGGAAATCAAAAATATTTGAGAAAAAGTATCTTTTAGACAATGCCAAAATTAAAGAATGGCGTAAGCAATTTCATTTAGATCAAGAGGAACAAGAAGATTTTGAAGAAAAATACGGTGAAGGTATCTTTAAAATCTATCGGCTTTTAAAAAATAATGAGAAGGCAATTTTAACTTTTGACAATAAAGCTGAAATTCTAATTAATGGGGAGGAAAAGTTTAAACGGTTACGAGAAGATTTAAGGGCCGCACGAAATCATATTCACATTGAATATTTTGTAATATTTAGCGACATACTTGGCTCAGAGCTTATTGATATACTTTGTGCAAAAGCACAGGAGGGCGTTAATGTACGGGTAGTATATGATGATGTTGGGAGTTCTATCACTTCAAAAGTCAAAAGGAAAATGACCGAAAGTGGTATACAGCATTTTGCCTTTATGCCTGTTTTATTCTCCAATACTACCAGTAAATTAAATTATCGTGATCATCGAAAAATAGTGGTTATCGATGGTGAAATTGGTTATGTAGGCGGTATTAATATTGACAAAAAATATGATAACACCTATGATAATGAGCGGTTTTGGAGAGATACGCACCTAAGAATTAGTGGGGGAGCAGTAGGGTCGCTTCAAGCTACTTTTTTATTGAGCTGGAATTTTGTGTCCAAATCAGAACTGTTAATTGATGATAAATTATTCCCAGCTAGTAATTCAGAAAATGTAAATAGTATAGCAATTCAAATTGCAGCTAGTGGCCCGGATACCGATTGGGCGAATATTATGGAAGCCATGTTTTGTGCTATAAATACCGCTGCAGAGCGGGTTTATATTACTACACCTTACTTTATGCCTAACGATTCCATAATGACGGCTTTAACTACTGCAGCGCGTAGTGGAATAGATGTTCGTGTTATTTTACCTTATGACTCTGATTCTTGGGCTGCCCAATACGCTTCAGATTCTTATATAGCACATTGTTTAGAGTCAGGAATTCGTATTTTTAGATATACAAAAGGGTTTGTGCATGCTAAAACGATGATTATGGATGAATCCATGTCGATTGTAGGAACAGCAAATCTCGATTATAGAAGTTTTACTCTCAACTTTGAGGTGAATGCACTTATCTACGATGAAGCTATAAATAAAAAGATGTCCGCTATATTTCTAAACGATTTAAACGACTGTGATGAAGTTGATTTAGAACGTTGGGAAAATAGAGGATTGCTACGAAAACTAAAAGAATCTTTCAGCAGGTTATTAGCTCCGCTACTTTAGATTTTCTTCATTTGCTGTTGCATCATTTTAATTTGTTCTGTAAGCATATTGTTTTTGTCAAGCCTTTTCGCTTCTTGAAGTAGGGTAGTGGCCTCACGTTTTCTTCTTTTCTGCATCGCTATTCCTGCTAAACTTAATTTGGCCATAGCTATGTCATAATCCATGGTAAGTCCCAATTTTAGTGCTTTTCTAAAATACTTCTCTGCGGTAGTTAAGTTTTTTTGCGAGTAAATAATACCATGTAAATAATTGAAATAACCTTGCTGTTTGGTTATTAGCGCGGCTTCTGGATTCTTAATTTTAGTTAGCCATTTCTCTGTTCCTTCTAAATCTTGCTTTCGCATGCGTAAAAAGGCCAACAAAATAATTTCATTTCTAAAATATAGAAAAATAAAAATTCCAGATAGGAGTATCAAAGCAATGCCATTGCCAATATTTCCTTCTATAAATTGATAGACTGCGTATGCTATTATTAAGGCTGCAATAACCAGCTTTAAGTTTTTGTTGAACATATTATTCTTTAATTAATTCGTAAGTGATTGTTGATTTAATAGTTGTTGGTATTTTCTGGTCAGCCATTTGTACCATGGTTGAACTTCCTTTTGATTCACCTTCTACCGTCATTTTAATAATAAACCCTGTAGTAATGTCCGTTATTACAGTACTACTCTGACTTCCAGTTAGGTTCATGGTTAAGGCAGGTTCTTCAATTTTCATAATTACATCTGCAAGCCCTGAAATACTTGCATTAGCATTGGTTAGTTCATTTAATGTCCAAGTGTTTTTTGCATTTAGTTTACCTGCGAATTCATTTTGCCATGAATCTCCGATAGTAACGGCATCATTGGAATAGATATACGTCATTTGCTCATAGCTATTGGAAAGTGCTTCTGAACCAAATTCCTTTTCTAATGACTTTTTCATCATATTTAAGGTGAATTCATCTTCAATGCCTGCATTGGCCACCATATTGTCTACTAATTTATCACCCCCAGAAACCTCAATTATTTTTCCGTTTTTGGAAAGTATAATGTTTACAGGGTTTCCGAGAAGACTGTTGAACATTTTTGATTGCATATCGTCTTCAGATACCTCTTTAGCACGAACATTCATTATTTCTCCCTGTATACTTGAGTTCATTGTCATATTAAGGTCTTCGAAGGATAATTCAATGGCATAACCATTTTCATTTATTTCAACGACCTTAAATTGTAATAAACCATCGATTAAATTAGTTAAAACATGGCTGGCACCGTCTAGCTCCTGTGTAATCATTTGCTCAGCCTCTTGTTTAATCATAAACATTTGGCCTTGTTTAAGATTATATTCTAGGGTTGTTTGTGCAAATGTTGCAGTAGATGCCAAAAAACAACACAATATAAATAGTAGCTTTTTCATTATAATTTTACTGCCAAAAATAGATTCTTGCAAAAGTAATAAAAAGCGACTCGGGGGAACTATTCAATATTTAAAAAATATTTTTTTATATAGGCTTGGAGAAGAAAAAAGTCTTTGTATATTTGCACCCGGATTTTACCAAGGTAGGATTCTTAATAAAAGTAGCAAAAAATGAAAAGAACATATCAGCCATCAAAAAGAAAACGTAAAAATAAGCACGGCTTTAGAGAGCGTATGGCATCAGTTAATGGTAGAAAAGTTTTAGCCAGAAGAAGAGCTAAGGGAAGAAAGAAACTTACCGTATCATCTGAATTACGACATAAAAAATAATGATTGTATTTTTTTATAATATTGAAGTGTTACTTTTTTAGAAGTAGCACTTTTTTTTTGCTCAAATTTCAGAAAACTTGTTAATCAACTAGTATCCTAAATAAAGAAGTATCAGAATGCCTAAAAGAGAAGATTTAAACACTATTTTAATTATTGGTTCAGGACCTATTGTTATTGGTCAAGCATGTGAATTTGACTATTCAGGTTCGCAATCTTTACGATCTTTGCGTGAAGACGGAATAAAAACTGTATTGATTAACAGTAACCCGGCTACCATTATGACCGATCCATCTATGGCGGATCATGTTTATTTGAAACCACTTACCACAAAATCTATAATTGAAATTTTAAAAGAACATCCAGAAATTGATGCAGTATTGCCTACAATGGGTGGTCAAACAGCTTTAAATTTATGTATTGAAGCGGATGAAAAAGGAATTTGGGAAGATTTTGATGTTAAACTTATCGGTGTTGATATTGCTGCCATTAATATTACAGAAGATCGAGAGAAATTTCGTGAGTTAATGCTTAAAATAGGTGTGCCAATGGCACCCCAAGCTACTGCTACATCGTTTCTAAAAGGAAAGGAAATTGCTCAAGAATTTGGTTTCCCATTAGTAATTAGAGCATCTTATACTTTGGGTGGTGCAGGTGCTGCTATCGTTTATAAGCAAGAAGATTTTGATGAACTTTTAAGTCGTGGTTTGGAAATCTCTCCTATTCATGAGGTGATGATTGATAAAGCCATGATGGGATGGAAAGAATATGAATTAGAGCTCTTACGTGATAAAAATGATAATGTAGTTATTATCTGTACCATTGAAAATATGGATCCAATGGGGATACATACTGGAGATTCAATTACTGTTGCTCCGGCAATGACCTTATCTGACAGAACTTTCCAGAAAATGCGTGATATGTCCATTCATATGATGCGAAGTATTGGCGATTTTGAAGGAGGTTGCAATGTGCAGTTTGCTGTTAGTCCGGATGATAAAGAAGATATTATTGCTATTGAAATTAACCCAAGGGTATCGCGTTCATCAGCATTAGCATCCAAAGCAACAGGATATCCTATTGCAAAAATAGCGACGAAGCTGGCTATAGGCTATTCACTTGATGAGTTGGATAATCAGATTACTAAATCTACTTCGGCCTTATTTGAGCCTACTTTAGATTATGTGATTGTAAAAATTCCACGTTGGAACTTTGATAAGTTTGAAGGTTCGGATAGAACTTTAGGACTTCAGATGAAAGCCGTTGGTGAAGTTATGGGTATTGGGCGTTCGTTTCAAGAGGCCTTACATAAAGCTACACAATCTTTAGAAATTAAAAGAAATGGCTTAGGTGCAGATGGAAAGGGCTATAGAAATTACGATGAAATTATAAGTAAACTAACGATACCTAGTTGGGATCGTGTGTTTGTTATCTATGATGCAATACAAATGGGTATTCCGTTAAGTCGCATTCATGATATTACAAAAATTGATATGTGGTTCTTAAGGCAATATGAAGAATTACATTATTTAGAAAAGGAAATTTCTACCTATACCGTGGATACCTTATCCAGAGAGTTAATGCTTGAAGCTAAGCAAAAAGGGTTTGCGGATCGCCAAATAGCTCATATGTTAGATTGCTATGAAAGCGAGGTACATGAGAAAAGAGTAGAAATGAACATTAATCGAGTCTTTAAATTGGTGGACACTTGTGCTGCTGAGTTTAAAGCGATGACTCCGTATTACTATTCTACTTTTGAAGCTGAAATTGAAACACCAGATGGTGAACGTTATGTAGAAAATGATAGTAAGGTTACAGACCGAAAGAAGGTTGTCGTATTGGGTTCTGGACCAAACCGAATTGGACAGGGAATAGAATTTGACTATTGCTGTGTTCATGGGGTACTTGCGGCGGCAGAGTGTGGTTATGAAACTATAATGATTAACTGTAACCCAGAAACAGTTTCAACTGATTTTGATACCGCAGATAAACTTTATTTCGAACCTGTATTTTGGGAACACATTTATGATATAATAAAACACGAAAAACCGGAAGGGGTAATTGTACAGTTAGGTGGGCAAACTGCCTTAAAACTAGCTGAAAAATTATCTAAATACGGAATTAAAATATTAGGTACCAGCTTTGAAGCATTAGATTTAGCGGAGGATCGTGGTAGTTTTTCTGAATTATTAGTAGAAAACGATATTCCTTTTCCAAGATTTGGTGTTGCAGAATCTGCCGATGAAGCCTTAGTGTTAGCCGATGAATTAGATTTCCCATTATTAGTGAGACCTTCTTATGTATTAGGTGGTCAGGGAATGAAAATTGTTATTAATAAAGAAGAATTGGAGGAGCATGTTGTTGACTTGCTTCGCAAGATTCCGAATAATAAATTATTGTTAGACCATTATTTAGATGGTGCTATTGAAGCCGAGGCCGATGCAATCTGTGATGGAGAAGATGTCTACATTATTGGAATAATGGAACATATTGAACCTTGTGGTGTGCATTCTGGTGATTCTAATGCAACTTTGCCACCTTTTAACTTGGGTGAGTTTGTAATGCAACAAATTAAAGATCATACTAAAAAAATTGCACTAGCATTAAATACAGTTGGTTTAATAAATATTCAGTTTGCAATTAAAGACGATACTGTTTATATAATTGAAGCAAACCCACGTGCATCTCGTACAGTTCCTTTTATAGCAAAAGCTTATAAAGAACCGTATGTAAATTATGCTACCAAGGTAATGTTGGGTGAGAAAAAGGTGAAAGACTTTAAATTTGATCCACAATTAGAAGGTTATGCAATTAAACAACCTGTATTCTCATTTAATAAATTTCCGAATGTGAATAAGAATCTAGGACCAGAAATGAAGAGTACTGGTGAGAGTATCTTATTTATTGATAGTTTAAAGGATGACGCTTTTTATAACCTATATGCAAGACGGAAGATGTATTTGAGTAAGTAATTGATACTACTTTAAGAGTCAAAACCATCCTAGTTTTAGGATGGTTTTTTTAGTTAAACCAAACAGCGTATTTTTTTCTTCTTAATTCTAAGGCAAGTATTTTTTCCATTTTAAGTGCCTGGGCACGAGTTGGCATAGGGTCTATATGATTGTATAGACTTGGTCTTAAATAAGCACCGTATTTGCGCACAATACTAGAAGATAAATTGTGTCCTTTTTTACTTAAACTGCCTTTTTTATGTTGTTCAAAACGTTCCTTGGGTGACTTACTTGTCATGCCTACATATAAACATTCCAGTACACCATTAAATTGTGGGTTCGCTTCCCTGAACTTTCTGTTATCGGTATATACTCTTTTTGAAAGTTCTACTACATAAACACGATATTCTGTTTTTGGCATGTATTAGAATTGCGTATTATACTGTTCTGGAAATTGAATCGGAATTTTATCATCTGATTCTCCTAAATTTTGAAGCATATCAATTTCAATGCCTCTCGCTATGGTTGAAATGGGAACATCGTTGGCAGTGCCTTCAAAAGGATTTTCACCAGTTCTTCCTATTCTTTCCATGGTATGAAATACCCATGCCACTATAACGTAAAAAGGAATTGTCAACCAAACAAATAAATTGCCAATTAATGGATAGGTATCTTCTAATTCAACACCAATTTCTGCAAATTGCGGAACAAGTGCTAAGGGTAAAAGCAAAACAAAAATCCACATAAAAAAGTGATTCAATGTTGCGAATTGTCTTGGATAAGGAAAATTTTTAATCCGTTCACTTTGTCCTTGCAGCGTAAATAGTTCTTGAAGAATTGCTTCTAACTCTAAAAATGAAAATTCCCATAAAACACCTTCTTCTTTTAGCTTTTTTAGGTGATGAGATTGAAGATATAATAAGGCAGTGGACTTATTTCCTTTTGCCATAACGTAGTCAAAATCTGTTTTCGATATGTGCGATTTTATATCATCCCCAATACTTGAATCGAATTCAGGTGGTCGCAAACTAAATTCTTGATTGGTTTTATGCTTGGCAGTAGTTTCCCAAGGTTTAGGTAAACGCATGGTATGTCTTAAGGCTGTTATCCATGCAATATGGCGATAGGTTAATTTTTTAATTTCACTTTTTAATTGTTCATCACTAACTGGATTTTTGGCGTACTCATTGCTAATCATATCTTGCAAAAACATTCCCAATGTTCTTGAAGTATTTACAATACCTCCCCAAATTTTTCGCGCCTCCCAAATTCTTCCATAAGCTGAATTATTTTGAAATCCTATTACGAAAGCTACGGCAGTACCTATTAGGGCTAGCGGTGTCCAAGGAATTTTCATCCATGTTAGATTAAAAAAATAATATCCCGAAACCCAAGCTATAATAATTATAAAAAATGCAATCGTTTCATATCTTGTCCACTTGGCTAATTGTGGTACCGTAAATATTTTTTTAGTATACATAATTATTATTTAGTGTTGATATTTGTTCTAATGCTCTTTAGTATGTTCTATAATAAAATCGACAATTGGTTTAGGATTTTCTAAACTATGTGGATGATGCCCTACATCTTCTTTT
>NZ_JBDVFA010000065.1:0-33484 GCF_039941195.1 Aurantibacter sp. | reverse complement strand
GCAATTTTAAGTTGTAAAACTATTAGCTGTGTTGTTCCTGATGAAAGAAAGGCCAAGGCTATCTACAACACTTTAAATAGTGAAATAAGTACTGATTGTCCTGCAACAATCTTAAGAACACATGAGGATACAAAATTGTTTTTAGATAAGGGTTCAGCTTCTCTTCTTTAAATAATTATTATATCCAATATGCACAATTTTTATGGGGTATAAATTATATTTAATTGGGTTTTTACTTGTAAAAACCCAATTAAATAATAACTAAAAAAAGTATCCATTATCTGGGTAATCCGGTCTAAATTCTAATAAATATCTTCTTTTTATACATCCAATAACAAATATACCATAGCATAAAAAGTACGATACAACTTAAAATTATATGAGCTCCAAAATCACCTGTCCATCCAAATAGAGCATTTGAAAATGGAAGAAATATTTTCTTAATAAGTTCCGCTCCACCAATATGTGCAAAAAGGTAAATAAATAAAGGGTTCATACCTACTACTGCAAAAAACAAAACGCCTTTTTGATATTTTTTAATATCTATTAACCAATAACATAAAGCCAGAGCTAATAACGACCATCCTCCACTTGCAAAAACAAAAGTTGTTGTTGCTATTTTCTTAATTATTGGTGTAAAAGGACTTAAACCAAAACCAATTATTAGGCATATAGCTCCAGCACCCATTAAATACATTAATTTTTTCTTAGCCGGATACTCTCCTATCAACAATTGTCCTGCAACCACGCCCCAAATAGTATGAGCTGCTGTTGGAATGGCATTAAACATTGCCCAGCCACTACCATCTTCTTCTCCAGAAACAAGAATATTAAACCATGCTGGGAAATTTTCACCATTCACAAATGCATTTGTAAAACCTTCAACTGGAAAAAACCGATATAAACCTTCTGTTATTAAAAGTAGTAGTATTGAAAAACCTATTTGCACTGCTACTGGTTTTCGAATCACCAAAAATGCAAGAATATAAGTTACACCCAGTTGTGCAAGTACATTTTGAAATCTAAAAACAATTTCACCCGGGTCAATACAATACAAAGCCCATCCAAGGAAAAGCATTAAAAGTGCCCTTTTAACAGCATGCTCAGTTAATTCTTTAAAGGAGGCACCCTTTGCTATTCTTTTTGCAAAGGATAATGGCATTGCCACTCCTACTATAAACATGAAAAATGGTTGAATTAAATCCCAAAAATGGAGTCCTTCCCATTCAACATGATGAAATTGGCTTCCTAATGCATGAATAAAAGTACCTTCAAATTGAGGCAATACTAAATAGGAGAATAAATGTGAAAACTCAGCAATTAATAAGAACATTGTTAAACCTCTATAAAAATCGAGAGACAATAGTCGGCCATTTGATTTTTCTTGTATTTCAGACATGGTTTTGTTAGTTGGTTTTTGGTTAAATAGGGCAAACTTAGTTTCCTAAAAAAGTGCATGGAGCAAGGCTCAACACTAGAATTATAAGGAACTAGCCTACAATATACTTAATGAAAAGTTGAATACAAATTCCCACATCCGGTTTCTTCATAACTTTTGTAAGGCAACATATTTTACGATAAAAATACCTAGGTTATAAAATCAAAAAAGTATAGCGTTCTCCATAAAAAAAGCCCAAGCATATGCTTGGGCTTTTTATTTGTGGTCCCACATGGACTCGAACCATGGACCACCTGATTATGAGTCAGAAAGTATTTGTTTTTAATTCTTTCTATTCTTTTCTATTCTCTCCATATCAATTGATTTACAATCATTTAAATTTTTATTTAGTTCTAAATAGTTTCGAAAAATTCAATAAATGTTCGACCTATGTTCGACCTAACACATAATTATGGCTAGTATAAAACTTAAATTAAAAAACAAAGAATACGCAAATGGTAAATTCCCAATCGTGCTTCAAATAATTAAAAATAGAAAGGTCAAAATTATAAGTCTAGGATTCTTCTGTAAACCCCAAACATGGGATTCAAAAGAAGGTTTATTTAAAGGCAACTTTAACAATGCCAATATTCTAAACACTAAGTTGGAAAAAATCAGGCTCAAAGCAAGACTAATTCTGCTGGAATTTGAAGAGGAAGATATCAACTTTACATTAGAAGAATTTGAAAACAAATTCAGAACCACATCAAATGAATCTCTTTCTGTCTTTGAGTATTGGAAAGAAATTATTGCTGAAATGGAAAGTACCGGAAGGTTTGGAAATGCAGATGTTAATAAAGACACGAAACGTTCTCTCCAGAAATTCAATGGTAGTGACCAGCTATCTTTTAGTCAGATTACGGTATATTACCTCGAAAAGTATGAAGTTTTTCTTCGAACCAATGGCGGCACAAATGGCGGTATTGGTGTTAAAATGAGAGCAATAAGAGCCTTATATAATTCTGCAATAAGGAGGGGTTTTGTAAAAAAAAGCAGATACCCTTTTGTAAATTATAAAATCTCCAAATTAAAAAGTAGTCCTATAAAAAGGGCGTTACCAATTGATTTTATTAGAAAAATTGAATCTCTAGAGGGATTAAAATCGAATAGATTAACTAATGCCCGAAATTACTTCTTATTCAGTTTTTACACCCGTGGAATGAATTTTACAGATATGGCACTTTTAAAATGGAGTGATATCTCAGAAAATCGAATCTTTTATAAAAGGAATAAAACAAATGTAAATTTCAATATCAAAATTTTACCTCCAATTCAGGAAATACTGGATTATTATCAAGCTAATGGAAATTTAACAAATTACATATTTCCCATTCTCTACAGAGAAGATTATGACCCTAAACAAATCCAAAATAGGAAGAAGAAAATGTTAAAAGAGTACAACAAAGATTTAAAGCATATTGCAATACTCTGTGGTATTAACAAGTCTTTTACAAGCTATGCTGCTCGTCACAGTTTTGCCAATTGTTTAGTTCAAAATGGAACCTCCATTGATGTGGTTAGCCAATCAATGGGTCATTCAAGTGTACTTGTAACAAAAGCCTATGTAAAGGATTTAGGTAGCATTATACTTGACGACGCGTGTGAAATTTTATTGAAATAAAAAGATATATCATAATTAATATCGTGGTCAAAATAAAGGCTATTTAGCATCATAATCAAATTCTATGTATAAAACAACTGTTTGATTTTCACATAGAATTATATATCCTTATAAAAAATCATACTCATGAAACACTACTTAATTTACCTTTTATATAGAAAATATCTTCACAAGATTAAACTTATATATAGTATAAACTTTCTGCCTAAGAAAACCTATGGCTAATTCTTATCCATTTATAAACTTTTTCCTACAAACTATACATAAACCATATATTGAACACCTATAATCAATTAGTTTTGTAGTATTAACATATTCCTCCTAAAAGAAGTTTCAAATTAAATTTATTTACCCCCAAGAAAACTTCCATTACCAAACCAACCATATCTAGAATAAATTTAAGAATAACCATTCTTGCATCTGCTGTTCTCCAGAAGTGATTAAGACCAAATTAATTGCACCTATAATCTAAGTTTAAAAGCTATTGACTTTTGACATATAATTTATTGATGTTCCCTCTATAATTGATAATAAACAAGCGATAATAATTTTAAAAACAAATGAAATGAAATTATTCAGTAATTGGCAATTTGTTACCACCAAAACTATCCACACTTTAAAAAACAGATTTAGAATAACTGGTGCAGCATCAGGAAACGGCACATATGATCCAGTTGATGGGGCTGTAAATAATGTTTCAGGTATTCAGGGTTGGGATTTAATAGCTGAGTACCAAGAAAATGGTGAAAGTACTTGGAATCCCTCCAAAATGAAATTATTAAGCCGTGTACAAAATGGCGCAGAATTAAAATATGTTATTGGCGCAGAGGATCCTAGGCCAGCAGAAGATTATGAGGACATTCAATGGGATGCTGTCTTTAAAGGTCGCATGTTTGATATTCCTTATAGGCCATATGCTGTGAGGATAAATGATTTATTTCAAATGCCAGATGGAATATTCGACACTATATTAGGTTCTTATTATATGGGCATTCGTATAACCAATGTGTATGCTGAAGCTTTTACAGCTAGCCATACACTTGATATTTCAAATCATTCTAGATCTGAGTTGTCAGCACAAGGAATTACCATTATTGATACTTGGACTTCACAGGAATTAAATCGACTAAGTCAAGAACAAATAGGTCGTGGAATAAGTTTAAACGGATTACAACCAGGTGAATCTAAGACCATTTACTTTAAAATAAGTGTTGGAGGAGCAGCACCTAAAAAGTATAACATCGAATTTATCCATATCGATATTGACGGAACACCGGACCCAAAAAATCAAAAACGATTACTTAATAAACAGTTTTTTGTTAGCTCATCGTATGTAGATAGCGCAAACGGAGAATTGGTATGTTCAGTGGCAGAAGGTACCGTTAGAATGAAATTAAAGGAGGTAGGATATGATAAAAAAGGTGCAAGTAAGTCTAGGAAAAAATGCAAATGCCCCACATCTAAAAACCAAGAATCTCTTGAGGACCTAAGAAAGAAATTAATGGAGCTTTTAGATGGTAAAAAAATTGATGCGTGTGAAATTAATAAATTACTTGAAGGAACATTGGGTCCGGATTGGGAAAAGTGTTGCGACCCAATCGAACTAAAAGCAGGTAAATATTGTGTAAAACCATTTTTTGCTTTTCCAATAAAATATGAGGTCACTATTGAACCCTCAACAGCATTTATCGGACAATATGGTCCAATTCCGTTCAACGATCCTTGGTGGAAAGTGTTATTACTCATAGTTGCGGCAATTCTATTTCTTGCTGGCGTACTTACCGAAGCTGCCGACATAGCCTATCATGATGAAGATTTAGTAATTGGGACATTGGATCGCTTTCAAGGAAATGATATAGATGGTGCTCTTTGCAGGCTTGACACAAGTAGAGCGCTCAATCTCAGAGAAATGATTGATGCAAAATCAGACGAACCACATACTGTATTTGTTACTACACTAGATGGAGTCATTTCACTTAACGGACCTGTTATGTCCAGAACAGAAATAGAAGCATTTTTAGCTACAGGTGACACCAACAACTTAAGAGTATTTAAATCTGGTGGTCGAACTGGACTGACTTTTGGCATCATTACTGGTTCAAATTCTTTTGGTCATCCTGAAGTAACATGGGGCATCGGACAGTTAAGAATAGAAGTTGATGATGATCCTTCCTTTGGTAACGGTATGGAGGTTAGCAATAGCGGTGATTCAGGTTCGTGTTGGATACATCAAGCCAGTCTCAGACCAGTCGGATTAAATCATTCAGGAAATATTGATGGAGATGAATTTGCTGTGGCATCATTTCTTGAAGATGTCCAAAGCATTTTAAATGTAACTTTTTAAAACTGACACCATGCAAAATAAATCAAATAAAGAATTTACGCCTGAATTTCTAAATAATTTAATACGAAAATTACGATTTGAATATAGTACAGATCCAAATATCAAACATATTAGTTGGGGACTAGGAAAATCAAAAGGAAAGCTTAATAAAGGAGTCTGTATAATCTTCACAGTACATCAAAAAACAAATAGTGAAAAAGTACTAACTGCACTTAGAACCCATAAGATACCCAATGAAATCGAAGGTGTACCTACAGATATTCAAGTAGGAAATGCAATGAAACTCTCGTCTGCTGTAGGAAGTAGAGGCGATGTAATTGCTGATCCATTAAATGGAGGCTGGACTTCAAGTAATGCGGATAATCATATAATTTGGTTTAATGGGTGGGGAACAATAGGACTTTTGTGTACTGATAATGAAACAGGTGACTTGATGGCATTATCAAATTGGCATGTTTGGGCTGATGGTGGAGAAGAAGGTGACACCATTATACAACCAGGAATTCCAAGAACTGGAGATAATGTAGAAGGTGTTGCCAAAGTACTTGCCTGTGGACCAATACTGACATCTATTCTTGAATGGGAATCACCTGACCCAATTGCACTGGGACTTTATGGCGGTGCAGCAGCTTTAGCTATTGCTGCAGCATTAAGTGACTACCGAGATCCTAGCCGTAGAGGACAAGATGCCACAATTCCAGGACCAGGAGAGAAAACAATGATGGAAAAAATTGTTGTCGACACAGTTTATAAAGATTTGCCAATTCCTGGAACACCATTTAAAACTGATGTTAAATGGAATTACGAAAGGCATACTGATGCGAACCTTTATGAGCATTCTGTTTCCGAAAACCAAATTAATGCACAGTTTTTATTGGGTAAATATGTAACTTCTGATAAACAAGCATATAATCCTGGAGAGAAAGCAAACATATATACAGCAATTTGGGATTATCAGCCCAGACCATGCGACGGATATCATGTTGTGGCACATATGGTTTCAGAAGATAATCCTAGTATAGCATACCCCGTAATTTTACATCCATCTGAATGCTCTAAGAGAATTCCTTGGTATCCTCCAAGTAAAAACGATGACAAAATAATTTGCTATGACTTTGGCAAGCATAAACCAGGAACAAAATTTCATTTCAAGCACCATTTCGATTGGTTGCATTGTTACAGTATGGACGAAAAAAATCTCATAATTACCGATTGGCAAACATCTAATGGAGGCAAGAATAAAGGAGAATTGATGATTGGACAAAAAGGTCTTAGGTTTACGCACAACCCAAGTTCAGCTGTAAACATAACCGTGGCTGCATTTACAAACCAACCTATTATTATTAAAGCCTACGATTATAATGGAATACAAATTGGAAGTGCTCAAAGTACCGGAAAATTTGGCTCTGTCGAAACTATTAGTTTTAAAAGGCAAGGAATTGCAGGTATAACAATAACTGGCGGCGGTGGCGAGGGTGTTGTTCTTAAATACTGTGTAAGTACAGATATTGAGAATGAACAAATTATAGAATTTAGTCCTGAAATATATACAAGGTTGGAAACAGCACATGTAAAGTTTAAAGACAATACAGGGCGAAATGCTAAAGCAAATAGATGTTGCTTTGAAGGTTCATTCCGTATTCCACCAATGGAGGTTAAAGGTCGTTGGAATATATATTTGACAGTACAAAATGTTAATAATGTACCACAAGGCACAAAACCAGAAATAGCCGCAGAGACCATTGGTGGACACTTGCTCACTGCACCGGTAGCACAAGTCGCTGGATGTTTATTTATGATGCTCGGTGATCATGTATTTGATATCTTTTAATTCCTTAAAAACTAACTGACTTTGAGTATATCACAATGTTAACTTAATACACCATTTGGTTATTTAGATTTTATTTTCAAAAAATCTATCAAGCACAGAACTAATATGCAAGGGTTCTTTCTCAAACGTTCGGTTCTCCATTAATAAAACATCATTTATTGGAGTAAGCGATAGCCAACAATTACCATTCTCTCTTGGATAAACAGCATATGCACATTTAGTACCTGCTTTAAGTGTATAATCCTCTTTAATTGTAAATGTACCCCTGAATGCTGAATTACCTTTTTTTCTATAATAAGGGTTTTTCAATAGTTCAAAACTTAGCCGAGAAAATGATTGAGAGAAATGTTCATTTGTCGATTTTTTCACCTTTTCTATATATGCTAACAATTTTTTAGGCAATTCGGAATGAAATATAAATCTAGGTACGGATTTTTTTTTATCGCGTACTGTATCTAATAGCCCTAGCTCCCTAAACTTTTCCATAAGCATCAATTTGCTTTCATTTGTCAAATAATTTAGGCCTTGAAAATCTATATTTTCTGAAGGATTCTTTACAATACCATATAAAACCTGATTCTCTTCTAGGCTTAATTGCCTCCAGGCAAATTGCTCTATTGCCGTGTTCAACCTAACTTCTAAAGTACTGTCTAAATTTTCATTTTTTTTCATAAAAAAAGCGCGGAACTGAATATGCTGATTTCGAAGGTATCGCCAGACACCCTATAGCCAAACAAGAACAGTCCACGCTAAAGCGTAGACATTCGTTCTGATTTTGGCTATTCATATTAAAACTGGCGATTTTATCGAAACCTAATCAAAAGCAAATGCTTTCGTATTTTTATATGTCTTTTTGTTCCTTATTTCATTAATAACTATTTAATCCAAAAATAGTCAATTACGCATAATCTATGGCACTTCGACCATCACCAAACTTACAACACTAAGTAACTATAATAAGACTAATCATATAAACATCAAGTTTATTATTTTAAATACACAAATAATATTTAGCAAATTAAGTTCCCTATAATAAATACGATTAAATGATTTGAAATGATAGATTGAAATAAAGCTGTACTTATAGAAATATATTGCCAAATTCAATAGTATTCTTAAAATCGTTTTTTTCTATATAAATTGGAAAGTCATCCATCGAATGGATAAATACCATTGGATGTTCAATATCATCAACGCCCTCATAATCAAGATATGAAATCAAAAAGTTAAAATACTTACCTTTTCCTAATTGTTCATATTCTAAAATCCACTTATTTAATTTGGGACCTGAGTTTTTCACTGCATAATATTCCTTTAAAACATCTTCAATTTTATTCTCCTCCTTATAAAATTCAGAAATTAAGTCAAGCTCTTGAAACAAATTAATAAACCCAACTTCACTGCTTGGCTTCCAAAATGATGGTAATCGGGATTTTGAACCATCTTCAAATTCATACCAATGCAATTTATTTTCAATCTCAACAGTTTTTTCATACTCATCAGTATACTTCAAAAGCCACCATTCGACTTTAGCCATCGAATAAATGCCATCAGTAATTAAGCCTTTAAATTCGAAAATTGGGTGCATTAATTATATTTTGATCCAGCGGATGAAATTTCATTAATTCTATAACTCTTTTTCAAATAATAAATAATCTTCTTTGCTTTTAAGCGGAACAATTTTTTTAACCTTAATATTATTAATGCTTTTAATTTCACACATTTCAATAATACCATCAATACCTTTATCGATAAAAATTCTGTTTCCTGAAAATGACTCTTCTTTTTCAAAAATTTCATTACCTCTAAAATTAATTACTCCTAGTGGTCTATTTAATTCTGAAAATGCTTTAATGGTATATTTTGATCCTCCTTTAATACTACTTTGAATCAAAATAATGCCCTTCGACAAGCCTGCTTGTATCCTACTTGCTTTGCTTCCAGAAAATTGATCTTCTCTTTTATTAGGTGGATTCTCAGAAATTAACAGCCCGTTATTCGCTAATACCTTTTCAGCAAGATCTTTTGTTATTTTCGATGATGTTTTGTTATAATTTAAACCTCCGGAAAGCACACCTGTAACATTTGAAAAAACAACTTCATTATTTTGAATAGCGTATTTATCTATCCCCTCAACTAAACCATTACAAATTGACCATTCTTTTGAAAAATAGCTTCCTAATTTAGATGCAATTTTATTACCCAGATTATCCGATTTTCTAGACCCAATAATCGCTACACATTTTTCAAGATTAGCCATATTCCCGCTTAAATATAAAACAGCTGGAGGGTTTTTAATTTCCTTTAATAGTGGAGGGTACTCAATTGAGGTTATAGGTATTATTTTAATGTTATTTTCAAAAGAATCTTCAATTATTTTATGTGCCAAAGGCAAATTTTCCTTAATTCCATCAATTGTAACTTTACCTCCAAGCATGTTACCTAACAAGTCGATTTCATCGATATAGGATTCAATTTCATTTAATCGTTTTTTTATAAATGCATCTCCAACTCCTTTAATCAAAGACAAAGCCAGTACATGTTCTATTCTAGAATCCATTATATATATTTATAGTATTGCCACAACCTTCTCCTCTGTATTCTGGTGGTGTACAAGAATAAAACTTGTTCCCTTTTTTACGATTTATTTTTATCTGCATTCCTTTACCGCATTTTGGACAGATTTTATTTGATAATGGTAGAATTAAATAAAATAAAGCAATAAATAGAATATTATTGGCTCCCCTGTTTCGCAATTGAGTGGCAATTTCATAGGCAGTTGCAGACGAGGTAAACTGATCATCCAAAACAACAACACTCTTATCTTTTAAATCATAAGATTCATAAATGGAAAGATATTTCGCAATAAAATCTCTACGAGATTTATAATCAGGATTATTTCTTAAACTTCCTACTACATTTTCATCCCATTTAAAAAGTTCTACTTTTGGAATATCACTTTCAACTAAATCAAATATTTCCTTCATTTTGTTTGGAGGAGTGGTTGTTTTTTTATCTGAAACATATGAAAGATAATCCCAATTGAAACTATTTTGAGCCTCTACCCTATATAAATAAGTTGATACTGAAATTGCTAGCTTATTTAAAAGCTCAGTTGATCTATCCGGGTTGTCAATTTGAAAATACTTGTCCGCCCTTGCATACTTATCACACTCTCCATCTTCTTGTCTCGCTAAACAACGGAAAGCGGTAAATCCATTCTCATGTTTTTGAAATTTAAACTTAACCGCTTTTGAAGAATTTTCACCCTGAAAAACCGATTCTAGCGCTAATAAGTTTTCCCAAGGGTTTGAAATAATTTCGGCTAATTCATCGAAATTATTAGCATAGTATGTTGGACCATGTTTAATTTGCTTCCTGTTATCTCCAATTCCATCTCTTGTATCAATTTCATTTGAATTATAAAACGTTGTAAGGACCGTTCTAATATTTAATAAACGACCTAATGCAATATCAAGCCAACTATCCCCAACTAGAATAAAATTATCTTTATTTATAAAGGCTTCACTTAATCCAGGAATAGATTGGATATAATTTCGGGTTTTTATATCATTAGGCTTATCTGCTAAACTTAAATAAGGCAAATCAAAAATTTGTTCTGCAATTGCTTTGACATATTTTGGATGGCTATCAGAAATAATATATAATTTATTCCCCAATAAAAATTGCTCTTTAATAAAATTTAGTGCATTTGGAAACACATATTTTTTAATAAATTCTACATCTGTATCTTCAATCCCATCCTTCATTTTTTTAAAATAAGGATGTGCGGTATGTGTTAATGTCCCATCTAAATCTAAAAATATAATCATTATGATTTTATATTTTAATTTGGCATTTTTTAAAAAGGTAAATCTTCATCAATAGGGGCAGAACTTGGTTCCGGTGGTGGAATATTCACATCATTCTTCATTATTATTTTCCATCCCTGAATAGAATTGAAATATTTAGATTGACCTTCCGGATTTATCCATTCTCTACCTCTTAAATTTATAAACACAGTAACTTCATCACCAATAGTATAACTATTTAATAAATCACATTTATCCTGTACAAATTCAACCAATAACATTTGTGGATATTGTTCATTGGTAACAACTACTAATTCACGTTTTTTAAATCCGTTATTTCCTATGTTTTGAGTCTTATTTATCAATTTTATTTTACCTGATATATCCATAGTTCTTTTTATACACAAATTAAAAATAGATGTATGCAGCCAATTTGCATACCATTACTTATTCTAAAACTGTTTTTTATAAATAAATTTCATACCTTTTTATTCCATAATGGTAAACTACCATTATTTTGTAAAATCTTGCTTAATAGTGTGTTTTCTATATTTCTAGGAAAATCTTTATTTAGTTCACCATAGGTAACGTACCATTTTACTATAATCTTTTTTATACCATCTTCATTCATTTTCATTGGCCAAGAACGTCTTCTATTAAGACCAAATTGTTTACCGTTTACAATGCGTCCGCCTAGTCCATCTTTACGATGAATTATTTCACCAACAGGACTTTCCCTACCCGAAATTCCGATATAGATTAATTTACTGGTCTTGAATTCCTCTGCATAAATTAGATAAATACCGCTACTATGTCTTGGAGCGTTACAACAATCAGAGAGGTTGTCGATTGGAGTAAATTCGAATTGACCTTTTTCTTTAAATAATTCTAATGATTTTAGCATGCTTTTCTATTTTCTTAAACCTCTAACCTCTCTATCATATATTTCTTTAAACAATAGGGATTTAAAAAGATTGTTGGCTTTTTCATCAGTCATTTTATTGTAAAAGTCGAGTTTGGTGTTTATAAAATTCAAGAATTCCCCGTCAACTTCTTCATCAAATTTATCTTTAATATTGTTTTTAGAATTTCCCTTGTTGAAGTAAGCCATAAGATCCTGATTCTCATAAAGGTTTTTCTTTACCCTATTGAAATCTACTTTATCCTCATCGGTTAGGTCTAATCCAAACGTATCATTTAAGACTTTAATGATTTTAGTTAAGAAATCGACTTCATCTTCCGGTTTTTGTCCACCACCGCCAGGGGTCATTCCATAATCTTCTCCATCTTCAGAAACTAAGTCTAGATTGGCTGTAAATTTGTGTTGAATTTTATAACTGTCTAATTCAATATCATTAACCACATCTACGGGTAAATCACTTTTAACGTAGGGTAGTTTTTTAAGTAGGGCAGATAGAAAAACATATTTTTTCTCTAGGTCTATATCTGTAAATTGTATAATCTGACTTAAGAAACGATAAATCTTAGTATAAGACTTTGAGGCAGCTTTAAATGCATTTTTATCCTCATCTTCAAGCTCATTGTCAAAACGTTTTGCAATAGCCGCTAAAATGGGCTGTATTGCTTCCATGTTGTCGTTTGACTTAAAAAATATCTCAGCAAAAGCTTCAACCTCTGTTTCGTAAAAAACATTGAAGCTATCTACCTCGTCTAATAATGTGTATAAACTATTTGGGTCGGTTTCGTTTTCTTCTTCCATGTAGTTTTTACCATAGAAATGTTGAAAATCTGCACGCACCAGTTCTGGATCGTTCACAAAATCTAAAACCATTGTTGAGTCTTTTCCTCTTCGGTTTCTATTTAAACGCGACAAGGTTTGTACGGTACTTGCTCCACCTAGTTTTTTATCTACAAACATGGTGTGTAACAATGGTTCATCAAAACCAGTTTGAAATTTATTAGCTACAACCAATATTCTGTTAGCAGGTAGTTTTAGAGCTTCTGGAATACTTATTTTACCTCCTAAATTATTCATGCCACTTTCAGTAAATTCTTCATTGGTATCAGGGTCTTTTACTGTACCTGAAAACGCGACCAAAGCACGGTATGGCAGATTCATTTCTTTTAGAATGGCATCAAACTTTAGTTTAAAACGTACAGCATGTAACCTAGATTTTGTGACTAACATTGCCCTGGCTTGACCTTGTAATTCGTTTTGTGTTTGGCTTGTAAAATGCTCTAACATGATACGTGCTTTTTTCTCTATGGCATGATCTTGTAGATCTACATAGTTGCCTAAAACACGTACGGTTTTCTTTTTATCATATTCTTTATCTTCAATTTCTGTTCGCTTTACTAATTTATAGTAACGCTTAAAAGACATATAGTTTTGTAGCACATCTTTAATAAAGCCTTCTTTAATGGCTTCTTCCATAGTGTACTCATCAAATGGTTCTATTTTCCCATTTATTTTGGTGCCAAATAGCTCTAAGGTTTTTTGTTTAGGCGTTGCCGTAAAAGCAAATTGCGAAATATTTGGCTGTTGACCTTTTTTAGCAATTTCATCAGCAATGATTTCATCAGCTGTTTTTATATCTGCTTCGTCTTGTTCTGCTTCTTCTAAGCTTAAGGCTTTACGCATTTGACGAGACGATTCACCCGATTGCGAACTATGGGCTTCATCTATTAAAATAGCATACTTACGATCAGGATAATTGGTAACACTTTGTGCAATTACCGGAAATTTTTGTATCGTAGTTATAATGATGCGTTTCTTATCTTCGATAGCGTCTTTTAAATCTTGAGAAGTCGACTTTTCATCTATGTAAGCTACAACACCGGGAGTGTTGTCTAATTGACGAATATTATCTTGTATTTGTTTATTTAAAACACGCCTATCGGTAACTACGATAATAGAATCGTATAGAGCTTTGGGGTCTGTATAGTTCTGATAGAAATTAGCTAATCTATAGGCTAGCCAAGTAATAGTATTTGATTTACCCGAACCTGCAGAGTGTTGTACCAAATAGTTTTTACCGGTACCATCAATTTTTAGTGCATTTAAAATACGTTGTACTGCTCTGCGTTGATGAAAACGTGGAAACAATAATTTAGTCGATTTTTTATCCTCTAACTTTTTGGTTTTAGGATTATAAACTTTCTCTTTATCTGTCTGTACACTAATAAAGTTTTGTACTAAGTCTAGTAAAGAGTCTTTGCGCAATACATCTTCCCAAAGGTATTCCACTGCAAAACCTGTATCTGAATGGTTTTCTAAACCTGTATTAAACGGTAAAAAGTAAGTAGACTTTCCTTTTAATTCGGTAGCCATAAATACCTTTTCTGTACCAACTGCAAAATGTACCAAGCAACGTTTAAAGTCTAAAAAGGGTTCGCCTTTGGGTAGGCGATCTTGCATAAACTGTTTTATGGCATTATGGTGGTTCTGACCGGTTAATGCATTTTTAAGTTCTGCAGTAATTACAGGAATACCATTAATAAACAATACAAAATCTATTTCGTTATTATTTCGCTTAGAGTATTTTAACTGGCGAACAATTGCTAATCTGTTTTTAGCATAAGCAACTTCATGTTCTGGTGTTTTATCATTAGCTGGTTTAAAATATGCCAAATCTAAACGCTGTCCACGGTCTTTAACACCGTTGCGCAAAACTTCTAGGGTTTTGTTTTTAGTAATATTTTTGGCAATGTTCTCTACAATTTTAGTATCTACTAAAGCACCATATTGCTTAGCCAACTCTTCATACTTTTTTGGCTGGCTGTCTTTTACAAATACAATGATTTCAGAAGGAATAACACGCAAATCTTTATCATACAAATTTGGTGATACACTGTGGTATTCTTTAACCGTATTAACTAGGTAATTTTCTATATGTGCCTCAAAATGTATTTCTTTAGTACCTGATGCCATTTTAATCTGTTTTTTACTCTTGTTCTACTTCTTTGGTCCAATAAAGCCACTGTTATTTTAACTTGCTGGACCAAGTATGGCTCCATTATGAGCCCTTTATCAATTTAATAATTCTACTTTTTGAGCCCTTTAATACATACGTAAACCCTTGTTTTTATTAGGATTGTCTTATGTTGAACATTTTTAGTATAAAATATTGAGCCCATTATGAGCCCTTTATTTTTTATTTATGAATCCTTATTGAGCCCTTTTAAAACGTATATGGTACCAACTCCTGTGGTCCCCACTTTTTCAATAAAACTTTTTTCTAAATCATTTAAATACCTAGTCGCTGTAGCTTTGCTTACATCGCATAATTTTTGAACATCAGTATTTGTTATGTTTTCATTTTCTTGCAAATGCAATACAATTTTCACTAATTCTTTTTTCAAACCCATTTTACTGAGCCCTTTCTCTGAATAACTAATTAATGTTACTTGAAAATCGGGTGCAGTATTTGCAAAAATTGGTGGTGCTATTTTATGTGCTTTACACGCATTTATAATTTTTATGGTGCCACGACCCCAAGATTCTATATAACCTGCTCTAAATAAAGTGTTGGCTATATCTGGATTGAATGGTTTTGATGGGTGCTTCTCTGATAACCTATCTACCGTCCAATTTTCGGGTAACTGTCCTTCGTTCCAAAAGATAATTTTGTTGCTATACACACTTATTTGAATAGGAATACCACTACTATAGTCTTTATGTGCAATAGCGTTTAATACCGCTTCTCTAACGGCATCTTGCGGAAAGGTGAATTTCTCTTCACGAGTTCCATCATCTGCATATGAAATGCTTGCCTTATCGTATTTTGTTTTTAATAAGTCTAAAGTTTCTTCGGCTTGTTCTAGTAGGTTGCCTTTTATTTCGTCTTGGTATTTTAAATCGTCATCGTCTTCAAAAAAGCCAATTTTAATAAATGCGCCTGTAATATATTTTTCTGGGTTAGGATGAAACAATAATACAGCAGCTCTTTTAAGCATAGTATCATTATCTGCATATAGATTTAGACTTTCTAATAGCTCTTTATTGCTGCCCTCTAAATCTTCGGTTGATAAGCGTTTGCTTTTTTCAGCTTTCAGCTTAAAAATGTTAAACGTATTATCTTTTAAATCTTCTACTGAAATATTTGGTACAGGTACGCCGTCCCATTTTTTACCTTGGCGCTCTAGTAAAAATTTGGTTAAAGCAGCGCCTTTTAGTTCTTGTAGCGTACTCCCAGAACGGTAATAGTATTTACCACGTAAACTTATAGGAAACGGATACTGTTCTACTATAATTTCTAAATACTCTAAACCGTCTTTTGTGTGCAAATTCACCGCAACCATTACACCTAATACATCGCGTATTTGGTTTGGTAAATCTTCTAACAACTTTTGAGCATTGCTAATACCTTTTACAACACCTTTATTGTCTATGCCAATATATAAAGTGCCACCTTGTGCATTAGCAAAACCAGATACCCATTTTAGGTACTTCTCGTGCCAGGTCTCTTTCCACTCTATATGTTGACTCTCTGCCATGCTTATGCGTTTTTAGTTGGTGCTTGCCAATCTCTTACATCTATTTTACCGGTTACCGCTTCGCTAATGATGGATTGACGGTAGGTTTTTAGTTTTTTGATTTGAGATTTTGCTTTCTTAATTAGAACGGTATAATCTTTATTGTGAGATTCTAAAAACTTATAAATCGTTTCTTGTTCCTCTCTTGGTGGAAGTGAAATAATCATATTTTTTACTTCATCTAAATAGATATTCTTTTGAGTATTAGATTTCCCTATAGCAACATAAAGTTGTGGATTTCCTAAATAATGATAAAGAAAATCTATGCTGCATTTTAATGCTGTAATCGGAATAAAACCATCGTGAACACAGACAGGAATTCTGTTTATAAACATTTTTCCAATTGTAGCAGAAGCGGTCATTATCAGATTATTTGGCTCAACTCTTGCACTTTTATTTGAACCCAATTCTGACAATCTTAATTTAGCTTTATCAAGATACTTATCACATTTTGTTGCATCAGAAATATTTAAATAAGACCATTTTCCATTTTCATCAAAATAATTTGGATCATCAACTGGTCTTAAAATCGCACCTCTTGAGATAGTAGCTAAATACTTCAACTTCACAACCTCCCAATGCTCAGGAATTTCGCCCAACCATTCAATACCAGAATCTTTCATTTTGACATCTGGGTTTAAACCTTTAGTAACCGCATCGTTAATTATAGCTTGGCGTTGTGCTTGTAGTTTTTTAATTAATTGCTCCTTTTTTTCTATTAGAGTATCAATAATTTGGGTTTTGTGGTCTAGGTAGTTGGCTATTTGGGTTTGTTCCTTTTTCTGAGGTGCTGGAATAATTATTCGTCCTAATTGCCCTCTACTAATTCTTTGCATTGTAGCACCTCTAGAAATTAAGTCCGTATAGTCACTATATCCAACATCATTCATAACATACATTAGATATTTAGTGTCAAATTCATTTCTAGGTCTAATAATAACATTATCAACTGCAACTACAATTCTATAACCCAAATCAGGAATAATGCAAGCTCGACCAATTGGTTTATTTAATCGAGATGCCACTAAATCACCTGGAAAAACTTCAGTACAATTTAGCTTACCAAAAGTTTCATCACTTATAAAACCTCTTCCTTGTTCTTTATAATAGCCGGGACCAATATTCCCTGTTGTCAAATATCTAATCCCATCTTCTTCTATAACTTTACTTTCTATCCAATCCCCATCAAGAAATAAAGTTTGATCAGAATTATCGAGAAACTTAATTTTAATTGTTTCCCATTTTTTAGGAATTTTACCAATCCAATTAACACCACTTTCTTTATATGTTTCGTATGTCTTCATTAGGCTAACAAATCATTTAAAAGAGAAGTGATATCTTTTTCAAGTTCTACAATTTCTGCTTTAATTTCAGCAGCTGGCTGTAAACCTTTGTACTCGTAAAAGTATTTGGTAAAGTTTATTTCGTAACCAATGCGTGTTTTATCGTAATCTATCCACGCTTCTGGTACGTGTGGTAAAACTTCGTTAGAGAAATAGGTTTCTATATCGTCTGTTAATGGTACGTTTTCTTTATCGCGTTTCTTAGAATCTGGTTTTGGGTTGCCTTTACTCATTACTAGTTTACCGTCTTTATACAAGGGTTGTTCTATGGTGAGTTGGTAATAGCCAAAATTGTCATTATTAAATATTTTACAATGTTCGCTTTCTTCAAAGTTAGTATATAAGTCTAGTAAAGCTTCAATATGTGTTTCGGTAAGCTCATTACGTTTGTTCCCTAAACTCTTTTTGTTAGAGCGTGCAAAAATGTGCTCGGTTTCTTCTTTTCCTTTGGCATTGGTACCAATCACCTTACTAGCATTTCCATTAATTAACTGTACTTTACCTTTACGGTTTTCGGCTTTTTTATTGGTTAAAAACCAGATATAGGTATTAATACCTGTGTTATAGAACAAATCTTTTGGTAAGGCTACAATACACTCTAGCCAATCGTTTTCTATAATCCATTTACGTATGTCGCTTTCGCCACTTCCCGCATCACCTGTAAATAATGGCGAACCATTGGTAACCACACCTATTCTAGAACCGTTGGTTTGGTCCATTTTTGCAATCATGTGTTGTAAGAACAATAATTGTCCATCGCTAGTACGTGGCGTTCCTGCATAAAACCTTCCTGCTGGGTTTAAGGCTTCGTTTTCTATAAAGTTTTTGTCTTTTTTCCAAGTTACTCCGTATGGCGGATTTGCCATCATGTAGTGAAATTGCTTGCCTTGAAATTGGTCGTCTGTAAATGAGTTACCGTGTTTTATATCTCTTGGGTTTTCACCAGAGATTAAGGCTTCTGACTTTGCAATAGCACAGGATTGTTCGTTCAATTCTTGACCATAGGTTAACATGGTTGGTTTGTTGTTGGAATCTTTACAAATGTCATCTAACACAAAGTTTTTACCTAGATTCACCATACCACCTGTACCGCAAGCAGGATCAAAAATAGTACGTATAATACCTGGTTTAGATAGCTCTTCTTTTTCCGGTGTAAAGATGATGGCGTTCATTAAAGCAATTACATCACGCGGTGTAAAATGCTCTCCTGCTGTTTCGTTAGACTGCTCATTAGAAATACGGATCAACTCTTCGAACACGTAACCCATACTATGGTTGTCAATTGATTCTTGTCGTAAATCTATTTTACTACTGGTAATAGCTTCAATCATTTCGTACAACAAGCGGTTTTTAACCAGCCGTGCAATAATTTTATCAAACTGAAAGCTTTCTAAAATTTCGCGTACTTCTGGATTATACCCATTTAAGTAGTTGTTAAAATTGATTTCGATGTATTGTGGTTCGTCTTTTAACGAGTTAAGTGTGTGTTTTGAGGTGTTGTAATATGTGAGTCCTCCAGCTGCTTTTTTAAGGATGGGGTCTAGCTTGTCTTCGTTTACTTTATCTTTAAAGTCGTTGTAGCTTTTACGTACTTTTTCGTTTACGTTATCGAGCATACAATCTAGCCTACGTATTACTACAAATGGTAGTAGTACATCGCCAATTTCATTTTTCTTAAAGGCATCACGCAAGACATCGTCGGTGATTCGCCATATAAAGCCTACTTCTGGTTTGTTGTTTATATTGGTACTCATTTATTGTTTTGTTGTTGTATGGTGCAAATGTAATTTTAATGTGTGCGGTGATTGCGCACAATTAGAAATTTGATAAAATTGTATTATCTACAAAGCCTTCGTTAAAAATGACATCAGTATTAATTAAGTTGTTTTTTTCTATAAGCTTATAAACCTTAAGGGCATTACTTAAATGTTTATGTTTTTGGATTTCACCAAGGTAGTTGTCAATATCTTTAAATACCCAATTTCTGTCTCCATTTGTTTCATTCTTAATTCTTTTATCATCAAAAGCAACAAACCCTTTATGACTTTGGATATAATGATAATTGGTTAATATTGCTCTTTCATGAAAAGTTTTAGTGTCAGTTTGTGTAATAATAGAAATTTCTATCCCACTTTTACTGATTATATTTTTCTTCATTTTATTAATAATTGAATGAGCTTTACTTTTCGTAAGGCTACCACCTTTATTCTGAACAACTATCATTAAATGAAATGGAACTTCTAAAGATTGTGGAATAATGCTATTTAAAATAGGGTAAATATTATCATCATTCTCTTCTTTATATTTTTGAACATCTGACCACAAAAAATTATCAATAATAATGGCTGAGTTTAAAGGAGCTAATGGTTTCTCTTTAAATAATTCACTCCAACAATTTAATGTATTCTTTGTGCTATCAATACTATATCCATAATAATAGTTTTGATCTTGGATAAAATTTTCTTCTAGATTAAACGCTAATATACCGTACTTATCTCTGACATTTTTGGTCTCACTTTCCTTTAAATCTAGAATTAAGATATCATTTAAAAAGGCTTTGTACTCCTCTTTAGCTAAACTTTCGTATTTACTTTTATCAGCTAACAAACCGGCATTCTCTCTTTTAAAAAGCGCTTTCAGTAATGGATTTACTTTTATGAGTTCAAATATTTCTTCTTCTTCATTGTTAAGGACAACATCACAAAACTGATCAATAATATTAAACACAGTTAAATGATCTTCACTCATTAAAAGTATTTCTTCCAGGATGTCTTCACTACAGAAGAGTTTATGTGCACCCATTACTTATTTTTTAAATTAGCCTTATACATATCAACTGCAAGATCGTCTGCTACATTGAAAAAACCAGAACCAAATGGTCTATCAAATTTTCCATTTTCCATATAATTCATCGCATATGGACCATCGTTCTTGTCAAAGTAATAAAGACCGAATAAATCGGGGTTTTCAAGATTTAAAAATTGGGATTGTCTGATGACATATTCAGAATGCGTTTCTATAATAAACCTAATACCAAATTCATTGAATGCAGCCGCAAACAAATCTGCAAGTTTAGACTGTAATGCAGGGTGTAGATTAGCTTCTGGCTCTTCAATAACAATTAGCTTTCTCCGGTTTCGGATATATTTAAATTTGGTGTTGTGTCTGGTATCATCAATGCTTAAAGCTACTTTCAACAAAATGGAAAATATTTGTCCTGCACCGAACCCTTTATCAACTAAATTTACCCATGAATCATTTTCGAAAATTTCAATTTTTGTAGCAACCCCATCTATTGATTTCATTTGATAATCAGTGCCGACGTCAAATTTAATCATCCATTCTTTAAGAAATTTGCCAGCTTTGCTCTGTTTGACAATGGGTCTATTCGAATGAATTTTAATTAATTCATTGATATCGGTAGAAGTGTTGCTATTTAAATACAATCTTGTCTGACTGTTTCTTTGGGGACTTAAGTGATCGACAGCGAAAAGGAGCGCTGAACTAATTCTCTCTCCTAGTCTAAATGCTTCAGGGTTTCCACCAGTATTCCCTGCTAACTTGATTGATTTGTCATTTTCTCTTAGGTATTTAGGAAGCACTCGCCTGATAATTCTCTCAAGGGTTCTTTCAGACGGATGAAAATCTTCTAGTGAAAACTCTGGCCTATAGGTTATTATTGATTTTTCATTAGAATTTTTAGCTTCTATGTTTTTGATGGCTATTTTTTGTTTCCTTTTTGAAGCAACTATTTCCTGATTTAATGAAATAATCTTCTGCTTATTTGTTTTCAATTGTTTTGAAAGCTCTATAAACTCGAGATTCTTACTAATATCTTTTTCATTAGAACCAAGTATTTTTGTATTGGACGCTAAGCGCTTTTTGATAATAGCAATCTTTTTTTCAAAAAGTACCGCTTTGTCGTTTAATCTAATTAATTCTTTTCGATTATCATTTATTAGATTTTCAATCTTGACAACCAAGGTCTCGTCATCAGTAGGTTTTATATTTTCCTGAGTATCAATATGTCGATTCAATAGAAGGTCATCAAATTCTAATTGGTAATTTGAACCTCCTTTATGATATACTAATAGCTTTGCATCATCTTCTCTCTTAAGTTCTAATTTTAATAATCTTCCATTACCATTGGTTTTATCTTGGTTTGGTTGAAAGTGAAATTTGATTTCAAAGTCCTTATTTGAATATTGAAAAATTAAGTCTTTGTTTTTGTTGTTGCAGTTAACTCTATTTAACGCATTGCTGTAGCAGTCAATTTTGTGCTTTCTCGCATTTTCTCCATTAAAATTTAGTTCAAAGTGATTGTTTGAAATAATGTGGTCTTCTAGAATTAGTATTGCCTTAAAAATGGTAGACTTTCCAGAATTATTGGTTCCTGTAAAGAACGTAACCGGCGCTAAATCTAGATTCCAAGTGTCTTTAATTTTCCTAAAGTTGGATATTTGAATGTTGTTCATTTACTATGTTATAATCTAATTAATTAGACAAACTGATTTTAAAACTTAAAGATATGTATACAAAGTATAAATTAATTATAGATATCTGTACTTGATTCTAAAAGCTTCTTAATGGTTAATCGCAAATGTTTTGGTTCCAAAACCTCTATACCACTACCAAAGGATAAAAGCATCTTATTTAATTCGTAGTTGGGGATGACCTCTATTGAAAATGTACAACTGTTATTAGTTTCTTCAACTTTCTTTTGGGAACCATGTATAGGTTTTGTTTTAATATAAGGGGCTAATTGAGTAGTTGCTTTTAATAGAATCTTAGAAGCTTTGGCTTCTGTAGGTTTCGTTACTCCAATAATGTCTTCAAAATACTCCTCAAAATCTAACATCTGGCTATTGTCAAAAGATATAGAGGCATGATCTATTTGTTTAATACGATCTAATGCCAGATTTGTCAAGTTATCATACCCGTCATTTTTACCGAAAACAAACCACCGGTTGTTATACTGTTTCAAGTGATAAGGATGAAAAGTAATTTCTTGTGGTACTGTACTATTAAAAGATTGATAAGAAACCTCCAATGCCTGTTGATTTTGAATTGCAGTGAATAAATCCGATATATATTCAGCACCTATAAGAAACTCATTCGTATCAAAGCTTATAATCTCATTATTTTGGTTGGATAAATTAAAGGTTTTATCAAGCTTAGGCAGTAACTCATTTACCCACTCAAATTGCGGAAGCCCTTTAAAACGTCTTAAAACTAACATGGCAGATTTAATCTGCTCCGCTTCATTTTCATTTAATGGTTGGTTGTTGATAGAAAAAGAACTGTCATCATACCTATAATAAACCCTTTTACCGTCTTTTATCTTTTCTATTGGAATAGACCAACCTTGAGCAGATTCCATAAACCTTACATCATCATAAAGTTGTCTCTTTCGTATTCCCTCGGTAGTATTATCAAACTCAAATAATGATGCGTTGCATGCCTCTAGTAAATCTTCTATAAAATATCGCTTACCTGTATTTCGAAAGCATTTATCAAGAGTCTGATATCTAATTACAGCATGTTTGTTGGTTGACATGGTATTCAATTTACAATAAAAGTAACCATATTGAATGCAGTTTATATGCACAGGTTAATTTTTATTTTCTATTACGCAAGAAATTGATTTCTAAAAACTATTTTCGGGGTTTATTTTTATCAATGCGAATAGAGTGCATTAATCGCATGAATATTTGCAGAGTTCTTTGAAACAACCGAAATTGAAATATTGCCTTGCCTATTCTTCGGAATAGGTTTGTCTGCTGCATTCGGCAGATGGTTGTAGTTCGCTACAACAAAATGTTTACGTGTTATTTGTAGTAATCTATAAAATAGCAATATTGAATATTATAATTTATTTTATTTATAATTATTATACTGTAGTAGCTATACATAAAGAAAGAGTATAAGATTTCGGTTGATTTTCAAAGCATTATATATTATGAAAACAAACCAAGTCCAAAAAAAAGAACTTACTAAGCTATTCAAAGAAATGAATAGTAAATCTGACTTTTTACATCTTCTAAACTACTCTAAATCTATAATTTATGGAGACAAAGCTTTTCCATTCACAGAAAAACAACTCAACTTCTACATTAATTTAAATAAAGCGCCTAAAAATAAAAAAAGAGGGGCTTATACATCTTTTGAAATAAAAAAAAAATCTGGTAAAACCAGAACAATTCATGCTCCTACAAAGGGCCTTATTGAGTTTCAATCATGTTTAAACATTATTCTTAGTACCATATATACACCTCATAAATCTGCTTATGGTTTTGTAGTAGGCAAATCAATTGTAGATAACGCCAAAAATCACGTGAATAAAAATTATGTTTTTAATATTGATTTAAAAGATTTTTTTCCAAGTGTTGACGCCAAAAGAGTTTGGGGCAGGCTACAAGTACAGCCATTCAATCTGGGGTCAAGTAATGAAAGAAAACAAATAGCAAATATGATAAAGGTAATTTGCTGCACACCAATGACAGTAGAAAGGCTAATAAACAATGAATGGACTAGCCAAATAGCTTCCGTTTTACCACAAGGTGCGCCAACATCTCCCATTCTTACCAACGCAATTTGTGAACGGTTAGATACTAGACTAACAGGATTGTCAAATAGGTTTGGGCTTAATTATTCTAGATACGCAGATGATATTACTTTTAGTAGTATGCATAATACCTATAGTAATGAAACTGGTAAAAAGGAGCCTATTTACGAAAAGAATAGTTCTTTTGACAAGGAACTAAGACGAATTATAAGCTCTCAGAATTTTCATATTAATGAAGATAAGGTTCGATTACAGAAAAGAGGTTACAAACAGGAAGTGACTGGGTTGATTGTAAATGAAAAAGTAAATACACCCAAACAATATGTTAAGGAATTAAGGCAATGGATCTATTTTTTGGAATCAAAAGGATATAATCATGCTTATGAATTGTTTTTAAGAAAGTATGCAAAAAACAAAGAAATAAAAGGGTCTGGGAAACCCAACATGTTCCTGGTAATAGAAGGCAAATTATTGTATTTAAAAATGATAAAAGGAGATACTAACTCAACTTATATAAAGCTTAAAGCACGTTTTGATAAGTTAGCAAAAAATAGTACTCCCGATTATAAGATAGAAACCGTTAAACCTGTTGCGCTTATAAGCGAAAATACAAGTGATTATAATAAAACCAAAGACTTCAACAACATTATAAAAGTTATGCTTAATGAAGGTTTGGAAAAAGCAATGAACCTATATAAGTCAAAGAAATGAGTCAAGTAGATAAGGAATCGTTGGAGAAATTATTAGTGTTTATAACTGAAATATGTGAGGATGAAAATAATGGTTGGTTTCGGGAAAAATTAATTTCTACGGTTTACAAATCTTCTAAAGGAAGTAAAAATATTGACAGCATATATGAGTATTGTGTAAAGGAAGTTATAAAAGATCAAGCATTGAAATTTTATAAGGATTTCAAGTTAACAGAAATTAAGTCAAAATTAATTGATGATTTTATAAGAATGGAGCAATTTAAAAGAGAAGATAACTTTGAGGATTTTTGTTTGGCTATGTTTCAGCAGGTAGAAAATATTGTTACTCACCTTTATTCGAAATATAATTTGAATTTAAAAGTGACTTCTGATTCTAATTTATATTTAATATCTAGATATAACTCCACACAAAATAAATTTATTAGGGATAAAAGAGGCTTACAAATTGGTCATTTTATATTTCAAAAATATAAAGAGAGAGGTCCCATTAATGTTGAAACACAAACTTGGTATTATAGCAATAAATTTAGAGCCGTACTTCTTTATTATTATTTTAATAATAAAATTGAATATGACACCAAAAAGTTCGATGCAATGTATAACATTGCGAATGAATTATATCAAATGAGAAATTTAAATCATCGTGGGTCTGAACTTTCATCATATCAAGAAAAAATGGTCAATAAAATTATTCCAAACTATAATCGATATTATTTTAGGTTTCTCGGGTTTTTAGAAGATTTAATAACTGGCATTAACAACAATCTACCTGTGCAAGTATAATGCATACGTATGAATCATCTTTGTATTGTTGAATAATTAAAGCGATACATTATGAAGAATGCTATTACAATTTTAGATCACTTACAATTCGATTGTCCAACTTCTGAGCAGAAGAATGCTCTACTAGGAATGTCTAATTTCGTCAAAAAAGCTAATGGTGATGATTTCTTTATTTTGTGTGGTGCTGCTGGTACAGGTAAAACATCTATAACCACAGCTTTAATTGGTTATTTAAACTCAAAATCTATTGCTTATAATATTGCCGCACCAACTGGAAGAGCTGCTAGAATTTTAGGTAGAAAATCTAAAACCGTAAACAGCACTATACATTCATTAATTTACAGTGTAAAGTCTAATGCTGAAACAGGCGAAGTAGAATTTCAGTTGAAGACTAATGACATTAAAGACTTCAATGTTTTTATTATTGATGAAGCTTCAATGATTGCTTCAAAGGTACAGAATGAAACTAATAATTTATTTAAATCGAAAAACTCTCTTTTATCAGATTTGATTCAATTTGTCAAAGGCGGAAACCCAAAAAATAAAATTATTTTTTTAGGGGATCATAACCAATTGCCACCGGTGAATGAAAAAGAATCTTTAGCACTTTCAAAAGACTATTTATCTGATAAGTTTTATCTAACTGGCACCGCCAAATTACTTACTGAAGTTAAGCGTCAAGATGATGGAAGCTACGTGCTTAAAAATGCAAATACGTTGAGAGAGGGGATAGAAAATAAGCAAACTAATGTTAATCTTATTGGTATTGCAAAACTATCTATCGAGGATGCCTCTAAAAGTTATATTTTAGATTATTTAGCAAATGGCCAAGAATCTATAATTTCAATTGGCACTACCCATAATATGAACAAAATGTTCAATAATAAGGTAAGGTCTAAAATATATGGATATAGTGCTAAAGTTATTGAGTTGGATGACTTATTATTAGTTACCCAAACATGGAAAAGAAATGGTCATCAATTATATAGTGGCGATCATGTACTCGTTAAAGAAGTCAATTTAAATGATATTGAATACGTTGCAGGTCTGAGCTTTGCGCCAATAAAATTAGCGTCAAAAAACTTAAAAGGTGAAGAGGAAATCATTGAAGATTATGTTCTATTAGAGTCCATTATAAATCCTCGCGGGCTAACAATGAAACAGGAAAATCGTTTGCGACATGAACGTTTTAAAAAGAATAAAGTTTATCGTCAAAGTCTAAAACCATCGGATGATAAATACATAGGAGCAATTAGAACAACTTACGGACATTCTATTACATGCAATAAGGCCCAAGGAGGTGAATGGGATAATGTTTTAGTAAATTCTTTTTATATGCCTACTTTGAAGTATCAATATACTGCTATAACCAGAGCAAAAAACGAGGTTAGATTTTATTAGACCATCTAAAACCTCCATTGCGTTAATGCATATTGAGTTCTTTCTTATTAACACTTTTATTTACGGTGAGTCTTCATGTAAATCTAATATAAAAAAATGATAAAAATACAATTCATGGAGCCCCATACTAGACCTTGTTTGTGCTGTGGAAATACAACGTTTATCTTAACCAGGTTCGTAGACAGTAACAAAAGCGCTCGAGCCGTCTATTACGCAAAATACACCATGGGACATACGGATAAAATCGTTAATTTAATTATTGGTTTAGGAGATTGGGGAGAAAATACAATACATAAAAATAGAACTGCATTTCCTTTACAAATTTGGAAAAAAAATGGTGAATACATAATAGATCTAATTGACAAATCAGAAACCCCATGGTTTAGAGTGGATTATTTAGGAAGGATATTAGATCGGCAAGAATCTCAAGAACATAAATTACTTAGAGAGGCAATGGATATTACCTCACAAATACTTTTAAAGGATAAAAATATTATAGATTATCTTAATTAAATGTAATGAAACCTAGTTTACAGAAAACGATATCAGAATACGGAATCATGCCAATTAAAGAGATGTGTTACTTAATGATATGTCCTACCATTTCTTCAATAAATTCGCTGCTATTTTAATTCTATATGAATAACATATTATGACATAAGTATATTGTAATAATATAATTATCAAATAATTAATTTCTTCAAAGTTTAAAAGTAAAAAAACACCACATGGACAGTAGTGGTGCTTTGTTTCTTTATTCAATCCCAATTATGGTGCTTGAATTTATGATAAAAAATAAAGTGTTAATTTCATTTTACATAATTTCTTAATCTGCCATTTTTACAATCTCCTTAAAGATAGACCCGTAAATCCTAAACAGTTATAATTATGTTTATATGATATAATTATAATGAAACATTATAATTATAATAGAATAATCAATTATTATATAAATAAAACTTCCTTTAAAAGCTCTTCAACAGTTATTTGCAAATTCGCGTATTCTTCTAATTTTTTCTCATATGTTATGACAATTTGTGGTTCTACTCAATCATTAAGAATTAACTGATTAACATATTTAGCTATTTGATTAATATTAATCCCAACTTTATTTACTTGTTTGGCCAATTCACTTACACTATTGAGAAAGGCTACAGGGTTAGGATGTGCTGGCTTCCTAGTTTCATCCAGCAATACATACCTAATGTATCCAGAAAAATTATACTGAATTTCCCTTTGTCTGGCTAAAACAAGCTCCTCCTCTTCTTCATTTAAATAAATTGCAAATCTTTTACGTTTTAAATGATTGGGTAGTTTTTTTCTGCCACCTCTAGGTGTACTAAATTCTATTGTTGTTTTTCTTTTCATAAATGCGAGTTCCGAGTTTTATTTTTTCCACGAAGTGGCAAGAGGTTTTTGGTCAATTCAGTTTTGAGGGGGTGTAAAACACATCTTGCCCCACTTTTGCCGAACAATAATTTTAGACCTCCGTTTGAAGGGGAATCTATTTATTGGCCACTAAATAAAAAATCATCTTCTACTTTCACCGCTAACATTAAGTTCAATAAGATTAAACATTTCATAGAACCGGTCTTCAACCCTGGAACCATATCTTTTACCAACGTCTTGAGGAGTTAAGTTGCTTGTAATATGTGTTCTAACTCCTTTATTTACAAATTCGTTATAACGAGCTTCCATTATTCTAATGAATATATCCTCTTTGCCAAATACATGAATATTATTTGCCAAATTTTCAGCGCCTAAATCATCGAACATAAAACTACCTTTAGAGTAATTCTTTACTATATAATCCTTATTTCTTGCCATATTAAATTTATCAACCACTTCTTGGCAGTCAATCCTTGGAAACCAAAATTGTCTTTGTTGATATTTAAAATAAAGACTTTGAATAATTTTTAAACTTGTAGTTTTTCCGCTTCCTTTATTGCCGTATATAAAAAGCCCCTTATTTAGGTGTCCTCCATGTTCTGTTTCAAATGTCATATCTCGACTAAAGTATTTGCAAAGCAGGTTCAAATAGAGTTTATTATCTGAATCTACTGTAAATACTTTCATCCTGCTCTGAGCATAAAAAATAATGGCCTCTTGGTTGAAAATAATTTTTAGTTTTTTTAAATTCCAGTTGCTCTTTTGGGTCTTGTTTAAGGTATTGTCTGAGGTATGTTTGTTTCTAATATTTCGCAACACCACCTTTGGAGAAATTTGCCTGCTCATTTTTTTATTTTAGTGGTCCTCTATCAGATTTATTATTTACATCCATGTCATTGGAACTTGGATTATTGTTTAAAAAAAAGTCAGTATTATTTAAATCTCTTTTTTTATGATACTTAGTATTACTTTGTGCAAGGTTTTCCCGTAGACGGATAATTTCAGTGACGTGTTTTTTCCAACGCGGTGAAATTTGGAGTGCCTCCGGTTGTAATAAATAATTGTTGCCCGCAAATTTTCCGTTTTTCCTGGACTGTTTTATTTTAATTATCCAACCCGAATCAATCAAATCACGCATGTATTTACGCAACGATTCAATAGAATACCCTAATGAGGATGCCAGGTTTTTGTTATAAAAATCCCAAGAGTCAGGTTTACAAGCTAAAAAGACAAATAAAAACCTAGCCCTGTCAGATAAATAAGTATTATTAATTAATTCATTTGGTACGATTGTAAAATTCTTTTTAATGCTATTTTTAAGTAAATTCATAAGATTAGTATTTTTATAAATCGCATTTTATTTCATACGATTTAATTAAAGATTAAACTGCTTAATGGATTCGGTTTTGTACACTAATACTTGAACTTGCCATTTTTGAATAAGTGCTTATTAACCAAGTCATCTACTTCTTGGCTTGTTGGGGAATGATTTGTTAGTAGCCATTCTTCGATTTTCAGCCTATCAAAAAAGAGAGAACCTTTTGTTGGTTTTGTAAATGGAATAAGGTTTAAAGAGGTTAAACGATAAATGTTTTTATCGCTCCATCCTGTATAGGTCATTAAATCCTTTAAATTGAACACTCTTTTCTGAGCATATAAAGAATCCTTGAAAATTAACTTCAGCTCTTCAGCTGTAATAGATAGTTTACTCATTCTAAAATATTTAGATTATTAACTAGAGTAAACGACGTCGTTTATGTTTTTGAATTCGAGGTGAAAATTACTGAATGGTGCTGAATCTAGATGAATAGAAAGCGAAAAATTGGCTTATAATGGTGACATGTCATTATTATTTCCTGCTAAAACTGGCAATCATTATTTCTAATTGTTCAATTTTATTTTGAAAATCTGTATCTAAAGCTTTTTTATTATTTTTTGAAGATGTGTTTCTATAAGACGTTTCGCTAATTTTTTTCAAATCTTTATTTAAAAAAAGTTCTTTTCTTCTTGCTAGGGACGAAAACCCTATTGCCCTACCTTCAAAAACTTTAAAAACACATCTTATTTGAGCTAAATTTAAATTCAGAACAATTTTAAAATTATGCCCAAAGTCTTTTCTTAAAACGGAATCAAATACTCCTAACGAAGTAATCTCTCTTTTTATAAATTCAACCAGAATAAAGTAATCATGTAAAGTTCTAATTTCTGAAGGGCTTAGATTTAAATTAAAATTTTTTGGATTAAACTTTCTTAACCTTAATACCTCTGGTTTTGATATTATTTCATCAGGCATCTTTATTTTTTGGTTGGAAACAATAAGATTGTAAACCTCTATTGTGTAAACAATGAATATGAAATAGACAAAAATTATGGGGATAATCCATTTAGAATTATCCACCAGCTTTATTATCTGATAATAACTTAGAAAAAATGTTATAATAAATCCGAGAAAACCAATTTGAAGAGCAGATATGTTATTCTTGAATATCTTCCAGTTATTCCATCTTATCTTTGTCTTGTAATAAAAAGGAATAAGAAATTTCAAGCTTTCTAAAACATAATTTTTATTCAACATAATTACTAATTTTCCTTAAATTAGTGATTATTAGAACAATATAAAAACAAAATGTTCAACCCATGTTCAACCCATTAGAAAATAAAAAACCCTTCAATTGCTTGAAGGGCTTACTCTCACTAATGTGGTCCCACATGGACTCGAACCATGGACCACCTGATTATGAGTCAGGTGCTCTAACCAACTGAGCTATAGGACCGGTTTACAATAAAATTGATGCGAATTCGCAAAAACCCTCTTGAAAAGGTTGGCAAATTTACGCATTACCTCCAACTACGCAAAATAATGCTCTTTCATTTCGTAATAAAATTTATATTTTATTCATAAATAGGGTCGCTTAGCACTATTCAAGTGCTTCTTGACATAGTTCTATTAAAATTCCGTTTGCTGATTTTGGGTGAATAAAGGCTACCAATTTATTATCAGCTCCCTTTTTAGGTGTATCATTAAGCAAGGTAAAACCCTCCTTTTTCAATCGAGCCATTTCAGCAACAATATCAGTAACTGAAAAGGCTATATGATGAATACCCTCACCATTTTTCTCAATAAACTTAGCAATTGGACTTTCATCTGATGTAGCTTCCAGCAATTCTATTTTATTCGGTCCGGATTTAAAAAAAGAAGTGCGAACACCTTCAGATACCACTTCTTCAATTTTATAATGCGAAGTGCCCAATAGTTTCTCAAAAAGTAAATTTGAAGCCTTTAAACTTTTTACAGCAACCCCTAAATGTTCAATTTTATCCATGTTTCTAATTAAAAGCACTTATTCATTTTCACAATACTCTCAAAATTACAATTTTGAGAGGTGTAACAATAGTTCTTGATTATCGAATATATCGTATTTTTGTGGCATGGAAACGCAACGACAGAAGAAGATAGCAGGAGTCATTCAAAAAGATATGGCCGATATACTACAACGTGCTGCTACTGATGGCGGCTTAAAAGGTATATTAATTTCTGTAACTAAAGTTTCTGTAACTACAGATTTGTCCATTGCTAAAGTATATTTGAGCATTTTTCCAGTTAAGTCTGGTGAAGAGTTATTAAAAGGAATTCGAAGCAATCAACCATTAATAAAACACGAATTAGCACAGCGCACTAAAAATCAACTTAGAAGGGTGCCGGCATTACAGTTCTATATTGATGATTCTTTAGATTACATTGAAAACATAGAAAAATCTTTGAAAGGCGATGAAAATCCTATTGAGAATCGTGATTTGCTTGACAAAAGAAAGAAAATTTGAATTTCACGTACTACATCGCGCAGCGTTATGTACGGTCTAAAAGCAGCCAAAACGCTGTAAACATTATTAACTTTATTACTTTTCTAGTTACCGTAATTGGATCGGCAGCTTTATTTATTGTCCTATCTGGTTTTTCTGGCTTAAAAACCTTTAGCCTTTCATTTAGTAATTCATTTGATCCAGATTTAAAAGCATTACCTGCTACTGGGAAGTTTTTTTCTATTCCAGAAGAAGCATCAGAGGCTTTAAATAGTCTTGACGGAATTGTTTCATATTCACGAGAAATAGAAGAGAAAGTATATCTTACTCATAAAGAAACTGGTGATATTGCTAATATAAAAGGGGTAGATAAAGCCTATGAAAAAACTATTGGCGTAGATAGCACTATAATTTCTGGAAATTGGACAATTGATGAGAAAAGGGGGGTTGCCGGAGTTGGAATTATGCGATTACTTAATCTAACTCAGAACCAATTTAGAAACCCTTTAATTATTCTTGTTCCAAAACCTGGTAAAGGTTCTTTATCACAACAAACAAGCCCTTATAACGAATTACCAATGGTCATAGGTGGTATATATTCCGTAGAAGAAAATTTAGATAAAAAATACATTTTTACTGACATAGCAACGGTACAAAACCTCCTAGAGAAAGATAGTACACAAGTTTCTGGTCTAAATTTTAAAATAAAAGATGCGGAAAACATTTCGGCTGCAAAAGCTGACATTAAAAAAATATTTGGAGACACTGTAATTCTAAAAGATCGACAGGAATTAAATAGTTCTTTACATAGAATGTTAAATACTGAAAATTTAGCCACCTATCTAATTTTTACATTAGTATTAGTAATTGCTTTATTCAATGTTGTTGGTGCAATTATTATGATGATTTTGGATAAGTTAAGTAACCTAAAAACCATGTATAATTTTGGT
>NZ_JBDVFA010000064.1:0-4628 GCF_039941195.1 Aurantibacter sp. | reverse complement strand
GCCGCTACTTCTTCAATAGCACTAATGGCATCACCAGAACTATATCCTGAATTTGGTGCTCCACTTATTTTTGCTGCTGTAAATAGATTAAAACGGGTTAAACTTTGTGGTCCATAAACCCTTTCTAAGGTTACATATTCGGTTATCGGCGCCATAACACCATTACCGTTTTTAACTTTTATGGCATTTAAACTCTCAAGATTGGCTCTAAAATTTGGTTCACCTTGATAATAAACACGATATTGTTTTCCGAATTTATTGAAGTTAGAAGCATACACACCACTTAAGTAACCTTGCATTACACCTAAAACACCTTCTACATCTAAACCTGCTAGCTTGGTTTTAGCAACATCTACCACAACCTCGTATTGTGGAAAAGTTGGGTCGAACGTTGTACTTGCATATTGTATTTCTGGTCGTTTACTCAAAGCTTCAATAAAATCTTGACTTACATTGTATAGCGCATCTACAGTACCACCACTTTGATCTTGTAATTGCACCTCAAAACCGTTACTTAATCCAAATCCTGTTACGGTTGGTGGAGCAAAGAATATCATATTAGCGTCTTTCATTGTTGCCGTTCTCGCAAACAACTGGCCAATGATTTCTTGAACGCTTTGCCCGTCTCCAGAACGTTCATCCCAAGATTTCAGTTTTAATATAAACATACCATAATTAGACCCTGTCCCACTTATAAACCCACGGCCGGTAGATCGCAAAAATGCGTCTACTTCTGGTATGTCTTCTACTATTTTTTGTAGTTCATCTAAAACTTCATCAGTTCTTTCTAGTGATGATGCTGCAGGTAAACTAATATCGGCAAAAACAATACCTTGATCCTCATCGGGTACAAAGCCTGTTGCGGTTGTATTCATTAAATACACGAATACGCCAATAAAAACAACAATAACACCAATAGCAATTGCTTTTCTACGAATTAAAAATGATAATGCATTTTTATATTTAGAAGTTGTTTTCTCAAACCCTACGTTAAAGGCTACATAAAAACGTTGTATAAAACTTTTTGATTTATGCTCTTCGTGTGGTTTTAATAATAATGCGCATAATGCCGGACTCAAGGTCAATGCATTTACAGCAGATAGAATAATGGCAATAGCAAGCGTTACTCCAAACTGTTGGTAGAAAACACCTGATGACCCACTAATAAAAGTTACTGGAATAAATACGGCTGACATGACCAAGGTGATGGAAATAATGGCTCCGGAAATCTCGCTCATAGCATCTAAACTCGCCTTTCGGGCAGATTTATAACCCGAATCCAGTTTGGCGTGTACTGCCTCTACTACCACAATGGCATCATCGACCACAATACCAATAGCAAGCATTAACGCAAATAAGGTTAACAGGTTAATTGTATATCCAAATACGCTTAAGAAAAAGAAGGTTCCCACAATAGCAACGGGTACCGAAATAGCAGGAATTAAAGTAGAACGCCAATCTTGCAAAAAGATAAATACTACAATAAAAACCAATAAAAATGCTTCGATTAAAGTGCTAATAACCTTTTCGATAGATGCATCTAAAAAGTCATTGGCATTTACCATTTCTGTATATTCTAAACCTTCAGGAAAGTTTTTAGAAGCTTCTTCTAAGGTTGATATAGATAGCGCAACTACCTCTTGGGCATTTGACCCTGCAGATTGGGCAATGGCAACACCCGTACCAGGCTGACCTTTAATAGTGGTAATTGTACTATAAGATTGTGAACCTAATTCTACTCTAGCGACATCTTTTAAACGCAGAATACGCCCATCGTCTGTAGTTTTGATGATGATATCTTCAAAATCTTCCGCATTTTGTAATTTACCCTTGTATTTTAAAGTATATTGATACGCTTGGTTTCCTTGTAGCCCTAATTCACCAGGTGCCGCTTCCAAATTTTGATCGTTAAGAGCTGTAGTAATATCTGATGGTATTAAACCATAGTTTGCCATAATATTAGCCTTTAGCCAAATACGCATACTATACTCCCTAGAACTAAATGCCGATGCACTACCAACACCATCTATCCTTTTTAGAACAGGTATTAAATTAATTTCAGCATAATTCTGAATGAACTCCTCGTCATATCTACCATCTTCACTGTATAACCCAAAAATAAAAACATTACTACTTTGCTGTTTTTGTGTAGTAACACCCGATTGCGTAACCTCTGAAGGCAATAAGTTTGAAGCCGTAGATACACTATTTTGAACATTTACTGCAGCAATATCAGGATCAGTACCTAATTCAAAATATACAGTTATACTTGCAGAACCACTAGTTGCTGTAGAGGTCATATAGGTCATACCTTCCACACCATTAATAGCTTCCTCTAAAGGAACAATAACACTATTTAATACAGCTTCTGCATTTGCACCGTCATAAGAAGCAGAAACTTGTACTGTTGGTGGTGCAATATCTGGATATTGAGATATTGGTAATGTGGTAATTCCGATAATCCCTAAAATCAAAATGATAATAGAAATTACAGCTGAAAGAACCGGTCGTTTTATAAATTTATTAAACATAATTTCTATTTTATTATTTGGTAGTTGTTACTTTTTCAGTGATTTGCTGTAAGGCGCTTATATCACTCTCTTTTACTTGAACTGGTTTTATTTCTTTACCACTAGATAAACCTGAAATACCTTCAAGAACCACTTGGTCACCAGTTTTGAGTCCGTCGGTAACAATATAAGCTTGACCCGAATTTGTTGCTGTCACCGTAATTTTAGCGGATTTCACCTGTGACTGCTCATCAACCAAATACACATAAACATCACCTTGAATCTCGTAGGTAGCAGATTGTGGAATTAAATAAGCACCTTCAATAGTTCTAGGTAGTTGTATGGTAGCGCTATTGCCCGTTCTCAATAAATTATCTGGATTATCGAAAATGGCACGAACATTAAATGAACCAGTTTCTTCGTCTACTTGACCACTAACGGTTTGAATTTTTCCTTTTTGGTCAAAAGCCGTGTAATCTGGAAGCAAAAGAGAAACTTCATCTAAACTCTTCAGTAAACCTGCCTTGGCAAATTCTAAATACGTTTTTTCATTGATTGAAAAATAAGCGTACACCTGTTTAATATTAGATACCGTAGTTAAAGGTTCCGAAATACTACTACTTACTAAACTGCCTAATTTATAGGGTAGAGAGCCAATATAGCCCGAAACCGGAGCTGTAATTTTAGAGTAATTATAACTGGTCTGTGCATTAGAATAATTGGCTTGCGCCTGTTCCAAAGCTGCATTTGCTGCTGTAAGAGAGTTCTCGGCAGACGTTAGCTCGAACTTGCTAATTATCTCTCTTTCTACTAAAGGCTTTGCTTTTTCCACATCAACCTGAGCAGTACTAACATCTGCTTTTGCACTGCTAATCGCTGCCTTTGTACTTAAAAGGTCTTGCTGATATTCCGGTGCATTTAATGAAAAAAGGAGTTGTCCCTTTTTTACATATTCACCCTCATCCACATGCACCTTTTCTATAAAACCTTCAATTTTAGGGTAAATCTCTATGTTCTCCGTTCCTTCAATAGTTACCGGAAATTCTCTGAAGATTTCTATATTTTTTGTTGATACATTTAATACCTCATAGTTTGCAATGCCATTACCAAGTTCTGGCTTTTTTTCGCTGTTGCACGATGCAAATAAAATGGCTAGGATCAAGCCATAGCAATAGGTCTGTAAGTTGATATCTTTAGTTTTCATTAATGTATTTATTTACTGGTTGTTTTGAAGTAATTATGATTTACGATTAAAATTTATTCTGTTAACAATGAGGTTGTAGTGGATACTTTTAATTTGTGAATCGAGTATGCTCTAACGAATACAAATGAGGTTAAAGCGGCTAAACAATCGCTTACTACAAAAGCGACCCATATACCGTTCAAACCATAAAAAGCATTTAATGCATACGCTATAGGGACAAATAGTGCAGGGCGCAACAATGCCGATATTGTTGCAATTTTGTTTTGTTGTAGTGCTTGAAAATAACGGGTCATTACAATCTGCACCATATAAAACGGAATGGACAATGCGAATATCCGTATGGCTATCTTTGTAATTTTCTCGATGTTGTCATTATCATCAATAAAAACAGCGATTAATTGTGAGGGAAACAACTCTAAAATAACAACACCAAAGAAAGAAACGAGACTCACTGCAATAATGGCATACTTAAACGTTTTTAATGCACGGTCATAATGTTTTGCTCCAAAATTATGACTAATTATAGGTTGCATACCATCGCCCGTACCAAGAGCTGTCATCATAAAAAACACATTGATGCCAAAAATGATTCCCATAGCGGCGACTCCATCCGTTCCTCCAGAAGTGAGTAATAATTTGTTGGCAAAAATATTTTGAAAGCTAATGGCAATATCCATAGCAAAAGGTGCAAAACCAACAGAAAGAATTGGCAGCAAAATATGTTTTTTAAGTCTTATTTTTCTCCAAACAATAGGAACAACACTTTTCTTCCTTACATAGTATCCTATTAAAAATAGCGCATTTACGGCTTGTGCAATTATGGTTGCAAGTGCTGCACCACTTATACCTAAATTGTATATTTTCATAAAAATATAATCTAGGCTCACATTAATTATACAAGACAATAAGATAAG
>NZ_JBDVFA010000063.1:0-84551 GCF_039941195.1 Aurantibacter sp. | reverse complement strand
CATTTCTTGGGGACTCATTGTCGCCCTATTTGAACTTGGAATTTTTTCAGTAAATGGTTCTCGATTCCCATAGGTGTTTTCCATCTTAATGATGTAAACTAATTTTGCGGTTTCGCCCAACTCTTTTGTTAAGGCTACTTTTAAAAGCTTTACATAATGCTCTTCAAGCCACTCGTAAAAAAATTTACTAGGTACTTGAATACTTAAAGCATTTTCTGAAAGCTTGACCGGCTTAATAGGTTCGAACCATGTCTTGAATGCTTGCGGCTGAATGTTATCTTGGATAAACACCAAACAATTGTTCCATACCGAAATTGCAGTTACATTCATGTGATATTGTTCTCTCTTTTCTCTGGTTAGTGATTAAGTTTTGCTGGTCTAAAATTGGTAAGTTCTAGGCTCATTTAGGGTTGACAAATATGTGAACAAATTATCTAAAAAAAAAATCAAAAGGGGGTTGATTATTCGATTTTTTTTTCGCAAGTTAAAGCACTTCATATCGTTACTTCTTAAATATAAAGTATTTACACCTATAATGGCAAATTTTAAAGAAATTTCTTTTCACGTTAGATACGCGGAAACGGACCAGATGAAGTATGTTTACTACGGAAATTACGCACAGTACCTTGAGATGGGGAGAGTTGCTTGGTTACGGGATTTAGGGGTCTCTTATAGAACAATGGAAGAAAATGGTGTAATGCTTCCGGTTGTTTCTATGCATATAGATTTTAAAAAACCAGCCTTATATGATGATCTTTTAACAGTGCAAACTAGCCTCAAAAAAGTGCCATTTGTTAAGATAGAATTCGACTATAAAATCTATAATGAAAAGAAAGAATTATTAGTCACTGCAAACACAGTACTGGCTTTTATTGACATGAAGACAAATAGACCTACTGCATGCCCAAATTATGTGCTTGAAAAAATTAATAATCTAATTCAATTCTGAAAATTTTATTTTGTGATATGGAGCGAAATGTTCCAATACAGTTTTTTCATTTCGCTTTTCAAAGGAAACTTTTATTTCACATCGTATTTCCATTTTTTGTGAAATAATATCCATTTGCAATTTTTTTATTAATCCCATTACAGGATTTATGTCAGAATATTCGAATTCAATTTTGTAATGACTTTGTATTTTTTTTTCAATAATATTCGATTTCTGCAAAGCAAGTTTAGCAGTTTCTCGATAAGCACTTATTAAGCCTCCAACACCAAGTTTGGTTCCGCCAAAAATTCGTGCCACTGCAACGAGAACATTTGTAACTTCAAATGATTGAATTTGACCGTAAATTGGTAGACCTGCAGAATTGTTTGGTTCTCCATCATCATTCGCTCTATACCTTATATCTTTAATTCCTAGTTGCCAAGCATAACAAATATGGTTGGCTGATTGATGCTTATTTTTTAATTCCGCAATTATAGGTTTTACATCATCTTCTATTTGTATAGGAAAAGCATAGCCGTAAAACTTACTCTTCTTGTCCTTATATAATACTTCAATTGAAGATTTTAATAATGTCTTGTATGAATATGTTTCACTTTCCATTTAAAACAAAGCTACTAGCAAAATACTGATAATTGCTAAAACAATACCGCCCCAATTTTTTATGCTTATTTTTTCTTTGAATAGTATTATCCCTAGTAAGGTACAAACCATAACGATGGCTACATTATTAATTGTAAAAATTGCTGCACTCGTAAATTCGTCATTTTGTAAAGCACGCATTAAAAAATAAATTGAATAATAATTGGGTATTCCTAAAACAATACCACCAATAATATTTTTATAATTTACTTGTAGCGGTTTCTTGAATGATATTATAATTATATATAGCAGCCCTGAAATAGCAGCAAAACCGAAAGCGGTTGCCGAGAATAAAGAAAATTCAGTCTCATTAAGATGAACCTCTTGTACATATTTTATTCCCGTGTCTATCACACCCGCTCCTATAAATATTAGAAAGGGTAAGTACAATGTTGATTTATCAATTTTTACAGATTTCTCTTTATAGGATGTAAAATAAACAGAAACTAAAGCTAGAATAATTCCAATAATTTTAATTGGACTAAGTAGCTCGTTATATGCGAAAATTCCAAAAATAACAGGAATAACTAAAGACATTTTTGTGGCAACTGATGCTACAGAAACACCGATACGCTGGGCTGTGGCCGCCATTAAATTAAATATAACAATAAATAATATTCCAATAATTAGAGTTCCGAAAAACCATTTTTTTTCAGGAATTTCGAGAAGTTTTATGTCCCCGTTGTAAAAAGAAAAGCCACAAAGACTGGCAACAAAATAATTAGCGATGATGGCATAAAAAGTTTCAACCCTATAGGTGTTGTACAATTTAAATATCACAAATATTAAACTAGCAAAAAAAACGCTTAACGCTAAATCTTGCATATTATAATTTCGATTTTAAATCGATTATATCTTCTTTGCCTACCTGTAAATTCCAACAAGAAATTCCTAATTTTTCTGCCGCGTCTGTATTTTCTTTGGTGTCATCAATAAAGAAAGTTTCTTCAGCTTTTAATCCATTCTCATTTAAAACATACTCGAAAATTTCAGCATTGGGTTTGCGTAGTTGCATTTCATGTGAGAGGTAAAATTTCTCGAAGCAATTTTTAAACTGATTGTATTTTTCTTTACCCCATCTTTGGGCTAAAAATGGAATATGCATCGCATTGGTATTGCTCAATAGAAAAAGGCGATAATTATTTTCATTAGCTAAGTTGCAGATAAATTCGAGTCGGTAGTCAGGAAAATCTAGAAGCATACCGTTCCAAATTTTCTCAATTTCTTCTGTACTGGCTTTAGGGTAAACTTCTTGAAGTGCATCAACAAATCCTTGAGGCGATATGGCACCAACTTCAAATTCATTATTTATTTGGTGCAGTTTTGGCATTAATTCCATTGTGCCGCCAAACTTTTCAGCTTCACGAAAAATAATTTGTTTGTCTAGATTTATAAAAATATCGCCAAAGTCAAAGATGATGTTCTTAATCATTGTAATAAGTAGTTAAGGTATCGTTTAATACTTTTTGTTCGGTTTTATAGCTGCCAGAGATTTCAGGAGCTTTTAAACCATTTTTAAATTTACTAGTTCCTGTAAAAACGCGAGCCTCATCCCATAAATTACTTTTAATAAAATGCAGAAGAGTATATGAACCTCCTTCAATAATAATACTTGAAATATTTTTTTGATGAAGTACTTTGCTTATTTCCTGTGCTAAGTTTTTAAAATTGCTTTTTATGTACTCTAAATTTTCTTCTGATTTATTTAGTTCAGAATTAATAATTATAGTTCTTACACTTTCATCAAAAACAAAATAGTCTTTTGGTATTTTTAATTTTCTATCTATTACAATTCGAATAGGAGAATTGCCTGTCCAGTCTCTTACATTTAATTTAGGGTTGTCGGATAAAACAGTATTTGTTCCAACTAATATAGCATGTTCCTCTGATCGCCATTGATGAACTAATTGGCGTGATTTTTTATTTGTAATCCAAAATGGTTCTGGAGTATTCGCGCGTAATTCATTGGCCGGCGCAATAAATCCGTCGGCCGTTTCAGCCCATTTTAAGATTATATAGGGCCGCTTTTTTTCGTGAAAAGTTAAAAATCGTTTATGATGTTTCCGACACTCCTGTTCCAAAATACCAACTTCAACATTGCAACCTGCATCCCGTAATCTTTTAATTCCTTTACCAGCGACTTTTTCGTGGGGATCTAAGCAACCTATAACTACATTTTTAATTTTGCTTTTTATTATTAAATCAGCACAAGGGGGAGTTTTTCCATAATGTGAACATGGTTCAAGACTAACATAGATGGTAGCATCTTTTAATAATAATTTATTTCGAACTGAACTTATTGCATTTACTTCGGCATGGTTACCACCGTACGGACTAGTAAAACCTTCTCCTATTATTTTGTCGTCATGAACAATTACACTTCCTACCATAGGATTGGGGTAGGTTCTACCCAAACCCTTTTTACCCAATTCTATGCAGCGCAACATGTATTTTGTATGTATATTCACTTCGCAAAAATAGAATATTAATGCTTGTCATTTTTATTTGAATTAACAAGATTGATTTAAACATAGATTCTAGGAATTGCGAAGATAAAATTATACAACGTATGTTGCTTAGAGAGATAAAAAATATATTTCATTTGGAGCTAGATACCATTTACGGTAAGGATGAAGTGGCTAGTTTTTTTTATATACTCATTGAGCATTATCTCAATTTAGAACGTTTTGTTTTAGCATTTCAGCCTGATTTAAATATACGTAAAGAAGATGAAAAACCACTTTTTGAGGGGTTGGCAAAATTAAAATCTAATCAACCAATTCAATACATTATAGGTAATACTATTTTTATGGATTTGGATTTTATTGTTAATGAAAACGTATTAATACCTAGGCCCGAAACCGAAGAATTGGTGCGATGGATAATAAAAATTATTAAAGAAAAGTCGGAAACAAATAGTAAAAATGACAAACTAAAAATACTTGACATTGGTACTGGTAGTGGATGTATTGCAATTGCCTTGGCTAAAAATCTATCGAATGCCAATTTATATGCTTTAGATGTTTCGCTGGAAGCATTGTCAGTAGCTAAAAAGAATGCCTTGCAAAATGAAGTTGAAATAACATTCATAAATGCAGACATTTTACAGAATGTAAATCTTGAAGAACATTTCGATATTATTGTTTCTAACCCGCCCTATGTTAGAGAATTAGAGAAGACAGAAATGACAAACAATGTTTTGGAATTTGAACCCAGTTTAGCGTTGTTTGTTACTGATGAAAATCCTTTAATTTTTTATAATAGCATCACAGAATTTGCTTCAAAAAAATTAAAAGTAGGAGGGGTATTGTTTTTTGAAATAAACCAATATTTAGCGAAAGAGACACAACAACTTTTAGAAGCGAATAATTTTCAAGATATTGAACTGCGAAAAGATATTTTTGGGAATGACCGTATGTTAATGGCAGTGAAGTAAGCATGATATTTTTGCCAAAATAACTATAACTTAAAACAGATTCTCATCACTACGGGTGGGAATATCAAATTACATGAATATACAAGATCAAATAGCATTACTTCGAAATCAATTACGAGAACACAATTACAATTATTATGTGCTCGACAATCCAACGATTTCAGATTATGATTTTGATATGCAATTGAAGGAGTTAAAAAATCTTGAAGATAAGCATCCGGAATTTTATGATGCTTCATCACCCACATTACGAGTAGGTGGCGAAGTAACTAAAAATTTTAATACTGTTGCACATGAACAGCGTATGTATTCTTTGGATAACTCTTATTCTAAAGAGGATTTAGAAGAATGGGAAAAGCGAGTTCAAAAAATTTTAGGGAACCTTGAAGTTGAATTTACTTGTGAATTAAAGTACGATGGAGCTAGTATTAATTTGACCTATGAAAATGGAAAACTAGTACGAGCGGTAACCAGAGGCGATGGCTTTCAAGGTGATGATGTTACCACCAATATAAAAACAATACGATCCGTACCCTTGCAATTAAAAGGTAATTACCCTGCCAAGTTTGATATTCGTGGGGAAATTGTTTTGCCATTTGAAGGTTTTGCAAAAATGAATCAGGAGCGCATAGAAAATGGTGAAGACCCATATATGAACCCGCGTAATACAGCTTCCGGTAGTTTAAAATTACAGGATAGTGCTCAGGTTGCACAACGACCACTTGATTGTTTACTATACAGTATAGTTGGTGAAAATACTGGAATTGAATCGCAATGGCAGATGCTAGAGAAAGCTCGTGATTGGGGTTTTAAAGTACCTGCAATAGCTAAATTATGTAAATCTACGGATGAAGTCTTAGCCTTTATTGAGCATTGGGATGTTGAGCGACATAACTTACCCTATGAAACGGACGGGGTCGTAATTAAAGTTAATAATATTCAACAACAAGAGGAGTTAGGGTATACTGCTAAAGCTCCTAGGTGGGCAATGGCATACAAGTTTAAAGCAGAACAAGTTTCAACTATTCTTAATGAAATTACTTATCAAGTTGGGCGGACTGGAGCTATTACTCCTGTTGCCAATTTGGAGCCAGTTTTATTGGCAGGTACAACTGTAAAAAGAGCTTCGTTACACAATGCAGACCAGATAGCTAAATTAGATATAAGAGAAGGCGATACCGTTTTTGTCGAGAAAGGTGGGGAGATAATACCAAAAATTGTTGGGGTTGATTTTGCAAAACGCAGTGAAGATTCGCAACCAACAATTTATAGAACAACCTGCCCTGAATGTAATACTGAATTGGAACGCAAAGAAGGTGAGGCACAACATTTTTGCCCGAATGATATGGGCTGTCCTCCACAAATTACAGGTCGAATTCAACATTTCATTTCTAGAAAGGCAATGGATATAGATGGTCTAGGAAGTGAAACTGTAGAATTGTTATTTAAAGAGGGACTCATCACAAATTATGCAGATTTATATACCTTAAGTAAAGAACAACTATTGCCATTAGAACGAATGGCAGAAAAGTCGGCGGTGAATTTAATTGCAGGTGTAGCAGCTTCCAAACAAATTCCATTTGAACGTGTTTTATTTGGTTTGGGAATCCGATATGTTGGTGAAACAGTAGGTAAAAAATTGGCAAAGGCTTATAAGAATATTGATGCCTTAATGGTAGCCAATATTTTAGATTTAACAGCGGTTGATGAAATTGGAGAACGAATTGCACAAAGTGTGGTTGCTTTTTTTAGTAACCCAGAGAGTGTTGAAATTGTGAATCGATTAAAGTCCTACGGATTACAATTTTCACTTTCTGAAGAGCAGTTACAAAATCAGACTGATACACTAAAAGGGAAGTCTTTCGTGGTTTCTGGTGTTTTTGAAAAAGTGAGTCGTAATGAACTAAAAAAATTAATTGAAGATAACGGTGGTAAAGTTTCATCTTCAATTTCTTCTAAAACTTCATATGTGGTTGCTGGTGATAAAATGGGGCCAAGTAAAAGAACAAAAGCTGAGGATTTAGGTATTGCAATTATTACGGAAGATGATTTTTTGACTATGTTGTGATTTCACATTCGAAGAGGGAGTAGCTTGTTTTCCAATTTTGAATATTGAAAATATTTTTACCACGAATTAATAATGATAACCAACACAACCAATAGATTCTGGTTTGCGCTATTAACAGTATTTGCTTTTATTCTGAGGAATAAATCCATGAGAAAATGGTTTTGGGTGCCACTGTTAATTTTGTTAGTTGGATTTCTACTCCCTCAAAACATGATTATTCCAGTAAAAGATGCCACGGTAAAAAGTTGGGATGAAAAATCCTTCTGGGCTTATCCTTGGGGGACCTCAATTACGCATAAAGGCATAGATGTTTTTGCAAAGAAAGGCACCGAAGTTATCGCAGCAACAAACGGAATTGTTATTTATACTTATGAAGGTGGAAAAGGAGGGAAGTCGGTTATGATGTTAGGCCCTAAGTGGCGCTTTCATTATTATGCACATTTAAATGAAATAAAAACTTTTCCATTACAGCCGATTAAAAAAGGAGCTACACTCGGAACAGTAGGTACCACTGGCAATGCTATTGGAAAACCACCACATTTACATTATGCAATTACCACGCCCTTTCCTTATCCAAAATTGTATGATAGCAATGCAGTACAAGGTTGGAAAAAAATGTTCTATTTAAACCCAGATATTTCGTTGCGTCCGAATAAGTAACCATTACTTTTAGTTCCTATTGATATTATGTTTTGTAAAAATTATAGTTTTAAATTAATTAAATTTCATATATTTGGTAAACCAATCTGGTAAACCAATTTATTTTAATATGAAGAGTCATAATTACGTTGTTATTTTAGTGGGTGTTTGCGGTACAGGTAAGAGTGCTATTGGAGAAAAGATTGCTAGGGTTTTGGAAACTCCTTTCTTTGATGCCGATAAACTTTTTGCCGAGAATTTGCCAGCAGGTAAACTTGGACAGGACATGAATAGAAATAAATGGCTGAATTCAATTATAGATTTAATTGGTAAGCAATCTAAATTAAAAGGCTGTGTTGTTTCTTGTTCGGTTTTGAAAAAAGAAGATCGTTTACTGTTGGATAATAATATCAATCATCAATTGGATTGGATTTTTATGAAAGGCTCTTATGAGTTTGTTGCTGAACGCATTGAAAATATTGAAGATCACGACCGACCAGCTTCCTTAATAAAAGCTGATTTTGAGACTTTAGAAACACCTAAACGAGCATTAACCGTAGATATGGCAACTTCTGAGGAAGATATTCTAAACACCATTTTAAAATATATGGTTCGTAAATACGAATAATGCAGAATCGATTTTTGAATTTAACTACTACTAATACTACTTCTGTTTATCCAATAAGTTTGCGAAATTATAGCTTGCCTTTATAATATTCTCATGGCTAGAATCCATTGCTTCTTGAAGATTCGAAATACCTTGAACTATAGAAGTGACATAAGTTAAATTTAATTTTTTCTGCTCTTCCAGAGTTAGATTTACAGAACCACATAGTGCGGCAACTGGAATGTTATTTTTGGCTGCAGATGCTATAACACCTGAAATAGTTTTACCAGCTAGTGTTTGAATATCTATCATGCCTTCTCCAGTTATAATCCAGTCAGCATCTGAAATTTTAGTGTCAAAATCAGCAAGCTCTTTTATAAGATTAATACCAGAGGTAAGTTCTCCTTTTAAAAAAGCAACGGCTCCACCACCTATGCCACCGGCTGCTCCAGATCCTGAAATATTCTGAAGATTTATGGAATACTTGTTCGCTATTACTTTAGCAAAATTTTTAAGACCATGATCAAGTTGTGTTATTTCTTTTTCACACGCGCCTTTTTGCTTGGCATAAACATATGCTGCTCCATTCTTACCATAAAAAGGATTAGAAACATCACAAGCTACCTTTATTTTTACATTCTTTAATAACGGATGTTTTTGTGTGTCATCAATTTGTACGACCCTATTGAGATTAGTTCCTATAGGTTTTATTTCTTTTTCGTCGGCATCTAAAAAATGAAACCCTAAAGCATTTGCCATGCCCATTCCTCCATCGTTTGTTGCACTTCCACCAATACCCAAAATTATTTCTTTGGCCCCGCGGTTTAAGGCATCAACTATTAATTCTCCGGTACCATAGGTAGTAGCCTGTACACAATCGAATTCTGAATGTTTTAATAACTTAAGTCCTGAAGCTTCAGCCATTTCAATGAAAGCAATTTTACGCGTATCCGAATAGAGATACGTAGCCTTAATGGATTTAAAAAATGGGTCGTTTACAGTGGTTGTGATCTTATCTCCTTGAAGGTAAAAACCAACTACATCAATTGTCCCATCGCCTCCATCTGCCAAGGGCATTTTGGTTATACTTGCATTGGGAAAAACTTTAAGAATTCCCGCTTCTACAGCTTCACAAAATTCGAAGCCGCTTAATGATCCCTTAAATTTATCTGGTGCAATTATAAATTTCATTTAACTAAATAAAGTTGGAAGGAAGATACTGAAAATGACTTTTAACGCAAAGGAAGACAAAGAAGAACTTCCTTATAAAATATAAAACATCATCAAAGTTGATGTTATCAAACTTTCACTAATTAACCAAAAAGTTGAACACCTCTGAATTGGATATATTTCCTGCTTCATCTATTGATTTTATCATCCAGAAATATTCTGTTCCCGATACTACGTTCACCTCAAATTTATTTTCGTTTACAAAACCTAAGCTTTCGGTTGCAGTATTTTCGGTCCCTAAAAAAACTTCGTATTGCTTGAGGTCATTGTCAAGATCATCGGTATTCCATTCTAAAAATATTTTGTTTCCTAATGCAGAAATAGTACTACCATTTTCGGGGGCCAAAACATCCGCTGGAAAGGGAACATAGTAAACTGATCCATTGCCAGCATTATAGAATTGCCATAAATCACTTTTGGCGGTTACATCACTACTTTCTGATTTTGATATTACATACCATTGGTATGAGGTACTTCTTTCAATAATTATTTCGACTGAATTGGATGTGCTTTCTGTTTCAAAAATTATATCGGTATCTAAATTTTTGAGGACAACCGTATAGTTGTCAGTGAATTCAGTATCGTTCCATTGAAAGTTTACACGACTTTCAGTATCGTTAATAATCACCCCTTCATTACATTCGGTATTGTCCTCTGGAAAAGTTAAAATTGCAGCGATTGGATTGTTTACTAATTCTTCTGGTTTGGAATTATCTGATTTATTACAAGACCAAATAATTAGCAGGAGTACTATACTTAAATTATATTTTTTAAAAGTTCGCATGTCCATTACTTTATAATGATTTTGACTCTGTCGTTCGATGATACTGTAGATATGATAAGGGTATGAATTCCAGAAGGTATTCCGTCCATATTCAATTTAATAACACCATTTTCGGTTTTCTCAATTTTTTCCAATACCCGTTTTCCGTTAATAGAAAATAAGGTGAGTAGTACTTCTTTATCGCTACTATTAGGTAAATGAATGCTTACTTCGCCATTTTCAACAGGATTCGGATATACTGAAACTTTGTCATAAGTTGAAAGAATTGTTTCGGTATGTTGCCCTTGACACTCAATGTCGGTTGTTACGGAAATTGAATTATTTTCTGATGAAAGAGGGATTGTTATGCTATTATCCGTGGTTGAGTATTTAGTGTCGTTTATGTCGATATTGTATTTGTTTGCACCTTGCATTTTTAATGTTACCAATTTACCGGAAGGATCTATATCAGATTGAACTATAAGCTTTTCAGGTTCGGTAACTTTTACCGTAAAGCATTTTTCATATTCAGTTTCACTTATAACTTTTATGCATATTTCGTAGTTGTCAGCTTCTAGATTTTGAAAACTTGTAAACGTGCTAAATGTCTTATCAATTGTACTGTTCTCGGTTTTTAGTGTGACTGAATAATTGTGATTTTCTGCAGCTGTTATTAGTATTGAACCATTATTGCTCGAAGCACAGGTTTCGCTGGTTACTTGTATTTTAAAATTATCTAAAGGCAATGAAAAAGCACTACAATTATTTATTTCTGATCCTTGATTTATTTCAAAAACTAATTCGGCTTGACAGCCATTGGCGTCCCGCACAATGCCAGAATAAGATCCGGCATCTAAATTCTCAAAACTAGCGCTTGTTTGAAAAGTATTTCCTGAGTCTATAGAAAACTCATATGGAGCAGTGCCGCCGGTAGCCATTAAAGTGGCTTGACCATCATTGCTATTAAAACAAGTCAACCCATTTATTGCAGAAGATGCAGTTAAGATTTCAGGTTCCGAAATTGTAATTAAGGAACTTTGTTCTTGAGTTAGATTAGCATCATTGACCATGACCGAGTACTGACCTGGTGGAAGTTCAGTGAATACGTAATTTGGGCTGCTATTTATAAGAGTGTTGTTTGCGTCAAACAATTCATAAGTATAAGGCTGAATACCTCCACTGGCATTCACTTCGAGCACTCCGTTGCTCTCGCCGTTGCAATTTATATTAGCATAATTTGATACAGACACCTGTATGGGAAGGTCTGAATCTTGAACAATTTCAGTGGTTACTGTATTTGTTACAATTGCAGGATTAAAATCAAAATAGATTTCAGCATTTCCAGAAATAATGTTACCAATTTGAATAGCAGATTTAGGTTTTATTTTAAAGGCTATATAACCATGACTTTCGACCTCGTTAGAATTGCTATCCGGTAAATTGATGTCTTCGAACAAGAAGGTTATATCATTACCATTCTCAACAGTTGTTGTATTGGTATGGCTAGAGGATAAAAAAGTAAAAGAAGACCAATCTAAATTAGAATCTAATTCATGTGTAACGCTCACATTAATTGCTGAGGCAGTACCAGTATTTTGAAACCTTATAATATAGTTGAGATACTTGTCTTTATCTTCTATTGAAATTGAATCTCCTTCGACCACTAAAATGTCGTTTGGATCATACGAACCAACTAAGGTTTGCTCTAATTGAAAAATATTATCCTCTGGTAAATAATCGTTGTTAACTGGATTAATTCTTCCAGTAAATTTAATAATCTCATCAATATTTGCAGTTGGTGGTGCGAGTAGAGTAAAGGCTACATTTATAGTTCTAGATTCAAAAGGTTTTAAATCATTATAATTAAAAGCAACAGTGTTTTGTGTTTGTGATAAAATGGTTTCGCTGGCTTCTAGAAAAGTTAATTTACTATTATCGTATTGAATTGCAACATCGCCTGAAATTGTTTCAGTGCCCTTGTTGTCAAAGTTTATACTGTAACTTGTTGTAAAACCGGGTCTTGCTTCAGTGAGCGGTAGAATTGTAATTTGAACATCTTTAGCTTCGATTAATTTTGATACACAAAAATTAATGGTGTCTTTTGCTACTAAATTCTCAAAGGTGGAATAATAGTCTGGCGGTGAAGTTGTAAAAATATCTTCATCTAAAAAACTAGAAATGGCGTAACTTCCTTCCGAAACAAAAATATTAAATGTGCCTGTGCTATCAGTAACATTAGAAAATACTTTTGAGCCATTAGTAGCTTGTACAAGACGATTTTGAACAGGATAATCAGTTGGGTCGCAACCGTCGCCAATTTCGTCATATAATATTTGTCCAGTTATAAGATTTAGAGCGCCATCGCATCGATTTAATATTTCCACCTCGGTATTACACCCTAGTTTATTGTTAACAATACTTCTTGGACCTGAATTGCTTAAATAATTGCATATGCTTAATGCCTCACAAGTTGATAGGGTAGGATTATTTTCAATTGCTACACTTACTATAGATTGGTTGTCTATATTTTGAATTCCCGATAAACTTTGTAATTTTTCATTTTCTTTTATTATCAAATCACCAGCGATATAATTAAGAGATTCTAGACCCGAAAAGTCTACTATCGAATCATTATTTTGTAAAATTAAATCACCATTTATCTGAGCTAAATTTTCGAGAGCATTGATATTTGTAAGTTCCGTGTTATTTGAAACTTCAAATTCAAAGGCGTTAACAGTTTTGAGTGAAGAAAGGCCATCTAAGGATTTTAAGGCTGTATTATTATTAATATTTGAACTTGAAATAATAGATTCTAAATTATTTAAACCAGTTAAATTTGACAATGAAGTATTGTAACCAATATACATATTTCGGCCGATTTCAGTGATTTTCTCTAAGCCGATTAGATTTAACAACAAAGGATTTTGGCTTACACTTAAATCACCTCCAATTGTTTCCAGATTATTTAATGCCGCAATATTTGTTATACTATTATTTTGCGAAACTTCTAAATGACGTGTTACGGTCTGTAAATTATTAAGTCCGTTTAAATTTTGAAGGTTAGGGTTGATGTTTATTTGAAGGTCTAGTCCGATAAACTCTAAGGATTCCAAACCAACTAAGCTTGCTATTGCAGGATTATCGCGAATTTGTAATTCTTGATTAATTGTGTTTAATGAAGAAAGTCCTGATAGGTTCTGTAGTACTTCATTAGATTTAATTTCAACATTTCCGTTGATTGTCGATAAATTTCCGAGCCCTGAGAAATCAGCTAATTTTTCGTTATTAAATATTGTAAAATCTCCATCAATTAAAACTAAATTTTGACCACCATTAAAATTTTGCATTTCACCATTATGTGCGATTCTAACATTACCTGAAATACTGTTTAATGAATCGAAACCTTGTAAATTAAGAAGGGAAGAATTGGTTTCTATTTGTAAATCTCCACCTATACTTTCCAATGCATTTAAGCCTTCAAAGTTTATTAATGATGAGCAATTTGCAATTGCTAACCTAGTGGTTATTGTAGCTAAATTGTTTAATCCGTTCAAATTGGTCAAGTTATCTCCACTAATAACTAAACCTCCACTAATCATACTAATACCTTCAAGACCCGTTAAGCTGGTTAATGAATTATTGCCTTGTATGGTTAAGGTTAGAAAATTTCCAAGTATTAAGGTGTTTAGATTTGCAAGAGCATCAATAGTTGTCAATGAAACATTATTCTGTATGTTAAAACTATTGTTTACCCTATTTAACCCGTTTAGGCCATTTAAATTTAGTAAAGAAGGGTTTAAACTTATTGAAATTCCACTTCCGACTTGGGTACTACCGACTTCAGTTAATTTAGAAAGTCCAGCTAATGTCTCCAAATTTGAGTTTCGATTAATGTCTAGCTTTCCTGTTATGATTTCAAGATTATCAAGTCCAGATAAATTGGTAATCGAAGTGCCTAAATTAAAACCTCCTATTATAAGATTACCCGTAATCGAAGTTATCTGTGATAAGCCATTTAAATTGTTTATTCCTGCTCCTTGAATTAAAAGGTTTTGGGATAATTCGGTGCAATTTGGGTAGTTTATTGCAAAGGAATCAATGTCTTGTTGATTATTTATTATAAGACCTGAAGTAGGACATTGTCCAAAAAAGTGCGTGCTTGAAAGAATAAAAAGAAGTGAGATTAATAATTTTTTCATTTTTTGGTTGGTAGGGGTGTACAACTGAAAGTATTGTGGTTTTGGTGTTTTTTTAACGGCAAATTGAACAATATATTTTTGTCAAGAGTATCTATCTTTGTAACCGCCAATAATAAAATCTCTTACTAATGAGTATACCCAGAGAATATTCTGAGTTTCAACTTTCATTAAATAGCGAAACTCCACCTAAAAACTGGCCAGATAGTTTAAAAGCTTTATGGTTTGATGCGAAAGATGATTGGGAATCTTCACATAACATAGCACAAGACATGTATAATACTATGGGAAGTTGGATACACGCTTATCTTCACCGTAAAGAAGGTGATGAATTTAATGCTGGTTATTGGTATCGTAAAGCAGGAAAACCTTTTCCAAAACTAAGCTTAGCGGAAGAACTCAAAGAAATTGTAGAATACGTACTAAAAAATTAAACGGCAATACTTACTCCATTGGCTACTTTATTTTTAGCATCGTCAAAATAGAAGTCTATTCTACCTAAATTAATGCCATAACAACCTGCTTGGTTTACTAAAATATCGTTGCCTTTTCTATTTTTTACAATGGTTGGTTTGTCTAAAAAAGTATGCGTATGTCCACCAATTATTAAGTCTGTATAATCAGTTTTAGCTGCTAAACCTATATCCGAAGGTCGATTTTCATTTTTATAATCATAACCTATATGCGATAGACAAATAACTAAATCGCAATGGTCTTCTAGTTTTAGTTTACGCTCTATATCTTGAGCAATTTCATAAGGATCTAAATATTTAGTTTCTTGGTATAGCTTTTGAGTTACTAAGCCATCCAAATGAATACCTACCCCATATACGCCAATTTTTAACCCATCAACTTCATAAATATGATATGGCTTCGTATGTCCGTCCATAATAGTATTTGAGAAATCATAATTGGCGGATAACATTTTAAAAGTTGCGTGTGGCATTTGCGCAAGGAGACCTTCTAAACCATTATCAAAGTCATGATTACCAATTGTAGCAGCGTCATATTTTAATTTACTCATCAATTTGAATTCGAGTTCCCCTCCATAAAAGTTGAAGTAGGGGGTGCCTTGAAAAATATCTCCGGCATCAAAAAGTAAGGTGTTAGAATTTTCTTGTCGTATTTGTTCAACTAATGAGGCTCTGCGTGCTAAGCCACCTAGGTTTGGAAATTTGCTATGACTTTTTGGAAAAGCATCAATATGACTGTGAACATCATTAGTATGTAATATAGTAATGTGTTTTTCTAAGTCAGTGTTACAAGCGTTTAAAGAAAGTCCGCCTAAACCAATAAGTGTGCTCGCGGCTGTAGTTTTTTTTATAAATTTTCTTCTTTCCATAACTGTTATAACTTAATAACTCTATTATCTACTGTAGTTTTGATGGTATCTATTTTCTTAAAATAATCAATCATTGAATTTCGAATAGAATAATCAATGTCAGTAAATGACAAGCCATCTTTAAAAAATACCATATTGTCACCTCCGGTTACTAAATAACTGCTGGTTGCCACAAAATAATTTCTATTCGGGTCTAAAGGTGTGCCTTGAATTTTAATTTCTTTTGGCGTATTATTTTTATTAATTGTTATTTGAATACCTGCAACGGGATGTGGACTATCGTAGTCAATTACGTATTGCACTAATTTTTGAATAGATTTGCCACTTAATTCAACAATAATAATGGCGTTTTCAAAAGGCATTACTTCATAAGCTGTTCGCGCTGAAATATTTCCTTTTGATATTATAGAACGTATTCCACCATGGTTAAACAATGCGAAATCTACGGTTTTGCCAGTTCGTGAAGTAAAAATCGGATTCGACTGTTCTAGTAAAATTTCGGCCATTAAATTTCCTAACGAACTATTGTATCGGCCATCACCTTTGCTAAGCATTTTAGGGGTATAAGATAAAGTGCTATCTAAAACCGAATTTATTCTATTGTAATAGGGTTTTATGAAGCTTTCAATTTCAACATCAATGGTAAATGAACTATCGATAGTTATTTCTTTGCCGGCAACAGTATTTAAAGAAGTTTTATTGGGCGAGCAAGATGTAGCTAAACAAATTGTTACAAATACAACAATTTGTTTTATTTTAAAAAAAGTGGACTGTTTATCTTCGTATGAGAATTGCATGTAGAATTCTTTACATTTGTGTGATTGTTCAAAATGTAAAAATACATGTTTAAGGGAATAAAAGATAAATTTAAGCATAGATCGGCAGAAAAATTTCTAAAAGAGGAATTGAGTAAACCGATGCCAGCAGTACAACGTACACAAGGGATAACTTCTTTGGCATGTATAGTTGATTTGGATAATTTTGATGATGCTAATTTGTTTTATGAGTTTGTTGAGGATTATAAATTGCGGCCAAATGCTGTTAAAATAATAGGATACAAGAATTTTTATGATAAGAATTCTCCATATTCAACCCCGGTCTTTTCTGATAAAGACTTAGGCTGGAATGGCGATATTGAGAATAGCTATGTGCATGAATTTTTGAGTAGGGAGTATGATTTATTGGTTAATTATTACAATAGAGAAAGCCTTATGATTCAATTAATGAGCGTAAAAACTAAAGCAAGAGTGCGTGTTGGTTTTAAAGAAGTTGATCAAATATATAACGACATTATTTTGGATTCTCCGTTAAAGGAATTCAAAATTTTTAAGTCAGAACTAAAAAAGTACCTGGGTGTACTAAACGAAATATAATGAAAGAATTGGTAGGAACTGGAGTAGCCTTGGTTACCCCTTTTAATCAAGATTTGTCTATTGACACACAAGCATTAACACGCATAGTTAATTTTTGTATTGATGGTGGTGTAGATTATTTAGTTGTTTTAGGAACAACAGGAGAGTCTGTAACGCTTAACAAGGCAGAGAAGATGCAGGTTATGGATATTGTTGTAGAGGCAAATGCAGGTCGTTTACCACTTGTGTTAGGTATTGGTGGAAATAGTACATATAGAATTGTAGATGAAATAAAGTCTTTTGAATCTGATGATTTTGCTGCTATTCTTTCTGTTTCTCCTTATTATAATAAACCAACACAGGAAGGAATATATCAACATTTTAAAGCGATTTCAGAAGTAACCAACAAGCCTATTATCTTGTATAATGTGCCAGGTAGAACAGGTAGTAATATGTTGCCTGAGACTAGCTTGAGGTTAGCCCATGATTTTGATAATATTATTGGAATTAAAGAGGCTTCGGGTGATATGGTGCAAGTACAAGAAATTATTAAACGGAAACCAGCTGATTTTATGGTGATTTCAGGTGATGATATTACAGCGCTACCAACTGTTTTGGCAGGAGGTTCTGGGGTAATATCGGTATTGGGTCAAGGTGTTCCCGTAGCATTTTCGAATATGATAAATTTTGCTTTAGAAGGAAATGCAGCCAAAGCTTATGAATTACATTATGAACTTCAGGACGGAATGAATTTAATTTTTAATGAAGGAAACCCCGCAGGTATTAAAGGTATTTTTGAGCAATTAGGACTGTCCAATGCAGTGGTGCGTCTACCTTTAATAGAAGCTACACCTAGTTTAAAATCTCAACTTTCTACATTTATTAAGCCCTTTGCAAAGATTACTGCATAAAGACATATCTCAATTTCGAAAGTTAAAGTTTATTAAAATACCCATTTCATTGAAGAAATGGGTCTAAATTCGGTTTTCGAAAATGTTTTTTAAACCCAACTATAATTACTAATTTTGCAAAATGTTTTTAAAAATGAGGCACTTACTTCTTTTTATGTTTGCTATCATCACTTTAGCTTCTTGTAGTGAATACCAAAAGGTACTCAAAAACGAAGATGTTAAGCCAAAGTATGACCTGGCACAAAAATATTATGAAGAAAAAGATTTTAAACGAGCCAACCGTTTGTTCGAACAAATTGCTCCTAAATATGCTGGTAAACCGCAAGGTGAGCGTGTAATGTACTTTTTAGCAGATACCTACTTTCAAAGAAAAGATTACAATATGTCGGGGTATCAATTTGAGCGTTTTTTAAAACAATATCCTAAAAGTGATAAGGTGCCAGAAGCTGCTTTTATGGGAGCTAAAAGTTATTACGAACTTTCACCAAATTATTCACTAGATCAAACAGATACCGATAAGGCCTTAGTAAAGCTACAGAACTTTATTAATACTTTTGGTGAGTCTGAATATTTTGAAGAAGCCAATAAAATGGCGATGGAATTAACAACTAAAAAAGAACGTAAAGCATTTGAAATTGCTAAGCAATATAATAAACTAGGAAAGTTTCAATACGATTTATTGAAAACAGCCGTTGCTGCTTTTGATAATTTTATTTCGGACCATCCGGGATCAATTTATAGAGAAGAAGCACTTTATTACAGAGTTGAAGCCAATGCTAATCTAGCAATGAATAGTTACGATTTTGTAAAAAGACAACGAGTTGAAACAACAAAAACGGCTTATGCCACATTGTTAAAGAATTTTCCTGAAACTGAGTTTGCCGATAAAGCAAATAGTTTAATTGAAAAACTAGACAAAGAGTTAGCTAGTATTCAGAAACCCGCAGATATAAGTGCGAAATAAATTTATTTAATCATGAATATGAACGATTTAAAGAATTCGAATGCAGCGGTTAGTACAACCACCATCAACAAAAATGAGTTTGATGAGAAAACCGACAACATTTACGAAGCAATTTCAATAACTGCTAAAAGAGCTATTCAGATTAATTCTGAAATCAAGAAAGAATTATTAGAAAAGCTTGAAGAATTTGCCACTTATAGTGATAGCTTAGAAGAGGTTTTTGAAAATAAAGAACAAATCGAAGTTTCTAAATTTTACGAAAAATTACCAAAACCACATGCTCTTGCAGTAGAAGAATGGTTAATGGATAAAATATACTATAGAAATACAGAGAAAGATAATTAATAAACGAGTTTTAAAATAAGGCTCATGTTAAGCGGAAAAAATGTCCTTTTAGGAATTACCGGAGGTATTGCTGCTTATAAAACAACCTTTCTCGTTCGTTTACTGATAAAAGCTGGTGCCCAGGTTAAAATTGTTTTAACTGAGAGTGCCAGCTCTTTTGTTTCGCCACTTACCTTAGCAACATTATCTAAAAACCCAGTTTTAACTAATTTCACTCAAACGGATGAAAATAGTGTTGATTGGAACAATCATGTGGAATTAGGACTTTGGGCTGATTTAATGCTAATGGCTCCTGCAACCGCTAATACGCTCTCCAAAATGGCGAATGGAAATTGCGATAATTTATTGCTAGCATCTTATTTGTCAGCAAAATGTCCCGTATATTTTGCGCCAGCCATGGATTTGGACATGTATAAACACCCATCAACAAAATATTCGTTTGAACGATTAGAATCTTTTGGAAATATAATGATTTCCGCTACAGCTGGGGAATTAGCTAGTGGCCTACATGGTGAAGGTAGAATGGCTGAACCAGAAGATATTGTTGCGTTTATAGAAAATCATCTTGCATCTGGATTGCCTTTAAGTGGTAAGAAAGTATTGATTACTGCTGGCCCTACGTACGAAGCTATTGATCCGGTAAGATTTGTTGGAAATCATTCTTCCGGTAAAATGGGATATGAATTAGCAATAAAGGCAGCAGAATTAGGTGCGTCTGTTTTTTTAATTTCTGGTCCATCAAATTTAACTATCCATAACAATCGTATTAAATTAATAAAGGTGGTATCTGCAGAAGAAATGTATGTTGCTGCACATAAATATTTCAATGAAGTTAGTGTGGCTATTGCGGCTGCAGCTGTAGCTGATTATCGTCCTAAAACGGTGGCCAATCAAAAAATAAAGAAATCAGACGAAGATTTAAGTATTGAATTTGTTAAGAATAGGGATATTCTTTTTTCTCTTGGTGAAATTAAAGAACACCAGTTTTTGGTAGGTTTTGCATTGGAAACGGAAAATGAGGTGGAAAATGCTAAAAAGAAGCTTAAAAAGAAAAATCTTGATGCTATTGTACTCAATTCATTAAACGATGCTGGAGCAGGCTTTGGTAAGCCTACAAACAAAATTACCTTTATAGATAAGAATTTAACGATTAAAGCGTTTGAACTAAAGACGAAGGCTGAAGTAGCAGTCGATATTTGGGGCGAAATCGTAAATCGAATTCATGCGTAAATTAATTTTCACATTTCTTTTTTTGTGTTTTGTACTTGTTGCTCATGCACAAGAGCTTAATTGTACGGTAACCATCAATTCTGATCAGGTATCACAAACTAATCAGCAAATTTTTAAAACCTTAGAGCGAGCACTGAATGATTTTGTCAATAAGACAAAGTGGACGAATAGAGTGTACAAAGAAAATGAACGTGTAAATGGTCAAATGTTTATTACCATTACCGATTACGATTCAAATCAATTTAAGGGAAATATTCAAATTCAATCATCACGCCCAGTATACAATACTTCTTACGAAAGTCCCGTATTCAATTATAAAGACAATCAGTTCAATTTTGAATATATAGAGTTTCAGCCTTTAATTTTCAATGAAAATTCATTTGAAGGAAACCTTACGAGTGTAATTGCATATTACGCTTATATAATTCTTGGATTAGATGCTGACACTTTTTCTTTAGAAGGCGGAAATGATGATTTTAGAACGGCACAGAAAATTGTTACGCAAGCGCAAGGAAATAATTCAGCTGGTTGGAGTCAGTCTAGTAATCGTGGTCGTTTTGAATTGATAGACAATTTATTATCAAATACATATCGCGAATATCGCATTGCAATGTATCAGTATCATAGAAAAGGTTTAGATGTGTTTGGCGATAATAATTCGACTGGAAAAGAACAGATAGCAGGGGTTATGCGTTTGTTTGAAACCATAACCAAGAGAAGACCTAATGCCTTTTTAATCACTACTTTTTTTGATGCGAAGTCTGAGGAAATTCAGAATATATTTTCTGATGGACCCAAGTATGATGTTGTGAGCTTAAAGAAGACCTTAAATAGTATTGCACCACTTTATTCTAGTACTTGGAATGATATTAAATACTGATATCACAAGAACATCATAATTTCTATTGCTTTGTATATCTTTGTTCCTATTAAAGAGAACAAAAGTGTTAAGCAATCTTTCCATAAAAAATTACGCCTTAATTGATCAGTTAAACGTTGCGTTTAATTCAGGTTTTACATGTATTACTGGAGAAACCGGAGCTGGAAAATCTATATTATTAGGTGGGTTGTCGTTAGTATTAGGTAAAAGAGCTGACCTTTCTACACTACGAGATAAAGACCAAAAGTGTATTATAGAAGCAGAATTTGGCATAGATAAGTATGATTTAAAATCATTTTTTAAAACATTCGATTTAGATTTTGAAAAGCTAACGATAATACGACGTGAGATTCATCCTAGTGGAAAATCGAGAGCTTTTATTAATGATACTCCAGTAACATTAGATGTACTCTCAAAATTGGGAAATAGACTAATTGATGTACACTCACAACATCAAACATTACAATTGGCTGATAACGATTTTCAGTTAAAAATGTTAGATGCTCTAGCTGAAAATCAAAAATTATTAATTACCTACTCCATAGCATTACAAGCTTACAATAAAACTTCAGTAGATCTTACGGAACTTGTTGATATTCAGAATAATGCAAATAAAGAGTTAGACTACAATAGTTTCTTGTTGTCTGAACTTCAGGAGGTTACCTTGGAAACTGGAATTCAAGAAGAACTCGAATCTCAATTTGAGCAATTGAATAATGTTGAAACCATTACGGAAGAACTTTCTAAAAGTCATCAAATACTTAATGATGATCAAATTGGAGTGGTAACAATGCTAAGTCAATTAAAACAAATTGCAGGTAAATTGACTGAATTTGGTAATGGTTATTCGGAATTATATGAGCGTATTAATTCTGTTTTTATTGAATTGGACGATATTTCTTCTGAGTTAGAAAGCCTACAAGATAATGTAGAAGCCAATCCTCAACTATTAGAAGAGATAAACGGAAAACTACAACGACTCTACGATTTACAGAAAAAACACGGGGTTTTAGAGATTTCAGAATTAATTGCTATTCGTGAAGAGCTGTCTGAAAAAGTGGGAATTACAGAAAATATTGAAGAACAAATAAGAGAAAAAGAAAGTCTTCTTAAAGCTCAAGAACAAAAATTGGATAGCTTGGCAGTTAAAATTAGAGAACGAAGAAGAAAAATAATTCCAAATTTAAAGAAGCAACTTATTGAAAAGCTGACTATTCTTGGAATGCCCAGCGTGTCGTTTAAAATTGAAGTTAATGCTTCAGAAAACTTTAAAACTTCAGGTAAAGACAATCTAATATTTCTTTTTGCAGCAAATAAAGGGAGTAACTATGGTGAACTTAAAAAGGTAGCTTCTGGTGGTGAACTTTCTAGAATTATGCTGACTATAAAGTCGATATTGGCAAAATACGAACGATTACCAACCATGATGTTTGATGAAATAGATAGTGGTGTTTCTGGCGAGATATCAAATAAAATGGGTGATATTATGTTAGAAATGAGTAAAACCATGCAAGTATTTTCAATAACTCATTTACCACAAGTAGCTTCTAAAGGAAACCAGCATTACAAAGTTTTTAAACAAGAGGAAGCCAACGCAACTAAAACACAATTACGAAAACTTACGAATGACGAACGCATTGTGGAGTTAGCCGAAATGTTAGGAGGCAAGGATTTATCAGATTCTGCATTAGCGCATGCAAAACAGTTGCTCAACTAAGTTGAATCAGAAACTTTGATTATCGTTTGTCATTTTTTACCCAACCATTTTTTTAATTTTACTGCCAACTTTTTTAAATATCTTTGGCAAACTTAATACTAGAAAACACTGTATATGTCTTATAATCTTCTCAAGGGAAAAAAAGGAATTATTTTTGGAGCATTAGATGAGAATTCAATTGCTTGGAAAACAGCAGAACGTGTGCATGAAGAAGGAGGTACTTTTGTATTAACTAATGCCCCCATAGCGATGCGGATGGGGCAAATTAAAAAATTGGCAGAAGATACTGGTTCACAAATTATTCCTGCTGATGCTACTCTTGAGGAAGATTTGGATAACTTGGTTGAAAAATCTTTAGAGATTTTAGGTGGAAAAATTGATTTTGTGTTGCACGCTATTGGCATGTCGGTTAATGTGCGTAAAGGTCGTGCTTATACTGATGAGAAATACGATTTTACGCAAAAAGGCTGGGATGTTTCGGCATTGTCTTTTCATAAAATGATGCAGAGTTTATACAAAGCCGATGCTATGAGTGAATGGGGAAGTATTGTAGGTTTGACTTATATGGCAGCCCAAAGAACTTTTCCTGATTATAACGATATGGCAGATAATAAAGCTTATTTAGAATCTGTTGCTCGTAGTTTTGGTTATTTCTTTGGAAAAGAGAAAAAGGTACGTGTGAATACAATTTCTCAATCTCCTACGGCTACAACAGCTGGACAAGGGATTAAAGGCTTTGATGGATTTATTAGTTACGCTGAAAAAATGTCTCCGTTAGGAAATGCCACGGCTTTGGAATGCGCAGATTATACCATTACTTTATTTTCTGATTTAACTAAAAAAGTGACCATGCAGAATTTATTTCATGATGGAGGCTTTTCAAATACAGGTGTAAGTCAGGAAGTAATTGATAAATTTTCTTAAATAGTAAAAGTTATTTCTCTTAAGTAAGAGGAGTTTTTTTCATCATCCGAATCTATAATAAGAGCAAATAGATTATGAACCTCTCTTTTTCATTTGTAATTCCTGTTTATAATAGGCCTGATGAAATTCGTGAGCTCCTCGATAGTATTACTTTACAAACGTATGATAAACCATTCGAAATTGTAATTGTTGAAGATGGTTCTACGCTAAAATCTAAAGATGTTATATCGGAGTTCTCTAATCGTTTGCATATATCATATTTCGAAAAAAATAATTCAGGTCCCGGGCCTTCTCGTAATTACGGAATGGAAAGGGCTAAAGGAAATTATTTCGTAATCTTAGATTCAGACTGTATTCTTCCACGGCAGTATTTGACTGAAGTAGATAAGGCATTAAATGATAAATATGTAGCTTGTTTTGGCGGACCAGATGCGGCCCATGAATCTTTTACTGCCGTACAAAAAGCGATAAATTTTTCCATGACTTCCCTTTTAACAACAGGTGGAATACGTGGTAAAAAGGCTGCTGTAGGTAAATTTCAACCTAGAAGTTTTAATATGGGAATTTCAAAAGAAGTTTTTGAAAAAGTAGGTGGTTTTGGTAAAATTCACCCTGGTGAGGATCCGGACCTAACTTTTAGAATTTGGAAAGCAGGATTTGAAACCAAATTGTTGCCTAAAGCTTTTGTTTATCATAAACGAAGAATTGATTGGAGTAAGTTTTACTCGCAAGTAAATAAATTTGGTATGGTCAGGCCAATTTTAAATAAATGGCATCCAGAAACAGCTAAAATAACTTATTGGTTTCCTACTGTTTTCTGTATAGCATTTTTGGTCTCTTTAGTATTATACTTTTTAGGCATACAATTGCCATTATGGTTCTTTGGAGTGTACTTTGTTCTAATATTTGTAGATTCTATTGTAAGGAACAGGAGTATTAGTATCGCGGTATTGTCAATTTTTGCAGTAGTAGTTCAATTTATTGGATATGGTTTTGGTTTTTTAAAATCAACCTTCTTAGTTAACTTTAGCAAACGAAAAGCACAAGATATATTTCCGAATTTATTTTTTAAATAATAAGAATTGTCAAATTTCTTCAAAAACAGAATTAATAAACGAAAAGCAAAAGTGTTTGTGCTTTTTGTACTGGCATCTGGATTGATATGGTTTTTGAGCACTTTATCGGAAACCTATTCTGCTAAAGCTACTTTTAAAATTGATTATATTAATTCAAATAAGAGTTTAAAACTAAAAAAAGCATTTACAGATAGGGTAGCGGTTAAATTAAAAACGGGGGGCTTTAAGTTTCTTGGTTTTAATCTACAAAAGAAAGCTATTCAATTGGATTTAGCAGGAGTGCAAAAAAGTAACGATACATATTTTTTAGCTCCTAGCGATTATAGAGCTCAGATTGAAAAACAATTGCCAAATTCAATGGTTTTGGTAGAAATGGCTACGGATACTTTGTTTTTTGACTTCCTAGAAATGACTACAAAAGAAATTCCAATAGCTAGGAATATAAAGGTTGGTCTTGCTCATAATCATATGTTAGAAGGCGAGATAACAATAGAACCTTCTGAAATTAAGATATTCGGACCAAAAGATGAAATAGATTCTATTGAAGTAATACATGTTGTTGATAATTCACTAAATGAATTGGCTGCTAATTTTAATAAGAAAGTAGCATTATTTAAGTCACAGGAACTAGTAAATACTAGTTATTCTGTAGATGTGGTTCAGGTTACTGGTAAGGTATCTAAATTTTCAGAAAGGCTTATCGACGTTCCTATAGAAGTAATAAATTTGCCAGAGGATAAGCTAATTCGCACTTTTCCCGATATTGTATCTGTGTTGTGTAAAGCTAAGATATTGGAACTAAAGGAGCTTAAGGTTGCTGATTTTAAAGTTGTTGCAGATTATTCGAAATTAAGTAGTAATCGATCAAATGAAATGGAGCTACAATTAGTGAAGAAACCAAAAGAAATATTTAGCGCAACCTTAATGGAGACAAAAGTTGAATATATTTTGAATACACAATGATTTTAATTGGTTTGACAGGAGGTATTGGTAGTGGTAAAACAACTGTTGCCAAAATTTTTAAAAAATTAGGAGTACCTGTTTATAATTCTGATAAGGAGGCAAAAAAGTTGATGAACTCTTCCAAAGAATTACGTAATTCAATAAAAGAGCTCTTTGGGAAAGAAGCGTACAAGAAAAAGAAACTGAATCGTTCTTTTATTGCTGAAAAGGTTTTTAACAATAGAGAATTACTGCAAAAATTAAACTCCATTGTACACCCTGCTGTTCGTGAACATTTTAAAGATTGGACAACTAAACAAGAATCTTCTTATGTAATTCAGGAGGCTGCCATCATTTTTGAGCAAAATAACCAAGATTTTTATGATAAAGTGATTTTAGTTACTGCACCTAAAGCTGTTAGAATTGAGCGTGTTTTGCAAAGAGATCCAAATCAAGATAAGGCTCAAATTGAGCGAAGAATGGCAAACCAATTGTCTGATAGAGAAAAAATTGAACTTTCAGATTACGTCATTGAAAATATAGACCTCAAAACTACGGAGCAACGCGTTTTGGCTTTACATAACATTTTTTGTGCTTGAAGCTCGTAAATAGCAGGAGATTCAGCTTTATTGTTAAGTTTAGGTTAAACCAAAGAAGTACTATTTGTTAAATTTCTAAATTTACACCCAGATGAATAAGAGGTTGTTTGTGCTTTTGGTGATTTTGATGAGCCTCTCGTTAATTGGAATCATCTTTGTTCAGGTTTTTTGGATTAAAAAATCGATAGAAGATAAGGAAGAACAGTTTTCCAATACGGTTTCAGAGGTCATCAATCGAGTTACTAATAAGATTGAAAAGAGAGAACAGAAAAATTATTCTGACCGCTACTTTAATTTAAAGGATAGTATTGGCGAATTAAAAAGTTCTCAACTAAGCAATATTTTATTTATTGACCGCGATGAAAATTCGAATGAAATACGCTTGTATCAGCATGGTATTTTAGAAGAAGATTATAATATCGCATCTACGTTCTTTGATTTTGGTAATGGTAGTGATAGTAGTACAATACGGAATTTTACTAGTAAACGAACAACTACAATTTTAAAAGAAGATTTTGATCTGGACGGAAATCGAATGCGATTAAGTCCTGTTCAAACTTTACAAAAAATTGGAGGGCTATCTTCTATTGAGAAAGCACAGTGGGAAGATATGTTTAGTGAAATAGCTAAAAAAGTTCCAGTACATAAACGTGTGTCAAAGCAAGAAATTGAATTGTTGCTAGAGCGCGAACTGGAAAATCATAATTTAGACGTTGCTTTTGAATATGGGGTTTACAGCAAAGGTTTGCCTACAAAGGTGAAATCTAGAAAATTTAAACCTTCAGAGTCTACATCGTATAAGGCTCCTATATTTAGAGATAGTGAGGGTAATACCGATTTTTCCTTACTGATTAATTTTCCAAAAAAAGAAGGATTTTTATTCAGTTCAATCTTAGGAATGGCATTTTTATCATTCTTATTTACGTTGGTAATATTAGTAGCTTATGCTGGGGCGATTTATCAATTAATACGTCAAAAACAGATTTCTGAAATTAAATCAGATTTCATAAATAATATGACGCATGAGTTTAAAACGCCTATTGCGACTATTAATTTAGCAGTTGAAGCAATAAGAAATCCAAAAATAATGGGTGATAAAGAAAAGACTTTGCGTTATCTAGAAATGATAAGAGATGAGAATAAAAGAATGCATGCTCAGGTTGAAAATGTGTTGCGAATCTCAAGATTAGAAAAGAATCAACTAGATATAAGTAAGGATAGGGTAGATGTGCACGACATAATTACTGATGCTATCGCCCATGTAGAATTAATAGTAGAAGACAGAGGAGGATATATTAAGACGCATTTAAATGCTGGTAGAGCAGAAGTTTTAGCAAATGAGATGCACTTTACAAATGTAATAGTTAATGTGCTTGATAATGCAGTAAAATATTCCCCTGAGGCACCGAAAATAGATGTCTATACAGAAGTTGCCAATAATAGTATTATTATAAAAGTAAAAGATCAAGGAGCCGGAATGAGCAAGGCTGTATTGAAAAAGGTATTTGAAAAATTTTATCGGGAACATACCGGTAACATACATAACGTAAAAGGACATGGTTTAGGATTGTCCTACGTAAAACGAATTATAGATGATCACCAAGGTGAGGTGTATGCAGAAAGTGAAAAGGATAAAGGAAGCACATTCTTCATAAAATTACCGTTAATTTAAATAATTATGGAAACAGTAAACAAGAAGATTCTATTAGTTGAAGATGATCCAAATTTTGGTATCGTATTAAAAGATTATCTATCAATGAATGATTTCGACGTCACTTTGGCGAAAAATGGAATGGAAGGATTTGAGAAATTCAAGAAAGACAACTATGATGTTTGTATTCTTGATGTGATGATGCCATACAAAGATGGATTTACATTAGCTAAGGAAATTAGGGAGAAGAATGAAGAAGTTCCTATTGTATTTTTGACAGCTAAAACCATGAAAGAAGATGTATTAAAGGGTTATAAAGCGGGAGCTGATGACTACCTTAATAAACCTTTTGATTCTGAGGTGTTGTTAGTAAAATTAAAGGCGATTATTCAACGTAAATCATCAAACACCCTGGCAGATAGTAAGAAATTTGAATTTGAGGTTGGTAACTTCCATTTAAATTCAAAACTTAGATTCTTAAAGTATAAAGATGAAGAAACTATAAAATTGTCACCAAAGGAAAACGATTTATTGCGTCTTTTAGCTTTACATGAAAACGATTTAATGCCGAGAGAATTAGCTTTAACGAAAATATGGCGCGATGATAACTACTTTACTTCTCGAAGTATGGATGTATACATTGCTAAGCTTAGAAAATATTTAAAGCGAGATGATACAGTCGAAATTTTAAACATACATGGTGAAGGTTTCCGATTGGTTGTGAAAACTGAAAGTGAATAATAATAAATAGAATTATTTAAAAAGGCATTCCAATTTTGGAATGCCTTTTTTATTACAGCTGTTTTAGAATATTTTGCACTATTTCTTCTGGAGTACCTATAATGGAAACTGAAGTTGCTGTTTTAGGAGGTTCAAGAGTTTCAAATTGAGATTTTAGTAACCCCGCAGGCATAAAATGGCCTTTTCTGGCTTGCATTCTTTCGTTGATTTCATCAAAAGTTCCTTCTAAATAGATAAACTGCATGGCATCATTTATTGATGTACGAAGTATGTCTCTATATTGCTCTTTTAATGCTGAACAAGCTATTATCGCTCCTTTATTTCTATGATTAATTGCTAGTTTATTTAAAGCTTGTAACCAAGCTTGTCGATCTCCATCGTTTAATGGGTGACCTTTAGACATTTTAAGGACATTCTCTTCTGGGTGAAAATCATCTCCATCAAAATAAGGTAAGTCTAACTTCTTCGCCAATAACTGACTTATAGTAGATTTACCACAACCAGAAACACCCATTACAATGTAAACCTTGATATTATTCATTTAACTTACTTTTAATCTTCGCTATAACATCTTTTTTATCGTAGTCAAAATTAACCCATATAGTATCTTCATTCTTCTTAAACCACGTCATCTGTCTTTTAGCAAATCTTCGCGTATTCTTTTTTATTTCAGCCACCGCGAAATCTAAATCCCATACCTTATCAAAATAATTAAATAATTCTTTGTAACCTACTGTTTGTAAAGCATTTAGGTGTTTGTTTGTTAATAATGATTTTACTTCTTCTAATAAACCTGAATCCATCATAATGTCAACACGCTTATTTATTCTATCATATACTATTTCGCGTTCCGCTTTAAGTCCAACTGTAATGGTATTGAAGGTTCTTATTTTCTTTTTTTTATTTAAAAAAGAGGAGTACGGTTTGCCTGTTCCAATACATATTTCTAAAGCTCGAATTAATCGATGCGGATTGTTTAAATCAATATTATTCGTGTGTATGGGGTCTTTTTCTTTTAGTTCTGCCTGAAGTGCTTCAATGCCTTCTTTTTTTATTCTACCATTAAGCTCATTACGTATTTCTGGAGCTATTTTTGGAAAGTTATCTAAACCTTTGGTAATTGCGTCAACATAAAGTCCACTACCACCAACAAGAATTAGTACATCCGTTTTTTTAAACAATTTTTCTAATAATGCTATACCTTCTTTTTCAAAATCACCAACAGAATAAGGTTCAAATATACTTTTATGTTGGATAAAATGATGCGGTGCTGCTCCTAATTCATCAACAGAAGGCACGGCAGTACCAATGGACATTTCTTTATAAAATTGCCGAGAATCTGCAGAAATTATTTCCGTATTAAAATGTTGGGCTAGGCTTATTGCTAATTTTGTTTTACCAATTGCAGTTTGCCCTACTACAGAAATAAGCGTTTTAGTGCTCATTAATCTTCCGTTAGTTTACAACCACATTTTCGGCAATATTCAGCATCCATGCTCATAATATGAGCTCCACAATCTTGACAAGAGCTTCCATTAATCTCTTTGTCTTTATCGTCTTTAGTTGCATATTCTGCTGATACTATTCCGGTTGGTACGGCGATTATTCCATAACCAATTATCATTATAAAGGTTGCGATAAACTGACCTAAGGATGTTTCTGGTGAGATATCCCCATAACCCACTGTTGTTAGTGTTACTATAGTCCAATAAATACTATGCGGAATACTTTCAAAACCGTGTTCAGGTCCTTCTACTAAATACATTATGGTTCCTAATAATACAGCTACTATTAAGACAAAAAATACGAAAACAAATATTTTCGTTCGACTAGCTTTTAATGCCCGAATAAGATTGTTGGATTCACCTACAAAACGAACCAACTTTAATATTCTAAATACTCTTAATAATCGTAGTGCTCTAAATGCAGTTATATATTGAGATCCAACTACGAAATAAGATAAATATTTAGGTATCGTTGAGAGAAAATCTACAATGCCAAAGAAACTAAAAACATACTTTTTGGGTTTGTTGATACAGATTATACGCAAAATATACTCGATGGTAAAAAGAATGGTAACTACCCATTCAGAAGTATCAAGAAAACGATGGTATTTAACGTCAAATCTCGGCAAACTCTCCAACATTACAATGATAACACTGTAGACAATTAAAATCAATAAAGCTATGTCAAAAAGTTTTCCAGCCGGAGTATGCGTACCGTAGATAATCTCGTGTAGCTTTGCTCTCCAACCATGTGTCCTTGCACTAGTTTCCATAATTATGGATTTAATTCAACAATCTTGTGGTTGCCCTTTTTTCTTAGGTGTGATGTAATAAAATGATTGGTGTTTGCATCTCCTCTTGCTGGTGTAATAATTGATTCTAAGATATGAATATTATTTATTTGATGGTTTAATTCACAATATCCATATCCTTTATAGGTGCCATCTTTAATATAAACAACGCTTTGTTCTCCGATTTCTCGGCCTTTATCTAGGATAATTACCGAGCGATTGCCAATACTATATTTTAATAGTAATGTCTCAATTTCTGAATTATAATTTACAATGTCTTTTTGGTCAGTAGTAATTTCATTACTAATTTTTTGCAAGAAACTAGCACCGGACTCAGTGCCATTAAAAGTAATAATTGGTTTTGAGTTATTATAAAGCATATTCATTTTTAAATGTAATACACCTTTATCATCTTTTTCCTTATAAATACCGTGGGTAAAAAGTTTTCCTTTTGGCTGATTGTATCGCGGTCGAATACGTTTTAATTCTTCGTATTCTTTTAATTGGGCTATTAATTCACTTCCCGTTTTTTCAAAAGTTACCTTTCGTGTTTCTTTCTGCAGTTTTCGCGCTCTTGAACCAGGCTTTATAAATTGTTGATTTACTCTCTTTTTAATATTGTTTGACCTAGACAGGTAAATAATCTCTCCATCTTTATTGTGCATATAAAAAGTGCCAGTAGCGCTTGGTAACGATTCTACTATGTCCAACAGTCGTTCGGAAAGTTCGCCGGTACTAGCCTCTCTAAGTACTGTTTTTATAATGTCCTTTTCAGAATCTTTAGCCAATAAAAGTTTGAACAATTTTAAAGTTGCCAAAGCATCTCCATTGGCTCTGTGTCTATCACTAACTGCAATTCCTAATGAGCGAACTAGTTTTCCTAAACTGTGTGATTCGGCATCAGGCAATAATTTTTTAGATAAATCTACCGTACAAATCGTTTTTCTTTCATAGGCATAACCAAGTCTGCGAAATTCCGTTCTTAATATTCTGTAGTCGAATTGTGCGTTATGAGCTACAAGAACAGTGTCTTCTGTAATTTCAACAATACGTTTAGCAACTTCATGAAATTTGGGTGCAGATTGTAACATCTTATTGTTGATCCCTGTTAATTTTACAACAAAAGGTTGAATGTCTTTTTCGGGATTTACAAGACTAATAAATTTATCAACTACTTCATGGCCGTCGAATTTGTGAATAGCAATTTCTGTGATGCCTTCTTCATTGTATTTTCCGCCCGTTGTCTCTATATCAAGAACTGTATACATATATTTTTTATCAGACAGCTGGCTTGTTAAACCGCTTAAGTCTAGTGGTAATTTCTCGATCCAAAGATACTACTTCCAACGCGGATCATTGTGCTGCCTTCTTCAATAGCCAATTGATAGTCGCCACTCATACCCATGGAAAGTATAGAAATGTCTGGTAATGTGTTTTTTAGACTGTTAAAAATGGATTTCAATGTGCTGAATTCTTTGCGGACTTGAGATTGATTATCAGTAAAAGTTGCCATACCCATTAGTCCAACAATACGGATATTTTCTAACTTATTTAATTCCCCAGAAATTATAATTTCTTCGACTTCTTCTTGGTCAAGTCCAAACTTAGTGTCTTCTTCAGCAATGTGAATTTGGAATAAACAGTCGATTATGCGATTATGCTTTACGGCTTGTTTGTTTATCTCCTTTAATAAGCGCAAACTATCTACACCATGAATTAGTGAAACAAATTCAGCCATGTACTTAACCTTGTTTCGTTGTAAATGACCAATCATATGCCATTCAATATCCTTAGGTAAGACTTCCCATTTTTGAACCATTTCTTGAACCTTATTCTCTCCAAATATTCTTTGGCCAGTTTCATATGCTTCTATTATTGCTTCATTTGGTTTTGTTTTTGAAACAGCAACCAATGTTACATTTTCAGGTATACTAGTGCGTATTTCAGCAAGATTTTTTTTAATCGACATTTTTATTTTTTTATGCTAAATCAATTAATTAAAATGCAAGTTACAATTCGTAAATGGTGATACCACTTCTTAATTTAGGTTCTATATAAGTACTTTTTGGAGGCATTACTAAACCTGCATCGGCAATTGCTTTAATTTCGGATATGTTTATAGGCATCATGCTAAATCCTACCTTAAATTTACCTTTATCAATTTCCTCCTTCATAATCGAAATATTGTTTTTACCATATCCGTATACAATTCGCTTATCTTTTCTTAAATCTTTGATGTTCAATATTGGTTCAAGAATAGTCTTATATAATATTTGAGTATCTAAAGTACGTAGCGCATCATTCAAAGAATAATTATTTTCTAGCAGCGTTAGTGAATAAAAATCACCTTCTAAGTACATGCTAAATTGATGTTTTTGCTTAGGTTTAAAAAGATTTTCTTCAGTTATTTCTATCCGATAAGTTAAGGCCAACTGCGTTAAAAATTCTTCTTTAGTTAAGCCATTAAGGTCTTTTATTTTTCGATTGAATTCATAAATTTTTATTTCTGATTCCGGAATTAAAAAACTCATGAAATAATTATAGGGCTCCTTACCTGTGTGGTTTGGATTTGAGGATTGCGCAATTTTTGAATACAAATTGGAGGAAGCACTTCTATGATGACCATCTGCGATATAAAGTGCATCCGTTTTTTGGAATTCGCTTTCTATTTTAATTTTGGTTGCAGGATCTGAAATAACCCATAGCTTGTGACTTACAGAATCACGAGTTGTAAAATCATATTGCGGCTCTTTTAATTTTTCTTTTTTAATTACCTCAGCTATAGCTGCATTATCTTTATAAGTCATTAAAACTGGTTCAGCATTGAATTCTACAGTTTTTAAATAGTTGGCAAATAATTCTTCACGTCGTTGTAAGGTAGCTTCGTGTTTTTTAATAACATCATTTTGGTACTCTGCTATACTTGCTCCACAAAGTAAACCACAATAGATATAATTATCTTTTTGAATTTGATACACATAAAAGCAATCCTGCGCATCTTTTAATAATACATTTTTCGACAAGAATTCTAAATAAATTTGATGCACCAATTTATAACGTTCTTGCCCTTTTAAATTTTTAGCTCTACGATATCCAGGGTTTATAATGTGTAAAAAAGAAAAGGGATTAAAGGCTAAAATGGCGTTTAATTCTTTTCGTGAATATTCTTGGTATGATTTTGATGCAACAAAAGCTACTTTGTCCTTTGCAGGTCGTATAGCTTTAAAGGGTTTTATTATAGCCATTTAAAGCGCTAATTGAATTGTGTAGATAATATTTCGGCTTTTCTAGAATTGGAATAATCGTAAAATCCTTCGCCGGATTTTACACCTAATTTATTGGCCATTACCATATTTATAAGAAGTGGACATGGTGCATATTTTGGATTTTTAAAACCATCATACATTACATTTAATATGGATAAACAAACATCAAGCCCAATAAAATCTGCCAGTTGCAAGGGACCCATAGGATGTGCCATACCTAACTTCATTACTGTATCTATTTCCGAAACTCCTGCAACGCCATTATATAAAGTTTCTATCGCTTCATTAATCATTGGCATTAATATACGATTGGCGACAAAACCAGGGTAATCATTTACTTCTGTTGGTGTTTTTCCTAATTTTTCGGATAGTTGCATTATAGTCTTTGTAGTATTATCTGAGGTGTTATAACCTCTAATAATTTCTACTAACTGCATTATTGGTACTGGATTCATGAAGTGCATGCCAATAACTTTATCTGCTCTGCTCGTAACAGCAGCAATTTGTGTAATTGAAATAGACGATGTATTTGATGCTAAAATGGTGTCAGAACCACAATGCACATCTAAATCTTTAAATATTTTTAATTTTAAATCTAGATTTTCTGTGGCAGCCTCCACAACAAGGTCTACATCTTTTACACCTTCAGCTATAGATGTATATTTTAAAATGTTTTTTAAAGTTGCTAGTTTATCACTTTCCGAAATTTTGTCTTTCACAATCATTCGGTCTAAATTCTTTGTAATAGTGGCTAAACCATTTTGCAATGCTTTTTCTGAGATGTCAATTAAGTTTACCTCGTATGCATTTTGTGCAAATACATGAGCTATTCCATTGCCCATGGTCCCTGCACCTACGACTGCTATTTTCATATCTTATTTCTTAAAAGAGTCTATTATTCGGAGTGCTACTTCTAAGGCTTTTGCGCCTTGTTTTAAAGATACAACTGGTGTTGTGTCATTTTCTATTGCATCTGCGAAGGCTTCTAATTCATCCTTGATTGCGTTGTTGGTTTCAATCTCCGGATTTTCAAAATAAATCTGTTTTTTCTCACCTTCCGCATTTTGTAAAACCACATCAAAATCACCAACTTCCTCAGGAGCATCTTTCATTTTTACAACTTCCACTTTTTTCTCTAAAAAATCTACGGCGATATATGCATCTTTTTGAAAGAAACGTGACTTGCGCATATTCTTTAATGAAATTCTACTAGCGGTTAAATTTGCTACACAGCCATTTTCGAATTCTATTCTAGCATTTGCAATATCTGGTGAATGACTAATTACTGAAACACCACTAGCATTAATTTGAGCTACTTCTGAATTTACTACACTCAAAATAGCGTCAATATCATGAATCATTAAATCTAAAACCACAGGTACATCGGTGCCTCTGGGATTAAATTCTGCAAGCCGATGCGATTCAATAAACATCGGGTTGTTTATTTTTTCTTTTACTGCACTAAAGGCTGGATTAAAACGCTCCACATGACCAACTTGCCCTTTTACGTTATATTCCTTTTCTAATTCTAGAAGTTTTTTTGCCTCCTCAGCAGTATTGGTTATTGGTTTTTCTATAAATATATGCTTCCCTTTTTTTATTGATTTTTCGGCACAATCAAAATGTGAAAGAGTAGGGGTTACAATGTCAACGACATCGACAGCATCAATTAAATTATTGATATTATCAAAATAAGTATAGCCAAATTCATCAGCAACTTTTTTTCCATTAATGGCATCAGCATCATAAAAGCCAATGAGATTATATTTGTCTGATTCGTTTAGTAAACGCAAATGAATTTTACCCAAATGACCAGCTCCTAAAACACCAACTTTTAGCATATGTTTATTTTTATTCAAAAATAGGGAATAGTTGGTGGATTAGAAATATGACTAAATCGCTCGCGCTAAGGGATTAAGGTTTTGTGAAGAAATAAAAAGCGAATTATAATTTATAAAAAGTAAAATTCACCCAGCTTTTCCTGTTTTCTATTTGCAAAAATTTAAATTTCTTCGCTAACTTTACTCACCAAAACCAAACCCTTGAAGGATACTTTAAAACACAGTGGCATGCGAAATAAATTAGCGGCAGTGCTAATTGATAAGGGCATCGTCGATGCAAAAGTACTTGATGCTATTCGAAAAATACCACGCCATTTTTTTATGGATAGTAGTTTTGAAGGTCATGCTTATCAAGACAAAGCTTTTCCCATTTCAGCAGGACAGACTATTTCGCAACCTTATACGGTAGCTTTTCAATCTGAACTTCTGCAAGTTAAACCAGGACAAAAGATTTTGGAAATTGGTACAGGTAGTGGATACCAAACAGCAGTGCTTTTACTTTTGCGAGCCCAAGTTTATTCTATAGAACGTCAATTAGAACTTTTTAAAAAGACGAAACTTTTTTTTAAGAAGATGGGGTATCGACCAAAAAAATTAATTTTTGGTGATGGCTATAAAGGATTGCCCGAAGAAGCTCCTTTTGACAGTATTATTGTTACCGCTGGAGCGCCTGAAACTCCAAAAGCATTGTTGGGACAATTAAAAGTTGGCGGTCGTTTGGTTATACCAGTAGGCGTGGAAGACCAAATTATGACACTTTATGTGCGCACTTCGGCAACAGAATTTGAGAAAAAAGAATTCGGAAACTTTAGATTTGTTCCACTGTTAGAAGATAAGAATTAAGCTGGATTTTTTATTTAGTCTTTAGCCAAAATAATTATTCAGTTAAAAGTTGTTCCATAATCTTTTTTATATTGTTTGTCTTGTAAACGTTCTTGACTAAACTTGAATAGGTGCTAGCGAATCGTTCGTTTTGCGCGAGATTTCCGAAAAGAGATTCTTGTTTTATAAATGCTAAAGGATCTTGATTTGTTAGTTTCGCAGCTTTATGTAATTCACTGGTTTGTGCATCAATTATTTCAATTGGCCTCCCTTTTTCATCAATAGTTTTATCGTGGTAATAGCACCATGCAACTATTATTAAAGTTGCCAATTTAATATTTCCGCCCGATTCTAAATTTTCATGAATGGTAGCGATTAAAAATTTTGGTAATTTCGCTGAACTCTCTGAGCAAATACGGGCTACACTATCTTTAATATTAGGATTAGCAAAACGCTCTTCTAAACTATCTTTATAACTTTCAAGATTTATCCCTTTTACTTCATCTAAAACGGGACTAGCTTCAGTATCCATAAAGGCCCTTAAATAAGTCACAAATAATGGATCTTCCATACAAGCATTTATGGTATTGTGTCCATGTATAGCTCCTAAAATTCCAATTACTGAATGTCCTGCATTTAGTAGTCGAAGTTTCATTTTCTCATAAGGTTTCACATCGGGTACAAATTGCACTCCAACTTTTTCAAGTTCGGGTCTTCCATTGGAGAAATTATCTTCAACTACCCATTGTATAAAAGGTTCACAAGTTACTGGCCATTCGTCTTGTACTGCATAAGTATCAACTAAATATGCTATATCTTCAGGTGTTGTTACAGGTGTAATTCTGTCTACCATACTATTTGGAAAACTTACTTCTTGGGTTATCCATTCTGCCAATTCTGGATCTTGACGCCGAGCAAAAGCTAATACCATTTTACGAGCAACATCACCATTGTGTTCAATATTATCGCAAGACATTATTGTAAAAGCTGGCAGATTTTCATCACGGCGTTTTCTTAAAGCCGCAGTTAAAAAACCATAAACTGTAATCGGTTCATTAGGATTTTTTAATTCGTGTTGAATGTCTTTATTTTCAAAATCGAATTCTCCAGTTGAAGGATTAAAATTATAGCCACCTTCGGTAATCGTTAGTGATACAATTTTAGTGTCTACATGTGCCATTCTATTAACTACAGCCTCAGGAGCATCAACACCAAAATCAAAATCAAGTATTGAACCAATTACTTCAGAATTTATTTCACCATTTGGGTGCTTAATGATTAAGCTATATAGGCTATCTTGTTTTTTAAATATAGTATAGATTTTTCTATCGGCTTCTCGTAAACCTATGCCACAAATACCCCAATCGGTAGCACCAAATTGTTCATGTAATTGATGCAAATAATACGCTTGATGTGCTCTGTGGAAACCACCTACACCAATGTGTACAACGCCTATTTTTATTGGCGAACGTTCGTATGTAGGTACTTTTAATCTGTTTTTAAGTTTGCTTAAATTATTTTGATTTAAGGGTATATAATTTTTCATTACTGATTATTTGTTTTTTAATTTACCGCATTGTAGTGCCCAATAAGCCGTAATAAAATATAATAGCGTGCAAATAAACGCATAGGTGTAAAATGTATCCCTGTTAGCGATATATAATACTTCATCAGCAGACCAAAACATAACTTTAATTGCCAATATTAGTGTAATTAGCAATACTGCTACCGATACGATTTTAAGTAGTTTTGAAAAAGCGCTTTCATCTTTTACTGGTACTATCTCTTCTTTTGCTTTTTGCTCCTGAAACTTTACAATATTTTCATTTCTAATTTTTTCCTTTTTTGCTGCAATAGGGTATTCCTCTTTTGCGCCATAGCGTCCGGCCAAGAGTGTATAAATTATAATTGTGAAAACCCATGTTGGCAAGAATAGATAAAAGAAGGACATCACATTAAATGCATTTAATCCAAAACCAAATATTAAACCTAATGCCCAAGAAGCCACGGCTGGCGTACTGAAAGTTAAATTTTTATACGACGACCAATAACGTGTATAGCCAATACGAGGAAATATTTGATGTTCTGCAAACACAATTGCTCCAACTGGCACAACTAGAAGACCGGCATAGGTTAAAAGTGGTAATATTTGCGAAAACACAAAAGGAAAACAAGCTATTACAATTGTTACTAAACCGACGATAATTGTAGTTTTTTTTCTTGAGTGTTTGTTGAAAACTGCTTGGGCTGCTAAACCTGCTCTGTAAAGATTGGTGATTGCGGTGGTCCAACCTGCGACGATAACAATAACAAAGCCTGACCAACCTAATGCATAATAGGCCACATCACCTGGATCTAATTCTACTATAGTTTTACCGATAATTACTGCAGCACCAGCTCCCATAATTCCTGCGGCTATCCATGCAACATAATGTCCAAACATCATTCCTGTGCTGGTGGCTAATCCGTAGGATTTCTTTTTCGCAAATCGCAATAGTGCCATGTCAATAAGTCCAAAATGTGTTATGGTATTCGCGGCCCATGCAAAACCGATAACTTCAATTAGCCCAATGCCAGGCTCTCCATTACTGTCTATTCCTGTCCAAATAGATTGATTTCCTAATGCGATAAAATCACTCATTCCATTAGGTAAAGTTTTATGAAGTACATCTAAAGATAGTGCTGGCATAAGTACCATTGCACCACTTGTAAACATAACAAAGAGCCATGGGGCACAAATTCCTGAAAATTCCGAAACTGCCTTAAAGCCGTACAATGCTATTGAGACCACAACTATTCCTACAACAAAGACTATAAGTATAAACCAAACATTTGTTGGATACCAATTTAGCTGAGCCGGAATGTCAAAGGCAAAACGAACTGCAGTGGAGGATACGGTTATCATTGCTGCGGATATAACGGAGAAAATTATAATATTAGCCCAATTATAAAGCTTTGTCATGGAGTCACCAGCAATTTTATTAAGGTAGGTATAAAGACTTAATCTAGTTTCAACTGCTATAGGTGAGGTAATAAATGTCCAACTAAGAACTGCTAATATATTTCCGATTAATAGCCCTAGGAGAATGTCCATAGTTTTGGCCCCAAGTGCTACAAATGTAGCTCCAATTACAAATTCTGTCGCCGCTACATGTTCTGCAGCATATAAGCCAGCAAAATGGGTCCAATCATGTAATTTATGTTTTGCAACAGGTAACTGTTCTTCCTCTAAATTTTCAAACTGTTCATAATTGTTGTTGGTCTCCATTTTATTAATTGAGTTAGTTAAGTATTATTTTTTAGCTATCGGTATGAGCGGCCGAAAACATTGTAATCAGTCGAAATTTTTGATTTACCAATTTAATTAATTCTTATAAATAAAACTTAAGTTCTAAATCATTTACATATACAATAGACTTCGTATTTGTTTGAAATTTGTACAAATTATGTAAGTAGGTTTTTCACCATCCAAATATTACAAGAAGTATGACCAGAATCACCTAAGGCTTTATCTATATGTTTAAACGCTAAGCTTTCATACAAATTTATAGCGCTTGAAAAATGTGGTAAGCATTCTAGATAGAGTTGCGAGTATCCATAATCAATAGCAGATTTAATATTATATTCTAATAATTCCTTACCCCATCCATTTCCTCTTGCTTTAGGCGAAAAATAGAATTTCACTAATTCTGCACAGCCTTCAGGTAAACCTTTGGTTGGATAAATTCCACAACATCCTAATACTTCCTTATCTGCTTCAATTACCCAGAGTATGGATTTTTCATGTTCAAATAATTTATAAAGGTCGTTAGTTGTAGGATCTGAATATACCGTGCCAATTTTTGGCGCATTAAACTCTACAAAAATCGCCTTTATTATTTTTGCAAGCGACTCGTTGTCAGTGGGTAATAGCTTTCTTATTGTCATCAACTAATAATTCTCTACAGAAAATGGTGTCTATTTTAGTTTAAAGAAACGCTTTTTTAGACTTTTTCAACTGCAAATAGGAAAAATGTTAGCCTATTTTGTAAAGCGAGTTGCTACTAATTACAATGAATTCTTACAATTTTTGAGTCGTATGAAATTGACCTAAACTACTAATAATACAAGGTTTAAAGAAACATTAATCGTTTATAACAAACCATTCGTCGATAGCAATTTTCCATTCGTCTACACTTCTAAATCTATTTCTTCGTTATTTATGAATATTGCATCATAATTAAAAACAACATACTATGAACATTCTTTTTATTGAAGACGATACTATTGAAACAATGAAATTGCTTAGAACAGTTTCTAAATTAGGTTCTAAACATAATATAACTGAAGCGAAGAACGGAGAAGAGGCTATTAATATCTTAAAATCAGATGCAGATTTACCAGATATTATTCTATTGGATTTAAATATGCCTAAAATGAGCGGTATAGAATTCTTACAAATTCTTAAGAATGATGATGTAATGAAATACTTACCTACAATTGTTTTGACAACATCTGAGAATAGAGCCGATTTATTAGAGTGTTATAAAATTGGTATTGCTGGATATGTTCTAAAGCCTTTAAAATTCGAAGATTACGAGAATAAAATTCGTAAAGTACTTGAGTATTGGGAAACGAATGAGGTTGTAAAGGCATAACAGAAAAATCCCATTTCACAACAAAAATTAATTTAAAAGTAATACAATTCCTACTTTTATTCTAAATTAAATAGAATAATGAAAGGAATAGTTTTTACTGAGTTCTTAGAGATGGTCGAGTCTAAATTTGGACTCGAGATTACCGATAATATTATTGAAAATTCGGATTTAGAATCAGAGGGTATCTATACTGCTGTTGGTACCTACGATTTTAATGAAATGGTAAGCCTTATTACAAGCTTAAGTAATGAGGTTAATATACCTGTAAGTGATTTAATCTATACGTTTGGCTTGTATTTATTCAATAGCCTTGTCAGCGCACATCCCGATGTTGTAAAGGGGTATAAAACACCATTATCTTTATTATATGCCATAGAAGACCATATTCATGTGCATGTTCAAAAGCTTTATCCCGAAGCAGAACTTCCCTCATTTAAGATTTTAGAAAAAACAGATACCTCTATTTCGATGATTTATTCATCTTCTAGAGGCTTATACCGTTTGGCTGAAGGCTTAATGGAAAAGTGTTTTGAGCATTTTAATGGTAGCGCCACTATAGCATACGAGCTATTAAAGGAAGATGGTACAGAAGTGAAATTTGATGTTACGCAAAATGGATAACAAAGAAGTAGTACTGCTAAAAAAGGCATTGGAGCGTCAGAAAAAAGCGCGGGTGCAGGCCGAACAAATTTTAGAAAGTAAATCTAAGGAGTTGTATGATGTTGCGTTTCATTTAAAGGAATCTAATGCTCGATTAGAGAATTTAATTTGTACAAAAACAACCGAACTTGATGGTGCTTTTGTAAATATTATAGACTCTTATGTGGTTATGGATTTACAGTTTAATGTGATATCTATGAATTCTGCTGCCAAAGAATTTTTTGGTTATGATGCTGGCGAAGAGTTCGTTAATTTATCAAAATTAGTGCACCCCGATTATTTAGAGTACAATCTAAATTACATGAAGAATTTACTTCAGTATGGTACTTTTAATAAATATAGATCAAAACTTATACTTAATGATAAATCTGTTAAACTAGTAGAAATTAATGGTAGTTTAATTTATGATAAAGATAAAAACCCCGTTGCTGCGCATGGGATTGTAAGAGATATTACTAGAGATGAAGAAGTTAAACATTTGTTATCTGCTCAAAAGAAGCAGTTGGATATTATTGTAGAAAACTCACCTTTAGGTATTATTCTTACTAATGGAGGGCGAATAATACGATCCAACAAAACTTTTGAGAAACTAACTGGATATACAGAACTGGAGTTAAAAAAATTAAATGTAAGTGACATTTCTGTTGCTGATGATGTAGAAGAATCGGATGCGCTTATTAAAAAAATGCAATCGGGAGAGATCGATAATTTTACTTTGTCAAAAAAATATACTTGTAAGGATGGTTCACATTTATGGGCGAAAACATCGGTTAACGTTTATAAAAATGAGGATGACGATATAGATTATCAAGTAGCAATGATAGAAGATATTAGTGCGCAACATGAACTTGAAGTTGAAAGAACGCAACTATTAGAAGAATTAGAAAAAAGTAACAAAGGCTTGCAAGAATACGCACATATTGTATCGCACGATTTAAAATCTCCGTTACGTAGTATTAGTGCACTCGCAACATGGCTTTATGATGATTATAAAGACAAATTAGATGAAAATGGAGTTAGTCAATTGCGTATGATGCAAGAGAAGGTTGAGTCCATGGATAAATTAATTGTTGGGATCCTAAAATATTCAACGGTAAGCAGCGATAATGTACATAATACTGATGTGGATGTAAATGAAGTTATTAAAGAAATAACGGATATTATTTTTATCCCAGATCATGTAGAAGTAAAAATTGTCAAAAAACTACCCACACTTTTCGCAGACAAAACAAAAATTCATCAGTTATTTCAGAACTTTTTAAGTAATGCAGTGGTTCATATCGAAAATGAAGTTGGTATTGTTAATATAGATTATGCTGAAACTGATACACATTGGCAATTTAGTATTGAAGACAATGGTGTTGGAATTCCTAAAGAATATCACGAAAAAATATTTAAAATTTTCCAATCTGTTGGTAATAATGAACGTTCAACCGGTATTGGCTTGTCGATAGTAAAAAAAGTTATCGATTTATACGAAGGAAAGGTATGGTTAGAAAGTGCACCTGGTGAGGGTACAACCTTTTATTTTACAATAAAAAAATAGTTATGATAATAGAGCAAGGGGTTAAAGAGATCAATAAAGATTGGAAATTTGTAGAAGCTCGTAAAGAATTAAAAGAACCTTTAGTGATGGTTTTTGGAAATAGATATGCTTTAGAATCTGAGGATATTTATCAAGAAATTAAATCGCTTTATCCAGAGGGTCATATTGTTTTTGGTACTACTTCTGGCGAAATTCTTGAAAGTAGAGTTTATGACGAGAGTGTTGTGCTTACTGCAATTGAATTTGAAAAAAATAGTTTTAAAGTAGTTCGCGAAAACATGACAACATTCGACATGGATGTTGAAGAACTAGGTGAGAGTTTAGTAAATAGTTTACCTAAGGAAAACTTAAAACATGTTTTTATTGTATCTGAAGGTACCAATGTAAATGGTAGTGGATTAATTAAAGGATTGGAAGAGAAATTAAATGTTGAAGTTTCTATTTCTGGAGGATTATGTGGTGATGATGCACGTTTTGAACGTACGTTAGCTTCTTATAACCAAAACCCAGCTGAAGGGGAGGTGATTTGCATTGGCTTTTATGGAGATACTTTAGAAATTACAAGTGCTAATTTTGGTGGATGGACAGGCTTTGGACCACAACGAACAATTACAAAATCAAAAAATAATATTTTGTACGAGTTAGATGGTAAACCAGCACTTGACTTGTACAAACTTTACTTAGGTGAAAAAGCTAAAGAGCTCCCAGAAGCCGCTTTGTTATATCCACTAAGTGTGCAAAAGCCAGATAGTAGAGAAGTAATTGTTCGTACTATTTTGAATATTGATGAAGCTAATAACGCCATGATTTTAGCCGGTGATGTTCCGGAAGGATCCAAAGTACAACTAATGATGTCTACAGTAGATGATATTGCAGAAGGTGCATCTGTAGCAGGAGTTTATGCAATGCGAGGTAGAAAAAGTGAACCGGAACTTGCCTTATTGGTTAGTTGTGTAGGTCGTAAATTAGTATTGGATCAGCGTACAGAAGAAGAAGTAGAAGAGGTGATTGGTAGTATTGGATCAAATGCGAAAATTGTAGGTTTTTATTCTTATGGAGAATTAGCACCCTTTGCTGGTCAGAAAGAGTGTAAATTACACAATCAAACAATGACCTTATCTCTATTTAGTGAATAATGCATAAACTTTTAGCCAGACAAATACGCAAATTTTTACCTACTCAATGGGCTGAGCAGGAATCGTTAACTACTTTTTTAGAGGCAATTAGTAAGTCTTATGCAGATAATGATTCTAAGCTTGAGGTAGTGCAACGCTCTACCGTTATAAGTTCGCAAGAACTTTCAGAAGCCAATGAGATTTTACGAGAACGTGCAGAATCTCAAAAAAAAGTAATTGAATCTTTAGAGCGCTCTATTGCTTCATTAAGTACGGATACTAATGGAACTACTAAAGTAAATTCAGAAGAACATGTGTCTTTTGATCCATTAGTATTAGCGCAAAAATTGGAAGAACAATCGTCAGAAATACATAGAATATCAGAGGAAAAAGATTTACTATTAAAGAATTTAGAAGAACGAAACGAAGCGCTAAATAATTATGCGCATATGGTATCACATGATTTAAAATCTCCAATGCGAAATATTAGCTTTCTTATTGATTGTATTAAGGAAGATGATATTGATAATTTCTCCGATCAAACTAAAGATAATTGTATGATTATAAGTGAGAATCTAGAGAAGATGGATGCCTTGGTTGATGGTATTTTAAAGCATGCTACGATAACCAATTTAGAAGAAAAAGAAGTTTTAATTGATGTAAAAGAATTATTGGACGAATTGTTACAAACTATGTATGTTCCAGAAAATATTAAAATTGAATATTCAGATGCTTTACCTACTTTATTAATTGGGAAATATAAACTAGAGCAGTTGTTTAAAAATTTAATATTAAATGCTATAAGCGCTACAGAAAATAATCCAAATGGACTTATTAAAATTGATGCGAATGAGCTGAAGGAGGATTGGGAATTTAGCGTCTCAGATAATGGAAAAGGAATTGCTAAGAAATATCAAGAAGATATTTTTAAAATGTTTAAGAAATTAGAAAATGATTTTAAAGCCACTGGAATTGGATTGGCTTTAGTTAAGAAAATTGTAAATTCCTTTAATGGTCAAATATGGTTGAATTCGGAGGAAGGAAAAGGAGCAACTTTCTTTTTTACGATTAAAAAATAGAAATATGGAAACCCCGAATATTAATTATATTAATGAACTTGCAGGTAATGACGAGCCATTTAAAAACAAATTTATTGAAATTTTAAAAATGGAATTTCCTGAGGAGAAATTGGAATATTTGAATAATATAAATAACAATAGAACCGAAGCAGGTTCGCAAAATGTTCATAAATTAAAACATAAGTTTAATATCCTTGGACTTGAAGAAAGTTATCGTTTAGCTGTAATTTTCGAGGAAGAACTTCGTTTAGGAAATGACAGACTTAAAAATGAGTTTGTTAAAATACTAGATAAAATAGAAGATTACTTAAAAACTATTTAATTATGAATTGTATAATCATTGATGATGAGGCTGCGGCAAGAGCTGTAGTCAGTCAACTTTGTTCCAAAGTACCCGAATTAGATGTAATTCAGGAGTTTGATAATGCAATCGAGGCTATTAAATTTTTAAATCATCAAAATATAGATATCATTTTCTTGGACATTCACATGCCAGGCTTTAGTGGTATAGATTTAGTACAGACACTTAAAAATCCGCCTAAAATAGTTTTAACTACTTCAGATACGAATTTTGCAATTGCCTCATATGAATATGAAGCAATTGTTGATTATCTTTTGAAGCCAATAACTTTTGACCGTTTTGAAAAATGTATTTTGAAACTTAAGAAAGAAGAAACAAAAAAATCCACCGCTCCAAAACTTGAGGAAAAAAATTCTGATGTAAATGAAGATTTATATATAAATATTGATCGTCGATTAATTAAACTTAATTATAACGACATTTTGGTTGTAGAAGCACAAGGAGATTACATTGAAGTTAAAACAGAAAAAAAGAACTTTCGTGTGCATACCACCTTAAAAAATATAAAGGATAAATTACCGGAAAATATCTTTTTCCAAATTCATAGATCGTTTATTATCAATTTCAATAAAATTATCGATATTGAAGATAATAGTGTGTTAATTGAAAAGAATGTTATCCCTATAAGTCGATCCAATCGTCCAGAACTTATGCGGCGATTAAATTTACTTTAAATCACTTTTCCTTAATTCGTTACCATTCGGCTACAGTAATTGTTTACTGGTCTATTGCATGTCATTTAAAATGTTATTCTATTATAAATTTGAGGTATACAAAAGTTTAACCTTAAATCGATACATAATTAGAACTTTCCTACATGTACTTACTTTAAAAGCATTATAAATGGCAGAGATGTTGTAAAATTTAAGACATTATAAATGGGCTCAAACCCCATAATTTTCCCTTGTATTTTTGGGCTCGGGGAAAATATAATTACAAAAACGACCATATGTTGAATATGGTTGTTTTTTATTTTAATAGAAAATCTACTAATATTCTAAATATGACTATTAAAAAACTAATTATTTAAGCTTTTGAATCTTCTCATAAAATAATGGCTTTTTAAGAAATAACCATTTGACTTTAAGACCGATTTCGGTAAATTCAAAACCAGCAGCAGTTGCAGACGCTATGTTACTATATTTTCCATAAATACTGCCGCTTAAGCGTTTAGAATATTGATGTTTTAATGCCACCTCTGCTCTAAAGATAGCAGTATATGGATCTTCTTCAACCTTTTGCATACCCGTTGCAGCACTAGCCATATAGGTTGTCTTTTCACTAATTTCACCTCTTATATCAGCAAAAATTTCAAATGCCTGATATATTTCAGGACTAAAATAGATGGTAGGCACCTGATCTTTAAAAGTTATATATTGATAGTTAAGACCCATTTTTAAAGCCGGTTTTTTTGATAATGTATAATACAATGATGTAAATAGTAAGTTACGCACGTTATCATCACTTTGCTGCGTATGCATTAATTGTGTGAACCAACCAAAATTTACATTGGTACCTAAATTGTAGGTAAGCCCATAGTGGTGTTGTACAATTTCGCGTTCAATTAAGTCAGCATTAAAGTTTTGAACCTCTCTTTGATAGCCCAGTGATAAGTTTTGTAATTTAAAAGGCTGCATCATTAATTTCACATCGAGTACCGGCTGCGTATATGAATCTGTCGTAAAACTAGATTTATTCAAACCTAATACTGCTTTTAATGTAGTTTTCGGTATCATTTTATATTGTAATCCTGCCAACAACACATGGGAATTTGCTTTATTTCCTGATATACTATTCTCAGTTGTACGATAGAAGTATGACAAGGTTGTTCTAAATTTTGTTGAGAAAGGTACTTCGACAGTTGTATTAGTAAAGAAGGCTGAATTTTTACCATTGTCAAATGTATATGCCACATGTTCCTCCACCGTAGGTGTGTGCATTAGATTCAGTTTCTCAATAAACCCCAAGGCATCTTTTTGATTGTCATAAAACTTAAGGGTATTATAAGCAGACTTATAGGCTGGCATTATTCGGTCTGCTGCAAATAAGGCATTTGCCTTCCCTAAATTTCCATCAAAAGAAGCACTATCATTCTTTAAGATACTATTGTAGCTTTTTACACTTATTTTAGAATCGCCTGTGTATAGTCCTAAGGTAGCTCTTAGGGCATGTAACCAATTTCTATTAGGGTGAATGGCTTCGAGACTATCAACTTTTTGCCTTGCAGAAATAAATTTACTATTCCATATTAGTGCTTGAATATACCTGTCATAGGTGCGTTCAGTAAGTTCGGTATCCTTTAATTTTGAGACCTTTAATTTTGATGTTTCGGCAACTTTTAGCGCTATTTTATCATCTTCACCAATGTGTTCGGCTAAAGCAATACCGTTTAATGCTGTTATCGAATCTTTTGGAGATGTAGCGTAACGTTTGTACATGTTTTTTGCACCTTTAACATTCTTTACTATAAGGTATAAATTAGCTAAATTTAATAGCGCATCTTTGTCTTCAGGAAAATCAATAAAAATTTCTTTTAATATAGTTTCCGCTTTAGCGTATTGTTGCTTATTCACATATTCATTAGCAAACCCTAAACGCATAAATTTACGAGAGACTTTTGCATTGTCATTTTCAGGATCCAGCTTTAAAGCATCTTCAACAACCTGTAGTGCCGCCTTGTATTCTTTTAAATTGCTTAAGGTATTAGCGTAACCCAATACGGCCGCAAACTTATCTGGGTTTTCTTTTACCATTTGCGCATATAACGGTTTAGCCTCAGCATACTTTTTAGCCCATAAAAAAGATTCATTATAGTTAATAGCTACCTCAAAATCATTTGGGTAAGACTCTAATAATTCTGCAAATAACTTGGTTGCTTTTTCAGGTTCCCCACTAAGACCTACGGCACGGCCATAACAAAGTTTAGCTGTTTTGTTTTCAGCATCAGTTTTGAGGTAATCGAAAAAGAACGATTCCGCCTGCTCAAAATCACCTTTTTCAAGGAGTGAAAAGCCTTCTTGCATAGCATTCTGAGCATTCGATTGTACGAATATGAACATTGCAATAAGAAAGAAATAAAAACGAATCATAAATAAGTGAGATTTTTACTACAAATACATAACGTCAATTGTTACTATTTATTAGTCTCCAGTGGCATTGGATTAAGTATTTGGTATTTATGGCTCTAATCGCAGGTAAAGGTCTGTTCAACTATAGCTATTTGCAAGCGAACGACAAGCGTCACTAAAATGGAGTTTTCTATCAGATATTTGTGTTTTAAAATAGTACTTGCCTACTACTTTTGGTAAGAGAGGTTCCCCCGAGTTGTTGTTAATGGGTGATTATTTTCTGTAAAAAGAGGTAATTGCCCAGACAACTTTTTTAATTTATGAGTAGATAACTGTATTTCATCGAATATATCTGCATTACAACAATAATTACTTCCCATTACGTTATAAGTAAGAATATACTTACACTTTATTATTCAAGAGTTTTTCGTGTATTTCATTTCCAAATTTATTACAACTAAAAATCACAAGAGCGATGCTCACAATAATATAGTTACTAAAAACTTAACCTATGAAAATTCTAACTATTGACGACCAAGAGTTAATTCTACTTTCTGTAGATAAAAGACTTAAAGAATTAGGTTATACTGTAGAGACCGCTAGTTCTGGTGAAGCTGGTATTCAAATTTTTGATTCTTTTAAACCAGATTTGGTACTTGTAGATATAAATATGGGTGATATGTCTGGACTAGACGTCGTAAAACATATTCGCACCAATGAAGATAAAAAGACTCCAATTCTTGTAATGTCGGGTAATACTGATGAGAAAATAATTATGGATGGGTTTGATTTAGGCATCGATGATTATATGAAAAAGCCTGTTAGCCTTGATGAAATGGCGGCAAGAATTAAAAGACTTATTGGTGTTCCAGAGACTGATAATAGTATTGAAAGCTCTAGCGATACTCAAATGTTGCAAAAAAACGTTGTAGGCGTTGTTATTCCTTGTTATAATGAAGAAGAACGTTTGTCTGGTGATGATTTTAAGGATTTTGCAAACAGAAATTTAGGTTATCACCTGTGCTTCGTAAATGATGGCTCTACCGATAATACTTTAAAAGTTTTAGAAGAACTTAGACAAGGAAACGAAAATAATATAAGCGTTTACAACTGTGAAAAAAATGGTGGTAAAGCGGAAGCAGTTAGACAAGGAATGCTACATCTTTTTAAAGATGAACAATATGACTACCTAGGTTTCTTAGATGCAGATTTATCTACAGATTTTAGAGATTTTGATGATTTAGTTAAAACTTTGGATGAATCTAATTACAAGATTGTAAGTGGTTCTAGAATGAGTAGAATGGGTGCTGATATTACAAAGGAGTCGGCCCGTAAGATTATAAGTATGACCATTAACTTAATCATACGATCTATCCTAAAAATGCCTTTTAATGATACGCAATGTGGCGCGAAAATTATGGAGCGCGATATAATTCCAATGCTTTTCACAAAACCTTTTATTACCAAATGGATTTTCGATGTGGAGATATTTATGCGAATGCGTAAACATTATGGTAAGGCAAAAGTGCAACAGTTAATATGTGAACAACCTTTAAAACGTTGGATTCATGCCGATGGTTCTAAACTATCTATGAAAGATTCCGTAAAAATTGTTGGACAGTTGGCTAAAATTGCCATTTCATACAGATAATAATTTATAAGCAAAATATAGGGCTCACAGTAATCCTGGAAGAATAAAGGTCTTTAGGATGTACTGCTATAATTGCAACGAATACCTAACTAACCTCTTAATCTAAACTTAATAAATATGGCGTTACAAGTAAAAATGAATAACCAAATGTTAGAAGTATTAGGGGAGCTTACTTCCGAGAATACATTAATCTTAAAAGATCATCTTGATAATTTTTTAAATGAATTTGATAACGTCATATTAAATCTTGAGAATGTAACAGTTCTAGAAGAAAGTTGCGCAATAACCATGGAACAATTGTATTTAGAATACATTCAAAATAGAAAGGGTATTCAAATAATTGGAAAGCAAAATCAACACATTGCCGGAGTTATGAAGCAAACGAAAACCTCATATATATTATGTAATGACCGCGTTTAAACTTGTATTAAAAAAGGTTTCTCCCGAAAAGTTATTTATGGGTAGTGCTCTCATTGTTAATGGGGGCAATTACCTATATAATCTTTTATTAGGTCGTTTATTGGGTCCAGAGGCTTTTGCTGATGCTGCTTTGCTTGTTACGCTTTTGTTAGTGCTATCTTTTGTAGGAATGACTTTTCAATTGGCTACAACAAAATTTGCTGTTCTTTTTTCTGGTGATAGTTGGTCAGCTTTTAAAAATACAATTTACAAGTATGCTGTAATTTTTGGTCTTTTTACCGGTATTATAATTCTCCTTTTTTCTAAATCACTTCAAAGTCTTTTCCATACTCAAAATCATTGGATGTTCGTAATTTTCGGTATTGGTATACCCTTATATTTTGTTATGAGTGTAAATAGGGGGAGATTTCAAGGGAAACAAGAATTCACCAAATTAGCAGGTACTTATCAAACAGAAATGTGGAGTCGGCTACTTTTGACTTTTGTTTTTTTATGGTTTTTGCCAGTTGAACCAGGAATTTTGATTGCATTAGGTATTGGAATATCTTTTGTATTTGGCTTAATACCATCAGATTTAAAATCGATAGACCTGTTTTCAAAAAATCAATTAGTTGGTGATGAGCTCAAACAAGTCTGGATTTTTATTGGACTAACCGTAGGGTATGAACTAACGCAAATTATAATCAATAATAGTGATGTACTCTTAGTTAAGCATTTTTTTAATTCTGTTGATGCCGGACTTTATTCATCGTTAGCATTAATTGGTCGTGTAGTATATTTTGTGGCATGGATGTTTGTAATGCTACTTATGCCCACAGTAATGCAAAAACAAAAAGACGGTGAACCCACAGCTCCTGTACTTTTTAGATACGTTTTCTTTATTGGTGGTTTATCATCATTAATAGTTATTACATGCTATTTGTTTCCAGAAACAATTATAACATTAATGTTTGGTGACGCATATATTTCAGTAGCACCTCTACTATGGCAATATGCGCTCGCAACATCATTGTTTGCAATCTCCAATATTTTCGCATACTATTTTCTATCATTAAACCAATATGCACCTGTTATACTTTCTGGTATTCTGGGATTATCACAGGTTGTACTAATTATAATTTTCCATAGTAGTTTGGCAATAGTAGTTCAAGTACAAATTTTAGCAATGGTACTATTATTAGTTGCACAACTTTTATTCTTTGTTTTTAAGAATGCAAAGTTCAATTTTCAAAAAAAATCTATTTAACCATATAAACATTACCCCAATGAAATTAGCAATCGTTACGGCCTATCCACCGAGTAAAGTTACCTTAACAGAATATGCTTATTATTTAGTTAAGCATTTTAGATTACAAGAGGATGTAACTGAATTAGTATTAATTACTGACTATACCGATGAACCTAAAGATTTGGATTTTGAAGGAGAGGGATGTAAAATTACTGTAGAACAAAGTTGGAAATTTAATGGTTATGCCAACCTTATTAATGTTAGCAAAACTATATCTAGAACCAAACCAGATGCGGTTTTATTTAATTTACAATTTTTAAAGTTTGGTGATAAAAAGGTTCCTGCAGCCTTAGGATTAATGTTACCTATGTTCTGTAAGTTTAAAGGAATACCAACTATTTCTTTACTTCATAATATTTTAGAACAAGTAGATTTAGAAAATGCTGGGTTTACTAAAAACAAATTACTACAAAAAGCATATAATTTTATTGGAACAACGCTTACTAGGTTTGTTTTAGCTTCTGATATTTTAGCCGTAACAATAAGCAAGTATGTTACTATTTTAGAGGCGAAATATAAAGCTAGAAATATTGCACTAATTCCGCATGGTTCTTTTGAAACGCCTCCAGAACCTAGTTATGAATTACCATCAGGACCTAAGCAAGTTATGGCTTTTGGTAAGTTCGGTACTTATAAAAAAGTAGAGATATTAATAGAAGCGGTTGAAATAATAAGAGCAAGAACTTCTGAAGATATTGAAATTGTAATAGCTGGTACTGATAGTCCAAATACCCCAGGTTATTTAGATGCTATGAAGGAAAAATACAATCATGTGCCACAAATTAGATTTACCGGTTATGTAGCTGAAGAAGATGTTCCTGGTTTATTTGGAGAAAGTGCAGTTACCGTTTTCCCTTATACCTCAACTACGGGTAGTTCTGGTGTGTTGCATCAAGCGGGTAGTTATGGTAATGCCGTTGTATTACCAGATTTAGGTGACCTTGGTGTATTAGTTCGGGAAGAAGGCTATACGGGTGAATTCTTTGATCCTACAAGTACCGAATCATTAGCAGATGCTATTGAAAAAATAGTGGCTAATGACGCATATAGAATAGCATTAGGAAAAACTAATTATAAGGCAGCATGTTCGTTGCCAATGACAGAAATTACAAGAATGTATGTTGAGTATTTTAAAGCCATAAAGCTTTTTAAAAGTGAAGGATTTGAGCTTGATTTACCAAAAAAGATTAGCGAGTTAGAAGAGCAGCACGCTTAAAGAAAAGGTTAGTGTTAATGGAGGGGATAACAGTAATATTATTCCCTTTTTTTATGGCTGCTTCAGAATATCAAATACTTCTTTTCTGTTACCCTCTAAATCAATACATCCGAAATGATGTTGCTTCTTTGTTCTCCAAGGTAAACTGCCCGCGACAGATGTTGGTACTTTTTCAAAATCGTAGAGCGTCCAAAAAAGAAATGGAATCGACGCATCCCCTAACTGTTTTTGCATTACTTGATAATATTCAAATTGTTTTTCTGTACTACTTTGATACATATTCCAAAATCCATTATACGAGGAATAACCATATTCTTGCAGTACTAATGGTTTGTCTGTGACAATTGACTTTAGTTTATTGTGTGCATCTAAAAAAGTGTCAGGTTCGCGATAATAATGATACGAAACAAAATCTACTTTATCCGATAGTTCAATGCCTGCTTCAGGTGATGACCAACCAATAGTTACTGGGTGATTCTTATCCCATTCTTTAATATTAACAATCATTTGCTCTAGCCAACTTAATACACGCAACCTTCCTCTAGAATCAAAATCTAGGTCAGGTTCATTTTTTATGTCCCAGCCTAAAAGCGCAGGATGATCTTTCATTGCTTTTACAATGGTTTCAGCATGTCGGTGTGTCAGTGTCCAGTTAGATACATCATAATCACCGTAGAAGTCAAATAAAGTGATAAGTACATCTAGGTTGTTCTTCTCAGCAGTATCTAAAAGCGTTTTTAATAAAGCTAATTTTTTATAATCCACACGATTTTTGCCAAAATCTTCGTATTGTATAAATACGCGGATAGTATTTAACCCCATGTCTTTAATGATATTAAAATCTTGATTGATTATACTATCAGTAAATTTTTTTCCAAAGGTATCCCACGGTGAGTCTTTAGGATAATAATTAATACCTTTTGATTTTTTAATTTTAGCTATTTTATCATCTATTTTTCGTTGGATAACATTCAAAGTGTCTTTAAGGTTTGGTATTTCCTTTAAGTGTCTAATACGCCAAAAACCATCTTCTAATAACATCATTACTTGATAACTAGTAGTATCTTTTTCTTTAAATAGAAATTTGTCACCTTCATAAGTTTCTTGATATTCTTCAACATTATAGTCTTTAAAGACAACCATTGTTCCATCAGCGGTATAAAAATCTAGGGTAGAATTATGGCTTAAAGTGGTCCGTTTAAACCAGTTATTGTTTTTTTCATTGATAGCTATATTATCATACAGTCGAACCCGCGCACTATCAGTGTAAAAATCTTCAATACCATATCTGTCATTTTTCTTGTAAGCAATGTTGCGCACATGCCATGCATTCATATAGTCATTGGTAATTTCACCTAAAGCTTGTTCTTCCATTGGCCTTCCTGGGTTATCGGTACTAATCCAATTCATACTTGGTTTGTAGACATCCTCCATTGGGACTTCTAAGTGTAGCAAAGAAGTTTTATCTGCTCCGGTATTCATAAAAGTCCAAGCAGCACCGATACCATAAATGACAAGAGAGTTAATAGCCAAAAAGGTGACTATTAATGCCGATCTGTAGAAAACCTTATTTAACTTAATTGCCATGTATATCTTTTCTAAACTCTTTTTTGATTCCCGCAGCTTGTATTTTTAAAATGTAATTACCATCAGGCAGGTAATGTTCACCTAAGAAAATGTTACAAGTACCATTTTTAGTAGTTGTTTTTTCAGTCTGAATGAAATTACCATCTACGTCATAAATGTCAAGTTGAACGAGCAAACCATCGGGTATTAGTTGCTTCATAAAACTTTCAAAAGGACCTATGTCAATATTTCTATTTCCTTTGGAGAAATGAACCGGATAGTCATTTATAGCCGCTTTAAAAGCAAATTCAGTAATATCACTCTCGGCGGCACCAGTAACAAAAGCCTGTATTTCCCATTTTGAAGCCTTGTCGGGGTGTAGGGTTTTAGCTATAGCAATGCCATTAAGTGTTGTGCCAATAGTATATAAATAGGCATCATTTTCATTTTTAATAACGAAAGTAACTAGCGTACCATTACTGACTATGTTTCCAAACTCATCTCGAATAATATCAGATTCAAATGTTATTATTTGATTTCCGTCTGCATAATTATGAGCACTAGTGGCACTTATAGAAAAATCTGTAGCATTAGCAGGAAAAACAATAGTCGCCAGTTCTTTTGATGTAGTTCCATTGCATTCGGAGGTTACTAGAATTCTTCCTGATTTTGTTGTTGATCTAACATTATACCAAGCAAAAAAACTTTCGGTGGTAACATTTAAATCACTAATATTTTCTTGAAATTGATGCTTTACGGTAACCTCTGTTCCATCATTTAAAGGATTGTCATAAATATCAGTTGGAACTATGGTTAGCATAGAAAAATCGTTATTACCTGCCGTAATACTTCTAGGTCCAAAATAAGATTCTAAATGTGTGCCAGCCGGAGTATTTGTAGCAATATTGAATTTGCCTTTTTTAACTAAAGCTTCATCATGCAAAAGTTGCCATCGGCATGGGCCCGCTAGTCTTGTATAATTTATCGGTATAACAAAGTTTATTAAATTATCATTATTAGATTCAGGTGCCAAAATTATATTTCCGAAAGCATTTTTTAATTGCAATTTTAATTTTTCGGAAATAGTATCTACTTTAAAGGTTAAGCTAATTGAATCACCTGCGATATAATTGGCTTTTTTAGTTTCTAAAATAACTTTTGGCATCACAGTATTTTTGTCAGGTTCTTCTTCTTTCGAAGCGCAACCTACAAGTAATAAGCACAATAGTAGAATAACTCTTAACTGCATGTTATTTGGGATTGCCTATATAACTATTTAGTTCAAATTTTATGTAATCAAAACCTTTGCCCTTAAATGGTTGGGTTTGCTTGACTCCATGAACCCTATTTCGATTCGGAAATATTTTTTCTGCTATTGCTTCATTTGGCAATCCATTTACAAAACAATTTTTGAGACTGCTATTAATAATGCTGAGACTATCTAAGTCTAATGGCTTATAGTTGAAAAACTGTTTTCTTTGAATTCGAACACCTGAGGTCACAAATTTATGATCTACCCAAAGTAATTGATGATCTTTATCATAATAAGAAATTATCAATTGCGGTATGGTAACTTCTTGCACCCCTGAATTAAACAGTACACCATTAAAACCTTGTTCGGTATATACAAGATCCTGTAATGCCAAATGCTTGTATAAATCTGTATTAGCTGTATTTCCTGCCGATTGCAAATTAAATTTAGTGGGTTGTTCTTCAAAACTACCAGGAGTAAACTCATCGGGATTAAAGGTCGGAGGCAAGGTGTCTTTCGTAGAGGCCCAAGCTATACCTTCAAAATTTATTTTAAAGGTAGTTGTTTCTTTAGGCATTAATTTATGCTTAATGTGATGCTTTGCATTATAATTTGCGAGTTCTTTATTTAAGTCATTATATAATGTCGCCTTAATAACAATATCAGCAGGAGTATCATCTACATTTTGGAGTTCTCCAATGATACTATACTGTCCTTTATATTGTACAAGTTTGGCCGATAGAATTTCTAATACGGGTTGTTTTAAAACATCTTCATGATAGGTTTCCTGAGTGGTGATTTTACGCCTACCGTGATTATAATATGTAGTGCCATTGGCTGTAAAAAGTTGGTCCGGTGGAATATCATTATCAACCTTTGAAGGTTCAATATACCATTTGCCTTTTCTTTTTACGAGTTCGTGATAATCACTGTTAAATACGTTTTCCAATGGCGTAATCCAAGTAGTGGCTACTTTTGCTTTAGCACTATTTTTAGTTACGTCATATATTTCAATATTTAAAGAATCTAATTTGGCATAAGAACTTAATATACCATCGGTTACAGAAACCTCAAGCATATATTGAGCTATATCGATATTGTTTTCGGGATCAAGATAAGAATGAGCTCTTGAGAATTCTTTAAAATCTAAAGCGTCATAATACGATTCCACGACGTTTTTTGGAGAAAGTTGCTCTTCATTTTTAACATAAAAAAGATAGATTCCATAGCCCAAAATTACAAGCATTAGCAGTGCCCACCAATGCGAAAATATTAGAAGCTTATTTGAAAATTTAGTGTAGGGTAGGGCAAGTTTCATAAAAGAATGTTCTTCCGTTTTTCTTGACTTTAAAAGTCTCACCCAAATCATCTGAATATTTATAAAAATAGCTATTAAGACTGTGGATAATGGAATTATACCCCACATCAATTTCATAATGGTGGGAACATCTTGTTTGGGCATAATTTGTGGTATAGGTGCCACATTTAGTTTTTCCCATACCATAATACCATTTTCTAATTGCTGCAAACGTTGCCAACCACAGTAATAGAGAATTGGGTCATAAAATTTATCATTTGAAAAAATGTATTTTAGGTTATATTTTTCCGGTACAGTTAAGAACTGTTGTAAGGATCCAATACCTTCAACGCCTCTGAATTTTGAATTTTCAATTCTTTCTATTGCTCGGGTAGTAAGCTCAGGTAATCGTCTTGCTGAATGATAATTACCATCCACGGTCATTGCTTTGGTTTGTGCTGAAAGCCATGCCATTTGATCACCGAAACCTAAAGGTAAATAGCGCCATGCATCATGAGAATCTGCTCCAAGAAAATTTACAATGGGAAGCATCTTTATTTTTGCGGGCTGCGATGGCCTAAAATAACCTAATGTCATGGTGAAAAGCACCATAAATAACATGCCACCTGCAATTAATCCACCTAAAACCCTATGATATACGCCACCGAACTTTTCTTGTACTAAAGCTTTTAAATCACCCTCAACCATTCTATAAGCAAACTCTGCGAATATCGGAAGTGCCATAATGGTAGCCCATAATGTAAACCTATCTAACGTGAGAATATTAAAGGCCATTTCGCCTAACATTAATCTTGGAATAGGTGTAGATCCTCCTGTTCCTAAAATAGTCAATAAGGTAAAAGATAATCCAAAGAACAAATATCTTTTACTAAAGTATCTGTAAAAGAAATAAGGTAAAACGAAAAGAAAAACACCCCAAGGAATTATAAAAAATACAAGTCCAGATGAGGTTACTTCTAAGAAGTTATCTCGTGAACCATGCGGAATTGCAACTTGAGTAATTGGATTTCTTTTTGAGTTGTACCAATAGGGGAAAATACAGAATACAAGTAAAAATATAGCAGTACCGCCAAATTTAGCTATGCGCCAAAAATGTTGAAGTGTGGTACTCCAGAATACTTTAAAGGAAAGTTTTTTGTATGATTCTACCTTCTCTCTTGCTGCATCCATTACCGTCATTCCCATTAATGGAGCAATAAAAAACACCATACCAAAAAGTGGGGTTACATGATGTGATGTAACAGTTACAGCGAGCATACTTGCCGATGTAATAAAATAACGTGTTTTTCCAGTTTTTATATAGAGGTAGATTTCTGTCATTGAATGTAACAAAATCGATAATGCTGAAACACTTGGTAGTTGCCCGAAAATATGCAAGGTTTCGACAAAGGTGGAGGAAAAAACGGCTAAAACAGCTCCGTATCCGGCTATTCTTCGACTGCCAGTCATTAAAAGCGTGTATCGATAAGCTCCTGTTATAAATAATACTATGGCAATCATGCCTACAGTGTACATTCCAAATTTTAAGCCGCCTATGTAGGATAGAATGCCTATTAATTGATGAACTAATGGAGGATAAGATTGTACAGTAAATCCAGTATACCACCTATATTCCCAAGGGTCAAACCAGCTATTAGCATAATGATCTGCAAAAAACAAATGTATTAAAGCATCATAGGTGTATTCCAATGTAAAAAAGATAGCAGAACCGTGAAATGCTATACCAACGATTAGAGCTAAAATTAATAACGTATTTGTTTTTTTAATTGTTTTCATTGTAGGAAAATATAACAATATAAAGAAGTTATTATTGTATTATTTCCCTTTATTTTAGGTGTGCAGTATATCGATGAGGTTAATGATAGTAGTCGCAACCAGAACTCATTATTTATATTATTGAACCTTGTTAGAGGATAATTTTATTAATTGATTTAGTTTAATTCTAATATTGATAGGCAGTACAAAACCTAATGAGATTATATATAAAAGCTAATAGGCGAGTTAAGAGCCCAAATATATCGTACATGTTTAAAAATAATTTCTGATATATTTCTTGTTTAATAAGGGATTACAAATAATTATTTAGAATCTTCTTGTGGCCAATTCCAATGCAGTAAATCGTCACTCCAAGCTATTCCTAAGGATGCATTTTTATCAAAATCACCTTCTTCTTCAGTTTTTGGTCCAGATCCATGAAAAAACATGAGATACTTGCCGAATTTGGAATTTGATCTAAGATCAATTACAGTACCAGCGGAAATACGACCTTTGGCCCAAGTCCATTGTTTTTGTCCTAATACGATTAAATTTCCCCAATCTGTCCAATCTCTTAAGTTCTTGGAGCGCTTTATTGCTATGCCATTTTTAGGAGAATGGAGTAAAATATATTCTTCATTTTCTTTTAAAACGGATACATTTTCACCAGATTCTGTATTACAACAATAGGTCCAATTTCTTAAATCGTAACTGAAAGACATACTTACTCCGTTTTGTTTGTAAAAGCACCACCATTTTCCTTTTTCGTCTTTGTCTTCTACTAAATAAGGGTCAATCATTCTTCCCATGTCAGCTAATTTTATATCTGGTCCTTTCACTTTTAATACTTCTGGTTCGCTCCAAGTTTCTAAATCTTTACTTCGCATGATAAAAACCCTTGCATCGGCAGTACCATAGCTCGTTTTATCTGTTGAACGTAAACCAGGTCTTGGATACGTCTGTAAACTCAATACCCACTCATCCTTAAAACGAATAACATTTCCAGGACTACAATAGTTTAGATTCTGACCTTTCGGTGTTATTATTTTACTAGGACTCCAAAGCTGTAAATCGGATGATGTGCTTTGTGCTGTGTAGGAATAGATGAAGCCATTTTCAGATTTTACTAGTGTATAAAAAAGATGGAATTTATTATTGTGATATAGAATAGCAGGATCTCGATAGGCAATAGAATCATTCCCTTTAAATAGTATAGGAGTATTCAGATTATTTATTATTGAGTTTTGCGCTATAATTTGTGTGGAAAAAAAGAGCATTATTAGTATTAGGGGAGTACTGCATTTTTTTATTGATATCATCGTTTGGTATCCCTTTAGTTTTTATTGTTTAGTTATGTTTGGTTTTAATTCAGTAAAAATTTCTTTTGCATGTTGAAATATTATTAAATGCCCTTCTTCTTGAAACAATTTAATGTCAGCATTTTTAATTTCTTTTGTCATTAACTCTGCCCATTCAAAAGGTACATTATTGTCTTTTTTTCCTTGCCAAAATTTAACAGGCACCTGAATATCACTTAATTTAAATTTCCAGTCCTTTACCAATAAATTTGATATTTCGTATGCAACACCTTTACTTCCTTGTCGAAAAGCTTCATTGAACATTCTTATAATAATATTCATTACCAAATCGTTTTTTAAAATTTCTTGATCAGGACTACTCATAATTTTTAAGAAACCTTGTAATGCTTTTTTAGGTTTTTTCTTCAATTGCTTGTCTTGAATTGATAGCATCATTTTTAATAGCCATGGGAAGTATTTTGCAAGGTTCAACATTAGCTTAACCTCCATAGTCAGTAGTTTTTTACTTTCGGAATTAAAAGGTGCAAAACCACTAATGATTGCAGTCTTTTGAACTTGTTCAGGAAATTGATGGGCAATAGCTAATGCAAAAGGTGACCCAGCAGACATACCTGCTACCGAAAATTTATCAATTTTTAAGTGCTCGGTTAATTGTTTAATATCATCAGCAAATCCAAGAATGGAACCTTTTGGATTAAAATCCGATAGACCATGTCCAGGACGATCTACGGTTATTATTCTCAATCCATTCTCGATTGCAAAAGACATGTCGTAGTGCATTTCAATTCTGGAACTTTGCGAACCATGACAATAGATTATTGGAAAATCATTCTTACTGCCATATGTTGCATAACCTAATTGCCTTCCATCATTCAGTACAAAGTGTTGATTTATATTGTTCACCTTAAGTAAGAAGTTTTGATTGAAGGTAAATATAAAACTACTATCTTCTCCAACTTTATGATTTGATATTTATTTATGTGGATTAAATATATTTTCATCGTAGCTTTTTATTTTTCTTCTAGTATTGTTTTAGGACAAACCGAAGTTGATACACTTTCGATTAAAAATAAACTACAACCAGTATCATCTGAAAATATTTTTAAGACTGATAATTATTATAATTGGGGACCTTCTATTATTAAAGGTGACGATGAATTGTATCATTTGTATTATTCGCGATGGCCTAAAAAAAATAAATTCTCAGGTTGGTTAACGCATTCAGAAATTGCACATGCAATCTCAAAAAAACCATCTGGGCCATGGCAATTTAAAGAGGTAGTTTTGAAAGGGACAAGGAATGACAAATGGGATGCTATAACAGCCCATAATCCTAAAATAAAGTATTTTGAAGGTAAGTATTATCTATATTATATAGCTACTAATTTTGGGACTGAAAAAATAAATGATGAAAAATTATATATACTTGGTACAAAGAAAATATTGAACAAAGAAAGAAATATTTTGAGAAGAAATATGAGAACTGGTGTTGCTGTAGCTAATAGCTTGGAAGGACCATGGAAAAGACAAGGCAAACCAATTATTGAACCTTCAGGTCCTATAACAACTATTACTGTAAATCCTGCAATTGATCAAGGAAAAGATGGCCGTTACTATCTTATTGTTAAGGGAGATAAACCAAATGAAAAGCGCTTTATTCGTAATCAAGCAATTGCAATTGCCGAGAAACCTACGGGTGAATTTGTAATTCAAGATAAACCGGTAATTGATTATTTAGACACAGAAGATATGTCTTTGTGGTATGATAAAAAACGTGATTATTTTTACGGAGTATTCCATGCGCATACCTATATCGGAATGGTGAGTTCCTCAGATGGAATAAATTGGGAGAAGGCTACAGAAGATGTTTTAATGGCAAAGAAAATACCACTTTCAGATGGCACTTTATTGTTGCCAGAACGTATGGAACGTCCCTTTATTTACACCGAAAATAATGAGCCTAAAGTTCTAAGTTTCTCAGTTAAAAAGGGCGATGAATCTTATATTGTTTTCCGCGAAATAGAATAATGAGAATGTACTTTAATTTAGCTTTTTGAAATTATTAATTTCTGGAAAATCAATAATAAACTGTTCTGCTAAGGTTTTTGCCCCCAAGGCTGTAGGGTGAACTTCATCGGAAGCCAATAAATCTTTATTCCAATTACCTTTTCCGTCGGATACCGCTTTGTCAAAATCTATAAATCGATATCCCGATTCTCTAACAAATTTGTTTTTCTCCTTATGATTTCGAGAAGGTACAGAAGGTATTGTTGAAAGGATTAGCGAAATGTTATTTTGTTCACACACTTCCATTACTCTTTCGGCATACTTTTTCCAATCTTTATCTTCAGTATGCACATCACTTTTATCATTCATTCCCAAACACCACACTACATATTTTGGTTTGTGAATGGAAATTGCAGCGTTAAAAAAGCTATATGAATCAACAGATTTTCCTCCGGGTAATCCATCGCATAAAAAATTATAATTTGCATTATAAATGTAATAGGGCCACCTTTTCGTGCTGCCTATATTAACATAGCTGTCACCAAAAACAAAAATATCAGAAGAATACTCGGGGCTATTAAAACTAAAAGTGTCAACATGAATAACACTGCCGCTAGAGCGAACAAATGGATTATTCATACCCACGAAATCGGAGTTGAATTTTAGCGTATCTTTTTCATTAATTACAGTAAGGGAGCTCGAATCTACCGTTCGATCAATATTGATGGTTATATTGTTTTGTAGTTTTAAATTATGCTTGTAACCTTTTCTTGTTTCCACATTTGTAACCTTATTGAAAATAATACTGTCTTTGGTTAGAAGTAAATTACTTGTAAGGTACCTGCCAGAACCTTTACCGATAATTAGACTATCAAACTTTTCAATTACACCATTAAAGCTAATTCTGAAATTTTGTTTAATTGCGGAGTCTATGAGTTGGTATTCTTCACCTTCTGTCAGAGAGAAATTGTGCAGTTCTTTTTGTAAAACTTCAGTCTTTTCAACTGGTGTACGAATTGATTCTATAGGTTTGTTTTCTTTCTTTTTATTGATGTAAAAATAAACGAGTAGTATGCCTAAAATTATTACTAAGCCAAGAAGAAATTTATTTATTGTTGAATTTTTCATCAAATAATTATACTATAAAGAGGTTGGTTTATTGTACATAAGTTGCATAGTTAATGTAACAAATGTTATCTAAATTTAATTATTTCTATGGGATTTTTAAAAACTTATGTACTGCTTAATTATGTCTTAAGTACTTTATAAACTTCATCGAAAACTTGAGGTCTATCAGCTAGGACAATTAAGGTGTCTTCAGCTTCTATAATCGTAGAACCATTGGGAATAATGTAACTATCGTCTCTTTTAATCATGGCGATAATGGCATTTCTCGGAAAGCCTAATTGAACTAACTTCTTGTCTACTGCGATACAATTTGAAGTTATTAAAATCTCTTTCATTTCAGCTTTTGGATTTTCTGCTAATAGCAAGTCCGTAGCATTTAATTTCTTAGCTTTTTCAGGCATGCCTACATTAAACCATTTTGCGACCACTGAAAGGGTAGTGCCTTGAATTAAAATAGATGTTACTGAAATAAAAAAGACAATATTGAAAATCATGTGTGCCTTGTCTATTCCAGCTAATAGTGGGTAGGTAGAAAAAACTATTGGAACAGCTCCTCGTAAGCCTACCCAAGAAATATAAAACCTTCTTCTCAATTTCATCTTAAAAAAGATAAGACTGACAAAAACTCCAATAGGTCGCGCAATAACAATTAGGAATAATGAAATAAGCAGACCAATACCCATATATGGTATTATCTGCGATGGAAAAACTAGTAAGCCTAAAGTTAAGAAGAGTACAATTTGCATTAGCCAAGCTAAACCATCAAACATTTTTAAAATAGTTTTTTTATGGATAAGATCTTGATTGCCTAAATAAACTGCACAAATATAAATGGCAAGGAATCCATTTCCACCAACGAAATCGGTGGCAGAAAATGTGATAAACATTAAGGTGATGACCAAAACAGGATAAAGTCCTTCAAAATCTAGTTTAATTTTATTGATGATATACCTGCTAAGCATACCAAATCCAAAACCTGCTAAACCACCAACGATCATTTGTTGTAAAAACATTGGGATTATGGATAGAAAACTTTGGTCTTGATTAATTACTAGTGTTAAAAAGGCAATAGTTAATACATATGCCATCGGGTCGTTACTACCGCTTTCTAGCTCTAAGGTTGGTCTTAGATTTGTTTTTAAGGCCAAGCTTTTGGAACGTAAAATTGAGAATACTGCGGCAGCATCGGTTGATGAAACTATGGAACCTAATAATAAACTTTCGTAAATTGTGAAGTCGGTTATATACCAGACAAAGGTTCCCAACGAAACAGCAGTCAATAATACTCCTAATGTTGATAAGGCAATGCCTTCCCATAAAATTGGTTTTACAGCTTTCCAACTGGTATCCAATCCCCCAGAAAATAAAATAAAGTTTAAGGAAACAATTCCAATAAATTGCGCTAATTGCGGGTCGTCAAATTGAATGCCACCCAACCCATCTGAACCTGCCAGCATACCAATAGCCAAGAATAGTAATAAGGTTGGTACGCCAAACTTGTAAGATGTTTTACCAGCAAAAATACTTATAAGTAGGAGCAAAGAGCCAACTAATAATATATTTTCAATTGTTAGATTCATTCTATTTTTCTTAACAAGTTTCGCTATTCAAAGTTAGCGCTTCTCTTCTAGTCAGACGAATTATGAATGCTGTTGTTTTCGAAAATAAATGTAAAAATTCAAAAAGAAAAAATGTCATTTCTAATATAAATAAATATGACAAGATTTCAGAATTATGACAAGATTTCAGAGATAAACTTAAAATTAAAAGGGAAGAAAATATAATTTTATTTTGGCATTTTTTTTGCTGAAATATTTTCGAAATCGTTGTTGATTTCAAATTTGAAATAATGTTTAATTTAAAATTTTGTTATTATGAGCAATTTAGTAAATGTTCCTAAAAATGGAGGTTTGTCAAACACTAATTCAAATACAAGCTTCCCAACTTTATCTCATTGGATTGATGATATTTTCAATAGAGATTTACCGTCTGTTTTTACTACAAACTTTAATACTGGTATTACCTTACCGAAGGTAAACATTAAAGAAACTGCAGATGATTTTAAAGTAGATATGGCCGTGCCTGGTTTAAAAAAGTCTGATTTTCATATTGACCTCGATAATCAATTGTTATCGATTTCTACTGAAACTAAAGATGAAAACGATCAAAAGGATGAAAGCTTTACGCGACGTGAGTTCGGTTATTCTTCATTTAAAAGAACGTTTAATTTACCAGAAAGTGTAGATGAAGATAAAATTCAAGCAAACTACCATGATGGTATTTTAAGTATTCTTTTACCCAAAAAAGAAGAGGCAAAACAAAAGCCAGCAAGAACAATTAAAATTTCATAATTGAGTCTTTTGGTTTTAAATTAAGTAAGTGGGTATGAGGCTGATTTTTTCGGCCTCATATTTCATAAAATTAATTTAATCTTTAAGTATGAAATTGTTATGCCAAGAAAATTTAAACCTGGAGAATGGGTAAAACAAAAGGGAAAAATTGGTGCTCCCAAAATGATAGTACTTAAATATGTTCCAAAAAAAGATTCGTTTTTAGGTTCGGTAATTAATGATAGATATTTAGAATGTGTATGGTATGAAAATGGGGAGCGACAATCTGATGTGTTCCACCAAAACTATTTAATAAAAATGATTGAAACTGGTGGTTTGTTCAAAACATAGTTAAATGTAAATTGTAAATGTTAAGCTTAAAATTTTATAAAATGAAAAAGTATATTTTATTTTTAATCATAGCTTCATTAAGTGTTAGTTGTAACGGACAAGAGAGTGAGACCACAAAAGCTGAAACAAATGATAACCAAAGCAATCCGACAGAACCTAAGGGAACTTGGAAAGTGGATAAAGAATTTGATGAACTAGGGAATTTAATTAGATATGATAGTATTTATTCTTGGTCTTCTGATAATGAATATGAAAATCTTTCATCCATAGATAGAGATAGTTTAATGCGGAGTTTTGAATCTAGGTTTTACACTAATTTTTCAAGATTTGAAGATGAAGGATTTGAAGATATTTTTTCTCAAGATTCTCTTTTTAGTGAGCGATTTTTTAATCAAGATTTTTTTGGAAGTAATTTTGGTAAAGATTTTATGGATTTAGATAATATTCGTGAGCAAATGATTGCACGTCAGAAGAAGTTTCTAAATAAATATCAATCCGAATTTTTTACTCCAGAAGAAGATAATTAATCAATCTTTTATTCTCTTTTTGTAGAAGTTTTGATTTTGTTCAGTTGCGGAAAAGTCCGAAAGGACTTTTCCGTTTTTAGGAATATGCCCTATGAATATTTCAGAGAAATTGTGGGCGCAACATTTAACTATATTCCATTTAATTTTTTATAAGAATAGCGGCTCTTAATTCAATTCCACATACCATTTGAAGCTGTTAAAACAATGGGAGTATTATCTGTAATTAAGATGGTTTGTTCATGCTGTGTTATATAGCCACCTTTGTCACCAACTAAAGTCCAACCATCATTTAATTCTACAGCATTGTTAGATCTTGTTGAGATAAATGTTTCAATGGCCACTGTTGTATTTTTTTTAAACCTTTCCCTATTTGTTTTAACCCGGTAGTTTAAAATATTCTCCGGTTCTTCGTGTAAACTGCGACCGACACCATGACCGGCTAAATTTTTAATAACTTTAAATCCAGATTTCTTTGCTTCTGTTTCTATAATGTAGCCAATTTCGGATATTCTAACCCCTCCCTTTATTGCATTAATAGCTTTGTGTAAAATATGTTTAGAAGCATCAACAAGCGGTTGGTGATTATGAATATCGTTTCCCAACACAAAAGACCCACCATTGTCAGACCAAAATCCTTTTAATTCAGCAGAAACGTCGATATTAATTAAATCGCCTTCTTTCAATATTTTATGGATAGATGGAATGCCATGTGCTGCTTCTTCATTAACACTTATACAGGTGTAACCCGGAAAATCATATGTTTCGTAAGGAGCAGATTTAGCTCCGTATCTTTTTAAGATGCTCCCACCATAATCATCTAATTCTTTGGTAGACATGCCAACTTTTACATAGGCGCTCATTAATCTTAAGGTAGTACCCACAACTTCACTAATCTCCTTCATTCCGGTTAATTCGGATTCCTTAGTTATTGACATAAAATTTTATTAAAAGTATTGTAGTAATTGCCTTAATCATTTTTAGCAAAATAACCTTCGTTAGACACAGCTGCATCACTTACTGTAATACTTGCTGTCTTAAACCAAACTTCGGAGTAGTTACCATCTGCATATTGCTTTTGAATATCACCATTATGCGTTTCAGCACCAGAACACCAGTTCATATTTACTTCAGGAGACTTTCCATTAGTTTGATTGTAACAACCTAACTTAAAAAAACAACCTTCACCAGTGTATGCGCTTTTACGTTCTACACCATCTTGACCAATAGGTACAAATAATTTTTGCGTCTGTTCTGGAATATCAGCCTTCGTTGTAAAATCAGATTCAATTAAGTTCTTGGTAAACGTTTTGGTCTCATGTCCTTCACTTGAGAATTTTAAGTTCATAATTCCATCTTTAACTATAATTTCATAACTAAATTCTTCTCCTAATTCAATACCATCTTTGGGTTCATCTGGATACGTATTTTCATCACTGCCAACAACAGAAAAATCATTACCCCAAACGGCAGTTGAATAATCCCATCGAACAGAATTATCGTCTCCCGCAGTATTTATTTCATAATGCCAAAAAACAGAACCTTTGGTATGGCCAGGAAATTTCTTGTAAAATATTTTTAGTGGTTCATTTTCATGCGCGTCAGCACTATGGATTTGGCCTACAACAACCGCATGCGAAGCAGCAACACGAGCATCACCGGTAGCAGATACGTTCATCACCTTTAGTGTAGCTGTTAATTTATCATTGGCAGTTTTAGGATACCATTTTTTAATTTGTGCCAATTCAGTTCTCGTATTATTGGAAGTGCCGTGGGTGTCACCACCATTAGGTGCTTTAAAAACTATCCAATTAGTTTTATCATCATTGGTAGTATAAAAGAAATCTCTATTTTCAAATTTATTGGCGATACCTACATTAGATCCATCACCTAATATTAATTTCCAATCATCAAAAAATGGAACGACGTCACTCGCATAAACAGTTTCATCTACTTCTTTGTCTGGTTCAGTTTCAACTGTCTTCTTTGCTTTATTGTTACAACTACTGAAGACTAGAACTATACTAAGAATAAAAATTGTGGAAACCGACGTAATTTTATTTTTAATCATGATCTTAGAATTAAAGTTAAATAATTTGAAATCTATTTTTGTAATCCATAAAATCAAACAAAAATAGCCAAGAGGTGTTTAATAAAGATAACCTTTTTACTTGCAATACTCATTTAAATGAACTTACTAAAGAGCAATGTTAGTTTTTAGCGAATTTACTAGTTCTTATTTTAAAAGCACTAACAAGTATCCATATTAAAATTAGCGATTCAATTACACGTTGATAAAGCCCTTTAAATTCTGAATTGGGATTAGTGATTAGTATATAGACAAATGCGGCACTAAGTATTCCTAGAGCTAAAGCTATGCTAGAGAGACTTTTAAACTGCTCAAATTTTCTTAAACCTATACCTGTTGCAATAATACTCAGTGGAACAAAAATGTATACCAATAAGGCCATTAAATTATGAATGACTTGTGATATACTTGGATTAATAAATTCACTATTACAACCGCTATCACATGGGAATATCGCTACTACAATTGTTCCAATACCATAAAATATACCTAGGCCAATAAATCCCATTTTTATCAATTTGGAAGAAGCAAAAAAATTATATGCGAAAAATCCATACAAGGCAAATAGAAGGCCGCTTGGAATATGACCAAAAATTCTTAATTGCATTCCATATTCAGCGTCTATTGCAAAAGTTTCACTTATATACTGACTAGTTATACTATAATTTTCAATTAAAAGTCCACCAATAATACAAGTGCTCGCAAATACAACCACTCCAATTAATCCGATATAAAAGACAAGTTTATTATTCATAAGTACGCTAATTATTCCTCAACAATTATTTTCACACTACTCATAGTAGAATTTAAATAATTATCCATTGCTGTGAATTTTAATTCATAAGTGCCAGCGTTTGTTGGAAACATGGTTAATACCATTTTGTCTTCATCAAATGATATCCAATTTAATTCTTTTTGATTTATGCTCAGTTTTAATTTCTCACTATCAATATCTTTAAAATAATCTGTAGGTATAGTTGTTTTAGATTCCGTTCCAGATTTAATTGTCAAATCCGAAATTTCATTAAACACATAAGGACTAAAAACTTTTTTTGTGCTCACCCAATAAATATCAGACTCTACTAATCCTTTAGCATCAAAAGTGAGTTTTGTATAAAACAGAAAATTATTATCAATAGACACAAAGGGACGTCTTTCCCAATTGGCAGTATTAATTTTAGTATTTAAAATTGTTGGCGCCATCCATTTGCCTTTATTATCTCGATAACTGATAAACAAATCGGGTCCATTATCGTTAGACGCATATCTACTAAAAATCAAATAACTTTCGTCCGCTGCAATAAAAATACTTTCTTCATCACCTAATGTGCAAATAGAATCTAATCGTTCCACAGTTGAGTATTTTCCATTTTCAGAATTAGCAAAGTATAAATCTGCTAATCCATTTCCATCCCTATTCGAAGAAAAATATATCTTGTTATCCATGGTCATACTAGCCATTGATTCGCGCGCTGAAGAATTAATTGCACCAATAACTTTTTTTGGCTGCTCCCATACATTATTATTTTTGGCTAGCATCCAAATATCCGTAATGCCATTGTTTGTATTTGATTTGTTTTGGGCGAATAACATTGATGTACCATTGGGTGAAAAATAAGGAAGATAAACACTTTTGTTTTTTAATGGTTCAAAAGATTCGGGGGTATTCCATGTATTATTTACTTTTTTTGAATAGCGAATTTCTCCACTAAAGTCATTTTTATTTAAAATTCCAAATGCTAATTCTTGGGTGTCTGGAGTAAATGAAATGCCGTGTTCAAAGCGACCTTTAACTGAAATGAAATCTGGAGCAAACAGGGTAGGAGTAATATCAGGTTCCGCCTGGCAGAAGTAATCGACACTCGTGTTTTTTGTGCTGCAACTTAACAAAAAGATAATGCTTAAAACTAATAGATATTTCTTTATCAATGCCTTTGTGTTTAGTTTACCGATAATTAGGTTCAACGTGTTTACATTTGTTTGTCAATCATTTTTGACATTAATAACTGACCTTCTTCCTCTGGGTGAATGCCGTCTTTTGACAATGAAGACCATTTCGGAGCTAATGTAGTATAAATGTCAATGTACTTGCAGTTGTTAACCTTTGCTATTTTTTTGAATTTTTTCCGTAACCATTTCACTTTCTTTGAAGCCCCATGATATTTCTCTTTCATCATGTGATCTTCACCTGTAGGTGGAGGAGAAACTACAAAAATTTTTGGTTTGTGTTTTAAATAAACAGGATGTGCTTTTATTTTTTGCAATAGTGAATTCATATTTTGTGGAACTTCATTTTTTCGATTATCAAATACTGCTTTACAATCATTGGTTCCGAGCATAATTGTAATCTTATCAATTCCACCTAAATGCTCATTTGCTTTCGTAATATAGGAGTCGATATTTTTTAATGTATTGAGTTTTGGTTGATCAAGATTATCAAACCCAATGGTATTTCCAGAAATACTTGTGTTGTAAACAAAATCTTTAAAGTTGGTTTTTTTTAACTGATTCACCCATCCATTTTTATGAGCCCCATTGGAGTCGCCTATTGCCAAAATTTTATTACCTGTTACCTGATTAAGAGCAACACTGGTAAGGCATTCGTGCGTGCCTTCAAAAATTGTAATTTTCATTAAATCGCGATACGTTTTTTTGTAATGTACTAATCGTCCAGCTATGGAATCTTTAACCTTACTACTAAAATTTCTAGAGGTAAGCATTTCTATAATATCTTTTTGAGGAACCAATGCGGCAGTTTCTAAACTGTCAAACGAAGAAACGATTTTATTGTAAAAATCTAAAGACTGTGTTATGGGAACTGAACCCGTATAACCATCATGAATTCCAGCATATAAAAACAGTTTGCTTTTTTTTCTATTTTCAACTGGAGTTTTCATATAAAAAGGTGAGCGTTCTATGGCTTCAGCTTCTCCTAGGTAATAATTATTCGAATTAAAATTTGATTCTTTCACAGTAGATGAAGCTATATCCAAAGCATATTTATTACTCCTACCTTCAGACTCATAATACCATTTTTTTATATCTGAAATTGGTACCCATGCAGAAAAGGTTTTTACTGGATATTTGGTATTCATATATGTGAGAAGGGTAGCATGTCCGCCACCACTCGTACCAACAACATGAATATTGTTGATATCTACCTTACCATGTTCAATGGCGTAGGCAATTGCATCTTCAATATCTTGAATTACATAGTTGCTTCCTGTGGCTTTAAATGTTTTATTAGGACCTCTAAAATTTGGATGAATGTAATTGTAATTTTTTTTGATACAATCGAATACTAAAGTGTCTTTCTGTGTAAAATCGCCACTCCATGTATGTAGACTAACCACTAAAGGGCTATTTTCTTTAGTTGCTGCGTAAAAAATTGCTGACTGTTGCTCGTTATCCATAGTTGAAGGGATACGAACTACCTGGCACTCCTTTGGCCATTCATTTTTTTTTGTAGTATCCCATTGTGGATCTTGTTGTGCAAAAGAAGTGGCTAGTATTAAAAAGCAAATTATAGTACTTACGAATTTCATTGATTCCATTTTCATACTTTCAGAGACCTGACCTTTATAGTAGTCCGAAATACTCATTTTATCAGATATTTTTATAAATAAAATACATCGTCCTGCACTTCACGCAAGTGCTAAACGATGTATTCTTATGTTTCTAAATTACGGTGAAAATTTAATTATACCTCAAAACCTTTGCGATAGGTTCTACCTACAAATTGGTTTGCTTCTTCAAAGTTGGTAATACGCATATTTTCACCATCCCATAATAACTTTTTACGACCAAAGAATTCCATTTTCTTTTCTTCATTTTCTCGTCGTAACAAATACGAACGAATAGCCAAATTACCCATAAGTACTGTTTCTGTCATTGGACCAGCATAATCGAAAGAGGAGGTGAGTCCTAAATGTTCTTCACTTCCAAAACCTGCTTTACATGCATCAACCCATAAACGTTGGTGACCATATTCAGGTTCATCAAAATTCTCTACTTCAGGTCCGAAATCTGTGGTGCCATCATTCAAATATAATTTTGGCATTAAGGGTGAACTGTCATTTATATTGGTAGAAATAATTCCTTTTTCTCCAATAATTAAAACACCATTCGCACTATCTTTTCCACCTATATCGTGATCAGCAGGAATAATATCTGGGTGTGATGGTCGAATTCCACCATCACTCCATGTTAACTCAATCTTTGATTTACTTTTTTCGGTAGCGTCAAAATGTAATGTGATGAAAGACGATGCCGGGCACCCATCAGGATTGTAATCAGCCGTCCACATATCAGAATAAACAGCACCAACACTACATTCAGCATCGGTCGGGTATTTAAGACCTAAGGTTCTAAATGGAATATCAATTAAGTGACAACCTACATCACCAAGGGCACCTGTTCCATAATCCCACCAACCGCGCCAGCTAAAAGGATGCAAGTTTGGTGTATATGGAATAGTGGGCGAAGGGCCTAGCCAAAGATTCCAATTCAGTGCACTCGGTTTCGCACTAAGGTCTGGTGTTGGAAAAGGTCCGCCTTGCGGCCAAACAGGTCTGTTGGTCCAAACTTGAACTTTAGAAACTGCTCCAATTTTATCTTCATCTATCCATTTTTGAACGATGTCTAAATACGGATTCGAACCACCTTGGTTACCCATTTGAGTAACAATCTTTTTTTCGCGAGCCATTTCGGTAAGTATACGTGCTTCGCGAATATTGTGTGTCATCGGTTTTTGAACGTAAACATCAATTCCACGTTCCATTGCATATTTAGCTGCAGGACCATGAACATGATCCGGAGTAGAAATGGTTACTGCATCAATATTCTTTTTCTTATCGAGCATCTCTCTATAGTCCGCAAATAGTTTAGCCTTTGGAAAACGTTTTACAGATGATTTTGCTGATCCTGAAAAATCTACATCGCATAATGCTACTACTTTTTCGCGACCATTTACAGAGGCGTTTTTAATATCACTGGCTCCTTTACCACCCGCGCCAATTGCAGCAATCGCTAATCGGTCACTCGGTGAAATAAATCCTGGTCCTCCTAAAACATGTCGTGGTACAATAAAAATAGAAGAAGCTAATGCCCCTTGTTTAATAAAATTTCTACGAGAATTTTTGTTGTTATTCTTGTCTTTGATACTCATTAGTGGTCTGGTTTTTAATTGTATTCCAAATTAAACAAGTTTCACCGAATAAAAAAGCAAGCTATTTTTATATTTTGTTAAGAAATGGTAGTAGCAAAATTTTCGTCGTCATTTTGCCTATTAAATTTAATAGTAGTGTGTGAAGGCTAGTTATTAAAACTCTTTTTAATACGAGCCAAATCTCTTTTATTGTCGCGATCTTTAATAGTCTCTCGTTTGTCGTAAAGCTTCTTACCTTTCGCCAAAGCAATATTCATTTTGGCTAACCCCCTGTCGTTTACAAATAGATTAAGTGGCACAATAGTATTACCAGAAGAATTAACTTCTTTTAAAAGCTTCTTAAGCTCTTGTTTGTTTAATAATAACTTACGGGCCGCTTTTGGTTTGTGATTAAAATGCGAGGCATGTGAATACTCATCTACTTGCATATTTATGATAAAAAGTTCACCCTTATCGTTAAACTCGCAAAAGCTTTCTGTAATTGACGCTTTGCCTAACCGAATAGATTTTATCTCAGTTCCTGATAAAACAATTCCCGCTGTATATTTGTCAAGTATTTCATACTCGAAACGAGCTTTCTTATTTTTTATATTGATGTTTTTCTGTACCACCGTGTAAAAATAGTAACAATTATGCTAAGCTTCCTAAATTCTTATGTAATGAATGCATCCTTTATCCGATTAATAGAATCATATTTCTAAAAAGTTGGAAAATTATTAAATATAATATGAAGAGACTTATTGTTATTATTGGAATTTTAATTTTATCCGCGTGTAAATCGACTACCAAAGATCAGTTAACGGCGCAGCAAGTGGTAGATAAAAGTATTGAAGTGAGTGGGGGAGCACTCTATGAAAATACAACTCGCAGTTTCACTTTTAGAAATTTAATATATATATCAGAAAATAATGGGGACCAACAAATTTTAAAACGAATAAGTGTTACTGAATTTGACACTGTTTTAGATGTTTATTCGAATCAAGAATTTCAAAGGTTTGTGAATGATACTTTAATTAGGATTGAAGATTCCATGGCAATTAAATATGGGAATTCGATAAATTCTGTGCATTACTTTGCAAATTTACCTTACGGACTAAACGACCCTGCAGTTAAAAAAGAGATGTTAGGAAAGGTGGTGCTAAAAGAAAAAAGTTATCATAAAATTAAAGTTACTTTTGAGCAGGAAAATGGTGGTGAAGATTTTGATGACACCTATGTATATTGGTTTAATACTAAGAAAATGACACCAGATTATTTATCGTATGAATTTCATACTGATGGAGGTGGAATGCGCTTTCGGGAAGCTTTTAATGAAAGGTATGTAAACGGAATTCGTTTTGTAGATTATAAAAATTACAAAACAAAAGATTTGAATACTTCTATCTTAAAAATAGATAGTTTATTTGAGGCCGGTAGTTTAGAATTACTCTCTAAAATAGAATTAGAGGATATTAAAGTTAATCGGGACAATTACAATTAAAATTTAGCTTTTGTACTGAAGCAATTCCATTTGTTATTTGTACTATAAAAAGGCTTCCATTATCACTATCATCTAACTCGTAATACTTATCAACACCCATTAATTGATTTGCAAATTCAGGAGTTGTATTACTGTGACCAACTACTAAAACATTCTTATTTAAATTATCCGATTTAAATTGGGCAATATCCATACTACTTGGGTCGTAATAAATTACGTCTACATCTTTTTTTACAGAAGTAGGTGCAGCGGTCATGGCCGTGCGTTGGTAATCCGTAGAATAAATTGCATCAATTGGTACTTCGGCTAATATTTCTGCCCAATGCATGGCACGTCCTAATCCTTTTTGAGATAATTCAGGGTCCGTGTTATCAGGGTCGGAACGATCTTTTTCTGCGTGGCGAATTAAGTAAAATGTAGAAGTGCCTTCATCAACTATTTGTTCAACTGCGTCATTATTAGGCTCGTCTTTACAACCTAAAAAACCAATGGTTAATGACAGTAAAATTAAAAGTCGAATTGTTTTCATTGATAAGTAATTTATTACTCGATTAAATCGTAGAAGTTATGCTACTATTTTTAAAATTTTCTAATAGTATAACGTCGTATTTTGTTTGGTATTATTGAGGCCGACAACAATTGTTGACAACTTTTCTGATATTCAAACTAAAATAATCAGAAAATAGTATGCAAAACTCGTTGTTTTTTGTTTTTTTGCATATGCTCAGAATCACACTACCTATTTTAATTTTCTTATCTGTTTTGAAGATTTCAGCCCAAGACGAGGTACGTCTTCCCGCTGACCTCAGACAGCATAATCTTACAACCTATAATTCGAGTCTTTTTAATCCCGTTTTCGCATTAGATAGAAATGATCCTGAATCGATTGCTGTATGGACTCGTTGGCAGTGGCAAGATATTGATGCAGACCCTACGACATTGTATGTAAATTACTCTAGAAAACTTAATGAAAAGTCTGCTGTAGGTGCAGCTTTTTTTCAGCATAATACTGGTATATTCTTTAATACAGGGGGAGTCCTAAATTACTCGAGACAAATACAATTTAGTGAAAGTGTTCGATTAGCCTATGGGTTTAATTTATTTGGTTTTGTGCAAGAATTAGCAGATACTCGATTTGAAGAAGATTCTCAATTGCCTTTACCTGTTTCAGGAACTACTAGTGATTTTATTTTGCAATGGGCGCCGGGGGCTTCTTTAAGTGTTGAACGACTTACCTTAAGTCTAGCTTCTGAGAATTTATTTGATTATAACTTTAGAGCTAAAGAGTCTAATACCCCTGCTGCGGATAAAATTTTTATGGGAATGATGTCTTATGATTTTCCGCTTAATTTAGGAAAACAAAAAGCTTTAATTCGACCATCTCTTTATTTGCGAACCATACCACAACAACAAAATCAGATTGGAGTACTTTCATTATTGCGCACATCAAAATATTGGGCGCAAGTGGGGTACAATAATTTTTATGGTGTAGGTGTAGGAGCTGGAGGTACATTTCTTAAAAAGTTTAACCTAGGTGCCGTATTTGAATTCGGAACAAGTGCTTCGATAAACTCTAAAGATCCTTCGTTTGAAATTATTGCATCTTATTTCTTAGGAAAAGTTGAAGAGCGAGATGTTACAGCCGTTTATGGTGAAGATATTGATGAGGAAGTTGTTATTGGTGATGAAGAAGATATAAAAGAGGAACTCAAAAAGGCTGAGGAGCTTGCTAATGAAACTGAAGAGCCAAAAGAAGAGGAAATTGGAGATGCGGTAAGTGAAGCTACAAAAGAGACTGATGAGGTTGCAGAAGTAAGTACTAAGGAACAACGTAAGGCAGCAAAAGAGGCTGAAAAGGAAGCTGCAGCTGAAGCGAAGCGTTTGAAAAAAGAGCAAGAAAATTTAGCAAAAGCTGAGAAGGATATATTAGCAGAGGAAGCAAAAGAGAATGAGCGTATTGCTAAAGCGGAGCAAGAGCAAATTAAAAAGGATTTAAAGGAAGCTAAGGAAAAAGAATTGGCAGATGCCAAAGCGGCAACTTTAGAAGAGAAGCAAAGGGAAGAATTACGTAAGGCAGAAGAGAAAGCGAATGAAATGAAAGCTGCTACCGCTAAAGAAGCAGCCGAGAAGAAAGCTGAATTGGAACGCCAAGCAAATGAAAAGGCTGCTCTTGAGCGTCAGGCAAAAGAAAAAGCTGAAACCGAAAAAGCAATTGCACAAAAACGCATAGATTCTATTGCGGCCGTTAAAAAAGTACAAGCGGAGGCATTACAAGCTAAAGAACTAGAAAGGGTACAAGATTCTATTGCTCAAGCCAAGGCAGCTATTGCAGAAGTTGAACCTGAAAAAGTGCAACCAAAAGCTGGTGAGAAGTACGAAGAAGTGCAAACTGAAGATGGATTGGAACCTGGCTTCTATTTAATAGCTAACGTATTTGGTACTAAAAAATACCACGATGCATTTTTAGCAGATTTAAAAAGAAAAGGAGTTAATGCGCAAACTTTCTTAAGAAGTAAGAACAATTACAACTATGTATATCTAGAACGTTACACTACGATGACAGAAGCACGTAAAGCTAGAGATAGTAATTACAATGGTCGCTATGCAGAAAAGACATGGGTCTTTAGAGTTGTAGGTAAATAACTGAACAATACCGCAAATTGAAAAGAGCCCTAGTGAAAACTACGGCTCTTTTTTTATCGTTATAACTTAAAAAAGTTTATTGAATCGAAATAATATTCAACGAAATAAGTAGTGCAAAATATCAGTTGAATTAAAAATGGGATTTAATTAAACGTTGTGTGGGACGCCTATTTTACAAGCTCGTTCTTAATTAGTAAATCAAGATAGGCAACCGTGTTAATTAGATATTTACGGTCTTGCGTAATTGTAAACATGGATATTGCACCCATTAGCATGGTAAACAATTGCTTGGCAAATTGTAATGGGGTAACTGGTAAATTTATTTCTTTATTATTTACACCATTTTCTAAAACTAAAGCAATCTTTCCTTCAATATCGCGAAGTACTTCACGATTTGCTGCACTTAATAATCTATTGTTATTAAAAGAATCTACACCAGTATTTAAAACCGGGCATCCACCCATTTCAATAGTGAAAATATCGTACTGTTTGTAGAACTTGGTTAAATTGTAAACCTTATCTAAGGCAGAACCTGGTATAGCTAAAAGTTCGTCAATCTTATCAAGTAAAAGTCTGCTATTATATTCGTATGATGCAAGTGCAAGGGCTTCTTTGTTTTCAAAGTTGCCATAAATTGCTCCCTTTGTTAAACCAGTTGCTTCCGTAAGGTCGCTCATACTGGTTCCAATATAACCGTGTTTATTGAAAACAGGGGCGACGGTTTCGATGATGTATTGTGAAGTTCTTTCCGCCTTGCTTGACATTTGACTTATTTTTATACGAATATAAAAAAACTATATACTGCATGGTATTTATATTCCATAAAAAAACACCTTTCATGAAAAATATGAAAGGTGTTCTTCCGCAATGGCAATTTTTACTGTACCAACTGATCCTGATTTCTAAATACTAATTCATCATCAAAACTGTCTATTAAAACAATACTTTCAGATTTTATCACGCCTTTCAAAAGTTCTTTTGAAAGATTATTCAATACATCTTTTTGTATCACTCGTTTAATTGGTCTAGCGCCATACTGTGGATCATAACCTTTTTCTGCTAAGTATTTTATTGCATCTTCTGTTGCATCAATGGTGATATGTTGTTTGCTTAACATTTTTTTCAATTGATCTATTTGTAGGCGTACAATTTCAGCAATGTTCTCCTTATTTAATGGTGTGAACATAATTATGTCATCAATTCTATTTAAAAACTCTGGTCTTACACTTTGTTTTAGTAAGCCAAGAACTTCAACACGGGCAGCTTCCGTTGCACTGTGAATGTCTTTTGTATTTTCAAATTTCTCCTGAATAATATGACTTCCCATATTACTTGTCATAATAATTATTGCATTTTTAAAATCCGCGACTCTACCTTTATTATCGGTTAGCCTTCCTTCGTCTAAAACTTGCAACAGCACATTAAAAGTATCGGGATGCGCTTTTTCAATTTCATCTAATAATACAACAGAGTAGGGGCGACGTCGAACCGCTTCTGTTAGCTGGCCACCTTCGTCATAACCAACATACCCTGGAGGTGCTCCAACCAATCTACTTACTGAATGACGTTCTTGATATTCGCTCATGTCAATACGAGTCATTGCATTTTCATCATCAAATAAATAGGCCGCCAAAGTTTTTGCAAGCTCTGTCTTACCAACTCCTGTAGTCCCTAAAAATAAGAAGGATCCAATAGGTTTTTTTGCATCTTGTAATCCTGCTCTACTTCTTCTAATTGCATCGGATACTGCTTGAATTGCTTCTTCTTGCCCCACAACGCGTTTGTGTAAAACATCTTCCAATTGCAATAGTTTTTCACGTTCGCTTTGTAGCATTTTAGTTACAGGAATTCCTGTCCATTTTGCTACAACTTCAGCAATGTCTTCATTAGTAACTTCCTCTTTAATGAGTGTGTTTCCATTTTGCTGTTCTTGCATTTCAAGATTCAGTTGGTCTAACTTTTCTTGTGCATCTTTTATTTTACCATAACGCAATTCGGCTACCTTACCATAATCGCCATTTCGCTCTGCACGGTCTGCTTCAATTTTATAATTTTCAATATTCTCTTTTGTTTTTTGAATATTATCAACCACAGTTTTTTCGCTTTCCCATTTAGCAAAAATCTCATTACGATCTTCTTTTATGTTCGCTAAATCTGCATTTAAAGATTTTAATTTTGCTTTATCGTTTTCACGTTTTATCGCTTCAATCTCAATTTCTAGTTGCATTATTTTACGATCAAGCACATCCAGTTCTTCTGGTTTTGAATTGATTTCCATCCGCAGTTTTGATGCTGCTTCGTCCATCAAGTCAATCGCCTTATCTGGTAAAAAACGATTAGTGATGTAGCGCTGCGATAATTCTACAGCGGCAATTACTGCTTCATCTTTTATCCTTACTTTATGATGTGCTTCGTATTTTTCTTTGATTCCTCTCAGAATTGAAATTGCGCTTTCGGTATCTGGCTCGTTCACGATTACTTTTTGAAAACGGCGTTCTAAGGCTTTGTCTTTTTCAAAATACTTCTGGTATTCATCTAAAGTTGTTGCACCTATTGCTCGTAACTCGCCACGTGCTAATGCTGGTTTTAAAATGTTTGCTGCATCCATTGCACCTTGTCCACCGCCAGCACCTACTAAAGTGTGAATTTCATCAATAAACAAAACAATATTACCATCAGAACTTGTTACCTCTTTAATTACCGATTTTAGGCGTTCTTCAAATTCACCTTTATATTTTGCACCTGCAATTAAAGCGCCCATATCTAAAGAATAAATGACTTTATCCTTTAAATTTTCTGGAATATCGCCTTGTACAATTCTATGTGCTAGTCCTTCTGCAATGGCAGTTTTACCAGTGCCTGGCTCACCAACTAACATTGGATTGTTTTTGGTTCTTCGTGAAAGAATTTGGAGAATTCTTCGAATTTCTTCATCTCGGCCAATAACAGGGTCTAGCTTACCGCTATCTGCCATCTGATTTAAATTTCGCGCATATTTATCCAAAGAGTTATAGGTTTCTTCAGCGCTTTGCGAAGTAACTTTTCCCCCTTTTCGTAATTCTTCAATAGCGGCTTTCAGATGCTTTTCATTAACACCTTGATCTTTTAAAATTTGAGATATCTTACTTTTAGACTTAAAAATGGCAAGCAGAAAATGTTCTATTGAAACATATTCGTCTTCCATTTTTTTGGCGATAATACTCGCTTCATTTACAGTTTTGCCTGCTTCTCGAGATAACATAATTTCGCCTCCCGAAACTTTAGGATAACTCTCTAGTTCTTTATCTAATATTTGATTGAGCAATGAAACATTTACACTTAGTTTCTTTAATAAAAAAGGTAACACGTTTTCATCAACCTGCATAATGGCTTTGAAAATATGTTCATTTTCTATTTGTTGATGCCCAAATTCTTGTGCAAGTTGTTGCGCTAATTGTAGCGCTTCTTGCGATTTAGTTGTAAAATTGTTTGGGTTCATAATTATATATTTTGTTCTTTTATCTTTGTTTTAAATGGTATGGTCAACAACCTTACCAACGAATGCAAGCAGACAAAATGTCTTGATTAATCAATAATAACAAGACATTTCGGCAGTTTGTAAGCTAATAACTAAGTTACGACTTACTGATTAAAATTATTATATGGGATTATTCTCAACATTGTTCGGAAATTCATCAAATGAAAAAAAGGAAAGCCCTGTTTTTCCATGGATAGAATTAACATCACTCAATCAGCTTGATGAAATTAAAGAAAAATCAAAAGCTAAAACACAATTAATATTTAAACATTCTACAACTTGTGGAATTAGTAGAATGGTTATTCGGACTTTTACTGATACTTTTAGCTTAACTCCAGAGCAAGCAGATGTTTATTATTTGGATTTGCATAAGTCTCGCGATATTTCTAATGAAGCAGGATATAAGTTTCAAGTGATTCATCAATCACCGCAATTGCTGATTATAAAAAACGGCAAGGCAGTAGCCAATGCTTCGCACGGAAGTATTAATGATATTAATTTGGTTGACTTTGCATAGCAAATAAATCAAAATATAAGGGCCTTCTTAAAAATTAAGAAGGCCCTTTATATTTTTACAAATCGAAATTTATCTTGCTGATAGATTTCGGTTTGGATCAAATTTGTGCCTTGTAATAATATTTTTAATCCTAGCTTTTAAATCTTCGCCTGCATCGTAAATCATTTCTTCGTTGTTGGGAAAAGCAACTGCTGCCAAATCTAATTGAGCAACAAGATCATTATCTAAAGCGCGCTTGTCTCCATCATAATTGGCGTAAACATGTTCGAAAATAAAAGTACTTGCAAGTGGATAAGTATTTAATTGCTGCTTAGAATTTAAATCTATATAGCTAACATTACCTGTTACTTGTGCCGATTTACTCTGTGTAAACTGGTAAAAATCACATCGTACCGTTTTGAATTTATCTACTTTTATTTTCTTGCCTAAACTATCTTTTACTATTGATCCATCTTTATCATACAAGTACTTGTATCCATCTTTTATTTGCTTTTCTTTTATAACCTGCTTTTCATTTACGCGTTCTGGCGAAATTGAAATAGTTCTGAACGCAACTTGCATTTCGTAATCATAATCAATATTGTTCATGGCATTGGTATGGTACCTTGTCCATAGATTATTAAGTCCATACGTGTTGAAATTCAAAAGTTCTTCTTCTAATTTTGATGGAATTATTTGATCTGTATCATTAAGCATATGAACTATTACAAAATCAACTCCTTTATTATGAGCTTCTTCAATTTTTGTTTTTACATCATCGTAACCCGGATGTATTTCTTCTAAATAAGAAAAATCATCATAAGCTTTTCTATAATCGTATTTACTCGTTGCATTTGCTAATAAGTCTGATGCATTGTCGTACAGATATTCTGATAAATCGTCTTTTGAATCTAAAATATCATCTTGATAATCTTTAAAAGAAAATCTTGCATCCCTATCTTCATCATAAATATATAATGGTAGTAACGGCTTAATGCGTTCTTGAATGGATCGTAAATTGGTGTACGTATTATAAATGGTTTCATAATTCACTGGATTTTCATCATTTTCTAAAAAATTGATTTGATCCAACTCTCTTTTAGTATTCTTTTTGAATGCTTCTTCTAAGAGAATGATGTAGG
>NZ_JBDVFA010000062.1:0-57274 GCF_039941195.1 Aurantibacter sp. | reverse complement strand
AAGGTATTGAAAAATTTGAAGGTTCCGGTGTGTATTACAGTGCTACTTCTATGCATGCGAATATGTGCAAGAACAGTGAAATTGGTATTGTTGGCGGTGGTAATTCTGCAGGGCAAGCAGCGTTGTTCCTAGCAAACTACGCACACAAAGTATATGTGATAATCAGAAATGAGGACATTGGCGCTAAAATGAGTGATTACTTGGTACAACGCATTATTGCATGTGAAAACATCCAAGTTTTGACGAGCAGTAATGTCGTTCATGTTGATGGCGACACTTATTTGGAAAAGGTTGACATCAAGAAAAATGAAAGCTTGGTTGATAATAATATTAATTATCTTTTCACTTTTGTAGGAGCAAAACCGTGCACCGAATGGCTACATAATATTATAGATACCGATGAAAAAGGCTTTGTTCATACAGGATTAACAATTTGTGATAATGCCTTAAGTTGCGAAGCGGAATATGAACATAGAAAACCGTACTCTTTTGAAACAAGTCAACCCGGACTTTTTGCCGTTGGCGATGTACGTTCAGGTTCTGTTAAACGTGTAGCATCAGCAGTAGGTGAGGGCTCTATTGTGGTGAGCGATATCCATAAGTTTTTAGCTATGGAGAATCAACCCAAAACTGTAAAATAACCATAGAATCATGCCAAGAACTATCATCGAGAATATCGTTATCGCCCAATACAAAGACCAAACCTTTTTTGAGTTTTGTAAGTACACTACCATTCGTTTTTTTGAAATTGTTTATTTTGAAAAGGGTACGGGGACGATTAAAATAAATGGTAAGACTATAAGCTATTCTTCTAACAGTATTTTTGTTTTTATTCCCGATGATATTTATATCGTAAATCCTGAAACGGCAACTTCAACCATTGCAATAAAGTTTTTAAAGAGTTTCTTTAGAAGTACATCTCCACAAAATGTAAATCTTCCCGTGAACGATTGGTTCCGTAAAATTGAGGAAATCTTGAATAGTGAAAGTCACCAACTTCGCGAAATGCAATTCGAAACCGATGCCGATAGGTCTCACTTGGTTTCTTTGGTAAATATGGTGGCTACGGAATATCTGAACAAACAATCCTTCGATATATTTATCATTCAGAATTCATTGTCCGTTATTCTGCACCTTATTGCAAGAAACATTCAATTTATAAACACTTCAGAATCTGTAAAAGAAGTAAAATCATCTAAAATTCAGCAAATCATAAATTACATTCATAGTAATATATATAATTCTGACTTGCTACACACCAAGAATTTGGCGGAAGAATTTCACATGGCGGACAATTATATTAGTGAATACTTCAAAAAACATACAGATGTATCATTGAAAAAATACATCATCAACTACAAATTAAAGCTCGTTGAAACCCGATTGAAATATACCGATTTACAGTTTTCTGAAATTGCTATAGAACTCGGTTTCACAGATTCGAGTCACTTGAACAAAACCTTCCAAAGTTATAAAGGGATGACGATTGGGGCTTATAAAGCTAGTATATCGGCATAACTAACTTTTAAAATACATTTAAAGTCAGTATTAGTATCGGTTTCATAGCATCGGTACTAATACTGACTTTTTTATTATAGCTACCTAAAAAAATACCATTTACCTCATTTTTTACCAAAAGCACTTTGTTTTTTACCCATTTGAAAGTGTATGTCCAAGATACCTTTGTACTGTAATTAATACTGAATACAAATCAACTAAAACATACCATTATGAACTACAAGAACTTTCAAACATTTACAGCAGAACAAAAAGGAGCAATTTTAACAGTGGACATCAACTTCGGACCAGTAAACGTACAGGGACAAGAAATGTTAGCCGATTTAAGCAGCTTATGTTTACGATTAGAACGAGACAGAACAGTAAAAGTAGTGGTGTTTGAATCTTCAAATGAAGGATATTGGGTATGTCATTATGATACCGATTTATTAAAAGATTTATCTACGGAAGCAGTACCAAGAAACGAAATACAGTTATTAGACTTACAATCTGTTTTAGAACGATTAAGTAATGTACCACAAGCTACCATCGCAAAAATTGAAGGATTTGCAAGAGGAGGCGGACACGAAATGGCATTGGCATTAGATATGCGTTTTGCTGCACGTGGAAAAGCAACTTTCATGCAAATGGAAGTAGGAATGGGTATTTTACCTTGTGGTGGCGGAGCTTCGCGTATGGCAAGACAAGCAGGATTAGGAAAAGCATTAGAAATTATTTTAGGTGCAAGAGATTGGGATGCTGATGAAGCCGAAAAATTCGGAACCATCAATAAAGCTTTAGATGCCGATAAAATTGGTGCTTATGTAGAAGCTTTGGCAGAACGTATTTCAAAATTTCCAGCAGATTCCATTGCCGCATGTAAAAGAGCAGTATATGCATCGGTAGACTTGCCAATTAAAGAAGCTTTAAAAGAGGAAGCATATCAATTATTTCAAGCAACAAGCAAAACTCCTGCTGTAAAACGTTTCCAATACGCAGATGATAACGGAGCGCAATTTGACCATAACAACCAAAAGAACTGGGAGCAAATGGTAATAGATATTCAAGAGGTGAATTAAGCACGCTATGCGCAAAACGCTTTACGCCGAACGCAGGGCGCAATCTAGAAATATGTATTAAGCGTGCCTCGCAGAGTGAATGTCGCGAAGCAAACAACGAATAACGAAATAAATAAAAGAAGATAGAAATGAAAGCAATGTTACTAAATGAATACGGAGAAAGTGCAAATTTCGAAGTGTCAGAAATAGCAAAACCAGCAATAAAAGCAAATCACGTATTAGTGAAAATAGCGGCATCAAGTGTCAATACTATTGATATGATGATTAAAAATATGGGAACGGATTTACCATTATCACCAGCTGCACCAGCCTTATTAGGTATGGATTTCTCTGGAACAGTTGAAGCTGTTGGAGAAGGAGTAGAGGACTACGCAGTAGGAGACGAAGTATTCGGTTGTGCCGGCGGATTAGCAGATTTACCAGGTACATTAACGGAATATATTGTTGCCAATAGCAGTTTAATTGGTCACAAACCAAAAGACTTGACTATGCGCGAAACTGCTGCTTTACCATTAGTAGCTATTACAGCATACGAAGGATTAACAAGAGCAGGTGTAAAAGCGGGTCAGAAAGTATTGATCCATGGTGGTTCTGGTGGTGTTGGTCACTTAGCAGTGCAATTGGCGAAGTACTTCGGAGCAGAAGTTTTTGCAACTGGGACGGGCGACAAACAAAAAGAGATTGTTGAAAAATTCGGGGCTACCTTTATTGATTATATGACGGAAAAAGTAGCAGATTACACCGCAAAATATACTGATGACGGTTTTGATGTAGTATTTGATACCGTTGGAGGTCCAAACCTTACCAATTCTATTGAAGCAGTTGCCCTAAACGGACACATTTCTACGACAGTTTCTTTATTGGAAATCGATTTAACTCCGTTGCACTTTAAGGGCGCATCATTGCACGTAGTTTTTATGTTGATTCCGATGTTGCATAACTTCAAGAGAGAAAAACACGGTAGTATTTTAGAAAAATTAGCTGAAATTTCTAACGAAGGTCACTTAACCCCGATTGTTGATGAAAATCAATTTTCATTAGAACAAGTTGGTGATGCTTATGCACACTTAGCCAGTGGTACAGCAATTGGTAAAGTTGTAGTTGAAAACTAATAATAGTTAATAAAATATGCAGTAGGATTAGAGTTGCACTCTCTAAACATGTCGATTAATATGTTTTGTTGAATGCCCCAGAAATGGGGCATTTTTAGTTTTATACCCTAAACCTTGAAAATTACCTAAACAACCATTTTTACTACCAAAAAATTACCGCTCTTCAGGCTTAAATTTGTAGTGTAATTAAATTGTATCGTAAAAAAGTAACAACCCACCAACCATGTACACAAAACCAAAATACCCCATAGCAGTTGTATTTAGATGGACTAGACGATATATTTATATGTTCTTTTTTATCTCGTTAATACCGGTAATTTTATACGAAGTTCTTGGTTTTAATTGGTTGACACTGCCATGGCAACCTATTGGACTTATTGGTACCGCTCTTGCTTTTATTACAGGTTTTAAGAACAATGCTTCTTATGACAGACAGTGGGAAGCTAGAAAAATCTATGGCGGCATCGTAAACGCATCAAGGCTTTTTGCTACAATGGTCAACGATTTTATCACCTATGAATATGCGATACATGAAAAACCAGATGAAGAATTGTTCAAAGTGAGAAAAGCAATGATTTTAAGACATGTAGCTTGGATGACCTCTTTAAGACATGCACTCAGACAAAAGAAATCATGGGAAACAGCAGCAGTTAATTCATCTGACCGTGAACATATGAAATCTATCAAGGTTATGGAGTTTGAACATTCCTTAGCCGAAGAATTAGAAGGTTATTTATCTGAAGATGAAAAAAATTATGTTTTAGGTAAAACGAATAAACAAACTGCGGTGCTGAATCTACAATCAAAACATATTCGGGAATTAAACACGGAGTGGTTGGTTGATAATTTTCGTCATATGGAATTCAAAAAGATGATTGGTGAATTATTTACACTGCAAGGAAAGTCGGAGCGCATTAAGAACTTCCCATATCCAAGACAGTTTGCAACCTTAAACTCGTTCTTTATATGGATTTTCATTATCATATTACCTATCGGACTCATGCGGGAATTCGATTTAACGGGTGCTTCATTAGTAGCCTCAGGAGCTCATAATTTCATGTATAAGCTCATAGGAGAAAATTTTGTTTGGCTTTCCATACCTTTTAGTACAATTATAATGTGGATATTCTTTGCTATGGAACGGGTAGGAGACACCTCTGAAAACCCTTTTGAAGGCATGGGTAATGATGTTCCTATTACTACAATTTCAAGAGGAATAGAAATAGATATTCGTGAGATGATTGGTGATGACAGCAACGAAATTCCTGGTCCATTACCAGAATATGCTGATACCCAAATGTAGTAAGTAAATTTAAAAATAGAATAACATTAGAAATAGTAATTTCAAAATTGTAGTTAAAAATTATAAAAAGATGAAACATATATTAGTAACAGGAAGTACAGACGGAATAGGAAAATTACTAGCGTTACGTTTAGCAAAAGAAGAGCATTTTGTTGCCATTCATGGAAGAAGTGAAGCCAAGTTAAATACGACTATATCAGAAATAAAGACCGAGTCTAACAACGAGAATGTAGTTGGTTTTCTAGCAGATTTTTCTGATTTATACGATGTAAAAAAGATGGCTGTTGAAGTCTCTGAAAAAATGCCAAAAATTGATGTGCTTGTAAATAATGCCGGTATTTTTAATAGTAAGATAGATAACACCCCTTCAGGAATTGATATTCGTTTGGTCGTAAATTACCTAGCTCCGTATCAATTTACCAATGCAATTTTGCCTTTATTAAAAAAAGCAGAAGCTCCAAGAATAGTGAATTTGAGCTCAGCGGCTCAAACCCCAGTTTCATTGGCTGCTTTAGAAGGTCAAGCAAGCCTAGGTGTAAATGAAGCATATGCGCAAAGTAAATTAGCATTGACCATGTGGAGCTTTGATTTAGCCGAGAAAGAACCAAATATTTTGATAGTAGCCGTAAACCCAGGTTCATTATTGAATACTAAAATGGCACATGAAGCATACGGTCAACATTGGTCACCTGCTGAAAAGGGAGTAGATATTTTGTACGACTTAGCAATGACGAATAAAGCTAAAACTGCATCCTATTTTGATAATGATAAAGGTGGATACGGGCAAGCTCATTCTAATGCTTATGATCATGTGAAAATCGAAGAATTAGTTGGTATCACTAATACCATTTTAGTTAACAAATAATCACCCTACTTTAAGCTAAAAAAAGATAATTATTAATTCTAATAATAAATTAAAAAAGGGTTGCATTTAATGCGACAATTCTAGTTCTTGCGAGATTAATTTTTGACCTAAATGGATAACTTAATTACATTCTCGATAGCCGTGTTTACAGGGTTCTTTGCTATAACTAACCCAATATCGAACATGACAGTTTTTGTATCGCTAACGCAAGGTGCAGACGAAAAAACGAAAAGTGATATTAATAAAAAAGCAAATTTCATTGCTTTTATTATAGTAACTGTATTTGTTTTATTAGGTAAGTATATTTTTGAGCTTTTTAATATTAGCATACCGGCATTTAAAATTACCGGTGGAATCTTGATTTTTTATATTGGATTTGAAATGCTCCAATCTAAAAAGTCAGATGTAAAGAATCTTAAAAATGTCCATATTGATGAAAATATAGCGGTCTCACCATTGGCCATTCCTATTTTAGCAGGCCCTGGAACAATTGTTACCGCAATGAACTTTGTTTCCGATGCAGAGCCAATTCATATTTTTTTAGTTATAGCTATATTTGGTTTTATGAGTTTACTAACTTATTTAACATTTAGACTTAGCGATCTTATTGTTAAAGTTGTTGGTCATAATGTTATTTCAGTTATCGGCAAAATAATGGGTTTAATTATAGCCATCATTGGAACAGGTATGATAATAACTGGAATTAAATTATCATTTAATTTAATGGTCTAATAGTACTAGAAATAAATAGTTATTTTAATCTCATTTTTATTTCCATTGTATTTCTATAGTAACCAATCATGAAAAAAATATTAATTCTATTTTCTCATCCAAAATTTGAAAAGTCGCGTGTAAATAATACACTTGTTAATCATATAAAGGATAAGGATCAAGTTACATTTCATGATTTATATGAACAATATCCTGATTTCCATATCGATGTGGCCAAAGAAAAAGAATTATTAAACCAGCATGATGTTATCATATGGCACCATCCATTTTATTGGTACAGTTGTCCACCATTAATGAAACAATGGATAGATATGGTTCTTGAATTTAATTGGGCATATGGACCAAAGGGAAAAGCATTACAAAATAAAATTTGTTTAAATGCGATAACAACAGGTGGTTCTAAAGAGGTTTATTGCTCTGAGGGATATAATAGCTTTACGGTTAAGCATTTTTTGAGACCATTTGAGCAAACAGCGAAATTATGTGGCATGACCTATTTTCCTCCATATGCGGTAATGGGGACACATAATCTATCAGACGAGTTGTTAGACACTTATACCATTACTTATGGAAAATTAATTGACTTACTGCAAGCTAATCTTACACTTAAAGATTTTGACAAACAGTCTTTTTTAAATGACATTCCACAATTAAAAACGACATAAATAATGACTGGAAGTATACTTTTTGAAGCAATTGTATTCTTGGCGGGAGCAATTATTTGTGTATCTATTGCCAAAAGATTGGGATTAAGTTCGGTTATTGGATATCTCCTAGCCGGTGTTTTAATTGGCCCCTATGTGCTAGGTTTTATAGGTAATGAGGGTGAGGATATTTTACATTTTGCAGAGTTTGGTGTGGTGATGATGTTATTTTTAATAGGACTAGAAATTGAACCTAAGAATTTCTGGAACATGCGTAAGACCATTATAGGAATGGGTGGTCTACAAGTCGGTGGCACAATGTTACTTACATTTTTTCTTTTTAGGTTTTTGGATTTCGAATGGAAAATTGCCTTAGTAATTTCAATGGCAGTAGCACTGTCATCAACAGCTATTGCAATGCAAACTATTAAAGAAAAAGGGTTAATGGGGACTACCTTTGGTACATCAGCTTTTTCAATTTTATTGTTTCAAGATATTATTGTGATATTCATGTTAGGTTTTATTCCGCTTTTAGCAAATTCAAAAGATAATGCTACTGACGAAATAAGTGAAAAAGCAAGTCTTTTAGAAAGTCTTCCCATGGGTTTTCAAACTTTAGCAATTATAGTATCCGTAGCATTAATTATAGTTGCAGGTCGCTATTTAATTGTTCCTATGTTACGAAGAGTTGCTAAAACAGGCGTACGAGAATTATTAATTGCAGCGGCATTGTTGATAGTTTTTGGAATATCGTTTTTAATGGAATATGTGGGTATCAGTCCTGCTTTAGGAGCTTTTTTAGGAGGAGTCGTATTATCTAACAGTGAATTCAAACATGAATTAGAAAGTACCTTAGAACCTTTTAAAAACCTACTATTAGGTTTGTTTTTTATGGCTGTAGGTGCTTCTATAAACTTCATAGTAATTGCAAAAAGCCCATTAACTATCGGCGGGCTATTAATTGCGGTTATTATATTAAAAGCTGTCATTTTATTTGTAACGGGTTATTTTTTTAAATTAAAATTAGATCAAAAACTACTATTGACTTTTAGTTTAGCACAAGTGGGTGAATTTGCTTTTGTTCTATTATCATTTGCTTTCGGACTCAATATTTTAAGTCAAGAACAGATGGATATAATGCTTGTAATTACTGCCCTAAGTATGTCCTTAACACCAATTATAGGAATCATAAATGAACGTATTATTCTTCCAAAAATAGGAACAAAAGAATCTGTTCAGCGCCCAATGGACCATATTGCAAAGTCTCAAAAAATAATATTGGTTGGCTTTGGTCATTTTGGAAGTACCATAGGCAGATTTTTACGTTCACATGGTGTAGAAGCTACAATATTAGACCATGACTCTAATCGCGTTGATTTCTTGCGTAAAATGGGTTTCGAAGTGTACTATGGTGATGCTACTAGAGAAGATTTATTGGAATCTGCCGGTATTGCTGAAGCCAAAATAATCATCTGCGCTAGCAATAAACTCAATGTCTCAAAAGCAATTAGTAAAATAGTGTCAAATAAATATCCACATGTTGAACTCTTGATTCGTACTAAAAATAGATATGACGCCTATGAACTATTAAATCTTGGTCATGAAAATATATATAGAGAATCACTCGATACATCATTGAAATTAGCTAGAGATGTTTTAAGTAAAATGGGCTTTAGAAAATATACCCTAAATCGACAAGTTCAGAATTTCATTAAGTATGATGAAGATAGTTTAAGAAGATTGGCCAAAGAATCTAAAAGCGATGATCAGTATATTTTTAAGGCTAAAAAAGAACTAGAACAACAAGAGAAATTCTTAAATGAAGATTTTAAAAGAGGTATCGTAGATTTTGATAATCATTGGGATAGCGAACATATCCGTAAGGCATTAAATAGGGAATAGACCTATTCTAATATTTATTAATATGCAAAATACAATCTTCACCATCAATGAAGCTAGGAATTAATCAAATACTAACTTAAAGATCTAATTGCATCCACATAGGCCTATGATCTGATATATAGTACCGTAGGTATTTTTTAAAATCAGAAATTGAGTTCTCCCAAAGTTCAGGAAAAATGGCATCATCAAAATCAAATACGCCATGTGTAACAATCTTAGACTTTATTGAAGGTAAAAAAGCAATTTGATCATACATACTATCATTAGAGATATTGGAATATACGCGTGTAGAATGTTCCGGTAATTTAAGTCCTCGTTTAATTAATGCTTCATAAACTACATCTCCTTTTTCAATCATAGGAATATTAAAATCACCCAAAGCAATTATATTTTTAGAAAATGCATTTTTAGAACCGTTCCTAAGATCTGCATATCGCCCAACTGCATAAGCTTCCAAAGCTCTTCTTTCAAGGTCTACTTTGCTTTTACCACCTGAAAAAGAATGAATAGTGATTAAAATGAATGTTTCATTTTTCCATTGGAATGAACATAAATAGGGATTTCTGTCAAAGCCAGTAAATTTAGACGTAACACCCTTTAATTTTATATAAGCATGGTCTTTAGGGGGTACAGAAATTTCACCTACAAGTTCTAACTGATTAATTAAGGAACTATCATAAATAAAAGCAGAACGCTCATTATTACCGCCTTTATCTGAAAACACCAAATTATAATTAGAGGGCATAAAAGATTCTATTGCTCGCAGTCCTACTAGGTTATCATTAACTTCTTGTATGGCAATTACATCAAACCAGTTTAGAATTTCGGCTAATATTTCATAATGGTCTTCCATTCGTATTTGAAGCCCTAAATTGGCAATATTCCATGAGCCAATTAATAATTTGTCATTGGATTTATCTGGTATATTTCGGGTTATTTTGTGGTTTCTTAAATGCTCTATTTCTGTTGCTACATTAAAAGGATGTACAAAATTCGGTTTTTCATAAGCAGGCATAACGGTACGCTTTTTTAGATTTGCTTTGGTAAGTTACCATCTATCTTATTATATTTTACAACTTTTGTACGATTGGTTATTCACCTTGTATAAATGGAAAAAAGAAGTTTTTAAAATAGGAGAAATTTTGAGCGTTTGTCAATTTTCATGCACCTATCTTTGTCCAAACTTTACTTGAACTATATTCTGAATAAGAAAGTTTAATAAGTTATACTAAAATTGATTTCAGCATCAATATAATCATCTAAAAAGTAATGGCTAATTCTATTCGTAATCAAGAAGATATACTAAAGAAATTACATATTTCTGCATTAAATCCAATGCAAAAAGAAGCACTTAATGTTATGCTTAAATCGGATGCTACAATTTTACTTTCTCCTACTGGAACTGGTAAAACATTAGCTTTTTTATTACCATTATTAGAAACGTTAGATAGTACTAATAAAGACATTCAAGCATTAATTTTAGTGCCATCTAGAGAATTAGCAATACAAATAGAACAGGTAGTACGTGCAATGGGTTCTGGTTTTAAGGTCAATGCAGTTTATGGTGGACGACCTATTTCTAAAGATAAAATTGAATTAAAGCACCCCCCCGCCATTTTAATAGGCACACCTGGTAGAATAGCTGATCACTTTAGTAGTGACCGCTATTCTAAATTATCAATAAAAACACTTGTTTTAGACGAGTTTGATAAATCATTGGAAACAGGTTTTGAAATTGAGATGAGTGAAATTATCAATCAATTACCAAACCTTAGAAAACGTATTTTAACTTCGGCCACAAATGGTGTAGAAATACCTGCTTTTGTTGGAATAGATAAGCCAGCTGTAATCAATTATCTTGAAACTAAAAAAGAATCCAATTTAGCCATTAAAACAGTACTTGCAATAGACAGCGATAAGTTAAGTACACTAGTAGAATTACTGCGACACATTGGAAATCAACCTGGTATAATATTTTGTAATTATAGAGATAGTATAGATAATGTTAGTGAATATTTAGATAAAAATAACATAAATCACACGTGTTTTTCAGGAGGAATGGAACAGCGTGATAGGGAACGTTCACTTATAAAATTTAGAAATGGTAGTTGTCAAATATTATTAGCTACTGATTTGGCAGCTAGGGGAATCGATATTCCAGAAATGAGATTTATTATTCATTTTGAATTACCAAGGGCAATAGAAGAATTTACCCATAGAAATGGTCGTACAGCTCGTGTTAATGAAAAAGGAACTGCTTATATTCTTCAAGGCAAAAATGAACGTTTACCCGAATTCATTGTAAAAAATACACCAATAGACATTTCTAAAAAAGCAAAAAATGATTCGCGAATATGGCAAACATTGTTTATTTCGGGTGGACGAAAAGATAAAATATCTAAAGGTGATATTGCTGGTCTATTTTTTAAACAAGGTGGTATTACTAAAGAGCAACTGGGTATTATTGAATTAAAACAAGATTGTGCATTTGTTGCAGTTGAACAATCAATAGCAAAAAAGCTAGTAAATAGATTGAATAATTCGCGATTGAAAAAGAAAAAAGTTCGCGTAACTTTCCTTTAAGGTTTATATTTTAAAGATAAGTTTTATATATATAATTAGGCTTAATGATGAGTAAAGAATCGAATACTGAGAACGAAGTAACCTTAGAGGAAGTTGAAAAATGTATTAATGTATTGGAACGTTTAGTTGCTAATACAAATCAAATATTTGAGATTCCTAAGGATAGAAGAACGGCCTTAATAATAGCTTCTGGTCAGTTTTCCAGACCTAGTAGAGAAGAATTTTCTCGAAGAAAGAAAGACGCTAAGAAAGCAGCTAAAAGAAAACAAGCGGCAAAAGATAGAAATGCTCGTAACCAAACAGGAATAAGATATGCTCGTGAGGCTGCTGTATTTGTAGCTCCTAAATTATTAGGGGCAGCAGATTTATCTAAAAAAGAAACACCAGAATTAGAATCTCCAAGAGATTGTTATGTGTGTAAAGCTAAATTTACTAAGCTGCATCATTTTTATGATACCATGTGTTCTGAATGTGGGGATTTAAATTATGCCAAACGTTTTCAGACTGCCGATGTAAAAGGTCAGGTCGCTGTAATAACGGGCTCGCGATTAAAAATCGGTTACCATATAACTTTAATGTTATTACGTGGTGGGGCCACCGTAATTGCTACTACAAGATTTCCAGTAGATTCCGCATTACGATTTTCAAAAGAAGCAGATTTTATGGAATGGGGGCACCGTTTAAAAATTCATGGTCTCGATTTAAGACACATTCCTAGTGTTGAGATTTTCTGTAATTATATTGAACAGAATTATGAAAAACTGGATATATTAATCAACAATGCTGCACAAACGGTACGCAGACCTGCTGGTTTTTATGCGCATTTAATGCCCAATGAAGAGCGACCTATTGAAAGTTTGCCAAAATTTGCTAAAGATTTACTTACAGATCATAATAGTTGTTTAGAAGAATTAAGTGAGTTAACAGCCGCTGCGTCATCAAATAAGAATATGCCTGTATCTTGGCACGGACCTGAACCAGGTATTGGACTACGATCTTCTGCCAAGCTATCTCAAATACCCTATAGTTTTGATGCCAGTTTGGCTACTGAAGAAGTTTTTCCAGAAAGCGAATTAGATGCTGATTTACAACAAGTAGATTTGCGAAAAACCAATAGTTGGCGATTAAAGCTAGGTGCTATTGAAACTACAGAAATGGTTGAAGTACAGCTTGTAAATTCTGTTGCGCCATTTGTGTTATGTAACCGACTATCGGAATTAATGAAAAAGGAAAATACCGGTCAGAAACATATTATTAATGTTACGGCTATGGAAGGTAAATTCCATCGTTTTTTTAAAGAATCCAGGCATCCACATACGAATATGGCCAAAGCGGCTTTAAACATGTTAACACATACAGCCTCTGGCGATTTAGCAAAATATGGAATTTATATGAACGCTGTAGATACTGGCTGGGTAACCGATGAAGATCCTGCAGAATTGGCTAAAAAGAAGCAAGAAGTACATGATTTTCAACCACCTTTAGATATTGTTGATGGTGCTGCTAGAGTAGTGGACCCATTATTTGATGGAATAAATACTGGTAAACACTGGTGTGGGAAATTTTTAAAAGATTATTTTCCAATTACCTGGTAAATTTCAATTTTACTTTTGGATGATTTTGGAATGTTCCATAAAATGATTTTCTAATCGCTTTAACTGCGGATGCATCTTTTCTGCATAGATTACAAACTGACATTTTTTAATACTAGCTGCGGTTGTTATTAAACTTGTAGTCTCACTTTTTACAGATAGGAATTCAGCATCGTCAATACTACAAATTTTTAATTCCGATATACTAACTCCATTACTAAGAAAGAGCTTGTGTAGGGTTTTTGGCGTGGTAATAAGGATATCTATTCCCATATAAATTTCTGACTTCTGAACATCAATATGCAGTTGTTCATAGCTCGCATATACCCGTAGTGTGCTGTATTTTGTATAATTTAGAAAGGCATTATACAATTCCAAGACTTTCTCTTTATTCTCAACAATTACTACCGCTCTTGGAGCGTTACCAACGGCTTCACATTTTAATTTTTGCAAAGTAGTAATTATTAATGTCGTCGTTTTACCTGAATCTTTCGCACCAATACAAAATACATTAGCACCACTTTTTATTACTGGAATACAGCTTTTCTCAAAGGAAGTAGGTGAATCTATTGATAAACGTTCAAAAGATTCTAATATATGAGGATGCAATTTTTTAAACGCCATAGTGCTAATAAAATTCAAGTATCTATTTAGTCAACAAATTTTGAATGGTAAATATACAGACAAGAAAGGCGAAATACTGCTATTCATTAAATTATTACAATAGTTTAATTTCTATTCTGCTATTCGAGACTTCTCGGTATCAGCCCCAGTTCTAGTACTAGTTTGTTTTACTTTTTTATTCCCGAAAGGGTAAGTATAACCAATGGTGAAAATTCTTGAAAAACCAGATTCAGGGCTATATGTTACATCAAATTCATCTCCAAAAGCTTCTCTTGTTATGGTGCCCGCTTTAAACCGAATATTCATACTTTCAAAAATATCGGTAACCGAAAACTGCAAGCTACCTCCGTTTCTAAATTCTTTTTTCAATCCGCCATTAATAGTCCCAAAACCTTTATTATTAGTACTTCCATTAAAATGTTCTGAAGTATACCATCCCGATAATTCAAGTGATATATTTTTAGGTAGTTGTATGGTTTGGCTACCATTAAAGTTATAATGCAAATAATCATGTGTTATCTGGTTATCAGTATGCAAAAGCTTAAATTTTCTAAAACCTATAGTGGCATTGAAGTTTATGTTCCACCAACTTGCGATTCTAATGGGTATGTTTGTTTGAAAATCCAAACTTCTTTGATAATCTAAATTTACGGGAGCGATAACGGCTAGATTACTTTCAGAATTACGAGTAACTTGAAAACGAGCTATTGGATTTACTTCATTAGATGCCAATAGACCAACACTAAAAGAATGCAAATTATAATTGATGTTAATATTATCGGAAATTGCAGGGAGCAATTGCGGATTGCCACTAAACACCGATGTTGGACTATTATAAACTAAAAAGGATGCTATGTCAGCATAATTAGGTCTTGTTATACGTTTATTATATGAAATATTAAGCGCTGTAGTATCTGAAAATGAATGTGTAATAAATACAGTAGGAAATGCTTTTCCAAAGCTTCGATTTAAATTAGAGTCATCAAAATCTTGATTCCAGTATTCATATCGTAAGCCTATCTGCGCCCTAGTCTTTTCGCTTAACCTAGAATCTAGAATTGCGTATATCGCTCCTATTTGTTCTTCATTTTCTATAGTACTAATAAAGCGTTCGTCAGGAACAAACTCATCATCTTGTAAAATTTCTATGCTTGCATCATTTAATGTTTTAGATATGGAACCCTTTAGTCCACTCTCAACAAATAAATTTTCATTGAATTGATGTTTATAATCTAACTTCACTACACCCACTTTAATATCAGTTTCATTAAAACCCCTATTACCTAGATTATAAATCTCGTTTTCTGGCTGATAGGCAACTCCATTTTTATCAAAATAAGAGCTTTTAACCATGTTAGGGGAATTGGTGGTGTATTTTATATAATCGGCAGTAATTGCAAAGGTGTCATCCTCATTGGTTATTTCATAAAAACTGGAGATATTCAAGTTTTTGAGAATTCCGTCCCCGTTTAAGGATATTTGAGCATCCAAGTATGGATAACCTGTAAATTTATACAAACCCCTGTTTTTAGTTAAGGTAAGAGGTTTAGAAGTGTTCAATAGAATATTTGCTCCCCAAGTAGATACCTCTGAAAGTTGTCTTTCATAACCTAAATTAAAATTATGGTTTCTATTAATCAGCTTGGTTCTACTCGTAAGATTAACCGAAGTAGAGCCACCCAAAACAGGTATTTCTGTAGTGCCAATTGCATTAAATCCGCTAAAAGTATCATCATAAGAAAAAGTATAGGTGCCAAAAAAGTTAGCCGATGCTCCTCCATAATTAATTGAAAAGCTCGTAGTTTGTTTAGGTCCTACACCGTAACCAGAACTTACATTTAAATTTCCTTGCAAACCTAAATATTCATTTTTAGAGGTTACAATATTTATTATGCCAGCATTTCCATCAACATCATAACGCGCAGAAGGATTCGTCAATAGTTCTATCTTCTCAATATTATCAGCACTCATACCATTTAACATGGCTATTAAATCTGCAATCGGAATTCTTTGTGCTTTACCGTTTATCATAATTAAAGTACCACTTTTTCCATTTAAAGAAAATGTATTATTATACTGGTCTAAAATTACGCCCGGGGAGCGCTCTAGCAGTCGTAAAGCATTGCTACCTTTAGTCATTACACTTGCTTGTACATTGATTACACTTCCGTCCTGAGTACGTTGTATCAGTTGTCGTTGTCCTCTTACAGATACTCCCTCTAACTGTGTCACTTCTTCTTTTAAGAGAATAGGAGGAAAGCTATACTCAAAAGGAATTTCAGAGACAACAAATGTTTCTGAAACCCAAGATTCATAGGACAAAAGGCTTACTTGTAAAGTAAAATTTCCTAGTTCAGAAAAATCAATACTAAAGTATCCATCTACATCACTTAATGCTCCAGTAATTAAAATATTCTGATTTGTATCGTGTATTGTAATATTTGCAAAGGCAACCCCTTCATTAAATATATCTACAACCCTTCCTGTTATTTGTGCTGAAAGATTAAAAGTTATTCCGAAAAATACGAATGCTGCTATTAACCTGAATTTCATTTTGCTGATTTTAAGGCAAGTAGCATTTATTACACCTTGATTAAAAATGAGATTGATGAATGGCTGTAAAACAGTTACAACGGGTATTTACAGGTCAATAATCATCCATGCTGTGAAATTTGCATATCAATGTTTACCTGTTGTCAACTTAAAGCTACCTGACAGCAAGTTCTGTCTTAATCATTTGATATAAAGCAAGTAGCATTGTATCTTGGTGGGTAAGACTAGTAAAAACAGCCATGCCTACCGATAACCAAAATTCATTTGTTGCCTTCTTAGAGCACTATAAATTACATCATGTACTTTTCTGGGCCTGCTATCATTTTGTATGGTGGACAGTCTACACCAATAGTGTAACAGAGGTCATAGCTTCTTTTGAACATACCCATACCATCATCAAATATTTAGGATATGTAATTGTTCAAGCATTTGGTGTTTATTTCTGTCTTTATGTGCTTATCCCAAAATTTTTGGTCAAAGGTAAATACCTTCAATTTTTTGTTTTAGTTGCTTTCGTTGTTATAGCTATGACAAGCTTAATCACGGCGAACTATTTTTTTGCAGCTCAATTTTCAGAAAAATCTGCTTATGAACTTTTTAATATAAATCTACCGCAGCCATCCACTATATTTTTACATAACGCATTGCCGTCCTGTATATCAGCTACTACCTTAGGGATGAGTATTAAGTTGGCAAAGAATTGGATAGAAGCCCAAAAACGACAACAACTTTTGGAGAAAGAGAAATTAGAAACAGAACTAAAATTTTTAAAATCTCAGTTTAATCCTCATTTCCTGTTTAATACGATTAACAGCATTTTTGTATTAATCAATAAGAACCCCGAAATGGCATCGGAATCACTAGTGAAATTTTCGAGTTTAATGCGGTATCAACTGTACGAATGCAATAGCAACCAAATACCCTTACGAAACGAACTTGCCTATATTGAAAGTTTCATTGAATTAGAAAGTTTACGTCAAAATGAGAATTTTCACTTAGATATTCATATTCCTAAATTAATAGAAGAGTCACCGACTGTCGCTCCTTTTGTATTAATTCCATTTATAGAAAATGCATTTAAACATGTTTCTGAAGATGGAGAGCTTCGCAAATGGCTTTCATTATCAATTACAATTAAAGACAACAATTTAAAATTTCAGCTAAGTAATAGTGCCAACTACGATGTGAATTATCATTTGCCTGAAGGTGTAAATTATAGCGGACTTGGACTCAAAAATGTAAAACGAAGATTAGCTTTACTCTACCCGAATGCCCATTCTTTGATTATAAAAAAAGGGAAAGACACGCACACCGTAAATTTAGATGTTACACTTGCAAAAGAAAATAGTATCCCGTTAAAAAAGATATCTGTATGATGCGATGTATTGTTATAGATGATGAACCTTTAGCTAGGGAATGTATTACCAATTACATTGACCAGATTGATCTACTTACCTGTGTAGAAACAGGAACATCAGCTTTAGATATTCCTCGAATTTTAGAAGAAACGGAAGTGGATGTACTCTTTTTAGATGTCCAAATGCCACTTATGAACGGACTGGAATATTTAAAATCTAATCCCAATGCCCCAATGACAATATTAACTACGGCATTCCCAAATTATGCGATTGAAGGATTTAATTTAAATGTTCTTGATTATTTATTAAAGCCCATCTCTTTTAACCGATTTTTCACAGCAATAACCAAAGCAAAACATCAATATCAGTTATTAAACCAAAATGGAACTCCTCCAACAAAAGAGGAGGAGAGTAGTTGTTTCTTTATTAAATGCGACGGTAAATATGAGAAAATAAATAATGATGATATACTCTTTATTCAAGCCATGCAGAATTATGTTATCATTCAGACTACAAAAAGAAAATACATTACATTACTTTTTTTAAAAAATGTAGAAGAGAAGTTGAATTCAGATGCTTTTATTCGTGTTCACAAATCGTATGTTGTGGCCATTGATAAAATTGAAGGAGTAGCACAGCACGAACTACAAATAGCATCACATAAAATTCCCTTAAGTAGAAATTACCGAAAAGCAGTTGTTCCTAAAATTCTTGGGGATAATCTTTGGGATAAAAATGGCAACTAACTGTATAGTATTAGAAATACTCCAAGCATAATACCTGCTAATGGCACTAATTTTTTACGTTTATTTTGCTCTTTAAACAACAGTCCACCAACTACAACTGCAATTAATATTTGACTTCGTTTTATGGCTGATAATAGCATTATTAAGGCTTCTGGGTCTTGTAAAGCTTTAAAGTAAAAATAATCAGCTATTACCAATAAAATACCAACAAGAGGAATAGTCCACCGCCAAATAAAAGCTTTTCTTTTTTCAGCATTTGGAAACCAAGTTATACTTAAAATAATGAGTAGAATTAATACTGTATAAAAACTAAACCAAAACTGTAAAGTTTGTGGGTTTAATGCCAAATTTTGAATTAAAAACTTATCGTATAAACCACTTGAAGCACCTAAGAATGTGGCACCTATAATAGCAAATATCCATTTATTTCGTTTAAAATTAATTCCCTCTTTCTTACCAATTCTTGAATATAATAAAACAGAAAAGATTATAAGAAAAAAGCCTATCCATTGCCAAAAGTTGGGTTTCTCTTGATAAATGGTTATTGCTCCAATAAAAGTAAAAAAAGGTCCAGCAGAACGTATTGGAGTGACTATCGTAATAGGTAGATGTTTTAAGGCTTGGTACGCCAAAACCCATGAAGCGGCCATTATTGCCGATTTTATAGCTATAAATCCATGATTTTCAATTGATATTTCGGTAATATACAATTGAATCTTTATCATATATTCCGGATAAAATGCTGAACCAAAATAAAGAGGAAGAAGTAACAAAAAACCTGAAGAAATGGTGCCTAGTAGTACAGGAAAGACTTCATTTCCTTGTACTGCATGCTTTTTACATAAATTATGTAAGCCTAAAAATAATGCCGCTAAAAGTCCAAGATACATCCACATATAGCGCGCGAAGATATTGGTTTTATAAAGTTCAATAACAGTATTATTAAACATTATATTTTAATTCCATCTTCTTTTGTAAAAAAGCGAAACAAATAAGGGTTGCCAATAAATGACAACCCTTGTAAAAAAATATAGTGTTTCTTTCTATGAAAGACTTTCCAATAACTTTTCTGCAACTAACTCTGAAGATGCAGGATTTTGACCAGTAATTAAGTTACCATCTTTTATAGCGTAAGGTGCCCAATCATCAGCTTTTGAATAAGTACCACCATTTGAGTTAAGCATATCTTCAACTAAAAATGGTACAACATCTGTAAGTCCTACAGCCGCTTCTTCTGTGTTGGTAAATCCTGTTACGTTCTTACCTTTTACCAATAGTGAGCCATCATTATTTTTTACACTTTTTAACGCAGCGGGAGCATGGCAAACAAAGGCAACTGGCTTTTTCTGACCATTAAACTTTTCAATTAATGCAATAGAGTTTACATCGCTAGCTAAATCCCATAGCGGACCATGTCCACCTGGATAAAACACTGCATCAAAATCATCCGGATTCATATCGGATAACTTTTTAGTATTTGCAATTTTATTCTTGGCTTCCTCATCCTTATTAAAACGATCAGTATCTTCTGTTGCCGCATCGGGCGAATCACTACTTGGATCTATAGGAGCAGCCCCACCTTTAGGGGTTGCTATTGTAATATCCGCTCCTTTATCAAGAAGTGAATAATAAGGGTTTGCGAATTCTTCTACCCAAAATCCTGTTTTTTTACCTGTATCTCCTAATTTATCATGAGATGTTAAGACAAATAATATTTTCATTTTACTATTTTTTTAATTTATACATTATAAATTATTCAACTACTGTGACTAGATCTTCTATTGGTTTTCTAACCTTAACCAAGTTAGCTAACCAATCTTCATCTTCCTTTCTATAACCAAGTGGTAGTAATACAGTACTACGTAACCCCTTTTCTCGTAATCCTAATATTTTATCAACTGCATCTGGTTCAAAACCTTCTAAAGGGGTTGCGTCTACACCTTCAAAGGCAGCTGCAGTTAATGCTTCAGCGAACGCAATGTAAGCTTGTTTCGCAGCATGATTAAAGTTCACTTCAGCATCTTTATTTGGATAGCTGCTTAATAACATTTGTCGATAATTCTCCCAACCTTCATTTTTAAATCCACGAATTTCATTCGTTAAATCGAACATATAATTAATCCGTTCTTCGGTATACGTGTCCCATGCAGCAAATACTAATAAGTGCGAGCAATCTGTAATAACAGACTGATTCCAAGCGACTGGTTTTATGTGCTCTTTTACTTCTTGATTTTTAATTACAAATATTTCAAAAGGTTGAAGTCCGCTCGAAGTGGGTGCAAGGCGAGCAGCTTCTAAAATTCGTTCTATTTTGTCCTCTGCTACTTTCTCTCCATTCATTGCTTTAGCAGCATATCTCCAATTCAATTTGTCTAATAATTCCATATAATTTATTACTAATTTTTAGATATTCTTTCTATGTCATTTGATGTAATAATGACATCGGCATTACTTGTACTATTTGCTAAATTCAGCATGGCTTGTGCTATACTATCTGCATTAATTATTTTATATTTCTTTAGTTTTCCAATAAAAAATGGTTGAATAATTTTAAATACTACTAAACCAATTTTTTCTAGTAATCTACTTTCATTACGTTTACCACCAATTAAAGAAGGTCTTAATATAAAGGAGTTTTTAATGTTAAATCGCAATACATCTTGTTCCATTTCCCCCTTTGTTTTATTATAAAACACCTTACTATTTTTATTTGCACCCATAGCTGAGATAACAAAAAAAGTAGGTATTCCATTTTCTTTAGAAATTTGCGCTGCCGTTACGGGAATTCCATAATCAATTTGCCTATAAACTTTTTTATTTGGAGTTTTTTTAGCTGTGGTGCCTATACAACAATAAACTTCATCAGCCTTAAAGTCAACTTTAAAATCTTTTAGGTTAAATAGGTCACCGATATACTGTGAAACCTTTTCAGGCAAATCTTCTATTTTAGTGCGTGAAAACAATTTAATATGCTCATATCTATCATCGTCTATTAATTTTTGGAGTAGCCTATTCCCAGTTAATCCTGTTGCACCCAATATTATTGCTGTCTTCTTCATTTTATTTACAAACTTTTATACTGCTCCATGCAGCTTCATATGCCTCTTCTATATGATTAGCATCTAAAGTTATTGCTCCTCTCTTTTGAGATATCATTAAAAATGATAGAGGATTTATAGCGTAGGCGTATAATAGATAATCAGATATTGGTTTTATTATCCCCTCATTTTTTCCACGAGCCCATAAATTTAATAGTGGTTGTAAGTGCTTAATACCTTCTTGTCTGCTGATTTCATCAATCATAGGAGTATTATCGCATTGTGCTAAAAACATGGCACTTTCGCATTCCTTTAATTTAAAATCTGCAATACGTTTCCATATCAATTTAAAACCTTTTTCTATAGGCATATTTTCATCATAAGTCTCAAAAGCATACTTTGTGTACTCAGCCTTAACTTCAACATAAGTCTGATTAACCAGGTCTTGTTTATTTTCAAAATACAAGTAGATAGTTGCTGGTGATACATTAGCCATTTTAGCAATTTTACTCATAGGTGTTGCATGAAAACCATTATTGTTTACTAACTCTATGGTTGCTTTTATAAGTGCATTTCGCTTTTCAATACTTTTTTGAAGTTTAGCCATTTTCTTTAAAAATCAATTACAAAGATATTAAAAAATGAACGTTCATTCTTTTATTTAACAAAGGTTTAATTTTACCAAATTAGTAAAGATATTAACTATAAATTAGTCATTTATTAACTATTATTAATTATAAGTACAATTTATTGCCATTATCTTTGTTTACTAAATATCATTAACGATAAAAAATAAACACAATGACAACTGGAACCGTAAAATATTTTAACGATATCAAGGGATTTGGTTTTATAACAGAAAACGGAGTTGAAAAGGACTATTTCGTTGATATTTCCGGGATAATAGAAGAAATAAGAGAAGGAGACGAAGTTAAATTCGATTTGCAATCGAATACTAAAGGATTAAATGCAGTAAATGTAACTGTCATATAATTAAAAAAAAGTAAAGCTCACTTAAACAGTCGGCTTTTGTCATTTTAAATAGTCATATTTAAATCGACTAAATTTTAAAAATACAGATTTCTTTATTTTCCTATTCAGTTTTATATAATGGTAAATAAACCAACTTGGAAATAGGTACACCAAATAATACTTCTTTTTGGCATAAAGGAATGGTTTTATACGTAATAGTAGCGGAAACATACTATCAGGACTAATTATGAGGTTCTTCAATAAAGCGACTTTATTTTTTGTGTACTTCTGAGGAGATATTTTAAGTCCGTTTGAAAAATCGCCAACATTGGTATAAAAACCTTCGGCTATCTTCATTGCGCTGGCAATCTTCCTTTTGGAAGCGAATAGACCAATGCGCAAGGCATAATCAGTCATTGCATTTTGTACCACAGCATCATCGTAACATATGGTGTCTAAATCCTTAATTAAATTTGTATACTGCGCAAACATGAATTCCTGAATTTCAAAAATATGCTCATCATAAGTCTTTTTTTCAATTTCATGGTGAAACTCATTGGTAAAAGTATCCAAATGATTGTAGGAGAGGGTAGAACCATGCCCAGCAGAAAGTAATTGCTCATTAAGCTCTGTATTACCTCTTAAGATGTTATCATTATATGTGGTGTAAGGGAAAACAGAAAAATTAAGCCCCCATCGTGTAGTTTCTTTTTGAATATCATAAACTTCATTTAAGCCAAGATAATGACCATGCACTTCAACTTTTTTATCAAAATAATCATAAAGACATTCTTGCATAGAACCTCCCCAACCAATATCAGCTAAATGCATCCCTTCCGTTAAAAAATCTATCCCAAATGAATCTAGATAAGTATTAAACGCTTTTTGTTGTCCAAACCTATTTTTATCATAAGCAGCTCGAAAGGTTTCATTGGATTTTATATTTTGATAAACTTCGGAGTCTAAAAAATTTGGAATAACCTCATTTCTTATATCCTGAAGGTTAATTTCTCCTATAATCTTATCAATAACTTCATCATTGAATGTGAAATTACGTAAAAAACTTACCGGCGATAAATGTGGATATTTTCTTCTAAGAAAAGTGTAATTCTCTTTATCAACATCATTTAACGCCACTAACATTGATGCTTGACGTGATGTTTTAAAATAATGTGTTGTTATATAATCTTCTTTTCTTAATGCAAAATGTTGTTGGTAATAATCAAACATCCTTTTTAAGAATAAACCTTCTCTCGCTAAAAAAAGAATATTTCCAATTCCTGATTTTTTCAAATGATGGTATAGCCGTTCAATATATACCGCATAAAATAAAATATAATCACTGTTAGCCGGTACATTTTTATTATTACAATATTTATATAATTTTTTAAGAAGTGCTGCATAATCTTTACGATCCGATCCTATTAAATACCGCTTTTTAGTCTTCGACTCTTTTATATTGGGAATATAAATAGTACAAAGTCCATGTGCTTTTGCATTATGTATATCACTTTTTTCATTATCCCCAATCATTATAACACTGGTAGGAGCTAGGTCTAATTCTTTAAGTACAATAGGGTAAAGATTTCCGGTATGTTTACTTTCATTAAAATCTGCAGAAACAAAAATATCTTCAAAAATATGATTTACTTTATGATGTTCTAGAAGGTTTTTTATTATCTCTTTTGAAGTATAAAAATCGGAAACACAATAAATCTTGTATCCCTTATCCTTTAAAGATTTTAGTAGTTCAGTTGTTGAATTATTAAGGTATTGTACATTTTTTTCTGCTCGTGTTTCAGCAAGTTTAAAATAGGTTGAAAAATCTTCAATTGATTTGTTCGTTAATTTTGAAGTTGCCGTGAGTCGGTTATATATTTCACTAATTAATTCGGTATAAAGTACTTCATAATAATACTTACCATGTTTTTTAGCTAAATATTCAGCCGCGTCTTTTCGTATAAAATAGAGCTCGTCAATAGTTAAGTCCAATCCTAATTCCCTAATCATGATTTTCGCCCAAAGACGAAATACTTGATTTGGGTGCACCGTTCGGTGTACGATTGTATCAAAAAAATCAACAAATATGTTTCGAACGGCTGTATTGCCTTCGATTTCATTCAAATATTGTGTTCCCATTAAAGATTTTACCTTTAACCAATAGGGGGGAAAGTAGGTACAGGAATGAGGAGGGGTGAAAATAATAATTTATGTTGAACTATTCAAAATAGTATCAGCTAATTATTTTTAATAAGAGCTGACGATTTAATTATATACTTACACTTTTAATGTTTTAGAAGAATTATCCTAACTTTAATGTTTGACTCTATAATCTTCTTATTTTATGTATTTCAACAAATCAAATCAATGAAAAACTTTCCATTTTATCTTATTTGTCTACTATTTATTATTTCTTGTAAACGACAGTCTCCAAATACAGAAGAATTAGACAAGAAGGTAGTATCAAAGACTATTAATGCATTAAATAGAAGTGAAATTGCAAAAGGAAATAAAACGATTGCAATTATCGGTGCAACACTAGTAGATGGCACAGGAAACAAACCATTGGAAAATGTACTGGTTATAATTAAAAATGATTTAATAGACTTTGTAGGTGAATTTTCTGAATCTATTATTCCAAATGGTGCAGAATTAGTTAATGTTGAAGGAATGACTTTATTACCTGGATTAATTGATGCTCATTATCACGGGGAATCTGAAAAAATTAGCAATTTGTTCTTAAAAAAGGGAATCACTTCCGTAAGAGATCCCGGTGCATGGAATTCTGCCTATGATATTGCGCGAAAATCGGGTAAAAGCATTCCACGACTTTTTCTAACTGGTCCTCATATAGATAGTTATCCACCAGCATATCCAAAAAATTCTTTCTTAATTCAAGATCCTGAAGAAGGTAGACTTGCAGTTAATAAATTTGCAGATGAGGGAGCTACAGCCATTAAAGTTTATTATAGACTATCGATAGATAAAATTAAAGCAATCTGTGAAACAGCTCATGAACGAGGTATACCGGTTACTGCTCATTTAGAAATATCTAATGCCGTTGATGCAATTAATGCAGGATTAGATGGAATTGAACATATAACTTCTTTTGGAACTTCTTTACTTAGTGCAGAGGAAGGTGAAAGGTATAAAAATTTAATTTTAGCTGATAACAATGCTAGAAGAAAAGGACGTTACGAAGTATGGAATTCTTTAAATATTGATAACAATCCTAAAGTTGACTCTATAGTTTCTTTTATAGTTAAGAAAAAAACTTTTATTAGTCCTACATTGGCCGTTTTCGAAAAAAAATACGATAAGGCTGATAGTTTAGAGGTAAATGCATTTACCAATATGCTAAAGTTTGTTGGTAGATTAAATAAAGGAGGAGCCAAGATTGTCGTCGGTTCGCATACTTATGCGCCTTATGCAGAATTTGGTAATGCTTATTATCAAGAAATGGAACTTTTAAAAGCTGCAGGGTTAACAAATATGGAAGTAATTGTTGCTGCTACCCATGAAAATGCTAAATTTTTTAGAGTAGAAAAAAGGCTAGGTACTATCGAAAAAGGTAAAATTGCAGATTTAATTTTACTAAGAGAAAATCCTTTAAAAAATTTAGAAGCAATGAATACTGTTGAAAAAGTAATGCTAAACGGAGTTTTCCAGGAATTCTAAAAAAACAGTTAAGGTTTCTGATATGTGACGAATGTCATCTTTTTTTTAATAATAATATCTCAAATTTGATACAAGTACTAATTTAAAACTTGTGCCATGAACACTGTAATAGATTTTGAAAGTAAAAAGGAATTTAATGTATTTGTTGCAAGTACTTTCTCAGACTTAAAACAATATAAGGAAACAAACAATAAGAAGGATTTCAACGAACTTTTGTTAAAAACTTTCTCTCAAGTAAAGCGCTATACAACAAAGAGATTGAGTGACGCCATTGCAAAGGATATTCTTCCAACAGGTAAATACAAACCTGATGATTTTATAGATCAATTGTTTATTGAAGTATATGATCATTTTGATTGGGTTAAAAATAGTAAAGATTTACACCCATTTCTATTTAGAAAGGTAGATGAACTATTGGAAGACAAAATTGCGTACGAAGAATTTGATGATTATTTCTTTTCAAACATTGACGATTTCACAAAACCCGAATGGGATGAAATGGAAGAAAATTTTAGCACCGACGGAGATGGAGATTTTGTGATGTTAGAGGAGTTGGATGATATTTCATATAATAAAAATGATTATTTATTAAATCATGTTTTTATTGAAGATAAAAGTGAGGAATTAATAACTCAACTAGATAAGAGTATAAGTGAGGAAAATGTTATGAAGCATGTAGCTATGGTATTTCATAACTTACCTGTGTCGATGCAGAAAGTATATGAATTGGCAACAGATTTTCAATTTAGCCTAGAGGAAATTGCAATAATCAGAAAACAAAGCTTAGACGAGGTAAGTGAAATTTTAGAAAAAGCCAGACAAGTTCTTAAGACTAGTCTTTTAAATAGATTTTTATAATTAAATATGTTCGTATGACTTGATGTTGAAAGCGTATCTGTTGTAGTAGTGTTTTACGAGCCTGCGGAAATGCTTGTAGCTCCCAATGAAACTATTTATGTTGCTGATTACAAAAACAATAAAATTCGAGCTATCAAATAAGCGGTAATTAATATAAATCTCCGATTTGGATTAATAAAAAAGGCTAACTAATATTTATTAGTCAGCCTTTTTATTTTACAAACATATATTTTATTCCGTTTCCGAAGCCAAAACATCTGCCAACTCTAATTTTTCATCCATCTCATTATTAGCCGGTAATGAATCTTTTAAAGCTGTAAATTCTTTTATACGTTCCATTTCGTCTTCTTCACCAGAAAAATATGGAAACACGTCGATAATAGGTGATTCAGAAATAGCAGGTACGGTATAATCTCCCATAGTGCCTTTCATTAGACCAATGGTGTTATCATAAGCCTCCTTTACATCATTAGCTTGAACTAATAAATACATATTAGTTTTACGCTCTTTACCACTTTCTTCATCAAAAGCAATTAAAGAAACTTTTGACTTGAACCATCTATCAGAATTCTCAAAGGGATGAATTTCAGCGTAATTCGCTACTTTTATATTAGTGATTTTAATTTCTTCACTATCACTCAAATAAGCCGACATTTCTTCAGTAATTCTACTTTCTGCTTCTGTATAAGAAATTGCATCTACTAAAAAAGGTTCTGTTTTTACCTTTTGTGTTCCCGATGCTTCATCTAATTTTCTATATTTTACTTTACACTCATACCAAGTTGCACTCATACTATTTTGTTTTAGGGATGCCAAATATAGCGCTTCGAAATAGGCTAAAATGTAAAAAACTAGAATAGATATTCACAATTACTCTGGGCAAAATCTACTTCTTTTAACATGAGCTAGTTAGGCTTTTTTTAGGAGTATTTTAATACTTCAATACCCTGAATTTTTAAAATTATAAAAGCAGTTAACCTAACTTTGCACAATAAAATGAATTTTAAAATTTCATTATTAATCTGAAGTATTACTACTAATTTTTAGATTTATGAGTACTCAAAAAACTAGCTATTCCATTTTAGAACTTGCTTTGGTATCTGAAGGACATTCGCTTAAAGAAACCTACACTAATGTTCTCAATTTAGCACAACAGGCTGAACAATTTGGATACAAAAGGTATTGGTTAGCTGAACACCATAATTCATCTAATATAGGAAGTAGTGCAACCTCAGTACTAATTGGCTATGTAGCAGAAGGAACAAATACAATACGCATTGGTTCTGGAGGAATAATGTTGCCCAATCACTCACCATTAATAATTGCTGAGCAATTTGGCACACTTGCTTCATTATATCCAAATCGAATTGATTTAGGTTTAGGACGCGCTCCTGGTACAGATAGGGAAACAGCTCAGGCTATTCGATCCGATTTTATGCAAGCTGCACAATCATTTCCATTAGAATTGGAAAAGATAGAACGATATTTTTCTAAAAACAATGCAGGTGCTAAGGTACGAGCAACCGTAGCAGAAGGGGTTGACGTGCCAATTTATATTTTAGGCTCAAGCACAGATAGTGCACATTTAGCCGCAAAAAAAGGTTTACCGTATGCATTTGCAAGTCATTTCGCAACAACTTATTTAAATGATGCATTAAACATATATCGCAATGAATTTAGGTCTTCTAATACATTACAAAAGCCATATGTTATGGTTGGGGTAAATATTATAATTGCTGAAACCGATGAAGAAGCACATCAATTAGCAACCTCACTAATACGATTAATTGTAGGCATTTTTACAGGAAAACGTGATTTGGTACAACCACCAACTACCATGACTAATGATCTGAAAGAAATAATGCAAAATCCACAGGTTCTTCAAATGCTCAAATATTCATTTATTGGTAGTAAGGCTACCGTAAAAGCAAAGGTCAAGTCGTTTATAGAGCAAACTAAGGCCGATGAGCTTATTGCGGTAACTAATATTTATGATATAAATGATAGAATTCGTTCCTATCAATTTTTTACAGAAATTATGGAGGAGTTAAATTTGGAATAATAAGAAGTCCAAGTATACAATTGTTATACATAATCCAGTTCCTTATAGTAATTTAAAATTTTCTATCATAAACTTAAATTTCCTATTAAAGCAAAATCTCCTTTTAAGCCAAAACTTATACTTTTAAATTCATAATAAAAAGATGTCATTTGTGCATATTCACGAATAAAAAAGCCTTCAAATAATCATCTAATAATAGTATTCAGAAATAGCAGGTCATTTATAAAATGAAATATTCTTTTTACTATTTTAAAGAATCTTGAAAAATGAACGTAAATTAATTAGAACTGAAATTCTAGCGGGCATTAGCTCTTTTCTAGCAACTTTTTATATAATTATCGTAAATCCTGCAATACTTTCTATTGCCGGAATGCCATTTTCTGCGATTGTTACATCTACAATACTAGTTGCCGCCTTCGGAAGCATAATGATGGGGGTTTATGCTAAAAATCCCATTGTAATAGCACCAGGAATGGGCTTAAATGCATTTTTTACATATACAGCAGTATTAGGTTTAGGTCTAAGTTATCAAGCTGCATTAGGAGCAGTGTTTTGGGCAGGAGTTCTATTTTTCATTTTAAGCATACTAAAGCTGCGAGACAAAATAGTCATCGCCATTCCACAAACTTTACGTTATGCAATTGCCTCTGGAATCGGATTATTCATCTCTTTTATTGGTTTCCAAAACGCTGGTTTTATTGTATATAACAAAGCCACTCTAGTAGCTCTAGGTTCTTTAAACGACCCTCTAATTATAACTTTTTTAATAGGATTAGGAGTTACTGCAGTATTGGTAGCTCGACAACTGAAGGGTGCAATAATTCTAGGTATTATAATTACCACAATATTGGCTTGGCCAATTGGTCGTTGGTGGGGTGATGCAACCCTGGTAAATTACGGAACATCAACCATAGTTAATTATTCTGGAATATTTGCAATGCCAGACTTTAGCTTACTTTTTAAATTAGACTTTATTGGGTCTATTCAATACGCATTTCTACCAGTAATATTTGTATTTGCGTTTACGGATTTATTTGATAGTCTCTCTACTTTTGTCGGACTCGCTGAAGCATCAGGCTATAAAGATAAAGATGGAAATCCTAGAAATCTTAAAAAATCATTGACCATAGATGCAGTTACCACCATTTTTTCTGGTTTGGTGGGAACCAGTTCAGGAACCGCTTATATAGAATCTGCAGTAGGCATTCGTGAAGGTGGTAAAACCGGAATTACGGCAATAACGGCAGGCCTATTATTCTTACCATTCTTATTTTTCTCACCATTATTATCAATCGTCCCGAGTATATCAAGTGCTATTGCTTTAGTCTTGGTTGGTTCTTTTATGATGAAACCATTGGCTAAAATCAATTGGAATATCCCGGACGAAGCCATTCCAGTATTTTTAACTACAATTCTTATGCCTTTAACTTATAGCATTACGACCGGTATACTATTTGGATTTCTAAGCTATACCATACTTAAATTATTCACCGGCAAGAAAGAAGAAATAAATCCAATACTTATAATTATAAATCTATTATCACTCATTTACCTATGGCTTTAAAACAAATACTTATTTATCTACTAATTGTTGTTACCTACAATTTGCAGGGACAACGCATGGCGGTAATGGGGGCTATGGATGAAGAAATTGAATTATTAAAGAGTTCACTTAAAAATAAGAAAGAGATTGAAAAGAATGGAGTTACATTTTTTACAGGAAAAATTAATAGTAAAAAAGTAGTGCTTTTAAAAGCGGGTATAGGTAAAGTTAACGCCGCCTACAGCACAGCAATTCTATTAGCAAATTTCAAAGTGGATGGTCTTATATTTACAGGAGTTGCGGGAGGTTTACATCCCGATATTGTCCCCGGTGATATTGTTATTTCAGATAAGTTAGTTCAATACGATTTTGGAGAATTGGTTAATGGTAAATTCGAAACTTGGCCTACCCGAAATTTAACCAAGAAAAATGAAAAAAATCCACTTTATATCGAAGTAGATTCATCTCTATTCCAAAAAAGCAAAAAAATAGCTGAAAATATAGATCTACAGCCATTAAACGGCAATACTCCCAAATTTTATATAGGTACAATTGCCACTGGAGATACCTTTGTTAGTGACCCAGAAAAGGCAAAAGAGTTGTATTCTAATTTTAACGCTATTGCAACTGAAATGGAAGGAGCGGCGATTGCGCAATTGTGCACTATGGCAGATTTACCTTTCATTATTATTAGAAGTTGTAGTGATAATGCAAATTCGCAAGCACATACAGATTATTTCAAATTCGTAAAGGTAGCAGCCATTAATTCAGCTCAAATGGTAATCGAATTGCTCGAACAATAAATATGCTAATTCTAAAATACTATTCATGACACAACGGAGAAAATTTTTAAAACAAAGTAGTCTGGCAATGATTTCATTACCATTCATGTCATTCAATGCGAAAAAAGATTGGTCTTTAGATGTATTAAAGGCAACAGATCTTAAAGATGAAAATTATTGGAAGACTGTTCGTAAACAATTTCCATTAAAAGAAGGACAAACTTATTTTAATAATGGAACAATGGGTCCAACCCCAGGTTATGTTTTAAATGAGATGATTAATCATATGATGCACTGGAACATTGAAGCAGCTACTGTAGATTACAAAAATGGTTCAGGTCCTAGTTTATTGTCTGGATATTTCCCTTGTCAAAAATTACGCACAAAATTAGGTCATATTATTAATTGTGACTTTAAAGAAATCTCTTTGACTCAAAATGCAACATTTGGAATGAACTATGTTGGCATGGGACTTAATTTAAAAAAAGGAGATGAATTACTAAATACAAATCAAGAGCATGGCGGTGGTTTTGCTACATGGCAAATGCTAGCAAAACGAAAAGGATGCATCTATAAACAAGCTATATTACCCGAACCAGCCAATAATCCAGATGAGATTTTTAATACAATTTTTAAAGAAGTTACAAAAAAAACTAAAGTTATCGCTATACCTCATATGGTGTCAGGTTTTGGTACAATAATGCCGGTAAAGGAAATTTGTATGGAAGCTAAAAAGCGTGGAATTTTCACGGTACTTGATGGTGCGCAATGTGTTGGTCAAATACCAGTTGATGTTAAAGAAATCGGTTGCGATGCATATTATTCAAGCTTACACAAGTGGCTTTTGGCACCAGCAGGTAGTGGTTTGCTTTATATCAATAAAGAGGTAGTAGGTGATATTTGGACTACAATTTCTAGTTATAATTGGGAAAATCAAGATGATCATGGTTTTCGTTTGATGCAGAATGGTTCAGGAAACCCAGCCTTAATGACGGGTTATGAGGCTGCAGTCGATTTCTTTACTACAATTGGACAAGATGTCTGGTATAGTAGAATTAAAGAACTTGGTATGTATTTACGAAAAGGTCTAAAAGAAATTCCAAGTGTTACGATATATTCTTCTTCCAATGAAGCGATGGCTGCAGGAATAACTACTTATGGTATAAAAGGCAAAACCGGACCTGAGTTACAAGCTTATATGTGGGAAAAAGAACGCTTACAACCACGTTCAGTTGGAAGTAAATTTCTTCGACACTCCGTGCACATTTACAATTCAAAGGAAGAAATTGATAAAACACTGGTTTTATTAAAAGAATTAAATTAATACCTGTGAACCTTTTAATAAAAGACTATCAAATTAAATAAAATGAAAATTTATTTTTGATTTTGTTATTTAAAAACACATTCGATTTTAAATAAATTAAAACTTTATACGAGATTACTTCAAATTATACTTATACATTCACTCTTTATTTTAATAGTCGTTTAGAAGTCAATTATTTGCAAATTATGGACAAGTTAAATTTGGAATAATTAGTATAAGGGGGGCACTATAATAATATTAAAAGTTGCTATTAACTAACCAATATTCTTGCAAATTACTATTGTGTATATTTTTTTCTAATATATTAGATAATAGCTTTTTATAATATCGAGTTTTATATTTAAAAGCTAACTTTGAAATTATAGGTACTAATCCTGTAATGTCCACTGGTTTTAAAGTTTCGATTGGCCACTTTTCACCTTCAACTACGGGTATTAAATAATTAAGAGCTAATGATAAACTCTTTTTATTATCACTTTCATAGTGCCACATATCCATTCCTACCTTATCTCCCAATTCAGCAATGGACGAAAGGGCTTGTAAATTAAGACAACTATAAAAAAATGACTTAGTCCTAGCTAATTCATGTATTTGTCCGCCTTCATCATTAAGCATATCATCTAAACTTTTTTGCGCCAATACTACTGTATTTTTTGTAAGTTCTATTTCACCTAAATAATACGCTAACGACGCTACCTGATATTTATACCACGAACCATGATTATTCTTAAGTAAACTTCCTTGAATTCCAATTTCACTCTCCGTAAGCCACTTTAAATAATCTGTGAACCAGTGAATCATTTTTGTTTGATAATCTTTGTTCCAATGTTTGGATACAGAAAGTAAGTTTATGGCATCAGGAATATTATTTACGATAGATCTTCCATCTAAAATCCCAAAAGGTCTGTTATTAGGGTTTCCAGGAACACTTTGTGCAAACTCTAAATGAGGATTCATTAAAGTTTCTGGGTTAATAAACCAAATCTTAAGCATGTTAATTGCCCGACTTGCATATTTTTCGTCATCGGTAAAATAATATGCTAAACTCAGCTTCCATATGCTTTTTCCCATAAAACCTAACCTTTTCCGATCAACGGCTGCGGTTTGTGTATCGGGATTCGTTTCACCATCATGTCGAACCCAAGGTAAGCCATCTGCAGTGTCTTCATTTGGCCACCAATATCTACTAATACTGAGATAATCGTGTTTGTCTTTTGTTGGAGGTAATATAGTTTTATCCATTACTGTAGGCATTTTACCTTTGAGCAGTTCTTCAGCCTGTTGTAGTAATTTTTTATAAGCTGCAAGTGATTCTTTAGAAGCAGTTCTACTAGTTATCATCTTTTTTGATGTGGCTAATCTGGTCGAATCAAGATGTAATAAAGGATTCGAAATAGCATATACGCAATAAGAACCCATGTAAATCAATATGACTAAAACTGAACGTACCATATATTTCATAATTATAATCTATTGAACGGACTATTGTAAAAATATTAAATGCTGACTAATTATTTCGCAATTTTAAACCGTTTAATTGGGCATTCACTATTTGTTATAAAAAAGAGTGTTTATTGCATGATAAAGAAATTGCTAATTACTATTTTAAAACTTTTATCATTATGAATTTTGGATTTAACCAATCAGAATTAACTATAACAAAACTAGATTATGAATTCAGCTAAGCATATTTACTTCATATTATTGTTTATTGTTTTTAGTGCCTGTAAAGAAAAAACCATTTCTAACGAAACATATAGTGTTTCAGAACTAACAATCAGTGAAATTCACAAGGCTTACGAACAAAAAGAACTTAGTAGTGTTCAACTAGTTGAAACATACATTACGCGAATAAAAACCTTAGATAGCACACTAAATTCAATTACAACAATAAACCTCGAAGCATTAGGAATAGCAGAAAGCTTAGATAAAGAATATCAACAAACCGGAAAGCTTCGTCCATTACATGGTATTCCAATAATCGTAAAAGACAATATTAATACAGCTGGTTTACCGACAACGGCAGGAGCTTTAGCGTTAGCAGATTTCATACCTGAGGAGGATGCTTTTATCATTAAAAAACTTGTAGAAGCCGGTGCTATCATCATTGCAAAATCAAATATGGCAGAATGGGCTTTTAGTCCAATGCATACTGAAAGTTCAACTGCTGGGACTACTCGCAACCCATATAATATAGCATTTGTACCGGCAGGTTCCAGTGGTGGTACCGCCGCCGCAGTTGCTGCCAATTTTGGAACCATAGGATTAGGAACGGATACAGGCAATTCTGTTCGCGGACCATCCTCTCATTGCGCTCTAGTAGGTTTTAGAACCACTTTAGGTCTTGTAAGTAGAAGTGCAATTGTACCATTGTATCTTAGAAATGATGTCGTTGGCCCTATGGGAAGAACAGTAGCAGACGCCACCAAAATATTAGAAGTAATTGCAGGATATGATAGTGAAGATCAACTCACAAAAAATTCAAATGGTAAAATACCTGAGAATTATTCTCAGTATCTTATAGAAGATGGATTAAAAGGTGCGCGCATTGGAATTTTACGCGAGTTGAGTGAAGACAATCCCCATCCGGAAATCAAAACATTATTTGAAAAGGCTATATCAAATATAGATTCCTTAGGTGGAATAATTGTAGACCCATTAATAATTCCAGGTTTTAAGGATCTAAGACAAAATCAATGGTGCGCTACTTTTACAGAAGATATTGAGGCATATTTAAGTAAATATGTAAAAAGCGACACTCTAAAAACTATAGAAGACATTATACGCATAGGAAGTAATTCTGAGTGGGCCGGAGAACGCGTAAAACGGAATGCTGCTCATAGTGGTAGATGGGAAGATTCTGAAATAGCGTGTTTAGATGTGTATACCGATTCACGGCGTATTGCTTTTAGAGAAGCCATCGAAAACATGATGGATTCCTTAGAGTTAGATGCAATCGTTTATCCTTCATGGAACAATCCTCCTGCACATATCGAACTATTTTCGGAGGAATATAAAGGTGATAATAATCAAATAATTAGTCCACATACAGGTCAACCTGCATTTACAGTACCCATGGGTTATACGAGTGAAAACCTACCAGCTGGACTTCAATTTTTAGGAAGGATGTATGATGAACCAACATTAATTAAACTAACATATTCCTATGAACAAGGAACACTACATAGAAAGCCTCCCACCAATTATAAAGATTAATTCAGAATTAATTATTGTTTAAATGTATATCGCTGTTCTGCCGTTGAAGAAGCATTTAAAAGTTGATTAAAAGTTCTTATATTACTAAAATCACGTGTTATTTCGCCAGAAACAGCAATTCCAGAAACACCCGTTTCTAATAGATTAGAAACATCTGCAGTAGTAATACCTCCAACTCCAAGAATTGGAACTTCAGTTTGTAGCGCATCAATTATGGCAGCATACCCATTTAACCCTAATAAAGAAGGTAAATTGTCTTTGGTTTCTGTAAATCGAAAAGGGCCTAAACTAATATAATCAACTTCTTTTACTATTAAATTTTCACAGTCTTGCAAAGTATTTGCAGTACCTCCAATCATTTGCCAAGAATATAGATTTTTTCTCGCTAGGGTAGGACTACTGTCCAATTTTCCCAAATGCACCCCATCAGCTTTAATTTCATGGGCAATTTTATAATAATCATTAATTATTAATCTAGTCTGAAAATGAGCTGTTATTTCTTTCGCCGCCTGCGCTACTTTTAAAATCTTTTTTTCGGATACATTTTTTAAACGTAATTGAACCAATTCCGCTCCAGAAGTACAAGCCTTTTGAATATTATCGAGTACAACTTTAGGTGAATTTCCCTGCGTTATATAATGAAGTTTAGGAATAATCATAATTGAGAAAACTATATTCAGGCAAATATATGCTTTAAAGAAAGAATCGATTTAAACAATTATACCCCATAGTTCCTTTTTAATTAGTGGTTTCACCAACAGGATAATGGAGTTCAACCTTATCGTGCATAGTATATAAGCGAAATTTATCACCATCAGGGACTAAAATACCACTAGATTTATTTTCACCCATTATAGGGTTTTCATCATATTTTGTCCAATGAATTAAATCTTTAGAAGCTGCAACATTTGTAGACCATTCGTGCCAATCTTTAAAAGCAGTGCTATGGTAATAAGCATAATACCATCCTTTATATTTTATTATTTGATTTACAGCTACTCCGTATTGATCATAATTTTCAGGTCCCATTGCAATTACAGGATCATCTTGCACATTTGTCCATATATTTAAATCTTCAGAGGTCGCCAACCAAATACCTAAATCCCCTCGTTCGTAGAATAAATACCATAAATTATTTTCTCTCCATACAGTTGGTGTTCCATATGCGCCTTCACTTAAAGGATCACCATTAGTCGTTCTAATATCTAAAGAACCGTGATCTTCCCAATTTATACGATTTTTAGAACTTAATCTATGGGCAATATCACCTTTCCCTTCTGCAAACATTTGATACGTATCGTCTACTTTAATAACCATCATGTCTTCTGTCCAACTATCGTTGAATATAGGTTTATCACTGTATCGTTTCCAAGAAATCCCGTCAGTAGATGTTGCATATCCTAAAGCTAGAGGCTCATTTTCAGAATTAACACCTGTATACCACATATGATAAATCTCATCTTCTTTTAAAATATACCCTCTTTCTCTAATATTTTGATCCCAAGTAGTTTCACCAGTACCTTTAAATACTGGATTTTCTGTATAAGTTTCAAATTTCACTAATTCTTCGGGAAAAGGAATAGCTTCTTTGTCAATTGTATCCTTTAAGGAAGCATCACTATTTTCAGTATTCTTTATCTTTTTTTGTTGACAAGAACAAATTAAAAGTATTGCTATAAGAGATATTGCGAGTGATTTCATCCAAAATGAATATTTTACAAATTATTAATTTTATTAACCTTGAAGATACTAAAGTCCATTTAAAAAAAAGGTTTATTTATAATAAACACGAACTAAATAGAGCTATTATTTTTTAATCTATTTTAAAGTAATAACCTTATACTAATAAACAAAAATTTGCTTCATCTATTAATATTCCTGATTAGGAGATAAATTAACCTTGTTCGTCTATTTAGCTTTACAACAATACTAGCATAAAGTACATTTGCCTACTCATTAACTATATAATATAAAAACATGAAAAAAATAGTACTATCATTAACTATTGCAATGGCTATATTTAGTTGTAACAGCGTAAAAAATGTTAATACTTCATCGATGGCAGATGCAGCAACTTTACTTAGTTCTTTAAGTTCCAACTCCACAGTACAACAGGTTTCAAGTCTTTTTAGCTTATTAGACAGCAATAAAGACGAAGCTATAAGTTCAACCGAAGCTATCGGTTCTGTAGCAGAAAACTTTACCACATTAGACACGGATAGTAATTCAAGTTTAAACCTTACTGAATTAACAGGGTTACTAGGATTATTGAAATAATTATAATATTTGAATTAGCTAAAAAAGAGGGTATGCATTTTAAATGTGTGCCTTTTTTTGATTTGATATAATAATAAGTTGTTTACAATAAAATGATATCTATAAAAATATCCTTTTCGTAGATACAATTTGGCCAAACTTCTATTTGCTTTCTTAGATAAAGTAATGACTTATACATTTGAAGTATAATTGAAGACAAGAATATATTATTAATTTAAAACTTAAATTATGAAGACATATATAAAGAAAGCGGTATTACCATTTTTGTTCATGATAGCGATTACCGCACAGGTTTCCGCACAAACGAGAAGTACTGCTACAAAATCTAGTAAAAAAGAAACAGTATCAAGAACTGCAACGACTAAAAATAGTACTGTGACCAAAAGAGTTTCTAGTACCAAAGTAACCTATAAAACGCCTAAAAAGAAGGTAGTTTCCGTACGAAATGTACCAAATAAAACAGTTATTTCTAATAAAGGTCAAAACTATTACTATGCTAATAATAAATACTATACGCAGTCTGGAGGTCGATATATTGAGATAGCACCTAAAGTTGGATTTAAGGTAAAGGTTTTACCTCAGAATTATAAAAAAGTAAGATTTAACAACCGTGATTATTACAATTCACATGGTATTTTTTATATCAATATAAATAATCAATACGAAGTTGTAGAACCTGAAATTGGAACTTTGGTATATGAATTACCAGATGATTACGAAAAAGTCTCCATTGACGGTCAAACTTATTACGAATACGCAAATATACTTTACGAAAAGGTACAAGTAAACGGAACTAGAGCCTATGAAGTAATAGGCATTATCGATATGGAATAAAAGTTTATTGGTTGATTGTTAGTTAAGGTGGGTAGCTTATAAAGCTATTCACCTTTTTTTGGTGTAAATATCATATAGCCATAGTTTAATATAAATAATAGCTGAAGTATAAATTATACGACCTAGGACTATAGAACTACTAATAATGATTGTTATTTAAGTGTAGTTATAAATTAAGTGCATTCTCATTAATAATTATCTTCATCAAACTTGATATTTAAACTGAAATAGTTTATGTTAGGCATAATAGGATATCTATAGGAAAAAATGATATCTTGCAAAATAATTAAAACTTACCCTTAAATTTAAGAATGGCTAAATCGCAGCAAACATTTAACAAAACAGAAAAAGAAAAGAAACGTTTAAAAAAACGCGAAGAGAAGAGGAAAAAGATGGAGGCTCGTAAAGCAAAAGCTAAAGAGTCTGATAAAAAAGGAATTCAGTTTGCCTATGTTGACTACAATGGAAATTTAACTGATACGCCCCCAGACCCATCTTTAAGAGTTGAAATAGATGTAGAAGATATTGCTATTAGTGTACCTAAGACTTTAGCTGAAGATATTGAGGAAGTTGATCCAGTACATAAAGGAACTGTTTCTTTTTTCGATAGTTCTAAAGGTTTCGGTTTTATTATTGATGCTGAAGATCAAGAAAAGTATTTTACACATGTAAGCGGCTTAATTGATGAAATTGCTGAGAATGACAAAGTTTCTTTCGAGCTTGAACAAGGAATGAAAGGTCTTAATGCAGTAAAAGTTACTTTGCAAAAATAAGATTTGTTCTACGCGTTTTTCTTTAAATTTTATTTTTAATCAAGTCCTATTATTTGTTACTAAATAATAGAGGAACCACCTATGTTCTTATTTTTCGTACAAAGCATAGGTATTTCCCTTCATAGTAAAATTTTAATTTACCGTAGTTATAACCGATATTTGATACATACATGTCAATCTAAATTATTTTGACTTAAATGATTTGTATTCATGAGGCTAATTCTTTTTATTCTAATTGTAGTAGTGGGTTTCAATAATACGTTGCAAGCTCAAGTTCCAGAAGCTAATTTATTAGTAAAGATACATGAGGTGACAACAACAGAAATGAATTCTATTTCAAATCCCTTACAAGGTTCATTTTCCTTCAACACCAATTTGAATAAAATGTTTGTATTTAATGGCACTGAATGGACCGAAATGACTACTATAGAATCCGAGGCTTATCCAGGTCATTTTATTATTAATAGTAGTGGTACTCAAACCATATCAGGCCTACCTTTTGCGCCTAGTTATATTATATTTTCTGGACACCCCAATATTCAAACTACAACTATAAATTCAGATAACGGAGTGGGGAACAATAGTAATACCACCGTAAATACTTTTGGAACAATGAGCGGGTATTCACGTAATGATGGAGGAACAATTAATCAGCAGGTTACCTTTGTTGGTGGTAATGCATCATCAATTAATGATATTTCAAGATATGCCAATACAGGAGAATGCATTGGTGTTCGCTATGCAAATTTCAATGGAGATAATCTAGGCCTAACCACTGCAATCCTAACAGGATTTACCTCAGACGGGTTTACCATTAATGTAAATAACCATACAGATAATTTAGTAGTAATGTTTACAGCCTTTAAATAATTAAAATATAAGTATTTGGAATATTTCATGTCCTAGGGACATATTAATTAAATTGAATTAAACAATATTTAAATGAGAGCAATTTTCCATATAGTATTCATGATATCGACGTTATACTCATTAAAAGCTCAAGCTCCACAAGCTAATGACTTAGTTAAAATTCATGAAGTAACTACAACCGAGATGAACAATATAACTAGTCCTTTAGTAGGTTCGTTCGTTTTTAATACCACGCTCAATAAAATGTTCTTTTTTGATGGAACTACTTGGTCGCAGTTCAAATCTGGACAAACCTCTTACCCAGGTCATTTCATTATTAACGGTACAGGTTCACAAACGATTACGGGTCTTCCTTTTGAACCCAAAGCCATTGTATTTGCAGGACATCCTAATATTGAAACAACATCAATTAATTCAGACAATGCTGTTGGAAACAATAATAATACTTTACAAAATTCTTTTGGCACTATGAATGGGTATGCTAGAAATGATAATGGAACTATTAATCAACAAGTGATTTATGTTGGTGGTAATGGTAATTCTATTAATGATATTTCAAGATATGCAGATGACGGGGAATGTATAGGGGTTCGTTATGGGAATCAGAATGGAGACCAAGTTGGTCTAACCACGGCAATTCTTACAGCCTTTACAACAGACGGATTTACAGTAAACGTAAATAATCACTCAGACAATCTAGTCATTACCTTTACGGCATACGAATAGAAAAAAGAGGAATACTTATTTATTTCTACTGTATAGTATACTGATACAAATTCCCTCCTTCATGATTCGAACGTTCATCAGAAAGCAATAAAGTAGTATCATCTAAAAAGCAAATCGACTCCAATTGTGAACGTACAGCCAAATCTATTTGCTGAATATTTCCCTCTAAAATATTCTCAAAATTAAAATCAGTAATAAGCCATATTAATCCATTACTTAGTAATGCAATAGTTTTACCGTCTGATGAAATATCTGCGGAAGTAATCGAACAGCTATCTTGTTCCAAACAGGTAGTCCATTCTGCAATAAACGTTGCCTCGTATTCACCTTTTTTATCTGGCAAACGATAGAGCATAGTTTTACCATCATAAGGCCTACTTCTATTTTTAGTAATGACATAAAGAAAACCATTCCAGTGAAAAAACGCCTCCGCATCGAAATATAATTTTGACTTTTTGGGAGGAAATTTATTTTGATTAGGATAATTAAATTCTATTTTTTCTGCAGTTATTTTATCACCGTTTTCTTTTTCAGGATTAGGTAATTTGTAAATAACCAAATTTTTACGCTTATTCGTGTTATTTCCAAAATCACCAATGTAAAGATTACCATTTGTATCAGTGGTTAAATCTTCCCAATCATGGTTTTTCCCATTTTTAACTTCTAATTCTTCTTTAATATCTCCTGATAAATCTACCTTATATATTTTGTCATGATTCCCGCTATCTTCAACAACCCATACAGCTTTTTGGTTATAAGTAGCCATACCTGAGCTTTCTTTCAGACTACTCGGCATGTCTGCAATCACATTCAGTTTACCCATCTCTTGGCAATTAACTTGTGTTATAATATAAAATGCCATTAAAAAGCGCTGAACTAAAATCATACTCATTTAAAATTTAAACAATTAAGTAGTGAAATTTTTCACTTAATCAATATACTCCCAGGGTAAATAATCCTATAAAATTTCAGAAAATTAGTAGAATAGTAAATCCTTTTAATTTTCTATAGTTCAAAGTTATACTTTGTAAATTTGTAGAAGGTTAAAATTAGATTAAAATGAATCGAGAAAGGTTTATGCAAGAAGCTGTTAACGCAGCATTAAAGGGAATGCAAAACAATGAAGGAGGGCCATTTGGATGTGTAGTTGTTAAAGATGGAAAAATAGTTGGAAAGGGTAATAACAAAGTTACTTCAACAAATGACCCAACGGCCCATGCAGAAGTTACTGCAATTAGAGACGCCTGTAAAAATCTAAATTCATTTCAATTAGATGGTTGTGAAATTTATACCTCTTGCGAACCTTGCCCGATGTGTTTAGGTGCTATTTATTGGGCCCGACCAGATAAAGTATATTATGGCAGTAGCCAAGCTGATGCTGCCAATATTGGCTTTGATGATGCATTTATTTATAAAGAGATTCCGTTACCCTATGAGAAAAGAAGTATTCCTTTTGAGCAATTACTACCTGAAATAGCAATAAAGCCATTTCAAGAATGGACTAAAAAAGTTGATAAAACAGCATATTAGAAAATCTTCATAAATATTTTACTGATTTAGATTCTGTGTATCTTTATAAAGATGAAGCTACCCAATTTTAAAAAATATCTTATAGAGAAAGGTGGATTATCTGAAGATGATTTTAATCAGATTAGGTCCTTTATTCAGACGAAAAATGTTTCTCAAAATCAGTTTTTGTTATCTCAAGGAGCAGTTTGCTCACATTTTTTCTTCGTAGAGTATGGAGTACTACGGTTTTATGCTCTTAACTCAGAAGGCAAAGAAAACATTTTACAATTTGCTACGGAAAACTGGATTGTTAGTGACCGAGGAAGTGTATTCTATCAAGAACCATCAACTTACAATATTGATGCTATTGAAGATACCTTAACAGTTATGTTGGATGAGAACTTTGTGAATGAAGTAGCAAAAGTCAATCCTAATTTTAGAAAACAAAACGAGATTTTACTTCACAATCATATTCGACATTTATATAAACGAATCAGTTTATTATTAGGAGCATCGGCAAAAGTCCGTTATTTAGACTTTGTGAATACGTATCCAGATATTATGTTACGCGTACCACAATGGATGATTGCATCATATTTAGGAATAACTCCTGAAAGTTTAAGTCGTGTTCGTAAAACGCTTGCAAAGGAAAACTTTAAGGCATAAGACAACAATTCACTTCTTATCATAGGTCAATGCACAACTTTTAATTCAATGGTAATTTTACAGTATTAAAATAATTGAAATAGTGTATTAAGTGATTTTTAAATTACAATATCATGAAAACAAGAAGCATAGAAAAGGTAGTACAACCAGGAAGACCACATTTTGTAGGAGATGGTTTTAGAGTACATAATTTTATACCGGGCACATCGACCATGAAGCGTATGGATCCATTTATTATGATGGATTATAATTCAAAGTTTAATTTCCCACCTACCGATATCCCAAAAGGTGTTGGTGTACATCCACATCGCGGGTTTGAAACTGTGACTATTGCATATAAAGGCAGGGTTGAACATGGTGATAGTGCAGGAGGAGGCGGAATAATTGGAGAGGGCGATGTACAATGGATGACGGCTGCATCAGGTGTATTACATAAAGAATTTCATGAAACAGAATGGAGTAAAAAAGGAGGTGAATTTCAAATGGTACAATTGTGGGTAAATTTGCCAGCGAGGTATAAAATGAGTCCTCCCAAATATCAGGCAATTCCGAACTCAGAAATTCTCAAAATAACTTTACCTGATAGTGCTGGAGAAATTGAAGTTATAGCCGGGGAATATGAGGACAAAAAAGGGCCTGCATCTACTTTTTCACCAATTAATATGTTTAATGTAAGGTTAAATAAAGGAGGTAAAACACAAATGTCATTTCCACTGCATTATACAACAGCCTTGGTAATTGTGGAGGGAGATGCAAGAATTAATGAAAGTACAGATGTCCTTCAAGATCATTTTGTAATGTTTAGTAATGATGGTGAATCATTCTCGATTGAAGCGAAATCGGATGCTACTATTTTAGTTCTAAGTGGGGAACCTTTAAACGAACCTATTGCGGCCCAAGGACCTTTTGTAATGAACACTCGAGAAGAATTAATGGAAGCTTTTCAAGATTTCAAAACAGGAAAATTTGGGTATTTAGAAGCATAAGTAAAATGAAAAAAGCAGCTCCATTGGAGCTGCTTTTTCTTATAGTTTTTAATTCAATTTAATTGAATTCTCTTATGGATACATCTTTGTAATAGATCTCAGCAAATTCAGACTGTAGTAAAATTTTGCCTTTTTTAAGACTAGCATTGGTTCCATAATTTACTACTTCACCATTTACTATATGTACACAAATGCCATTAAATGATAGTACTTCAACCGTATTCCATTCGCCTTTTGGCTTTTCATTGTCTTTAGATTTTACCATACTCGAATAAGCCATTGGTTCATTTTGTTTCCCATCTACTTCAATAGTACTATGACCTATCAACCAAAAATCTCCCGTATCACTTTCTTGAATTTGACATTCAATCGAATGCGGCCAAATTTTATTTACTTCATTTTCTGGTATATGATAACAAATTCCGCTATCTCGTTTCATATCCAAGCGTGGAGGCCATCTTTTTTCGCCCCATTTAAATTGTAATTTTAAATGGTAGTTTTTATATACTTTATCGGTAATAATATACCCCATTTCTTTTCCTACTACTTTTAAAAGTCCATCTGATACACTAAAAATATGTTCTGGATCATTATTCAAGCCTTTTGACTCTAAAAATTTATCCCATCCCTTAAAATCGTTTGGTTGTAACATAGTCGCAAAAAGTGAATTCGATTCAACCGGAGTTACATTTTCTATTAGGAATACATAATCTTGATAATCACCATTAGCAGCCTCCTCATAACAAACCAAATACGAGTTTTTAATAAGTATTCCCTCTTTATTTTTTACAGGATAAATCCTCGTTGCGTGTGCAGCACGATTGGGAAAATTAATCATATTCCAGATATCTTCCGTAAAACTATTATGCGTGTGACTTACCACGTAAAAGCCAAAAGTTTCTTCTTTAGGGTCAAAAGCAGTTTTCCCTGATTCCAATTCAGGATACAAAGCTTGGTGTTCATGAAAGTCTTCACTATCTGCCAATATTCCTACTTGTTTCAATTCTGGTCCTTCAGCAGCAGGTAAATAATAACCAAAAGGAATAATAGAAGGAGGTGAGTAACGTGCAATCGGGGTAATAGTGACATCACCAGCTGATGCTTTTTTAAAAAGAGAAGCTTCAATTTCTTCTCCTTGCAATTCAGCCTTAGTATGGTGGGGTAAGCTAGTCCATCCAATATCGGTCCCAATATCTAACAAATCTAGAACACTTGCCAATGCAGCTTCATTTTTTCCTTCTAAGGCTGGTATAGCCATTCCTCGGAGTCCGATTTCAAAAGATTTTATGCCCTTTCCGTTAATTTTCAATGTAGCTCTAGAAATCCCATTAGCTTTCTTGCTTGGCTCGAAAATAAATTTTACCACCGAATTTTCAGAATTTTCTCCGATTCCAATTGTGGTTGAAAGGTGTTTAAAATTTTCAGTATGCTCTCCAAAAATTTTAACCTTAATAGCATTGGGATATTTGGAAGCTACAATAATAGAGTCCGTTTTACTGGTTTGTCCTTGTACAGATGAGAAATAGTAACCCTCTTGAGCATTGAGCTTTACAGTAATTAAACTTACTAATAAAAAAAAGAAACTGGTTTTCATAAAGTTGGGTAGTCGATTAATATGGGAATATAGGTAACTTTTTAGAATTCAGACATTAGTATTACCATAGCAGTGGTCTTTGTTGCTAAAAAATAAATTCTATTAAAACTTTTAAATAGAATTAATGAACTAAACACTCTTCACATTTACCTTGAATTAACAACTGAGAAAATTCTATTTTTCTATTCGGTATTTTTGGTAGTGCCACACTAACACTTAAACAATCTACTCTTCCACAACTAAGGCATTGAAAATGTGGATGTAAGTCTTGGTGCTCAACAGCCGTACACCCATTGCATTTTGCATACCATTTATGACCTTCTTTTCCAAGAAAGGAATGCAAAACACCATCGTCTTCCAATTTATCAAGTACGCGATAAATAGTTGTTTTATTAAACGAAGTACCTAACTGTTCAATTAATTTTTTTGCAGAAATAGCAACTGTACTATTACTAAACTCATTAAGTAATACTTCTACGGCCTTAGTTTTTCTAATCACACCCATAAAACAAAGATAACGCAACTGGGTTGCATTAACAAATATTATAATTACATTTGCAACTCAGTTGTATTAACAATACTAATAATGATATTAATAAAACAAAAATCCGATATTTTAGGAAGCTTTGCAAGTTCGTTGTGTTTAGTCCATTGTATTGCCACTCCTTTTCTTTTTATAGCTCAAGCAGGTTCTGTCACCTGCTGTGATGGTCCGCCTATCTGGTGGAAATTTATGGATTATTTATTTTTAGCTATTTCATTTTTCGCCATTTTATGGTCTACTAAAACAACAATTCTCAAATGGATTAAACCTTCACTCTGGCTAAGTTGGTCTGTATTAGCAGCAATAATACTAAATGAAAAACTAGAATTATTTCATTTACCTGAAGCTGTAATTTATGCGCCTGCTATTGCTTTGGTGATATTTCACTTATACAATAGAAAATACTGTAAATGTAACACTGATAAATGTTGTGCTAATGAAGGATAAAAATCAATTGGAAATAGTAGGGGATAATCATTTTTCCTCAAGCATAGAAACTCCTTTGAGACCTAATGCTTTTGATAAAAGTGATAATGAGAAAATAGAAAATATTCAGCATCATTTTTCAAAAATAATGGAAGAGTTGGGTTTAGATTTAACCGATGATAGTTTATCTGGCACTCCATACCGTTTTGCTAAAATGTATGTAAAAGAATTGTTTTATGGCTTAAATCCAAAAAACAAACCTAAGCTTTCAGTTTTTGAGAATAAGTATGAATATAAGAAAATGCTTATTGAACAAAACATTACAATAGATTCATCTTGCGAGCATCATTTCTTACCCATTACCGGGCATGCGCATATTGCATACATACCAAAAGATAAAGTTATTGGTTTATCTAAAATTAATCGTTTGGTAGATTATTACTCGCATCGCCCACAGGTGCAAGAACGTTTGTCCTTGCAAATTTTAAAAGACCTCCAAGAAATTTTAAATACGAGAGATGTGATTGTTATGATTACAGCCAAACACCTTTGTGTGTCTTCGCGGGGTATAAAAGATAAAGATAGTTTTACAACTACTATTGAATATGATGGCGAATTCAATAAACCTAAAATAAGATCAGAATTTTTCAATGCATTACAGAAAGGCAACAAATTATAAAATCAACTAAACGATACAGTTATGGAAATCAAAGAAACCGTAAACAAACATTACGCCACTGCAAAAACTGGAGCCGAAATAACCGATAGTTATTTATCTCTTTTGGAAACAGAGTATAAATCTGATCTAAAAAAAATGTTATTCGCTACATCGGTTTGTTCTGATGATGTTAATGTTTCAACAGATTTTCGTAAAGTATTGAGCCGACCTTTTACTATGGGTGGTTTAGGCGGATTACCTTTTTCTGGATTTACAGGTATGGTGGCTTTTTCTCACCACATTCCAGATGATGGAGATGCATTTATTTTTTACGGTCCTCATATTGGTATTACTGATGATGGAGAACTAGGTCGTATGCGTAGAATAGGTCAATCGCGTCTTACAAATAGTTGCGGCGCATTAATGCTTGCTTTAGAACGGTTTAACAAAAAAGATGAAGAACCAATTTATGTACCTCAAAACGTATACTACGATCATCAACAAGTTCAATTAGAACAATCATTAATGCCTTTTAAACATGATATTATTCATGCTGACAATCCAAAAAAAGCCATAACTGACTATACTTATGTTGCCATAGATAAACAAATAAAACAGCTGGTAAAAATGAGTTTAAGTGAATTCTCATGTAAAAGAATTTTTCTACTTGGTGGCGTAATCATAAATACTAGCGAAGAATTTAATGATTATGTAGATGTTAGAAATTTTGATGTTATAGACACCGATGAGCCAAACAATTTTAAATCGGTATCTATTATGGAAACAGAGGCATTCAAAAACTTATAGTTTTTATATCATCATTAGTTACGTTTTTTTAATGCAAAATAACCTATTTCTTTTATGTCCTACAGATAATTTAGAACCCATAGTTAACTCAAACTATGGGTACAATAATTATTTTTACACCTCATTGGGAAATACATTTTCAAAGGATATAAGAACATTAGAGAGCCTTAAAAAATTAATAAAAGCAAAAAATATTGGAAACATATTTTTTATACTCTCTAGTGAAAATGAAATTATTTTAGATGCATTGGAGTGTCAATTTTTTAAAAACATAACGGGCTTAGAAAAGCTATATAGAAAAATTGAAGAACAAAAAAGGCACACAAAATTTTGGGGCAATAACCAATTTCAGAATTTAGTATTTTCGTATTATATAAATTTTAAAATTAACGAGCTAAGTAATGAGTTAAGCCCTTTACATTTCCAATCCATTTGTATTAAAGGGCAAATTTACAACCACCACGTAAATAGATTTTATCCCATTTATTCAAATTTAATTTGCAAAGAAAAATTCCATTTTAATTAAAAGAGGTCGTTTCATATAATCATAGACATTTGATTTTTTTCTACAGAAAAATAGGACTAAGCACTGTTATTTAATATGGTAGTACAATCCTAGTAGTTATTATTAAAAAAAGATTCTACCAAACCTAATTGAAGTATAAATTCGTAAGAAAACCACTAATATAATGGAAGCTATTATTACCGTAGTTGGTTTTTTAGGTGCCGGAAAAACTACCTTATTAAAATTTCTGATCAATAGCTATATTGACAAAGGTTGGGATCCCTTTATTATTCTCAATGATTATGAGAATGCCCAAATGGATGCACAACAACTAACTAAAAAATTGGATTTAAAATCCATTAAGGCGCTTAGTGGTAGTTGTATATGTTGTAGTGGGATTATGGAACTTAGAAATACTGTAAACAGAATACCCGATCGAAAAAACGGCATCACATTAATTGAAGCAAATGGAACTTCTGACGCTTGTTCTTTAATGGAATTTCTTAGTGTTGGCTTAAGCGACAGGTATTTACCTCCAATTCAAATCTCTGTTGTTGATGTTAAAAATTGGCAGAAAAGGGGAGAACACAATGAATTAGAAGCCAATCAAGTTCAGGTTTCTTCGCTTCTCGTATTAACACATGTAGAAAACACATCAAAGAGTAGACAGGCAATGGTAATTAAGGAATTGCAAACACTAAACCCAAAGGCTAAAATTGTAACCATGGATGATTTAGACATTTTGTTACTTCCCGAACTTTTACCCATAACGAATTCGGCTCAAAAAATGGAGCATCAAAAAGCACATTGGTCATCTTGCTCTGTAGATTTACCTTCTTTACCACATATTAATTGTATTGATGAAATTTGCAACCAACTACCAAAAAACATTTTAAGAGCAAAAGGATGTACTAAAATTGGCGACCAAGAAAATTACACTTATTTTGAACGAACACCTGATGGTGAGGTGTTTATAAGACCTTTTAATGGAATTCCAATTACAGGGTCAAAACTATTAACCATAGGGCCAGGAAGTGAACCTTCTATATTAAAAAAAGCAATTCAATTCAGTCTTAAATTATAAATCAATATGAAACAGATAAATACTCTGGCATATATCTTAATAAGTTAAAATAAGGCTGATTTTACAAGTATATTCTTACTTATATATATCTAAAATGATTTGATTTAAACAACTATTGCAACTCAGTTGCGTTATATCAAAAAAGGTAATATATTCGCGCAATATTTTTCATTTTAATGAAGCTTAGTCCTATAAAAAAAAATATTACTTATTTTTTGCTTGTTCTTTTTCTAACAACGAAAATGACAGGACTTCATGTAATTTCACATTCAGATGACGAGAATGAGAAAGAATCATGTACTATTTGTGACCATGCTATTGCAAACAGTTTAACACCTACAATTTCTTCCGATTTAAATGAGTTTGAAATTGAAAACAGTCATTTTTTTATTGATAGCACTATAACTACTAATTATAGTTATATAGTTTCTAATACAATATTAGCAAGAGCACTCTTTTCTAGACCTCCCCCTTTTTCAATTTAAGTTTTCTATACATTTTATTCTTTACAAATACTATTAGAAATAAACTCCTTTAAAATTTAAGGAGATAGCATTTCAATTTATTCTCTACATCAATAAATGTATAGGTTTTGTCTTAATTCTTATTAAAGAATAACAGTTCAATTCTTACAGTAAATCCAAATATGTTTCATAAAATTCTGAACATAGGACTATTTTTTAGTCTGTGCTCGATAACATTCGCACAAGATACTTATCAAATACAGGGTATTGTGTTACACGCCAGCAATTTAACACCTGCACAAGGTGCAAATATCGTTGGGAAGAATCTTTATGCAGTCTCAAGAGCAACAGGTGAGTTTGCCATAAATAATGTGGCCGAAGGCTCATATACGTTTACAATTTCTCACATTGGTTGCGAACCTAAAACCATTAGTGTTACTGTTGGACCAAAAATGGAAGAGCTTAAAATTTACTTGCAAGAATCTACTACTGAGCTTGAAGAAGTAAAAGTTAGTGGGAAATCAAAAAAACGGGAACTCAAGGAAGTCCCTATAGTTTCCCAAACGGTTTCAGAAGAATTTCTGAATAACAATAGAGAAAATAGCTTAATGCAGACCTTAAGTAAAATTGCCGGTGTTAGTACCATCAATATTGGTTCTGGTCAGTCTAAGCCTGTTATTAGAGGCCTAGGATTTAATAGAGTGGCTGTTGTTCAAAACGGTATTAAACATGAGGCCCAACAATGGGGTAATGATCATGGCTTAGAAATAGATCAACATGGAATAGAAAATATACAAATTATAAAAGGTCCGGCTTCCTTATTATATGGGTCCGATGCTATTGCTGGTGTTGTAGACATACAATCAAATCAAATTCCTTTACCCAATACGTTTGGTGGGGAAGTTAATATTCTAGGAGAAAGCAACAATGACTTATTGGGAGTTTCAGCTGGTATTTCGTCTAGAAAAGATAAATGGTTTTATCGTGGTAGATTAACTTATAGAGACTATGGAGACTATAAAGTACCAGCAGATAGAATAAATTATGAAAACTATGTTTTTGAACTAGATGATCATAATTTAAGAAATACTGCTGGTAACGAGGCCGATGCAAGTTTGGGTATCGGTTATGTTGCAGAAGGAATAAAATCTGAAACCGTATTTAGTAATGTAAATGCTAAAAATGGATTCTTTGCGAACGCACATGGTTTGGAAGTACGCACTTCTAGTATAGATTATGACAGTTCTAATAGAGATGTTGATCTTCCGTTTCATAAGGTTAATCACTTTAAAATAACTAACAATACAGCTATAAGTGCTGGAGATCATAACTTACATATTGATCTTGGCTACCAAAACAATAATAGAGAAGAGCATTCAGAACCAGTTCCTCACGGATATATGCCAACACCACCCGATACCAAAGAAAGATTATTTATTAAAAACACCTATTCCTTAAATTTTCGTGACGATTTTAAACCGAATAAACAACATGATGTGGTAGTAGGTTTAAATACTGAATACCAAAATAATAATATCGGTGGATGGGGCTTTTTAATTCCAGAATACAACCGTTTTACTGCTGGTGTTTTTGGGTATGACCAGTTTGAGGTGAATTCTAATTTTCATGTTTTGGCCGGTTTACGTTATGATGTTGGTAGGGTAGATACCAAGGCTTATTATGATTGGTATCCTTCCACAATAAACAATGATGATGGATCTACATCCTATATACAACTCCAAAGGTCTAAAAATAAGACTCTTGATTTTGGCAGCCTCAGCGCTTCTCTAGGGTTGAGTTATATTCAAAATAAAACCAGTTACAAAATAAATGTTGGTAGAAGTTTTAGAATGCCGTTAGCTAATGAATTAGCATCTGATGGTGTTAACTATCACATGTACCGTTATGAAAAAGGGAATCTAGATTTAGATCCAGAAATATCATATCAGTTAGATCTAGCAGTAGATCATACCGCAAATAATTTTCGTGTAGGTGTTAGTCCGTTTGTAAATATATTTCAAAACTATATTTACCTCAATCCAACTTCAAGCTATTACGAAACCATACAAATCTATGAGTATACACAAGCTGAAGTATTTAGAATAGGAGGAGAATTTAATGCAAGTACTACCATTGTTAAAAACTTACAAATAGATGCATCATTAGAATATGTGTATTCCAGGCAAAATAGTGGTGCAAAAAAAGGTTTTACATTACCATTTTCTCCGCCTTTATCCGGCTTAGTATCGGCCAAATATCAATTTAAGAAACTTTTATTTTTTCAAAAACCTCAGTTAATAGCAGATTTTAGAATAACCGCGGCACAAGAAGAAATTGTTCCTCCCGAAGAAAAAACAGAGGGTTATCAAGTATTAAATATGTCTTTTTTAGCAGCAATTAACGCGTTTAAAAATAAACAGCCACTAGAAATGCGTGTAAAACTAAATAATGTATTCGATTCCAAATATTTTAATCATACAAGCTTTTACAGACTAATAGATGTACCAGAACCTGGCAGAAATATCTCATTATCTGTAACAATACCTTTTTAAATAATCAGTAATTAAAATTAAACACTATGAAAACAATTAGTATGAAATCAAATTTTAAATTTTTAGCAATCGCCGCTTCGATCGGACTCTTTTTTCAATCATGTAGTGATGATGATACAACGGTTGACTTGAGTGCTCCAGTAATTTCCGATTTTGAGTATGGCGAAGGTCATCATGACGAAGAAGGAGATGAAGATCATGACCATGAAGAAGAAGCATTTGCTTATAGAGGTTCAGACATTCATATAGAAGCAGAAATTACTGCCGAAGCTACTGTAAGTAGCATTACTGTTTCTATTCATTCAGATGAAGTAACAGCTTCAGGGGATGAAGTAGATTGGGAATTTGAACAAGTATATACAGATGCTGACTACCTAGTTATTAATCCTACTTTTCATGAACATATAGATATTCCAGCAAATATTCCTGTAGGAGAATATCATGTTGAATTTTTGGTAACTGATGAATTAGGGAATAGCACAGAAGTAGAAGGGCATGTTGAAATTATGGATACCATTACTATTAGTGGTTTTGAAATGGATGAAACAGTCGCTAGAGGAGAAGATTTCCACGTTGAGTTTATGATTGATGCGGCGCACGGTATACATAATATTACTGTTGATGCTCATGCGGATGGTGTTACACCTGGTGATGGAGAAGTAGAGTGGGATTATGAGGCAGAGTATTTAGATGGATATCATGAAGAAACTGAGGCAGAATTTCATGAGCATATTGATGTGCCTGCCACTGCACCTGCAGGAGAATATCATATCATTTTCACTGTAGAAGATGAAGATGGTAACACCAAAGAGTATGAAGCTCATATTGATGTTACTGCATAATTAAATAATTAATACCGCATAGTGTTAACCTAATACTATGCGGTTTTAAATCTTATAAAATGAAGATTAGCTTAAAATATTTATATTTTGTTTCGCTTATGTTGTTAATGGGGGCATGCTCTGATGATGATGGTGTTGAAATAGATGAAGAGAAACCAACCATAACCGTTAATTATACTGGAGGTTTTCCTCAAGGTTGTGCTTTGCTAACACGTGGCGAAACCTATAATTTTAAAGCTATGGTTACTGATAATAGTGCTTTAGCTGCATATAGTATAGATATTCATCATAATTTTGACCATCATACGCATGATGATCAGGTAACAGAATGTTCGTTAGATGATGTAAAACAAGCCACAAACCCTTTAATTTTTGTAGAAAACTATACCATAGAAGGCGGTTTAGTTAGCTATGAAATTAATGTGCCCATAACAATTCCTTCAGATGTTGAAATTGGTGATTATCATTGTTCATATTCAGTAACTGATGAAACCGGTTGGCAAAGTAGAACATCAATTGATATAAAAATTATAGAATAAAGAGAGTCCCATAACTTTTAAAAGCGTAGGTATTTATGCACTGGAAACTTAAGAAGAAAAGATATATCATTTAATTGAATTCATTACTTTAGTTCTTTATTTAATTTGTAGGCTTTTCTCCATAAACTACAATAAATTATACCAATGATAAGAACTTTCCTTTATGTTTCAGTAGTTTTAATTTTAGTAACAACCTCCTGTAAGACAGAGAAAAAAGAGGACTTTAAAATTACACGTTCCAAAGAACTAGCGATTAAAAATAAAGTGCACAATCAATTATTGGATATTGAAAAAGAGCAGGGATGGAGCTTACTTTTTGATGGTAGAACTTTAGATGGTTGGCATCTATTTAATAAACCAGATTCCACCCAATTCTCTGCATGGGAAGTAAGAGACGGAATGATATTTTGTAATGCTACAGATGAAAGTAAAATATTTGGAGATATAGTTACCGATAAAGCTTATGAAAACTATGAGCTACAATTCGATTGGCAAATGGCACTCAGAGGCAACGGTGGGGTATTTATCAATGTACAAGAATCCCCAGAATATAAAGCTACGTACAACACCGGTATTGAATACCAGTTGCTAGAACCAGAACATATGGATACCAAAACTCCATTAAAAAGACCTGGCACAGTATGGGGATTATCACCACAATTAAATACGGTTGAAGCCAAGCCAGTTGGGCAATGGAATACGACGCGTATTATACAACAAAATGGAAAAATTCAGTTTTATCTCAATGGTATACTTACGGCCGAAGAAGAACTAAACTCTGATGAGTGGAAAAATAAAATTGCCAATTCAAAATTTAAAGATGCCCCTGGTTTCGGTAAAGCTAGCCAAGGCAAAATTGCATTGCAAAATTGGTATTTTGAATCTTGGTTCCGTAATATAAAAATTAGAGAATTATTATAAATGCAACCACTAAAATTTTATAGTTTACCGATGTTTTCATTCTTGTTAGCGGCATTTTCCCTGCCTTCTGATGATTTTCAAGAATCTCATTTCGACAAAATAGCATCTGACAATTTTCATAACTTTTATAGGTTGAATGATAGTTTATACCGCTCAGAACAACCGAATAAAAAAGGAATGAAAGAATTGGAGGCAATGGGAATAAAATCCATTTTAAATCTGAGACGACAAAAAACAGATAAAAAAAAGCTAAAAGGTCTTACTCTGGAATTAGAACGTATTCCATTAAAAGCTTCCAAATTAAACTTTGATGACATTTTTAATGCGCTACAAAGTATACAACAAGCTGAAAAGCCACTTCTAATACATTGCTGGCATGGATCTGACAGAACAGGAGCTATTGTTGCTGCATCGAGAATGGTATTTGAAAACTGGAGCAAAGAGCAAGCTATTGCAGAATTTACAGATGAGCATTTTGGCTACCATCAAAAAAGGTTTCCTAATTTATTAACCTTACTGGAATCTTTAGACGTTGAATTGCTCAAAAAAAAGTTAGCCGAAGATAAAATATCACAGCGCTAATAGGAGGGAAGTGAAATCAAAAAATATTTCGTTTAGTCTTCAAAAAAACAAATTAAATAGAAAAGAACCTCGTTAAAAATAACGAAGTTCTTTTTTATATTTTATTAAATCGAATCTATTCCTTTATTACCTTAAACGCATGCTCTAATCCGTTTTGCAGTACTCGAATAATATAAATACCATCAGGGTAAGCAGAAAGATCTAATTCTGGCTCAGTTTCATCACTTTCTAAAGAAATAAGTACATCGCTGGCGAAATCAAATACCGTAATAGACTTAATACCAGGAGATAATCCAGATATTTTAAATCTTCCAACTGTTGGATTCGGATAAGCATATGCTTCAGCAGTAGCAATGGTTATGGGTTCTTGTTCAGTATTTACATTGTCGGATACGCTGTCTATAGTTCCATCTTCATACATTGAAAATATTTGTTCTGCTGTAAGTGCTTTGTTAAATAACCGTACATCATCCATATCACCTTCAAAATATTCTTCTCCCCATCCGGACCATCCCAACCAAGCCTCATCCTTATCTCTTAAAGTACCAGGTAAGGATTCACTATGAACATTTTCGCCATTTATATAATATTCCATAGTACTGCCATCATAGGTACAAGTAATCATTTGCCAGTTATTGTTTTGAATATTTCCAGCACTAACAAGCTTCTTACCATTCTCATTTGTAGTTACCTTAAAGGCCAGTTTGTTTTGTTTAATGAACATCATAAATCCACCAGATGTAGAACTACCAACAATTCCTTGATATCCTCCTTCTGCATTACTTGGGTTTATCCATGCAGAAACCGATAAACCGGATTGTACGTTATTATCAATATCGGGTAGACTAATACGCTTATCTGATCCATCAAAATACACAGCACTACCAATATGACCATCCGTTTTATGTGTATCGAAGGTCAAGCCATTTTTAAGCGTTCCAACCAAGCCTTTATTACTAATATCATTAGCATTTATTCCATTTTGCTCATCAAGTGGCCAATGTCCAATCAATTCATCCAGTTCATTTTCCACTTCTTCTTCTTCTTCTTCT
>NZ_JBDVFA010000061.1:0-99103 GCF_039941195.1 Aurantibacter sp. | reverse complement strand
TTCTTCGCTTTATTGTTAGCTAAATTTGTGATTGCTTGGTTTATGGCATTACGATAATCACCTGTATTTATGGCCTTTTGCGTCTTTTTAACTCCGCCACAGGATAGCATTACAAATATTGTAGCTAAATATAGTAGTGTTTTTTTCATGATATTAGACTTTATGATTTTGTAAATATTTTCAATAGCTATGCCAAAATAGGTCAAGTCCATAACGTAAAACGTTGAATGTTAGTACAAATCAGGTGTGCGACATAATTTTCAGTGAATTGCAAGCATTGGATTTAGCACAAATGATTAGTAGATTATTAATCAAAGACTATTAAATCTAGTGATTTTTGAGTCTTATTGCGGTTTGTAAATGACGTATGCAGGTTGTTAACTGTTATTTAATAAAATTATAATCAAAACTATTTTTTTATTGCTATTAAAGCCTTTCAATTTGTATTTTTGCCGCTTAATTAAATGACAATAGTTATGCAACGCGATAGCCAAATTTTTGATTTGATAAAAGAGGAAGAACAACGCCAGATAAATGGTATTGAATTAATTGCTTCTGAGAATTTTACAAGTCCGGCAGTAATGGAAGCAGCGGGGTCTGTATTGACCAATAAATATGCAGAAGGTTACCCTGGTAAGCGCTATTATGGAGGTTGTGAGGTTGTTGATGTTGTTGAGCAAATAGCTATTGATCGTGCAAAAGAACTTTTTGGAGCTGCATATGCTAATGTACAACCACATTCTGGTTCGCAAGCAAATGCATCTGTTTATCATGCATGTTTGAAACCAGGTGATACAATTCTTGGTTTTGACCTTTCGCATGGTGGTCATTTAACACATGGTTCGCCTGTAAATTTCTCAGGTCGTTTGTACAACCCTGTTTTTTATGGTGTTGATAAAGAAACCGGAGTTTTAGATTACGATAAGATTCAAGAAATAGCGGACCGTGAAAAACCAAAAATGATTATTGCTGGTGCTTCTGCATATTCCAGAGATATGGATTTTAAAAGGTTTCGTGAAATAGCGGATAGTGTTGGTGCATTGTTATTAGCGGATATATCGCACCCAGCTGGTTTAATCGCAAAAGGAATATTATCTGATCCAATACCGCATTGTCATATAGTTACAACTACTACGCATAAAACATTACGAGGCCCTAGAGGTGGATTAATATTGATGGGTGAAGATTTTGATAACCCTTTTGGTATTACACTGAAAAACGGAAAGCTTAGGAAAATGTCTGCTTTGTTGAATTTGGCAGTATTTCCAGGGAATCAAGGTGGGCCTTTAGAGCATATTATTGCAGCTAAAGCTATTGCTTTTGGAGAAGCGCTTTCTGATGAATTTTTACATTATATGATTAATGTAAAGAAAAATGCTGCAGCAATGGCAGTAGCTTTCGTAGCTAAAGGTTATAATCTAATATCTGGAGGTACTGATAATCACATGATGTTGATTGATTTGCGAAATAAAGATATTACAGGGAAAGATGCCGAAGCTGTTTTGGTTAAAGCCGATATAACTGCGAATAAAAATATGGTGCCTTTTGATACGCAGTCTCCATTTATAACTTCAGGGATACGATTTGGTTCAGCTGCGATTACCACGCGTGGACTTAATGAGGCAGATATGGTTACCGTTGTTGAATTGGTAGATGAAGTATTAACGAATGCAGAAGATGAAGCTAAAATTGCAAGTGTGAAATCGCGCGTAAACGCATTAATGGCAGGTAAACAATTATTTAATTACTAAATTTTTAGTAGAAATTATTGCGGAAATATAGTGACGTCTTCAAAAATGAAGTCAGCGTTCTTAACATCGTAAATAATTGTATCAAAATCTGATGTGTAGCATAATCCCCAATAGGAGAAATATTCTGAATCCGAATCTCTCGTAGTTAAATCAGATAATATAGCGTAATCTTCTTTTTTATTGTCGGCAGCAGTTAAAACCGGTATGTGAATTTCTTCAGGAATTTCTCGAATGGAAGAGACAATATAATTGTATGAATTTAGGATTACCCTCAAAATATTATCATATTGTCTAGCAATACTTAATCTACCAATTCTTTGGATTATAATTGTAGTGTCTTCTGTAGTTAGTGATAACTCTTCAATATCTATTAATACATCATTAACTTCTTGTAATTCGGCAAGAATGTTTAATAGTGCTTTTCCATTGTAACCAGTATCACTTAAGGTACTATTTCTAAAATATTCAACATTTTGAGAAAACTTCCAAGGGCTTGCAACTTCGATAACAAGTTTTACTTCTGAGGTATAGCTGGTGATGCATTCACGAATGGATATCTGTGAAATAAAGAATCTTTCAAGGTTTTTTTTGAACCTTTCCAAACCATTTAAGTTTAGGTCGTTGGAGAAACCACCTAATTCACTTGTATCAAAATTTACTCGGTTTATAGACATCAAAAAAAATAATACTTTCTACTTAAAAAGTAAATGTATATTTTAATTGACTCTGATCATTACATGAAAACCATAAAAAAACTAGGGTTTTGCTCTTATTTTTATTAAATGTAATCCGTATCTTACAAAAATCCCTTTTTTCGAGCCTCATTTATTAGGGCGAGGTCATTTTCTTCTTTAATTCCGAAGTTTACTTTTAGTTGCCTTTTACGGTTTTCTACAGAAGCTTGTGATAACGGTACGTGGTCACTAATATCCTTAGTTCGAGTTCCTTTTGCTAGTTCTTGAAGTATCATTATGTCGTAATCATCCACCTCAAATTGTCGTGACATGGTTTTTCGCATCGCTGTAAGTGCGCTCGGCGAATAATAAAGAATTCCTTTTTTTACAGTATTTACCATATCGATCAAGGTATGTTCATCTATTTCAGACTTTACCATATACCCATCTGGAGTTACCGATTTAAATAAACTTTGAATCCGTAAACTATCGCTGTATGAGGACATAAAAACAATTCGGGATTCTTTGGAGACTTCTCTAGCATAAATGCCAACATCTTCGCCCGTTCTCTTATCGTCAGAATCTAATGAAACCAATTGAATGTCTAGGAGAATTATATCGTACTTTCTAGTATTTAAAGATTGTTTGATTTTTTGTTTAGCAATATCAAAAGTGGTCGCAATGTCTACTTCAACTTCGAATTCGTTAAAATTGGCATCCTCAAGAATAAACTTATAGCCCATGACCGTCATCTTGTGGTCATCTAAAGCAAATATTTTTAAAGTTTCCATTGACTTTGGGGTCTTAATCTGTGATTAATTGGCTAGTGTATCAAAATTATGCTTTTCTTTTGAAAAGTAAGTAATCGGAATCAATAATCTCACAGAAGTACCTTCTCCTAATTTGCTATCAATAGTCCATTCCCCATTCAGTCTATTTACTCTGGACTTCAGATTTAACATACCAATTCCATTTCTTTTGGTTTTTGTTAAATCGAAACCAACACCATCATCAGAAATTATTACTTGTAGGCTTTCATTTTCGACGGAGAAATCTAAATTTATCGTTTTACACTGGGCATGTTTAATTGCATTTTGTACACTTTCTTGAATAATGCGGTATAAATTAATCTTTATGTCACCACTTAAATTATCCCATGTAAATTCATTATCATAATTAAAAGTGTGCGAAATATTTGCGGTAGTTCCAGTGTTTTCTAATAAATCGGAAATGGAGCGAATAAAATTATGCATGTCTTTATATGCAGCATGGCTAAGTTCGTGCGATATTAATCGCACTTCACTTTCTACATCTTTTAAAGCAGAAATAGCATCTGCTCTAACGGTTATAGCATCCGTATCTACTTTTTTATTAAGTCCGGTTAGAACCATTCGAGCACCTAACATTTTACCTAAAATACCATCATGTAATTCTTCAGATATTCTTTTTTGTTCTATTTTTTTGCCTTCTTCAAGTTTTTGTTTTTCAGATAGCATTAAACTAAATATCTTTTCATCGCTTTTTTGCTGAGCTTGTATAAACTTTAGTTTTTGGTTTTTTATACGTTGACTTATGATTACAAATGATGCCGCAAATAATAACATTACGGATACTGTAATTCCCGCCCATAATTCCTTTTCGCTGGCAAGTATTATATTTTCAGCTACAACTTCGTCGGTCTCAAAACGAATGCGTGCAAATTTATTACGTAAAGTTCTCTCGGCATGCGCAAGACTGTCATTAAGATTTATGTAGCGCTTACTATAGCTAGCCGCATTATTTTTATCAATTTGTGCAAGTAACCCTAATGATTGTAAAAGCCTTTCATTATTGCTGCTTTTTTCAGCATTTTGTTTAGCTTTTAAAAGTGGCACTAGGGCTTTAATCGAATCTTTATTAAACAAGTAATATTCTGCTAAATTAATATAACTGCCAGCCAATGCAGATTCATCTTCTAAGCTATCTCTTATTTTTATCGCTTCTTCTATTATGCTTACTATATTATCGTCTTCATTATTTTTATACTTAGCAGTAGCATAATTATTTAAAGCTCTAGCATAAGTATCGGGCCATTTATTATTTACACTATCGAAATTTATTATTTTTTTAAATTGATTTTTAGCATTATCAATGGCACCACTTTTTAAATTAGTTACTCCAATATTATTGACAAGCTGAAGTTCGAGAAACTCTCGGGAATCTAATTTTCTTACATAGCCTTCTGCTTCGTTATAGTATTGATATGATTGTTTATATTCTCCTAAATCTTTTGATACTATACCTAGTAAATTATAGCATCGAAATAGCATCATATTTTCATCAAAAGGTTTTAATAACTCTATCGCTTTTATAGTATTAATTTCACTACCAGAATAATCTTTAATTTCTGATTGTATTCGTGCCATATCATAGGTAATATAACCTGCACGTTTGGTTTCATTCAATTGTATGAAATATTTTTGCGCTTTAGACAAATAATAATAGGCGCTGTCTTGCACATCAGCCTTTTCTAAATATACACCAAGATCCCAAAAGTTAAGACTAAGCCGATACGTGTCTTCAAGTTTTAAGGCTAAATTACGTGCTTGTTTGTTGGAAACTCTAAAATTGGTGGAGTCGTTCAATTGTGAGTATAGCCATTGCAGCTTTGTCAAGCGTTTTATACGTATAGTGTCTTGCTTAATTTGTTGTGTTAATTTAAATGCTTTATTTAAAAGGAGTAATCTATCAGATATAGACAAAGCTTTGTTTGAACCCAAATTAATATAATCAAGAATACTATCCTTTTCGTTTGTAGTAGCAAACTCCTCTTTATTCTTTTTAGCATTATTGCAAGAAGTGATGATTAGGGCAACAACAAACGTTGCGATAAATATTCGCAATGTGTTAAAGGAGGATGCAAGGTGATTGTTCATTAATTACAAGATATAAAAAAAGCCTTAAAAGTAATATTCAAGGCTTTTTTTATGTAAACTATTTTTTGCTATTATTCACCACCACTGCCACCAGAACTACTATGGCCATTGTCATCATTCTCAGCTGCATTTATTGAATTGTAGATATCATCATTTTCTGCGGTATCGTTATCGCATGAAAACATGCCCATTGTCATTACTACTACTGCTATAATACTTGCTACTTTTTTCATGGTTCTTTTATTTAATTGTTATTGGATTTTTAGTACACGACTAAACTACCATGATTGCTAGTTTACAATGGAGATTGAAAAATTCTACTAGTAAATAGAACAGTTTTGTGAGTAAGTGAATGAATTTTATGAGTATTCGATTAATTAACCGAGTGAATTGTAGTTTTTGAAAGAATATTTTTTAAATGGTCAACGTTTTCGCGATACGATTTTGAAAACGGTAACTGTACTTTACTGAGCTTTAAAGCACATATGGATTTCCCATAATTAATACGAGATACATAATTGGTATTTAATATGTAGCTCTGATGTATACGAACGAAGTTTTTTGGTAATTGTTGTTGGTAGGTCTTTAAAGTTTTATATGCACTAATTACAGAACCGTCTTTCATAATAAAATCGGTTGCATTATTATCTGCTTGTAGGTAAAGAATGTCCTTAGTAGAAACATAATGATAATCGCGGTACGATTTTAAACATAAAGTCTCCAAATCTTTTTCTTTTGGCATCAACTTTTTAAGTTTTAAAATAGACTTACGAATATTGAATTCATTATAAGGTAATAACCAATAGTCGAAAAAGTTGTTCTTAATTGCGTCATATGCATGCGCTTTAGAAGTGGAGATGCCTATAAAAACCGGTAGCTCTTTTATGTATTGATATAGCTCTGTAACCATTTGAAAATGCTCTTGAGCCTTATCATTTAAATTGATAAAAACTACATCTGGAGAAAACTTAAGAATATTGTCGATGCCCTCATTAGAATTTTTTGAGTGTGATACAAGGCAGAAGTCACCATACTCTTCTAAATAGTGCTGTAATTGCAAGTTAGAAGTAGCGTCGGAATCTATTATAGCATACGAATATTCCATTGACTTTTTATCTACATGCAAATTAGCCATAGAACTAATATGTTGCTTGTAGATTTCCCGTATAAATTTTAGGGTTTACATTCGCAATTTACTGAAAATGAACTAATTTGAAAGAATTTTCTTTCAAAAAATGAATATATGTAATTATTCTTGTAGGGTAGATTCGAAAGCACCAATATCTGGATTAACATTTCTATTAACCCCTCGGATGTCTAGGGGGATTTCTAGTGCTGTTTCCAAATTAGCTGTTCCGTTTGCTGAAGATAATTCGTTTATTCGATAATCTCCTCCAAAAGAATCAAAAAATTCTGGTGGTTGATTAATTATATTATTTTTAAAATGATTTTCATTATCGAAATCAAGAACAAAACTGTCTGTCGATACAGCATTATCTGCATAACGAATTAGACAATTGGTAAAGGAAAAATTGAAGGTGTTTGTTTCATTTGAAACTAAAGAAATTTCTCTTGATTGCGCACCGTAAATTATGCAATTTGTAAAATCAGCATTAAACAAATCGTAGCTTTTATCATTAGAAAAATTATCAATTTGTAGCGCAGTACTTAATCTAAAATCTTTAATCCAATAGTTGGCAATAGTACAGTGCGAAAAATTATAGGCTCCACCCATATTGCAATATAGCGATTGACTACCAGCAGCGCCCAACACTAAATTTTCGGCAAGAATACTAGCAGATTGTGCCCAAAGGTTTATGTTTTCACTATTATAAATTTGAGAATTTTTAATTTCTAAGTTTGTGTTTTCCGATGTACTATTATTGTTTAATTCATCTTGAATTTTTAAGCCAACTGTAGCATTTTTTATGGTTAAATAATTAATGGTATTACCTGTACTTCCGTTGGTTATTAATAGTGCTCCCCATTGTCCAGAAATTGATTCGAATTGCGGTTCTAATCGGTCGCCTTCAAAAATTACTTCGTTCTCTAAAAGTTTTGAATCACTGCTAAGACTTCCGTTTATCATTAATTTGGCTCCGGCATCTATATAAATTCCAGAGTCCTTATGAAAATGAACTCTGGCACCGGCATCTATAAGTAAAGTTTTTTCATTGGAAACAGCAGCATAACCATAAATTACGTAAGGCTTTTCATTGGTAAAATGCAATTGATTGTCTTGTAATGAAAAACCATCTACCTTAATACTATTTCCTTCGGAATCGTTACCAATTGAAATAGTTTCTATTTTTCCTTCAGAATCTTTATTTGGAAATAAAAAAACAGCATCTTTTACAAGGGTTACTAATTCAACCGATTGTTCATCTGTATCAACATCAAAAAGTAATTTGTCTGTATACAGTAATTCATTAACCGTATGTGGCGAAACATGAAAAGTTGTTTCGATAAAAATAAACATACTGTCTTGCGCTAATATTGGAATGTTTTGAAATTCTTTTCCCGGTACACCATCTACATTGAGACGGTATCCACTTTGAGTACCGTTTTGTAATCGGATTGATGGAATTTCTACATCATCTCGAGTGGGATTATATACTTTTAAACTATAGGTGCTACTACCTATATTGCTGAAAATAGTATCGAGATATACGGTGTCTTTTGAAAACTCTAAATTTCCTGCACTTGGTGCATATTCAAAATTTTTGCGACATGCCATGCCAGAAGCAAGCAAAACAAAAATCAGAATGGAGTAGAGGTATGGTCGCATTTTTTAGCACATAATCAATGGAACGTTTAGCGCGTTTCATTTGAAAAAATCTCTTTTATATTTTCAGAAATTCTAGTGGGTTTAAACGTTTTAGCATTTAGTAAACACCACTCAGTACTTGAACGAACTAAAAGCGAATTTGTTTTAGCATTGAACATTTCAACCACACGAACAGAAATAGGGCCTCTGCTTTTTGCTATATGTGTTCTTACTAAAATAGTATCGTTTAACATGGCTGCGCTTTTATAGGTGATATTATGGTTCATTACTACCCATACTACCGATTCAAGAATTTCTTTAGTTACTCTAGCTTGCCAATGTTCCTTTGAGATGTCTTGTATCCATTGTACATAACGCACATTGTTTACATGGTCGAGGTCGTCTAAATCTTCTTCCCCAACAACAATTGTTTTTTCGTAATAATTCATTTTATTTTTTTGAGATGGTAACCTCAAAAAGCTTGTCCCAATCTTTACCAGTTACAAAGAAAGTCTTTCTGGTAGGGTGAAATGCAATGCCGTTTAATACATTATCTGTTGGGTTCCAATTATCTCCTTTAGTCACTTTTTTATCTAATCCACTAAAATTAATGACACCTTCAATAGCACCGCTTTCTGCATCAATAATCATAACACTTGGGCGTTGATAAACATTAGCGTAAATTTTACCATCCACAAATTCGAGTTCATTTGCCTTGTTGAAAATAGATTTGTTGGTTACAATTTCTATATGACCTTCTTCAACCAATGTATTTGGATTTAAAAACCAAATTTTTTCTGTTCCATCGCTTTTATATATTTTTTCACCATCGTTGCATAGTCCCCATCCTTGGTTGCTTTCGCCATATTGAAAACTATCAATTCTTTCGAATTTATTCAGGTCATAAATAAAGCCTGTTTTTGCCTGCCAAGTCAATTGATATATTTTATCATTCATTATGGTAATTCCTTCACCAAAAAACGATTTATCGAGATCAATTCTTGCAAAGTCTTTCCCAGTATTAAAATCGAACTTTCTTAAAAAAGAACGGCCTTTTTTCCCCGTACCTTCATATAGCGTATCGTTATGGAATTCTAATCCTTGTGTGTAGGCGCCTGTATCATGTGGAAAAGTATTAATTATTTCGTAGCTATATACTTCAGGAACTTTTTCAGCTAATATTTTGATGTCTCGTGAAATGTCTACCGTTCCATCCTCATAAGTGACGTTAGCTGTTAAAGTTCTATTGCCTAACAATGTTGTGTTTAAAGTGATTTTATTACCTGAAATAGGAAGTTCATTGCCATCTATGGAATAGACCACTTTACTGATATCTTTCTCTTTCTTATTTATAATGGAGATACCTACAGATTGATTTTTTTGGAAAATATCTTTTCCGCCTTCCAAATCAATTTTAAATAAGTCGGCTTTTGAACCTCCGTCGCCACAGGCCATAAAAAGAATAGAAGCAAATAAAGAAACTAATAATTTAGGCATAATAAGAAATAATTGAATTTAAGATGGTAAAGTTAATCGATTCTATTCAAAGGTTCAATAGTCTAATTTATGAATCGGAGTTAGGTGTTAGAAAATAGCAGAGCGTTGTAAAATTGTAAATGTAGTAACCATGATAAAGTGATAAAGTGTTTAAAAGTCAATTTTTTAATTAGCTGTTTGTCTTTGAACTAGTTATACGGTTATTCTTTTAACGTAAACATTCGCAAAACTTATATTTAATTATTTAGCAAATAATTAATGCATTTCTCTTTTGGATAATGCCTTTTGTTCGTTGTATATTTGCAGTTCGGCAAGTCCTACACGACCAGCTCCTGTAGAATCCCCCAGGGTGGGAACGCAGCAAGGGTATATGGTTGTAGCGGTGCGATGTAGGTAGCTTGCCGTTTTTTTATGCGATAATTTTATATTCGTACTTCATTTAGAATTAAAATACCAAAATCATTAATTTGCAGGCCTTATGTCTCAGAAAGTAGTTCTTGTTACGGGCGGTTCTTCGGGTATCGGTAAATCTATTTGCATTTTATTAGCAGCTAATGGATACAATGTTTATGGAACCACCAGAAATGTTGCAAAACATCCAGATTTTAGTGCTTTTGATCTTTTAGAAATGGATGTTAGAAATGTTGAAACAATTAAGCAAGCCGTTGATGAAATAATTGCAAAAGAAGGTAAGCTTGATGTTTTAATAAACAATGCTGGAGTTGGTATTACTGGGCCTATAGAAGAAACACCACATTCTGAAATTTTAAGTGCATTCGATACCAATTTTAATGGACCCTTACATGTGGTAAAAGAAGTAATGCCACATATGCGAAAGCAGGGTGGAGGTTACATCATAAATATAACTTCTATAGCAGGGTATATGGGATTGCCATTCCGAGGGGTTTATTCGGCCTCTAAAGGAGCTTTGAGTATTGTTACAGAGACGATACGTATGGAAGCCAAAGAATTTAATATAAAAGTTTCTAGTTTAGCTCCTGGTGATTTTGTAACAAATATAGCAAGTGGGCGATATCATGCGCCCATTAAAGCGAATTCAGCCTATAAGAAGTATGCTGAAAGTCTTGAGATGATGAATGAGCACGTGGCAGATGGCCAAGACCCTATTCTGGTAGCAAAAACGGTATTAAAGATTTTAAATACAAAAAATCCTAAAGTACATTATAGAGTAGGGGCTTTTATGCAAAAATTCTCGTTGTTTCTGAAAAAAATACTGTCTGACAAACTCTACGAGAAATTATTGATGAACCATTATAAATTGTAGCTTTGTTACTAGCAACTACCTTTGTGTTAAAGGAGTAACTTAAAACTTAAAAACTAGATAAATGAAATTTTTTATAGATACTGCCAATTTGGACCAGATTCGTGAAGCACAAGAACTAGGTGTTCTTGATGGGGTCACAACTAATCCATCTTTAATGGCAAAAGAAGGTATTACAGGAAAAAATAATATTTTAAAACATTATGTTGATATCTGTAATATTGTTGAAGGTGATGTTTCTGCTGAAGTTATTTCAACAGAATTTAATGAAATGGTGAAAGAAGGTGAAGCATTAGCTGAATTACACGATCAGATTGTAGTTAAAATACCTATGATTAAAGATGGTGTAAAAGCTTTAAAATATTTCTCTGATAAAGGTATAAGTACTAATTGTACTTTGGTTTTCTCACCTGGTCAAGCATTATTGGCTGCTAAAGCGGGCGCAACGTATGTTTCTCCATTTATTGGTCGTTTAGATGATATTTCTACCGATGGCTTAAACCTTATTGCTGAAATTCGCCATATTTATGATAATTATGGATTTGATACTCAAATATTAGCTGCGTCAGTAAGACATACAATGCATGTTATTGATTGTGCTAAATTAGGTGCTGATGTTATGACTGGTCCATTATCATCAATAGAAGGCTTATTGAGACACCCACTTACTGATAGTGGTCTTGCTAAATTCTTGGCAGATTATCAAAAAGGAAACTAGGAGTTTTTAAAAACAATTTAAAAGCAGCATAAATTTTTATGCTGCTTTTTTAGTTTTTAGCAAGTTGGGTATAACCACTCATTTGTTGCTCAATAGTATTTGAGAAAATATTACTAAAGGCATTAACTATTTTACCATTCTCTGTGATAATACATTTGTTAATTGGAAAAATAATGAGGGCCTTTGTCAACTCGTCAAAATTTGCTGAACGGTATTGTAAATCTGGATTAAGCTTTGCAGTCTGTACGATGCCTTTCCAGTTTGTTTCTTCGGTTTTCACATTAATTCCAACTAACTGATAGTCTGGTTTTCTTTTGCCCAGCCATTGCACTCTTTTATTAACTTCTTTTAAATGGCGCTTGTCTTCTCCCGACCAAAAATAGAAAAGTGTTTTTCTATTCTTCGAAATATCTAATAACGACATTTTCTCTCCTTCAGCATTAAAAACATAAACCTCAGGAATAGACTTTGTAGGCTGTATATTCTTTATGCCTTCATATAATTCATCAACCTCTTTATTATGTCTATTGTTATTCGAGAGCTCGTGAAACTTTTCAATAAAAATTTCATTGTTTTTTTCAGAGTCGTGGGATTTTAATAAATAATCAAAAGCAACTTTTCGTAATAAATTGTCTTTCAGTTCTTTGTCAATAACAACACTATCTATAATATATAGTTTATGACTGTTAAAATGCATTCGACTTTTAACGAATTTTTCTTTTAATTCACAATCAGATGTACAACTCATGTAGGTAATATTGCCAAAATGATTGTTCATAAAATTATAATAGGGTCTAAGATAAGTTAGATCACTATCATTAAAATCTAGATTTTTACGGTAATCATAGAAATTAGCAGGTACTTCTTGTATTTTTTTGTCTTTGGTATATTTACGATGTACAAAGGGATATTTCTCTTTATAAGCATCATATCCATAAACAATACTTGCCTTGGCAATCTTAACTTCTCTATCAGTTAAATTGCCTTCTTCTTTAAGTATGTTGAGTATTTCTAGCTTCTGATTAGCTAAAGAATCTAATTTTGTAGTAAAAACTTTTGGTTCTAATCGAAACGTAGCATTTATTCCTGGTCTTTCTTCTTCATTCGCTAAAAATAGTTCTAGAAGAAAGTTGTTTATTTCTTCACCATCCCCAGAGAAAACTAAAGATTCATCAAAATCAACCGTGTTCAATCTAACTGCAAGACTATCTCCTTTTTTTAAGTAAACATATTGCAATTCGGGAGCGTGGTTAAAATGATATAAACCATCCGCAATAGAATCAAATTGAAATTTAAATCTATTGTTTTCATCCAATTTAGCAGAATCGATTATGTTGTCTCCTTTATAAAGAACAACATGACCGGAAGTAGGATTCACAATTTCTCCAGTAAAATAAACATGAGGAGAACTGTTTTTGCCTTTTCCACAACTGGCTAAAACTATAACTAAAAGATAAAGTAAATTTTTATTCATATAAAAATTGCTACACCTATAACACTCAAAAATAATAAACCGGTATAGGCGAGCCTGTTAAATGGTAGTTAAAAATGGAAGTAATACGTTAATATGTAGATTGAAAGAGGAACTATTTTATATCATTTTTGCTGATAAAATGGGAGCTTAAGCGATAATATTATGTATTTTTGCGCCAATTTTTAAAATAGAAAACTATGCTGTCGGTATCAAATTTATCAGTGCAATTTGGAAAAAGAGTACTTTTTGATGAGGTGAATGTGTCTTTTACACAAGGAAATTGTTATGGTATTATCGGTGCAAATGGTGCTGGTAAATCAACTTTTTTAAAAATTCTTTCAGGAGCTATAGATCCCACATCGGGTCGGGTGTCTTTAGAACCTAGTAAACGTATGTCTATCTTAGAGCAAGATCACAATGCTTACGATGAAACTGGAGCATTAGATGCTGTTGTAATGGGGAATAAACCTTTATTTGCTATAAAGACGGAAATTGATGCTTTATATGCCGATTACTCCGATGAGAATGCAGATAAAATTGGTGAACTTCAAGTACGTTTCGAAGAAATGGATGGTTGGAATGCTGAAAGTGCCGCGGCTGCATTGTTATCTAACTTGGGAATTTCTGAAGATTTGCACCACACAGCAATGGCAGATATAGATCCAAAATTAAAAGTACGTGTACTTTTAGCTCAAGCTTTGTTTGGTAGCCCAGATGTTTTAATTATGGATGAGCCGACAAACGATCTTGATTATGAAACAATAAATTGGTTAGAGAATTTCTTAGCTGATTATGAAAATACAGTTATCGTAGTATCGCACGATAGACACTTTTTAGATACGGTTTGTACGCATATTGCTGATATCGATTTTGGTAAAATGAATTTGTATTCTGGTAACTACACTTTTTGGTATGAAAGTAGCCAGTTAGCATCGAGACAAAGAGCTCAACAGAATAAAAAAGCCGAAGAAAAAGCGAAAGAATTACAAGAATTTATTTCACGTTTTAGTGCAAATGTTGCTAAAAGTAAACAAGCAACTTCGCGAAAGAAAATGCTCGATAAATTAAATGTTGAGGATATTAAACCTTCTAGTAGAAGATACCCCGCTATTATTTTTGAACGTGAAAGAGAAGCTGGTGATCAGATATTAAATATTGAGGGATTAGCTGCCACTTCAGAAGATGGGGACCTTTTATTCGATAAAGTAAACATTAACCTTTCTAAAGGAGATAAGGTAGCTGTTATATCAAGAGATGCCAGAGCTACAACTGCATTTTACGAAATTATAAATGATAAAAAGAAAGCTGATAAAGGAACATTTCAATGGGGCGTAACTACAAATCAGTCGTATCTGCCAGCTGATAATTCTCGTTATTTTAAATCTGACGATAGTTTGGTAGATTGGTTACGAGAATGGGCAAAAACGGAAGAAGAACGAGAAGAAGTATTTATTCGTGGTTTTTTGGGGAAAATGCTTTTTAGTGGCGAAGAAGCACTTAAAAAGTGCTCAGTTTTATCTGGAGGAGAAAAAGTTCGTTGTATGCTTAGCCGCATGATGATGCTTAGGGCTAACGTTTTAATGCTTGATGAACCAACAAATCACTTGGATTTAGAAAGTATTACTGCATTTAATAATTCACTAAAGAATTTTAAGGGTACTGTGCTATTTACAACCCATGATCATGAATTCGCACAAACAGTTGCCGATAGAATAATAGAATTGACCCCTAAAGGCAACATTGACAGATATTTAACGTTTGATTCATATATGTCTGACAAGACAATAAAAGAACAGCGTGACAAAATGTACGCTGTTTCTGTATGATATTGTAAAACCCAAATTTTACAACTTATGAAAACCTACAACATTCTTTATGCATTTTTGGCATGCGCTATTCTCAGCTGCAGTAAATCGGATACCAATACTGACGTTGAAGGAGAGGGTGGTGATACTCCAGGCGCAGATGCTAGCTACAATTTATTAGTTAATGATAACAGTGTAATTTCAAGTACTTTAATTAATGCAACTGCAGAAGTACTAACACTAAACCCTGCTAAGAGTTCTTTTGAAGATATGATAATGCCAGATTTAGTTTATAATGATGGTAGTATAATGACTTCTTATCAAAAAAATACCGATTGTGGTGGAATTATTTCTCAGTTCAATTTTTCTGATAATTCAACTACAACGTTAGATTTATTTGCTGAACTATCTGATTGTAACTTGAAGGTGACGGCAATAGCACATTCAGATTCAAAGCTTTATTTAACTTATCACCTAGATGATAGCAATGATTACTTTGTTCGAGTAATTGATCTATCTCAAATGGCTTCGAATTTTGTAGACGTTCCCTTAAAAAATGAATCTTTTGATCCTACATATATTCCAAAAGAGTTAGTATTTGCAAATGGTAAATTATTCATTTTAGGGCATGATGAATCTGCTACAGATGAGTACCATCTTTTAATAATGAGTGAAAGTACAAATACCTTAATGAGTGATGTTAATTTAGGTTTTGATGTAAAGCAAATTTTTAAAAATCCAGCAGAAAATATAATTGTTAGTTATAGTAACCTACATTCAGAAATAAACAGTAGTACGTTAAAAGTTAAATACACGAATTATAACGATAGTACGGCACCGAACTTTGTAAACTCGAAATACAATTATTTTGATAGCCAAGGGAGAATGTATTATGAAATGCCTCCAGGTGATTACAGTTCTTATGCAATTATTCCAGCGGTATATGATTTTGATAACCAGTTGGCAATTTTATATGCCTATGAAAACTTTTTAACAGAGGCGCAAAGTATTTTCGAATTTAAAATTGAAAATACAACAATGGTTTCTTATGATGATAAAAATGATTTTATTGTAATAGGATATAAAAAAATGGAGAGTTCAAATAAAGGTGGGATTTTAAGAATAAAACCAGCACCAGCACCAGAACTTATTGATAACTTGGACGTAGACGGAATCCCATACAAACTCTATGTAAAATAATATAGAATCAAACTAATTAAAAAAAGGCTGTTTAAACATTTTAAACAGTTTTTTTTATGTGTTAATGTACTTACTATTCCAAATGGCATTGCTAAAATTCTTGCCTTGAGCAAAAGCATAATAAACTACAACAGCCGCTATTGATTTAAAACTAAAAAAGAATAATAATCCAAATTGTGCTACAGTAGTAGATTTTGAAAACAATCCTGATGGTATAAGTGTAGTAATTATTAAACTTACCAATAAGGTAAACCAAACTAAATTTATTATATTTTTAAAAGGCCACATTAGTAACTTTCGCAATGGATGTAGGTCGTTTCCCCACTTATATATTAAATAAAAATAACCATTACCTAATGGCGCAAAAAGTATCGGATCATCTTTATCTTTTAATTTGAATAGTTTTGAGGGGGCTAATACTTTAAAACCGGAAAGTTCCATTTCGTGTTCTTTTTCCAACTGCCTAATTTTGGAAATAGCTTCTTCAGGTATTTCTCCTTTAAACAATTTGGAGTCTAAAAACCGTAATCTATAGGCAACACAAATATTTTTTATTTGCGCAATATGGAATATATTTTCAGATGCCAATAAATCAAGGTCATAATTAAAAGAAGTAAATGTAGAACCCTTAAGTATATTATTTTTGATAGAATCGCGTTCAGTTTGATTTTGCTCTAAAATAGCATAAATATTTGCTATATCTTCTTCCGTATTTAGATGCCTTTTTCGCTCTTTAACTAGTTTTTCTTGTATGTTTGTTCTCTTCATTATCTATAATTTGAACACAACTATTACATCAAATATAAAATAATTAGAAGCTAGATGCGTTTTATGTAGCAAATGCCATGTTAATATTGTGTTAATTTGTTTGTAACTGGTTGTCAATTATTGCAATGAAGACGCTTTTCATTGTAACTTCGTCCGAGATAACTAACCGTTTATCGAGAATAGCCCTTAAACAAGAACACTGACCAGTACGAAACCTATGAAATTTTTGACCTCCGGATTCCCCATAATTTTTCTCTTCTTTTCATTAATCTCTTCGGCTCAAAACAATAGTTATGAGTTTTTATCCGAAATGGATCCTGAAAAATCTATTTTAACCAATACTGCTGATTCTGAAAATTATAAAACACTTTTAGAAGTAATGCGTGCATCGGAACTCGAAGAACTTTTAGCTGATGATGGACCATTTACAGTTTTTGCACCAACAGACAGTGCATTTGAAAAACTACCAAGAAATAAAGTGGCTGAATTACTGAAACCAGAAAATAGAAAAGAACTAAAAGATTTAATGGCGTACCATATTGTAGCTGGAAATTTTTCGGCCTCTAAAATATTAAAAGCTATGTGTCGCGGTAACGGTACAGCTACATTTACAACAGTTCAAGGAAATGAACTTACTGCTACCATGCAAGGTATTGATATTATTTTGAGTGACAGTATTGGGAATTCTGCTAAAATAACTACTGCTGATGCTAATCAATGTAACGGAGTAATGCACGAAATTGATGGTGTAATTACCCCGGGTAATTTTTAGGAATTACCTTAATTCTGCGCTTAATTCTTTTTCATAACGCGTTTGTAACTTCTTCATTATTCTATCAATCTGCTTGTCAGTTAATGTGCTTTTATCATCTTGTAATGTAAAACTAATGGCATAGGATTTTTTGCCCTTTGGTAACTTAGAGCCCGTGTATACATCAAAAAGATTAATATTCTTAATTAGTTTCTTCTCAGTTTGAAAACCTAAATCATAAACCTTTTTAAAAGTGATGTCATCATCTAATAATAGTGCAAAATCTCTTTTAACCTCTGGATATTTAGGAATCGATTGATAAATTATTTTATTTTTTGTTACTAATTGTAATATGTTATCCCAATTGAAATCAGCATAAAGTACTTCCTGATTTATATCAAATTTTTTGAGAATACTTAAAGTAACAATACCAAAGGTTACAATATCTTTCTTCTTATCAGATAAGGTAAGTCCTTCAGAAAATAAATCACTATCTATGGGTGATGAAGCATTATAATTAATTCCAAGTCTGCTTAACGTATTTTCAATAGTTGTTTTTAGAAAAAAGAAATCATTTTTCTTTTGCGGTGTATTCCAACTATCTTCGGATCGATTACCCGTTAGAAATAATGATAAATGCATGTTTTCAATAGTACCTTTTTCATTTCGCGCATACGTTTTACCAAACTCGAATAATTTTAAATTCGATTTTTTACGATTTACGTTATATGAAATTGTTTCTAAGCCATTAAACAACATTGAACTTCGCATTACTGAAAGATCGTTACTCAAAGGATTTAGCATTTGAACAGACTCTTCTGCCGATAGTTGTTCAGAAAGACTTTGGTATTCTGGAGAAGTAAGACTGTTTGTCATTATCTCATAGTAACCCTGTGAAGCTAGTTGATCACCAATTTTTTGTTCCAACTTATGCGCATCGAATTTTGTACTTTTTGCTACTGATGCATTTAGTTTATCTCCAAATTTTATATTGTTATAACCGTAGACTCTAAGAATTTCTTCTATTACATCTACTTCTCGTTGCACATCTACTCGATACGAAGGAATAGCCAATCCAAGGCCGCTTTCCGTAACACTTTTTACTTTTATTTGTAACGAAGCTAAAATAGACTTTATAGTGTCTTTTGGAATTTCTTCACCTATTAATTTATTTATCTTTTCAAATGAAAGAAATACTTGATGGTCTTCAAATTGTTTTGGATAGAAATCAACAATATCTGATGTGATGTCACCACCAGTAACCTCTTTAATTAACAGAGCAGCATGTTTAAGAGCGTATTCAACATTTTCTATATCAATACCACGTTCAAACCTAAACGAAGCATCTGTATTAAGTCCATGTCTTTTGGCGGTTTTTCTAATTGTTACCGGGTCAAAATATGCGCTTTCCAGAAAAATGGATGTTGTTTTCTCCGTTACCCCTGTATTAATCCCTCCAAAAACTCCAGCAATGCACATTGGCTTTTCGGCATCACATATCATTAAATCATCTTCATGTAATATATGTTCAACACCATCTAATGTCATGAATTTGGTGCCTTTTGTAGCAGTTTTTACAATTATGTTTTTATCGTAAACGCGGTCAGCATCAAAAGCATGTAGTGGCTGACCTAATTCATGTAAAACATAATTGGTAATATCTACAACATTATTGATAGGTGATAGTCCAATTGCTTTTAATCTATTCTTCAACCAATCTGGTGATTGTTGAACAGTTAAATTACTTAAAGTAATACCGCAATATCGAGGAGCAAGTTTACTGTTTTCGACAGTTACTTGTAATTTTCTAGCACGTACATCTACATGGAACTTGCCTACAGATGGTGTAATTAGTTTTTTGCTGATTTTTCTTCGTTCTAAACCAGCTTGTAAATCACGGGCAACACCAAGATGACTCATGGCATCGGCTCTGTTAGGGGTAAGATCTATTTCAAAAACTTCATCATTTTCAATTTCAAAAATCTCAGCACATGGAGTGCCTGGATTTAATTTGGAATCGAGGACCATTATTCCATCATGATCCGTACCTAAACCAAGTTCATCAGCGGCACATATCATTCCTTCACTTACCTCGCCTCTAATTTTTCCTTTTTTAATCTTCCAAGCCTCACCTTTGTCATCGTATAGGGTAGTGCCAATTGTTGCAACAGGTACTTTCTGACCTTTTGCTACATTGGGCGCACCACAGACAATTTGTATTGGGTTCTCTTGACCAACATCTACCGTTGTTAGTTTTAGTCTATCTGCATTTGAATGTTGCTCGCAACTTAAAACATGACCAACCACAACACCTTGTAGTCCGCCTTTAATAGATTCGTATTTTTCTATTCCACCTACCTCAAGACCTAGGTCGGTAAGCATTTCAGCAGTTTTTTTTGCTTCAAATTCTATTGGAATAAACTGTTTAAGCCAGTTGTATGAAATCTTCATTGGTTAGGTTTGTAAAGGGCAAAGATAATTCAATATATCAGAAATTAAAACGGATATTTTTTAATGTAGTATTCCTGTAATTTACACCTTAATTGATAGGAGAATTAGAATTTTATTTGCCAAAGTTATATAATGGTAGATTTTCCTAGGCCAATATTTTCATCATTAATATTGCCTAAATCATCTGAATCTACAATATTGTCTGCAATAAAATTGCCAACATAATCGGTGCCATATTTGCTACTGCCCATAATGTCCGTCGTTACTATTTTTTTCTGGAACGATTTCCTTACGGCCGATACTACAGCATTAGATTCTTCTTTTAAATCGAAATGACTTAATAACATGGCAGCGCTAAGGATTGAAGCTACTGGATTTGCTATGTTTTTTCCTTTTGCTTGTGGGTACGACCCGTGATAAGGTTCGAACATTGCATTGTCCTTTCCAACAGAGGCAGAAGGCAATAGACCAATGGAGCCAATAATAACACTACCTTGATCAGACAGTATATCTCCAAACATATTATCAGTTAATATAATATCAAATTGAGCTGGGTTTTTCATCATCTGTACCGTAGCATTATCAATGTACATGCAGTTTAGCTTAATATCTGAATAACTTTTTGCAATTTCGGTAACTACTTTTCGCCAAAGTCTTGAGGTAGCCAAAACATTGGCTTTATCTACTAGTGTAACTTTGCGTTTTCTCTTTTTTGCTGCTTTAAATGCTAGGTGGGCAATTCTACTGATTTCTTTTTCGGTGTATTTACATAGATCTGATGCCGTGCGTCCATCATCAGAAATTTCTTTTTTTCCAAAATAAATACCACCAGTTAATTCTCGGTAGATTACTAAATCTGTACCAATAATTGATTTATTATTTAAGATTGCATTCCTTGTAATGGAAGGAAAAACTTTTACTGGTCGTATGCAAGCAAAAAGTTCTAAGTCTCTTCGCAATTGAAATAAACCTTGTTCTGGCCGTATAATGGCCGACGGATTATTATCGTATTCTATTTCACCAATAGCTCCACATAAAACAGCATCAGCTCTTTTGCAAATGGTTAAGGTTTTTTCAGGTAATGGTTTGCCTGTGTTAGAAATTGCTGCCGCCCCAAAACTAGCTTCTGTATAGGTAAATTCGTGATTGAAAGTTTCCTCAACTGCTCTTAAGCATTTCACAGATTGTTCAAGAACTTCAGGCCCTATACCGTCTCCTCCTAAAAGGGCTATTTCTAACTGCATTATGCAATGCTTTCAATATTTACCTTTGAGGAGGTAATTATTTCATGAATATCTGTGTCTATTACTTCTTTTTTAGAATCCGCATATTTTAAGAATTCCTGATAAACTTCATCTAATTGAAGTTTGGTTAATTCATATCCAACTTTTTTCGCTCTGTAGGCTAGGGCGGCTCTACCACTTCTAGCAGTTAAAACAATTGAAGATTCATTAACTCCAACATCTTCCGGATTAATAATCTCATAGGTTTCTCTGTTTTTGATTACACCATCTTGGTGAATACCAGAACTATGTGCAAATGCATTTGAACCAACAATAGCTTTATTGGGTTGAACTATCATCCCCATTTTTTGGGAAACCATTTGGCTTGTGCTATATAAAAGTCTACTATCTATGTTTGTGTCTATATTTAATGTAGGATGCTGACGCATCACCATTACAACTTCTTCCAAACTAGTATTGCCTGCACGCTCTCCAATGCCATTAATAGTACATTCTATTTGTCGTGCACCATTTATAGCACCCGCGATAGAATTTGCAGTAGCCAAACCTAAATCGTTATGACAATGGCAAGAAAGTATAGCTTTCTCAATTCCTTTTACGTTTTCTTTTAAATATTTTATTTTTTCTCCGTATTCAGATGGTAAACAATATCCTGTAGTATCAGGTATATTTAATACGGTAGCCCCTGCTTTAATAACAGCTTCACAAACTTGAGCTAAAAATGCATTATCAGTTCTGCCAGCATCTTCAGCATAAAATTCAACATCATCAACAAAGTTTTTTGCATGGCTAACAGCAGCAACTGCACGTTCAATTATTGCGTCTTTGTTTGAATTGAACTTATGTTTTATATGTGATTCTGAAGTGCCAATACCCGTATGAATTCTTGGTCTAACAGCAGGTTTTAATGCTTCAGCAGCAACTTCGATATCTTTTTTAACAGCTCTAGTTAAACCACAAACAGTAGCATTCTTAACTAATTTTGCTATTTCATTTACCGATTTAAAATCGCCAGGACTAGAAATTGGGAAGCCGGCTTCAATAATATCGACGCCCATAGTTTCTAACCTTTCGGCAATTACCAACTTTTGAGTAGTGTCAAGTTTACAACCTGGGACTTGCTCTCCGTCGCGTAATGTTGTGTCAAAAATTTGTACTATATCTTTGCTCATTATATTTGTGTAGTTTAGCGGGACTATACGAATATATGGCCCTTAGGCGAAAAGATTACTATTTAAGTCTCACTTTTACAATGCCGATGTACTTTTGGTGTTGTTTAAAATACTGTAAAACAATTGTTTAACCCTTATTTTTTACGATGACAAATACGCACAAAGATGCATTATTTGTTCTGGTGAAATCGCTTTCTAAATCAGAAAAGCGACAGTTCAAGCTTTATGTTGGTCGATTAGGTGTTAATACTGATGCCAAATTTTTATCACTTTTTATACTTTTAGACAAGCTAAGGAGCTATAATGAAACTGCTATTTTAGAAAGTGGCATTGTAAAAAAAGCCCAACTTTCTAACTTAAAAGCACACCTGTACAAGCAAATTCTTGTGAGTCTTCGTTTAAATCCGGTTAATCAAAATATTCGTGTACAAATTAGAGAACAACTAGATTTTGCAACAATTTTATATCAAAAAGGATTGTATAAGCAAAGCTTAAAAATTCTTGATAAAGCAAAAAATATTGCAATTGAGAATGAGGAAAAGAATATTGCCTATGAAATTGTTGAACTTGAGAAGATAATTGAAACGCAATTTATAACCAGAAGTATTCCGGATCGCGCTGATGAATTGGCAGTGCAAGCAAAAGATTTGTCTGCACAGAATGTTATGACTAGCAAATTGTCTAACCTGTCTTTACAATTATATGGTTGGATGTTAAAGGTTGGCTACGTTCGTAGCGATGATGATTACCAAAGAGTTAAAAAATATTTTGAAAAACAACTGCCAGATTATGATATTGATAGACTTGGTTTTCGTGAAAAATTATGGTTGTACAAGTCGTATTTGTGGTATAGTTTCTTAACTCAAGACTTTCTTTCTTGTTATAAATATGCTAGAAAATGGGTGGACCTTTTTGATGAGCGACCCGATATGATTGAAATGCATCCTGTTTTTTTCTTAAAAGGAAATAACTATCTACTTGAATCTTTATTCAATGTAAAATATAGCTCTCAATTTAAGCAAACATTAGAAGATTTAGAAAGTAAGGTTTCAGAAAAAAGCTTTCCTAAAAATGATAATATTTCATCCTTGGTTTTTCTCTATGTTAATTCTCACAAATTGAATTTGCATTTTATGGAAGGAACTTTTAAAAAAGGACTGTATCTCGTGCGAATTATTGAGTATGGAATAAACAAGCATAAAGATCGTATAGATGCCCATCATATTATGGTCTTATACTATAAAATTGCTTCGCTTTATTTTGGAAATGCAGATAACAAAAACTGCATTTTATATCTAAATAAAATCATCAAAAATAAGAATCTTAAAATGCGCGAAGATTTAATGTGCTTTGCAAGAGTTTTAAGTTTAGTGGCTCATTATGAGGCAGGTATGGATTATCATTTAGAAGTTCAATTAAAAAGCACCTACAAGTTTTTGTTGAAAATGAATGATATGCATGCCGTACAAAAGGAGATGTTGAATTTTTTAAGAAATCTTAGAAATATTTACCCTCATGAATTACGTAATGAATTTGAAAAACTGCATAAAGAATTAAAAAAATATGAGGATCATCCGTATGAGAAGAGACCATTTTTATATTTGGATATTATTTCTTGGTTAGAAAGTCATTTGCAAAATAAACCTGTGGCACAAATTATACAACAAAAAGCCAAAATGCTTACGCGATAAATACTTTTGAAAAACTCAAAATTACATACAAGACATTTATTGGAATTAAACGTTGCCATGGTATTCGGTAGTACTTCTGGAGTTTTAGGAAGATATATTGCACTACCTGTAACAGTTACCATTTGCCTGCGTACTTTATTGGCTTTTGCTTTGTTATATGTTTATTGTAGATGGCGAAAAATTTCTTTAAAAATTCATAAAGAAGACCGCCTACAATTATTTGTTAGTTCCGTTTTAATGGGAGCCCATTTTGTTACTTATTTTTATGCCTTGCAATATTCTAACGTTGCTATTGCTATGCTATCTTTATTCACCTACCCGGTGATAACTTCTTTTTTGGAGCCTATAATACTGAAAACAAAATTTCAGAAAGTTCATTTGCTTTTAGGTGGTTTACTATTATTCGGAATTTACTTTTTAGTGCCTAATTTTAGTTTGGATAATTCGTATTCAATTGCAGTAATTTTTGGTATTGTTGCAGCGTTATTATATGCCCTCAGAAATATTTTAATGAAATCTAAAGTGCAGAAATACAATGGCTCCTTTTTAATGTGTTACCAAATGGGTGTTAGTGGCTTTCTATTAATACCAGCCTTGTTTTTTGTTGAATTTGAGACTGTTATTACCCAATGGAAGGGCTTATTGGCTCTGGCATTATTGACAACAGCCATTGGGCATACAATGTTTTTAAATAGTTTTAAGCACTTTTCAATTACTACTGCGAGTATATTAAGTAGTATTCAACCGGTATACGGAATTATTTTAGGCGCTCTTTTTCTATCTGAAATTCCAACGTTAACAACTATTTTTGGAGGTGCATTAATATTAACTTCAGTGATAATAGAAAGTTTGCGTACTCGAAAAAAAGCGCTGATTTAATTATCCGTCTTTTCTTGATTTATACCTGGTGTTTCCATTCCGAATTGACTTATAAGGCCATCACCTAATTTTTGAAACTCTTCGTTTTTGGCCATTTCTCTTACCTTTACAGGGTCGAAATTTCCATTAAAATATAAGAAAGAACCAGTAGCTGTATTGTTGTTGTAAATTAATATTTCTTTAACCGCATCGCGTTTTTCTCGTATCGAAACTACATTGCGCTTTAGCTCATTATTTTTTCGATAAACTTCTATAAATGAATTTCCTGTGATGCCATTCATTTGATTATTAAGAAATTCTGTTCGTTCGGCTGTAGCGCTCGGAAATTGCATATAGCGCAAATCTTTTGTACTCCCAATTAAGGAGTTCATTTCGGGAGATATATTTCCTAGCATGGATAGCATAAAATGAGGAACTCGTACTGCAGTTACGTGATTATCATTTTTATGCTTCTCGTAAAAAGTATCAATGGAATTATAAGTTCCGCAAGAAGTAACAGCAATAAAACTTAGAATTAAAAGTGCTCGCTTAATCATGGTATAGTGTTTTTAGTTCGTTAAATATATGAAAACGTGTCTAATAGATACCTAGCAACAAGCATTCCAAACTGAATCGTTAGGTGGTGGAGCTAAAATTTGTAAGGGTTCTTTTTTTACCGGATGAATAAAAGATAGGGCACGCGCATGTAAATGAATACTACCATTTTTATTACTTCGGTCGGCACCGTACTTTAAATCGCCCTTGATAGTACAACCAATTGCAGCCAATTGTGCACGAATTTGATGATGTCTGCCCGTGTGTAAATCAATTTCGAGAAGATAAAAGTTATCTAGTTTTTTTAATACTAGATAATCCAAAATAGCTTTTTTGCTCTCATTAACTTCTTTAATGTGAGCATACGATTTATTTTGTTTTGGGTTTCTTTTTAACCAATGAACTAGGCTGTCTTTTTGTTTAGGTGGATTATTTTTAACAACCGCCCAATAAGTTTTTTTTGCAGTTTTTTCAGCGAAAAGTTTGTTCATTCTAGTTAAAGCTTTCGAAGTTCGTGCAAAAACTATAATACCCGATGTAGGTCTGTCTAAACGGTGTACAACACCTAAATAAACAGCACCTGGTTTATTATATTTTATTTTAATGTAATCCTTAACTACATCACTCAATGGAGTATCTCCGGTTTTATCACCTTGTACAATGTCACCTGGCCTTTTATTTACTACAATTAAATGATTGTCCTCGTAAAGTACTTGTAGATTAGATGCAGAAGATAGTAGTTTTTGCATCGTTAAAGTATTTGTTTTTTAGTAATTAGTGTTAAAACCAAAATTAATAGTACCCCAAAAGTTACTGATACATCAGCCATATTAAATATGCCAGTTTTAAAAATACCAATTTCAACAAAAAAGAAATCAGTGACTGATCCATGTGCAATTCGGTCTATAAGATTACCTATGCCACCACCAATAACACATGCAAAAGCCAAGGCCATAAATTTGTCTAATTCCCTTTTTCTTAGAATTCTGAAAAGTAAAATTAGTAATACAAAAACGGGTAAAGCTTGCAAAAAAATCATTTTTAAGATAGGGGAGAGGTTGCTGCCAAAACCTAACATGGCTCCGGTATTTTCAACATTTGTTAAAATAAAATTATCTCCTATAATTTGAATATACTCACTTGACTCAACATTTTTTCGAACTACGTCTTTCGAAATTTGATCACAACCAATATTTAATAATACCAAAGTAATTATTAGCACATTTCGTAAAACGGAATTTGAACGCATTATGTATTTTTTATGAAAAAGACAATTTTTGGAGTATTTTAGACTTTACTAATTGAAAGTAATTTTATTGAATTTATTGGTAGCTTAATATTGTTCTTCGTCATTCGGAAAATTTTTGCTTTTTACATCGCCCACATATTGTGCAATAGCATTACCCATATCTTCATATAAATTCATGTAGCGTCTTAAAAAACGAGGATTAAATTCATGGGTCATCCCTAATAAGTCGTGTATTACCAGCACTTGACCATCGGCGTGTTTTCCTCCACCAATGCCTATTGTTGGAATGGATATGCTTTCCGAAACTTTCTTGGTTAAATTCGCTGGTATTTTTTCTAGAACAATGCTAAAGCAACCGAGTCTCTCCAATAATTTTGCATCTTCTATTAACTTTTCAGCTTCATCTTTTTCTTTGGCTCTAACTGCGTAAGTACCAAATTTATAAATGGCTTGTGGTGTTAAACCTAAATGTCCCATTACTGGAATTCCTGCATTTAATATTCGTTTTACTGATTCTTTAATTTCAATACCACCTTCTAATTTAACAGCATGTGCTCCGCTTTCTTTCATAATTCGAATTGCAGAACGTAGCGCTTCTTTGGGGTCACTTTGATAACTCCCGAAAGGAATATCGACCACTACTAAGGCCCTTTTAACAGCTCTTATTACCGATGTGGCATGGTAAATCATTTGATCTAATGTAATTGGCAGGGTTGTTTCATGGCCCGCCATAACATTACTGGCAGAATCGCCAACCAAAATTACATCGACCCCTGCTGAATCAACAATTTTGGCCATCGAATAATCGTAAGCAGTAAGCATGGAGATTTTTTCTCCTTGCTGTTTCATTTCAATTAATGATTTAACGGTTACTCTTTTGTATTCTTTTTTTGCAGTTGACATTAAGTTTTTTTTAGAGGGATAAAAATAGGTAAAAAGTTAAAGATTTAGGGGTTTGTATTATTCTGTTATTTTTGGTTGATATTAAACTAACTAAGAATGAAAAAATTTATTTCTACAATAGCGATTTTTATATGTCTACAAATTTCTGCTCAGACAAAAGAAGAGTTAATGGTACAACAAACAATTGAAGAATTTTTTATAGGCTTTCATGCGCAAGATTCTATTAAAATAAAAAGTGTAGTTAACGACCAAATTATACTTCAAACCATAATTAATGAGCCTGATGGAAGTCATAAAATTAAAACAGATGATTTCAGTGATTTTCTTATCAGTATTTCTAAAATACCTTCAAATATGAAGTTTGAAGAAAAGATTATGGATTATTCTATTCAAATTGATGGCCCAATGGCTACTGCTTGGACCAAGTATAAATTTTGGATTAACGGTGAATTAAGTCATTGTGGGGTTAATTCATTTCAATTGTTACAAGAAAGTGAGCTTTGGAAAATTATTTATTTAATTGATACTAGACGAAAAGAAGACTGTAAGTAATTAGGAGTTAATTAGGTAATCTTTTATTTATTTTTCAATTGTAAAAATAAATTTAGCTCCTTTACCAATTTCAGATTTTACATTAATTTGACCACCACTTTTTTCTACAATTTTCTTAACCGTAGCGAGTCCAATTCCATTGCCAGAAACACCAAATTTATCTTCTTTGGCAAAAACATTAAATATTTCAAATATCTTTTTCTGATTTTCAATCGCTATTCCAGGGCCATTGTCTTCTACATAAAATTTGTAGTGTGTATCTGTATCGGATAATCCTATTTCAATTTCTACTTTTTCTTTGTCATTATATTTAATAGCGTTCGTTACAAGATTAATTAAAACTTGTTCTAGCGCAGCTCTATTAGTGCTTACCTCATTTAATAAAGTGCTTAAATTCAAAACCATATTATTTTCAAATGAAAAAAGACCATTAATATCTTTAATTAATTCTTCAAGATTTATCTGCATTTTGTTTTCAGAGAGTACACTTTCACTTCTACTATAATCTAATAATCCTGTAATTAATGTTCTCAATTTTTCGGAAGACTTAGCCATTAAGTTTAGCATTTCTTTACCATCATCATCTAACTTATCGCCGTATTGTTTAATAAGTAGTTGTGAAAAACCGTTGATATGTGTTAATGGTGATTTTAAATCGTGGGCCGCTAAAAATGCGAATCGCTCTAATTCTTGATTTTTCTCTTCTAAGGTTTTTTGTGTTTTTTCTAAAGAAATTTTAGTTTTCCTAAGGTTTAAAATATTCATTACTTGATTACCCAAAGCAGTCAAAGATTGAATTTGACTTTGACTTAAAAGTTTTGGTTTATCATCGATAACACATAATGTGCCGAGAGGTAATCCATTATCACTAATTAATGGAACACCAGCGTAGAAAATTACCTCAGGACCACCTGTAACTAAAGGGTTGTCATGAAAGCGTTCATCTTGTCTGGCATCTTGCACTATTAATACATTGTCTGGGTCATTTATGGCATGAGCACAAAAGGCTAAATCTCTTGGAGTTTCAGTGGCATCAAGATTATGGCAAGATTTAAACCATTGTCGGTCTTTATCAATTAAACTTATTAATGAGATTTTCGTGCCACATATTTCAGAAGCGATTGCCGTAATATTATCATAATCAGATTCTGAAATGGTATCAAGTATGGAGTACGATTCTAAATCCTTTAATCGTTCTTTTTCTTCTTTATGCTCTGCTGGTATATTCATCTTAAAATCATTCTTTTTAAAAATAGAGTAATTGTACTACAATCCAATATTTAAATATTTCATTATCGCTTGTTCGCCTATTAAAGCATCTTTTGGTCTTGGGTGCACCGCATCAAAAACCTTTAACTCATCAGCTGAAAGTATAGTTACGTAGCTCTCATCAAAACCATCATCATACGGTGTATTATATGGTAACTTTAAATGATGTTTCAAAAAATTGTAAGCTGCAGCTCTTTTAGAATACGCATAATCGTGACGTTCCAAGGGTAGGTGTACATTCTCAACTCTATTCTCAGCATTATATTGTGCATATACCTTTTGTACATACGGGTATTCGACACGAGGTGTATTACTTGTCCAGTCACCACCATCAGATATCATCAGTAATGGGCGTGGTGCACATAATGCGGCTATTTCTACGTTATTGGTTTGATGGTCATTACTTTGGTGAACAGGCATGCCACTTTCGCAAACACAACCGCCAAAAAAATGAGCAGAAACTTGTACAGCTGGTACTGAAACTGTTATTCTCTGGTCTATTGCGGTTAACATGAAGGTTTGTGTTCCACCACCAGATCCACCTGTCATTCCTATTCTGGTAGCATCCACATCTGGTCTAGAGATTAAATAATCTAATACTCGTTGGCTATTATATGTTTGTAACAATAGTGCTATTGGCATTTTGTGAATGGTCTGATCATTTTCTCCGTAACCTATCATATCGTAAGCAAAGACAACAGCTCCCATGCGAGCTAATACTGCAGCTCTTTTTTGAATGTAATGTGTATAGCGTTTATCAGCCAAATGCCCATGAGGACTTAAAATGGCAGCATATTTTTCTTTATCTCCGGTAGGTCTATATAAATTTCCGGAGACATAAAATCCAGGAAAACTCTCTATTGCTATGTTTTCTACTATATAACCATCCATTTCTCTTTTACTGTGAATAACAGTGTTGAAATTACCCGTAATTTTAGGCATTTTCTCTAACTGCATCCCTTCAATAATGCCTCGTTTTATTCGGTCGCGTCTTTTTTCCCATGACTCTAAATCATTCCATTCAGATTTAAATTGCTTCATCACCGCATTTGCTTCATCTTCTGTCCAATAATGACCTTGACAAAGTTTATTCTCTTGCGCAAATGTTGTTGTGCTCATAAAAACAAGCAATAGGATATTTATATAATTTTTCATTTTGATAGGATTGTAAAATTGATGCTATGAATTTAGGTTCTTTCTTTTGCGATTACAATAGTAGTAGAAACAAAATTTTACTTCAAATCGCTATAAGAATATTGAGCTCGTTTAGTAATATTTCAACTGTCAAAGTCTCATATGGCACTCTAGAAGACCGACAATAATTGATGAAAAAAGCCTATAAACCCATAGTTACGCTATGAAAAGAACATAAAATGACATCCTGTCAGTATTTTTGTCTTGGCATATTGTTTGACATTAGTGTAATGATTATAAAATAAACGCTAATTAAATACATATATAAATGAGCAAGATTATTGGAATAGATTTAGGTACAACCAACTCTTGTGTCTCGGTTATGGAAGGTAACGAGCCAGTGGTTATTCCTAATGCAGAAGGTAAAAGAACTACTCCGTCTGTAATCGCATTCGTTGAAGGAGGCGAGATAAAAGTTGGAGATCCTGCCAAAAGACAGGCAGTAACAAACCCAGAAAAAACTGTTTATTCAATTAAACGTTTTATGGGGAACAAATATTCGGAATCTAGTAAAGAAGCCGGACGAGTACCTTATAAAGTAGTAAAAGGTGATAATGATACACCACGTGTAGATATAGACGGAAGATTATATACGCCACAAGAATTGTCAGCTATGATTCTTCAAAAAATGAAGAAAACTGCTGAAGATTATTTAGGACAAGATGTGACAAGAGCTGTAATTACAGTTCCTGCATATTTTAATGATGCGCAACGTCAAGCAACAAAAGAAGCTGGTGAGATTGCTGGTTTAACTGTTGAAAGAATTATTAATGAACCTACCGCGGCTTCTTTAGCTTACGGTATGGATAAGAAAGATACCGATCAAAAAATTGTTGTTTTTGATTTTGGTGGTGGTACACATGATGTTTCTATCTTAGAATTAGGAGATGGTGTATTTGAAGTATTATCAACCGATGGTGACACACACTTAGGTGGTGATGATGTTGATCAAAAAATAATTGATTGGTTGGCTGAAGAATTCAAAAAAGATGAAAGTATTGATCTTCGTGAAGATGCAATGGCTTTGCAACGTTTGCGTGAAGCTGCTGAAAAAGCGAAAATTGAATTGTCTTCTTCTGCACAAACCGAAATTAATTTACCCTATGTTACTGCTACAGCAACTGGACCAAAGCACTTGGTGCGCACATTATCTCGCGCTAAGTTTGAGCAATTGATTTCAGATTTAGTAGCACGTACAATTGAGCCTTGTCAAACAGCTTTAAAAGCAGCTGGACTTTCAAAAAGTGATATTGATGAGATTATTTTGGTTGGTGGGTCAACTCGTATTCCTGCTGTGCAAGAAGCAGTTGAGAAATTCTTCGGAAAAGCGCCTTCTAAAGGTGTAAACCCAGATGAAGTTGTTGCAGTTGGTGCGGCAATACAAGGTGGTGTTTTAACAGGAGATGTAAAAGATGTATTGTTATTAGATGTTACTCCGCTTTCATTAGGAATTGAAACTATGGGTAATGTTTTTACAAAATTAATAGAAGCCAATACAACGATACCTACTAAGAAATCGCAAGTATTTTCTACAGCGGCTGATAACCAGCCTTCGGTTGAAATTCATGTATTACAAGGTGAGCGTGCAATGGCTGCTGATAACAAAACTATTGGTCGTTTTCATTTAGATGGAATTCCACCTGCACAAAGAGGTACGCCACAAATTGAAGTAACTTTTGATATTGATGCAAACGGTATTATTAAAGTTTCAGCTACAGATAAGGCTACTAATAAAACACAAGATATTAGAATTGAAGCCTCTTCTGGACTTACAGATGAAGAAATCAAAAAGATGAAAGCTGAAGCTGAAGCTAATGCTGAGTCGGATAAAGCTGCAATGGAAAAAGCAAGTAAGTTGAATGAAGCTGACAGCATGATTTTTCAAACTGAAAAACAGTTAAAAGAATTCGGAGATAAATTATCTGATGAAAAGAAAAAGCCAGTTGAAGAAGCTTTGGAAGAGTTGAAAACTGCATTTGATACTAAAGATATAGCAGTTATTGAGCCAGCTTTAGAAAAAATTAATGAGGCTTGGAAAGTAGCATCTGAAGAAATGTACAAAGCGCAAGCTGAGGCACAACAAGGTGGTGCAGCTCCTGAAGGAGAGGCTACTGCTGATGCAGGTGCTGGAGAAGGTGATAACGTTGAAGACGTAGATTTCGAAGAAGTGAAATAGCGTTTTAATCTTTATATATAAAACCCGCAAGAATTATATCTTGCGGGTTTTTTTATTGGTTTTAGAGGATTACTTTAATTTCAGTTTTCTTGATGGCTCCCTACCATAACCATTTACAAGAATTGAATCTTTTGTAAAGTTCACTGTGGCGAAAGAAGTTGTATTTTCTGTATCAACCATTCCTTTAAAATTTAAAAAATGTACCCCGTTTTTTTTTACATAACTTCCATTGTGATTGTGTCCATTGAAATAAAATTGAACGCAATCGTATTTGGCGATAAGGTCGAGTAGTTGTTCATAATTCCACAAGTTATGCGACTGTTCTTCACCAAAAGCAGGAAAGTGACAATAAAAGCCTACGTGTTCATTTTTCTCTTGCGCCAATATTAGTTCACTTTCTACCCATGATAATTGTTCATTACTAAGTCCACCATTCCATTTTACTAAATTTGGAAGGTCTTTTTTAGACAAAAGTTCGAAAATAGAATCGGTTTGTTGTTGCTTCTTTTTCGTGAGTGCTCCATGAACACTTAGGTCATTGCCATCCAAAATAATAAATCGCCAATTGTTTTTTACAACACTGTAGTAGCGATTTGTGAGATTCATTTTTTCAAAAACTAATGGTTTTAACGAATCTGCTACGCTAAAATCGTGGTTTCCCAATACATGGTATTTATCAGCTTTAAGACTATTCCAAATAGGAGCAACTGTATCAAAACTTGTAAAATTCTTATCAATAAAATCACCTAAATGAATGGAATAATTTAAATCTTGACTATTTAAAATATCAACGGCATGTCGTAAGCGATCTGGAGATTTTTTATAATATCTAACGTTCGAAGGCTCGCAGAAACAATATTGGCAGTCCGCAACCACACCAATTGTAAAAGACTCGGACTTTTGCGTTGTTTCTTTTTTAGTTTTACAAGAACTAACAATAATTATTAACAGTATTAAAAGATTCTGTTTCAACATGTTTTTAAGGTTTTTCAAGTAGTTATTTGAGGTTAAAGATACAGGTCAGACTTTATTCAATAAAATTAAATAGAATGCGTTGTATAGACTTAATATAGATTTAGCACGGTAATTGTTTCTATTTGCAGGAATAACAAGTAATTTTACCATATGATTAATACTAATCTTTTTACAATATTCATTTTTCTTGCTTTTAGCTTTTTTAAGTTATCGGCCCAAGAAGCACAGGTTTTTAAAGTCGAAGATTTTGACTTAAAAGGTAATGTGAAGTCATGCTTAGTGGTTACAAAATATGGTAAAGAAGAATATGAATTTGATAAAAAAGGAAGGTTAATAAAGTCTGTAACACGATACAGCGATACGGACTACGATATAACGAGATATAAATTTGAGGAAAATCAGTTAGTTGAAAAACGTACGGAGAATTACAGAGAAGGTAAATTTGACCCAGCTATTTCTTTTGGTAATTTTTATACAGTGGAACAATCTAATCCACGTGTGGTGATTGAAAAGGTATTTTCATACGAAAAGGAATTTTTAGATAGTTATCAATATAGTTATGATACAGAAGGTAAATTAATTGCAATTTTACATTCTGGCACCGATGGAGAAAATGAAACTGTAATAGAACATTCCACAAAAGACAATAGTACCGAAGAAGTTTATAGTTTAAATGGTGTTATCAAGAAAACTATTAAGGTTACAATTGATAAAGACAATAATACTATAACGGATTTTACAACGGATTACATGGATGGTGTTATAGCTACAGCTGTAGAAAAGGTTTTTAAAAATAAACAATTAATTTCTGAGACCCAATTTACATATGATGGTAAGGCTAAGAAATTAGTGCCTCGAGAAAAGAAAAGTATTAGTTATGTTCAAAGTGGTGTTAAAAATAAAATTATAACTTCAGTAGGAAATTCAGATAAATTACAACAGTATATTTATCAATTTGATAATGGAGATTCTGGTAATTGGGTAAAGGAAATTATCACTCCTGACAATCTATATACTACACGTAAAATCGATTATTTTCCAGAAGAAAAAGTAGCAAAGCCAGAATAAGATATTTAGCTTTTATTTCACGAGATTGCTTATTATTTCTCTTTTCATTTCATGCCTACCATCAAAAATAATAGCTTTTGTGCTGTCCTTAAATAGCGTTTTAATTCTCTTGTTTTCTGATTGTAATTTATCAGCTGATAAGTATTCGTCTTTATCGCCAACTATAGTAGTGACAACTGTTCCGTTTTCTTCTAAAAAATCAAAATCTGTAGCTTTTAATTCATTAGGTAAAGCGCCGGCGTAACAAATAAGTTGTGAACATTTTATTTTTCTTTTTGCCACCCATCTTGTCGCTATAGAAACGCCTTGAGAAAATCCAAAAATAATGAGGTTCAAGTTCTTCGGTATATTTTCATTCTGTATCACAGAATCTATCGAATTTAATACATTCTCAATTTCAATATCAGTTCCTTCTCTAGTTAACCAGCTGGCTCCTACATGCTTGTATTGATTTTTTAAATAATATTTTGAAGGCGCTTGAGGAGCTATAATATAATTCTCATTCGAATTAAGTGTGTTGAAGTAATTAATAAAATATCGGCTTAAGTAACCGATGCCATGAAAAACAATCCAAACATTTTTAGTTTTAGAACCAATATTATTTAATGTGGTATAGGTATTCGTAGTGGTATACGTATTCTGTTTTTCGGTGCTATTCATATTTTAATTGCAAATTGCCAGGCTCGACTTGAATATATTTCAGATGGTAATAGTATTTTTACAAAAATTCAATTTTATGAATGAATTCCAAGAGAAGATACTTAAAATCTGTAACGAATCCACAAAAAATACTTTTATGGAAACTTTGGGTATTGAGTATGTAGATGTTGGTGAAAATTATCTAACTGCTAAAATGCCCGTAACTCCTGCAGTTCATCAACCGGATGGCGTTTTGCATGGGGGAGCTACCGCAGCTTTGGCAGAAAGTGTTGGTAGTGTTGCTGCTCATATTTTCTTAAATACAAAGGATGCGATGATACGTGGAACGCAAATTACTGCGAATCATGTTGGGGGTATTAGAGATGGTGTAATTTATGCTACTGCTACCGCCATACATATGGGTAGAACTACACAATTGTGGGATGTAAAAGTTGTAGATAGCGATGGTAAATTAATATCATCGTGTAGACTATCAACCATTGCCTTACCGAAAAAGTAATATGTGGCAACGTATTGAAAAACAGTTAAGTGCTGAGCTTCCGTTTGTGGTTTATAGTAAATCAAAAGAGTCAGAAATTCTTGCTATACTACAAAATGATGATGCACTTAATAACGTAATAGATTTTAGTGAAACCGGATTTGTATTTGCACCATTTGAATCGAAAACGGACCCCATAATTATTAAAAGCGATGAAAGTTATAGCGAAGAATTCTCAAGTGTAACTTTAAAAGTTAATACTATTGATTCTGAAATTAATTCCGATTCCCAACGTAATTCTTATATAGCATTACTAAAAAAAACAATTAATGAAATTGAATCTGGTCAATTTCGGAAGGTAGTTTTATCTCGTAGTCTCACTGTAGAAAACACGACTTCACCCATTACACTTTTTAAAAGAATAGTGTCAATTTATAAAAATGCATTTTGCTATTTGTGGTACCATCCAAAAGTTGGATTATGGTTAGGTGCAACTCCTGAAATTTTGTTACAAACCAATAAAGCGGTAATCACAACAATGTCTTTGGCTGGTACTATGCCTTATCAAAGAGTATCTAAGCCGAATTGGGGGTCTAAGGAAATTGATGAACAAGCGTTAGTTACTGATTTTATTATAAATGCGTTGGATGATAAAGTTGATAATCTGCAAAAATCAGAATTAGAAACTATTAGGGCTGGAGAATTACTTCATCTAAGAACAAAAATAACGGGAGTTTTAAAATCAAATAAATTACAAGAAATTATAAGTGCCTTGCATCCGACACCGGCGGTTTGTGGATTTCCGAAAAAAGAAACGATGCAATATATTTTAAATAATGAATCGTATGACCGTGAGTTTTACGCAGGCTATTTAGGGGAATTAAATTTTAACGATTCTAAATTAACCACATTATATGTTAATCTTAGATGTATGCAAAAAATTGAAAATATATTTAAAATTTATGTTGGGGGAGGAGTTACTAAAGATTCTAATCCTGAAAAAGAATGGCAAGAAACGGTTAATAAGAGCCGTACCATGTTGCGCGTGCTTTCCAATTAATATTTTTGGGTAGCATAAACTTGGGTCGTATTTTTGTGTGGAATTCGTTCAACACTTATGGAACAATCAAGTATACCGTCTGCTCAACTATTAGTTCAAGAATGTAAACGCTATGGCATTAGGAACATTGTAATATCACCAGGTTCAAGAAATGCACCACTTACATTAAGTTTTACCGAAGATTCTTTTTTTAAATGTTTTAGTATTGTGGATGAGCGCTGTGCGGCATTCTTTGCTATGGGTTTGGCCCAGCAATTGAGAGAACCTGTCGCTGCTATATGTACTTCTGGGAGTGCGCTATTAAATTATTATCCGGCAGTTGCTGAAGCTTTTTATAGCGATATTCCACTCGTGTTGATTTCTGCAGATCGGCCCGGATATAAAATAGATATCGGTGATGGTCAAACAATACGACAAGACAATGTTTTTGACAGACATATTGGGTATTCTGCAAATCTAAAATTGGATGTATCACATGCTACCAATCGTATTCTAAAATATGCTCCAGAACTTATTAATGACGATACTGTTGAACGTGCTCAGCGTAAAGTATTTGAATTTAATAGTACTGAGGTTGAAAAGGCATTGACTATGGCAAGTAATTCTGCCATACCTGTTCATATCAATATACCTTTTGAAGAACCGTTATATGATATGGTTATGGTGAAGAAGGAATCTTTGAATGATAGGTTGTCGGTAAAAACTTTGGAACGAGATGAAGATTTATGTGCGTTTATTTCGATATGGAATAAATCGAATCGCAAAATGGTATTGGTTGGTACTAATCCACCGAATGATATTGAACAAAGTTATCTTGATATTTTAGCGGCAGATGATTCGGTTATTTTTTTAACTGAAACCACGTCTAATTTACATCATAGTAGATTTTTTACTAGTATAGATAGTATCATAGCGCCGATTGAAAAATCTGAGAATAAAGAAGCACTTTTTAATGCACTACAACCTAATATACTGCTTTCGTTTGGAGGCCTAATCGTATCTAAAAAAATTAAAGCTTTTCTAAGAAATTATAAACCGGAGCACCATTGGCACATAAATTCTAAAAAAGCGAATGATACTTTTTTTAGCTTAACTCATCATTTTAAAACACACCCAAACAGCTTTTTTAAGAGTTTTATTGGACACATAAAACCGAAGCAGGTAAGTTATTTTGAATATTGGAATGCGCGAAAAAAACATTACGAATTTAAACGTGAAGAATATTTAAAAACTATACCATTTTCTGATATGTTCGCTTTTAAACAAATATTGGAAAGTATACCTAATTCATATCAATTGCAATTGTCCAATAGCTCCACTGTGCGCTATGCCCAACTTTTTGATTTAAATACGTCCTTAACCGTTTTTTGTAATAGAGGTACAAGTGGTATTGATGGTAGCGTGTCGACAGCAGTTGGCGCCGCTGTTTACAGTAGATCACCAACACTCTTAATTACAGGGGATTTAAGTTTTTTATATGACAGTAATGGTTTATGGAATAATTATATTCAAAAAAATTTCAGAGTAATTGTAATTAATAATGAAGGTGGTGGAATTTTTAGAATACTTCCTGGTCATCGAGAAACAGCAAATTTTGAAACTTATTTTGAAACTCCACAAAAACTTGATATTTCCCATTTATGTGGTTTGTATGGTTTAGATTTTTTTACTACAAATAATGTGGAAAACTTACAAAATGAGCTTCATGATTTTTTTAAAGCATCAGAAAAACCTAAGGTTATGGAGATAAAAACTCCTAAATCTATCAACAATGAAATTTTGCTCAATTATTTCGATTTCATATCTTAGCAGTCCATAACTATTAACATATTACTATAAACATTTATTAAACACTTTAATTATGAGTTCAAAAAGAGACGATTTAATCGTAAAGTATGTTGCTGATATCAAAGACAAATTTGGTGAAACACCAGATATGGATCTTTTAACAAAAGTAACAATTGGTTTAGGCCCCGCTATTTACAATCTTGATGCATCTAAAGTATCTGGAGGAGATCCAAAAGAATTGGAAACAGTTAAGAAAAACTATTTGTTGAAAAAATTAGGTCTAGATGATAGTCCTAAATTAATGGAAGCTATAAATAGCGTTATGGATACTTATGGCTCTTCAAATAGAAATAAGCATCGCGCTGTAATTTATTACATGTTATGCAAGCACTTTAATAAGGCTGCAGTATATAACAAGTAAATTTTAATAAGTTATTAAAACCGTCAAGCTTTTGTTTGACGGTTTTTTTGTGCCCTTAAATTTAAACATACCTTTGTAGAATGATCGAATTGGGTAATTATAATGAACTGGAAATCTTAAGAGACACCAGTGTCGGACTTTTTTTAGGTAGTGAAGGTGGAACAGAAATCTTATTGCCAAATAAATATGTACCAGAAACATATGCAATAGGGGATATGCTTCGTGTGTTTTGTTACCTAGATCATGAGGAAAGACCAGTTTCTACAAATATCGACCCCTTTATAAAGCGAAATACTTTTAGTTTGTTACGCGTGGCTGAAGTAAACCAATTTGGCGCTTTTTTGGACTGGGGTTTGGAAAAGCACTTATTAGTTCCGTTCAGTGAACAACGCGATAAAATGAAAGAAGATCAATGGTACGTGGTCTACTGTTATCTCGATGAAAAAACTTTTCGACTTGTTGGGTCAAATAAATTAGAACGTTTTCTGGAAAATGAAAATTTAACGATTGGCAATGGTGATAAAGTAGATTTAATAGTTACCCGTTTAACCGATTTAGGTTGGGAAGTAATAATTAATAATACGCATAAAGGTCTTGTTTATGATAATGAGGTTTTTCAGAAAATTGCTATTGGCGATAAAATTATAGGTTACATAAAAAATATAAGGCCCGATAATAAAATTGATGTTTCATTACAGCCATTAGGAGTTGGTAGTTTAGAGCCAACTGCAGAAAAAATTCTTAATAAAATAGTTGAACGAAATGGTTTTTTACCATTGCATGATAAATCGAATCCGCAGGATATTTCTAAAGTACTTCAAATGAGTAAAAAATCTTTTAAAAAAGGAATTGGAGTATTATACAAAGCTCGAAAAATAGAAATAAAAGAAGACGGTGTTTATTTAATTTAAGTACGTAATTGTCTTAAATACAGGGTTTAAAAGAATATCTAATTTTTAAATTTAATTGACCACGAATTAATTAGGTTTTACCACTAAAATTTTTACTTTTACAACATTCTGTTACCCAAATTGAAAAACATTGATGTTATTTGGTTAACTTTATATGGAACCCTGTAAAACCCTGTAAACATGCCTTTTATAGAAGAAAGCGATTTATTAGAATTGCACAAGGATATAGATAAAGCTCAGATTATTAACGAGCGATTGTTAGATCAAATAAAAATCAAGAACAAAGAGTTGAAAACTAGTAAAATTCAACGTAACGTTCTTGGTGGAATTACAGCATTGTTTTTGGCAGGTACTTTGGCTGTAACAGGTTTAACGGCAGGATTAAGCATGAATAAGAATTCTTTTGAACAACAAAACAATCTTTTAGTTTCAATAGATAGTTTGGATGCAATAAAATCTCGTATCGATAATTTAAAACAGCAAAATGAAGAACTTAGTTTGGTTAATGACTTTTATTTAGCCAAAAAGTTCTTGGAAAAAGAAACAATATATTCAGTACAAGTAAAGTCGTTTGTGGATAATAATGTAGCATTAGCTTCTGAGGCCTTGACAAATACATTGTTTGTAAAAACAAATCCGTTTTATTCGTATTCTCTAGGTAATTTTGGCACATTAGAGGAAGCACAAAAATTTAGAGCAGAACTTGTGGATATAGGTTTCCAAGATGCATTTGTTGCCTCTTATAAAGATGGAAAACGAATTCAAATAGAAGATCCCTATTAGTTTTGACAAAAATTAAGGCATGGTTAAATGCCGCTAGGTTACGTACATTACCGCTTTCTGTATCTGGAATTATTGTTGGTACTGCTCTTGCAAAGTATCATGGTAAAAGTGATTCATTAGTATTCACTCTTGCGCTACTGACTACAATAGGATTTCAAATTACTTCGAATTTTGCTAACGATTATGGCGATGGAGTAAAAGGTACCGATAATGATACCAGGATTGGCCCTAAAAGAGCATTACAAGCTGGCTTGTTATCGCGAAAAGAATTGAAAAATGGAATTATCATTTCAATTTTAATAAGTTTAGTTTTTGTTGGTTTTTTGGTATTCACAGCATTTGGTAATGAAAAGCTTGAATATATACTACTATTTTCGGTTTTAGGATTCTTGAGTATTTGGGCAGCAATAAAATATACCGTTGGCGATACTGCATATGGTTATAAAGGACTTGGCGATTTGTTTGTCTTTTTATTTTTCGGAATGCTCGCAGTGTTAGGCTCAATGTTTCTGTATACAAAATTTATTACACTAATATCAATATTGCCCGCAATAGCAATTGGACTGCTTTGTACAGCAGTATTAAATTTAAATAACCTAAGAGATTATGAAACTGATAAGAAATCTCAAAAGAATACGTTAGTAGTATTGATGGGGTTTGAAAATGGAAAGAAATACCATTATTCATTAGTGCTAATTTCTTTTCTCTGTACGGTTGTTTTTATGGGTATAAGCTTTAATAATTGGCTACTATACTTGCCTATAATTGCATTTGTGTTGATTTTCGTACATTTGTTTAAGGTGTATAATATCAAAGAACCAGTATTGTTAGACCCGGAGCTTAAGAAATTGGCGTTAAGCACATTTTTCTTGGCTGTACTGATTTTTTCAGCTGTTATTATAAAAACTAAATTTAAATGCTAACTAACCACCTAAACGCCCTATATCTTGGAACAACCAATTAGAATTCTTATCGTTGAAGACAATGTTATCATCGCAGATGATATGCAATCTATGCTTGAAGAGATTGGCTATGAAATTGTTGATAATGTTATTGTCTATGAACAGGCAGAAGAAGTATTAAAAACAAAAGAAGTTGATCTTGTTTTAATAGATATTATACTTGCTTCTGATAAAACAGGTATTGATCTTGGTAAGCATATTCGAGAAAATTACGATATCCCTTTTATTTTCGTTACATCTAACTCGGATCGTGCTACAGTTGAAAATGCCAAAACTGTTAAACCAAATGGATATTTGGTAAAACCATTTGAACAACAAGATTTATATACTTCCATTGAAATTGCGCTTTCTAATTTTATACAATCACCAAAAGGTGAAAATGGTGAAAGTGCGCCAGCTGCTGTTGCTGATGGTCCTATGTCTAATGCGGTATTAAAAGATTCTATTTTTGTAAAAAAACAACATCTGTATTATAGAATTCAGTTTGGTGATATTCAGTTTATAAAAGCAGATAACGTTTACTTAGAGGTTAATACAATTGATAAGAAGTTTTTAGTTCGTTCACCCCTTAAAGATTATTTAGAAAAATTACCAAAGAATAAATTTTACAGAGCGCATAAATCTTATATCGTTAACGTAGATCATATTGATGCTATTAACTCTAAAGATATTATGATTAATGAAACTTTAATTCCAATTTCGAAGGATTTTAAAGAGTTTATAATTTCCGCAATGAATTCTTAATTTTTTTAAAATATATAATAAAAAGAAAGGTGTTTTATTAAGCACCTTTTTTTATGGAATAAATTATACCATATCATATTTTGTAGGTAAATACTGTATATGTTTGAAGAATATTACATATTTATAATTATTGATTCATCGATAAACGGTAAATATATTCGTTGAAATACACTTTTTTGTACTGAAATGGAATCTAACCACAAAAAACAGCACTTATGCAACAAATGGAAAACGAAATTTTGTTGAAGCACTAATTTTGTACTACAATAAGAATCTATTTATTTTTTTAAATAAAAACTTGGACCACTTATTACATCGAGAATTCAATTAATACTGCCATGAAAATGAAACAAAATCGAATATCATGGTAAAACAACGTTTTTAATTGAAAATTAAATGTCAAAAACGTTATTTGGCGACAACAAATATTAAGACAAAGCGTTGAAATATATAATGTTTTGCTTTGTTCCGTTCACTAAACCATGAAAAAGTTACTTTTCAATTTCTTTTGCTTAACGCTATTTTACAGCGTATCTGTTACATCTGTGTACGGACAGGACTTGGAAATTCCTGAAGTTAATTCATACGAAAGCTTTATAAAACTAGAAGGAGCCACAGAACGATTCACTTTTTTCTTTAATACTTCAAACAGATATCAAGAGAATTCTGCATACGATTGGTTTGATAGGGTAAGTGAATATGAAATCGAATCGGAAAGGGAAAGGGATTCTTCGGCCATACGATACTATAAATTAATACAATCTCAAATTTATCATGATTTAGGTGATTTTGAAAAGGGATTAGCAATAGCTAAAGACGTCTATAAAAATGTTGATGCCCTTGAAATAGAGCAGAAAACTGTTTTATTGGATATCATGGATCAGACTTACGGTCAGTTAGAGCTGTATGATGAGCAGATGAATATTCGAGAAAAGAAAAAAGAATCTGGTATAATTGAGAATGTATATTTCTATGATATTTATGCTAACCTAGGAATGTATAGAGCTGCATTTGATGACTATTTTGATAAAGTAAGACCAAACTTAGACGATACCGATTCATTTGCGCAAGCCGATTTTTACAATAATGTCGGTAGTTTTTTGAGACTCGATAATTCTATTCCGATAGCACTTAGTAATTACAAAAAGGCCTTCGGTTATATAGAGGTTTATATCAACGACTTTATGTTGGATAAAACTGAGAAAAGTGAAACTAAAGGACTGCTGTTAAAAGGTATTATTGAAGGAAATATTGGTAAATGTTATGCTCAGATGAAAAATTATGAGTTAGCCATACCAAAATTAGAAAGTAGTTTAGAGTTCATTAAAAAACACAACGCTGGCAAATATTCAAAAGATTATATTGAAAATATTCTGGCCATTGCAGATTGCTATATTCAATTAGAGGATTTTGAAAAAGCTACAGATTACTTAAGTGATAACGTTGATATTAAAAGAACTAAAGACATTTTAAAAAAGAATGTTTTATTCGCTGCCTATTATGAAAAAACAGGTGATTATAGAAATTCAACCCAGTATCTAAAAAGAAATTTACGTATTCACGATTCAATTGCCATAAATAAATCAGAAGTACAAAAACAGATGTTGGCATCTGTTATGGGAAGAGATTTTAAAAATAATCAAACGATGATTTCAAATCAGCGTGCATTATTAGAGCAAAGTAGAAACGAATTGGATGCTAAAGAGAAACGTAATGATTTAGTAATTATATTTTTAGTTTTCACATTACTTTTTCTAGCAGGCCTCGTTTATGCCTATATGCGTAGTATCAAAAATCAACGCCTCATTGCAAAACAAAAAGGTATAATTGAAAATGCCCTTGTTGAAAAAGATTCTTTGTTAAAAGAAATTCATCATAGGGTGAAAAATAACCTTCAAATGGTTTCTAGTTTATTGAGTTTGCAAACTAAAAACACTAGAAGTAAAGCTGCAATAGAAGCTCTTGAAGAGGGTAAAAGTAGGGTGAAAGCAATGGCATTAATTCACCAGAAATTGTACCAACATGATGATCTTTCCGTAATTGAAATGCAAGGCTATATTGAAAGCTTAATTAATAGTGTGCAATCAGTTTACAAAAAAGGAGGTCATAATATTAATATAACCATTGATGCTGAGGGAGTTGAATTAGATATCGATAGGGCTATTCCATTTGGTTTAATGCTGAATGAATTAGTTTCTAACTCTTTTAAATATGCCTTTCCGAATGATGAAGAGAATGGTAAAATTTATATTCACTTAAGAAGAACAAAGGGTGAAGAAGGTTTCTTTGAATATACCGACAATGGTGTTGGGCTTCCGGAAGATACAGACGAACGTGCAAATAGCTCCATGGGGCTACGTTTAATGAACAGATTGGCAAATCAACTACAAACAGTTCTTAATGTTGACAAAGGCGGAGAAGGTGTGCGCTTTTGGTTTAACTTTAAATAGCTTATTTAACGGTACTTTTTAATACTACGCGATGTAATAATTTTGGAAAAAATCGTTTCAAATAAACACCCATTTTTTCTTTCTGTCCAATATAGGCTTCATGCTTATTTTTTTCTATTGCTTTTACCATTTTTATTGAAAAAGATTTAGGGGAAATGCCATTTGCTGTAGCGGTGTCATTTTTTTCTTGTACACTACCATCTCCTGTTAAAGCATTTTTAGCTACATCGGTATTAATGAATCCAGGGCAAATTAATGTTACAACGATACTATCCTTTTCATGTTCCATGCGAAGTACATCAAAGAAACCGTGAAGCGCATGCTTAGCACCACAATAACCTGAACGATATGGAGAACCGAATTTTCCCATCAAACTTGTAACAGTTACAAAATGGCCTGAACCATTTTCAACAAAAAAGGGTAAAATAGCTTTAGTTAGGGCAACAGTACCTAAGTAATTTACATCCATTAATTTTTTATCTACTGATATATCGGTGTCTATTATTAACGATCGTTGGCTGATTCCTGCATTATTTATTAGGATATCAATGTTGCCAAATGTATTGATAGCTTCACTCGTTTTGGATTTGGCCATATCAATCATGGCAATGTCCATTTCTAGAATGCTAATATTTTCTTTATTTATACAATTGTTTTTTACGCGTTGTAATTCATTTAATCTTCTTGCAGAGATTATTATTTTACATTTTTTCTCGTCCAATAGATAAGTTAAAGCCTCGCCAATACCTGAAGATGCTCCTGTAATCCAAATTGTTTTTCCGTCAATCCTTGCCATTTGTACGCTTTATTGCCGTAAAATATAATTAAATTTGATGTCTTCGGATGAAAGCATCATATAAAAAACATATACTCGATTTAAAAAAACCTAGTGGAACTTCGCGTGGGGTACTAAAACAAAAGGAATCTTGGTTTATTACTTTACAAAATGATGCGCAAATTGGAATAGGAGAGTGTGGCCTCTTAAAAGGGTTAAGCATAGATGATGTTGACACCTACGAACAAAAGCTAAAATGGACTTGTGAACATATTCATTTAGGTATGGATTTTCTATGGCAAGAATTAGAAGAATACCCCAGTATTCAATTTGGAATAGAACAAGCATTTTTGTCTTTTGAGTCTACCGATACTTTCGAATTATTTCCTTCAGATTTTACGTCTAATGAAAATAAAATTCCTATAAATGGTTTGGTTTGGATGGGGGATTTTGAATTTATGAATGATCAAATTCAACAAAAACTAGCAGAAGGTTTTAAGTGTATAAAACTAAAAATTGGTGCCATAGATTTTAACCAAGAAATAGCTTTATTAGAATCTTTAAGAAACCAGTTTTCAGAACCTATTTTAGAAATTAGAGTTGATGCAAATGGTGCATTTGTTGCTGAGGAAGCATTAGAAAAATTAGAGACCTTAGCTAGCTTTAATTTACATTCGATAGAACAACCTATTAAACAAGGACAACCTACTATAATGCAACAGCTTTGTGCTAAAACTCCTTTACCAATAGCTTTGGATGAAGAATTAATTGGAATTTCGAAGCTTGTAGAAAAGGAAGAATTATTGCAAACAATTCAACCGCAGTATATTATCTTGAAACCTAGTTTAATAGGAGGATTTAAAGGAAGTCAAGAATGGATAGATTTAGCCGATAAATATAATATTGGTTGGTGGGTTACAAGTGCTTTAGAAAGTAATATAGGACTTAATGCTATTTCGCAATGGACATATACTTTAGATAATAAAATGCCTCAGGGATTAGGAACTGGAAGCTTGTACACCAATAATATTGAGAGTCCGTTAATTGTTGAAAATGGACATATCTTTTATAGTCAAACAAAAAAGTGGAATATGAATCAAATTGAAAATAGATGTATATAGAGCAGGGATATAAAGGAAAAATTGGTTTATGGAAATATTGGATAATTCCGCCAGCATTTATTTTATTTATGGCTGTCAATTATATCATGGTGATAAATTCAGAGGTTCCGGTTGATAAGATGATGCAGGACATCGTTGAACAATTGGGGTCAAATACAGTTTTTGCCATTAATATGATTCCTCTAGCTGTCGGATTGTTCGTAGTCTTAGGATGGACAGTTCTCATACATCAACAAAAGGTAACATCGTTGACCACTTCAAGAAAAAAAATTGACTGGAAACGTATATTTTTTGCATTTATATTATGGGGCACAATAACTGCTATAATGTTAGCTGTAGACATATATTTTTCACCAGAAGACTTTGTCTTTAATTTCAGGCCTGTACCATTTTTTATTTTAGCAATTTTGGCTATAGTCTTGGTTCCGCTGCAAACAAGTTTTGAAGAATATTTATTTCGAGGACATATGATGCAGGGCTTGGGTATTTTAGTAAAAAATAGATGGGTGCCTTTGCTGGTTACTTCATTCATATTTGGCATCATGCATCTGGCAAATCCTGAAGTCGGTACACTGGGATATGGTATTATGGTATTCTATATAGGTACAGGATTGTTTCTGGGAATTTTAACCTTAATGGATGAAGGTTTAGAGTTAGCACTTGGTTTCCATGCAGCCAATAATTTGATTGGAGCACTACTAGTAACAGCAGACTGGACGGCTTTTCAAACAGAATCACTTTATAAGGATGTTTCAGAACCAGGTTTAGGCTGGGAAACTTTTGTGCCAATTTTTGTTATATATCCGATATTATTATTTGTTTTTTCAAAGAAGTATAGTTGGTCTAATTGGAAAGAACGCCTTACTGGTAAAGTGTATTCCGAAGAAGAATTTTTAGCATTAGAACAAAACGATGCAGTATTACAAAACCCTTCATAAAGATTTTAAGTTTAATGGATCTTCTTATTCGGAAGTGGAACTCTTAGCGCTATCTGATAAGTATATTGCAGAAGGTAAAGAGTACCAGCAGGCTATAGGTACGTTTCTTAAAAATTGGCTTAATGATGATTCATTTGTAAAAGTAAATACATCTGGATCTACGGGACAACGAAAAGAAATTATACTGCCCAAATCTAAAATGATTAATTCTGCTTTAGCGACGGGAGAATTTTTTCAATTGATGCCTAAGCAAAAGGCATTGTTATGTTTATCTGCGGATTATATAGCTGGTAAAATGATGTTGGTTCGCGCTATGGTCCTAGGCTTAGAAATTGATTGTATTGAGCCTAGTTCTAGTCCTTTACGTGTAAACGATAAACAGTATCATTTCTGTGCAATGGTGCCTTTACAAGTAGCTAATTCTATCTCAGGATTATCAAAAGTTAAAACATTAATTGTTGGCGGTGCCGCAATTTCTACTTCGTTAAACGAAAGGCTACAAAATACCACTTGTGAAGTTTATGCTACTTATGGCATGACTGAAACAATTACTCATATTGCCTTGAAAAAAATAAATCACCTTAGTTTAGATACAAATGCTTCTGTTTATAAAGCAATAACCAATGTAACTTTTACTGTAGATGAACGAAATTGTATTGTTGTACATGCTCCTAATGTCTCAGATGAAATAGTTGTTACAAATGATGTGGTAAACCTAATTTCGAAAACGGAGTTTAAATGGCTTGGCCGTTTTGATAACGTTATTAATTCGGGGGGGGTAAAATTATTCCCCGAACAAATTGAAGCGAAATTGGAAAAATTAATTTCGCATCGATTTTTTGTTGCCGGGATACCAGATGATCAATTAGGTCAGAAGTTAATTTTAATTATAGAAGGAAACCCTGATTTAGAAAAACTACGAGAGGCCATAAATAATTCTGTTCTGGACATTTACGAAAAACCAAAAGAAATAATCTTACTTCCTAAATTTAAAGAAACAGCTACAGGTAAAATTCAGAGAGCGAATACCTTAGAATTGATTTAAACCTGTAAAACTCCCATATTAAAGGGTGTTTCAATAGGAGCATGGTTGGCTGCTTCAATACCCATGGAAATCCATGTTCTTGTATCCAGCGGATCTATTACACCATCTGTCCAAATACGTGCTGCAGCATAATAAGGTGAAATCTGATTATCGTATCGCGATTTAATTTTATCAAAAAGTTCCTTTTCTTTTTCTGGTGTAATTTCTTCACCTTTCTTTTTTAAAGATGCTGTTTCTATTTGCAATAGTACTTTGGCTGCAGAATTTCCGCTCATTACCGCTAGTTCGGCACTAGGCCATGCTGCTATCAATCTTGGGTCATAGGCCTTGCCACACATTGCATAATTTCCAGCTCCGTAGCTGTTACCGATTACAATGGTAAATTTTGGAACCACAGAGTTACTAACAGCATTCACCATTTTAGCGCCATCTTTTATTATTCCGCCATGCTCACTTTTACTGCCAACCATAAAGCCTGTAACATCCTGTAAAAATACTAGTGGAATTTTTTTCTGATTACAGTTTGCAATAAAACGAGTTGCTTTATCTGCCGAATCCGAATAAATGACCCCTCCGAATTGCATTTCACCATTTTTGTTCTTTACAACTTTTCGCTGATTTGCTACAATTCCAACAGCCCAACCATCAATTCGGGCATACCCAGTAAGTATTGTTTTTCCATAGCCTTCTTTATATTGCTCAAATTCTGAATTATCAACTAATCGTTTTATAATTTCTACCATATCGTATTGCGCAGATCTAGATGCTGGCAATAATCCATATATGTCTTCTGGATTCTCTTTGGGCTTTTTTGCTTTAACCTTACTATATCCAGCTTTGTCAAAATCACCAATTTTATCTACAATATTTTTTATGGTATCTAAAGCTGCTTTGTCATCCTTAGCTTTATAGTCCGTAACACCACTAATTTCACAATGTGTTGTAGCACCTCCAAGTATTTCATTATCAATTTTTTCTCCTATGGCAGCTTTAACCAAATAACTACCTGCAAGAAAAATACTTCCTGTTTTATCGACAATTAGAGCTTCATCACTCATAATTGGTAAGTAAGCACCACCAGCAACACAACTTCCCATTACTGCGGCTATCTGAGTAATACCCATACTACTCATTTTGGCATTATTTCTAAAAATACGACCGAAGTGTTCTTTGTCGGGGAATATTTCATCTTGTAATGGAAGATACACTCCTGCGCTATCTACCAAATATATAATAGGTAAACGATTTTCTATTGATATTTCTTGAGCGCGAAGATTCTTTTTGCCTGTAATAGGGAACCAAGCGCCCGCCTTTACTGTAGCATCATTCGCTACAACTAAGCATTGCTTTCCACCAATAAATCCCATTTTAACAACAGTTCCACCGGATGGACAACCGCCGTGGGATGCATACATGTCATCCCCAGCAAAAGCTCCTATTTCAATACTATTTTTATCATTATCTAATAGATAATCAATTCGTTCACGAGCAGTCATTTTTCCTTTTGCACGTTGCTTTTCTAAGCGAACTTTACCACCACCAAGTTTAACTTGGGCCAACCGTTTTTTAAGGTCAGAAAGTAAAAGTTTATTATGATCTTCGTTTTTGTTGAAGTCGATATCCATGAACAATACTTTAAATATATTAGTAAAGATAAGGAGTTAAAATGATTACTTTTAAAGTATAAAATTTGAATATGGGGAATACAATACGTTGGGGAATTGCTGGCCCAGGAAATATAGCGCATAAGTTCGCTAAAGATTTACAATTAGTTGAAGGTGGTCGTATATCTGCGGTGGGGTCACGTAGTTTGGATAGAGCTGCAACTTTTGCAAAAGAATATGGTGCTGAAAATAGTTATAGTAGTTATGAGGCATTATTTGAAAGTGATACCATTGATGTAGTTTACATTGCTACACCTCATAATTCGCATGCTGAACTAACATTATTGGCTATAAAGCATGGGAAACATGTATTATGTGAAAAACCAGCAGGCATCAATAAAAAGGAAGTTCAAGAAATGATTTCTGCTGCTCGGGACAAGGGTGTATTTTTTATGGAAGCACTTTGGAGTCGATTTAATCCAGCTATTAGAAAGGTAAAAGAATTGGTGGATGCCAATGAAATAGGAAAAATAGGGTATCTCAAAGCTGATTTTGCATTCTATGGTTTGGATCGTGATGAAGAGGGTAGATTGTTAAACCCTAATTTGGCTGGAGGTTCATTATTAGATATTGGTATTTACCCAATTTTCTTGGCCTATTTATTTTTAGGGAAACCAAAAGAAATAATGGCTAAATCTAAATTTCATACTACTGGTGTGGAAGTGCAGACTTCCATGATATTTGACTATGAAAATGCACAGGCCTTATTGTATAGTGGAAATACGACCGAATCGGAATGTAAAGCAGAAATTGCGGGTGATAAAGGTTCTTTGTTTTTACCTTCACGTTGGCACGAAGCTCAAGGATATATATTAGAAAAGGACAGAAAATGTGAAGCATTTGAATTGTTGAGAAATGGATTAGGATATACTCACGAAATTGAAGCTGTTCATGACTGTGTAAATAATCAGAAATTGGAAAGTGAACTATGGTCACATAAAAATAGTTTGGATTTGATTGAGATTTTGGATGCGGTACGTGCACAAACGGGAATTACTTTTCCTTTTGAACAATAATATTTAGTGATATGATCGTAAAATTCTGGTTAATTTTGCGATATTGCATGTTCAACCAAAACGAAACAAATACACAATAATGAATAAGAATACAGTATTGGCGTGGGCCACATGGATTATGATTTTTGTAGGACTAGGATTAATTGCGATGGGTGCTTTTAGATATGCTGAAGTTTCTGGTTGGGGTTTTGCTGCTGTTGGTGTTGGTTTCTTTGCTATTGCATGGGTTTTCAATGCTTTAAAAGGAAGGGTTTAATATTCTTTTAATTTAAATTATATCAGCATTTTGCTGAAAAAATTCTTGTTTCTTACTACACTCTTTATAAATTATTACAATGAGCGACGATAAAAAGGTCATATTTTCAATGTCTGGGGTTACTAAAACCTTTAAAAGTGCAAATACTCCTGTTCTTAAAAATATTTATCTCAGTTTTTTCTATGGTGCCAAAATTGGTATTCTTGGATTAAACGGTTCTGGTAAATCAACTTTATTAAAAATTATTGCCGGTGTTGATAAAAATTTCCAAGGTGATGTTGTCTTTTCACCTGGATATAAAGTAGGGTATCTTGAACAAGAGCCGGACTTGGATGAGGATAAAACGGTTCTAGAAATTGTTAAAGAGGGAGTTGCGGAAACAGTTGCAGTACTTGATGAATACAACAAGATAAACGATATGTTTGGCTTGCCGGAAGTCTATGAAGATGCTGATAAGATGCAAAAATTAATGGATAAGCAAGCTATACTTCAAGATAAAATTGATGCTTCGAATGCCTGGGAATTAGACACTAAACTTGAAATTGCAATGGATGCCTTGCGCACACCGGAAGCAAATAAGAAAATTGGTGTTTTATCAGGTGGGGAACGAAGAAGAGTAGCTTTATGCCGTTTGCTGCTGCAAGAACCAGAAATTTTGCTGCTAGATGAACCAACAAACCACTTGGATGCGGAATCTGTTCATTGGTTAGAGCACCATCTAGCGAGTTATAAGGGAACTGTAATTGCAGTTACGCACGATAGATATTTCTTAGATAACGTTGCTGGATGGATTCTTGAATTGGATAGAGGTGAAGGTATACCTTGGGAAGGAAATTATTCAAGTTGGTTAGATCAAAAATCCAAACGTTTAGCTCAAGAAAGTAAAACAGCTTCTAAAAGACAAAAAACATTGGAGCGCGAGCTCGACTGGGTACGACAAGGGGCCAAGGGGAGACAAACGAAACAAAAGGCTCGTTTGAAGAATTATGATAAATTGATGAGTCAAGATCAAAAGCAGCTCGATGAAAAATTAGAAATATATATTCCTAATGGTCCAAGATTGGGGACCAATGTAATTGAAGCAAAAGGAGTAAGTAAGGCTTACGGTGATAAATTGTTGTACGAAGATTTAAATTTTAATTTGCCACAAGCTGGTATTGTCGGAATTATAGGGCCAAATGGCGCTGGTAAAACAACAATTTTTAGGATGATTATGGATGAAGAAACTCCTGATGCTGGTAATTTTGAAGTTGGGGAAACTGCAAAAATCGCATACGTGGATCAAAGCCATTCTAATATTGATCCTAATAAAACTATTTGGCAAAATTTCAGTGACGAGCAGGACTTGGTTTTAATGGGGGGTAGAGAAGTAAATTCTCGTGCATACTTAAGTCGATTTAATTTTACTGGTAGCGAACAGAATAAAAAAGTAAATATGCTTTCAGGTGGTGAACGTAACCGCCTGCATTTAGCCATGACTTTAAAAGAAGAAGGTAATGTTTTACTACTGGATGAGCCTACTAACGATTTAGATGTCAACACGTTACGTGCTTTGGAAGAAGGTTTAGAGAACTTTGCTGGTTGTGCTGTAGTAATTTCACACGACAGATGGTTCTTAGATCGTATTTGTACTCATATTTTAGCTTTTGAAGGTGATTCTCAAGTATATTTCTTTGAAGGTTCATTCTCCGATTATGAAGAAAACCGAAAGAAACGTTTGGGAGCTGATATAATGCCGAAACGTATTAAATACAAGAAGTTGATACGGTAAAAATAAGTGATAAGTAACAAAGAAGTAAGAAGTACAAAGTCTATAGTTTTAAGTGAAAACAAATTTTTATTTACATATCACTTTATACTAATTGCTTAAGACTTAATTCAATAAGCTTCGTTCGGGTACCAGTCTAATTGTATAACTTCAATTTCTGGATTACCAGCCTCAACTAAAGTTTTAAACTTAGCAACGTCGCTAACATTAGGTTTGCCTCTATAATGATAAGGGAATACTTGTTTAGGTTTAAAGGCTAAAACTCCCGCGGCAGCACTTTCTTCCGTCATCGTATAAGGTAAGTTCATACAGATAAGAGCTTTGTCAATATTTTTTAAAGCCCTCATTTCAGGTATGTCTTCAGTATCTCCAGAAATATAAATGCGCTCATCACCTATATTTAATACATATCCGTTACCACGTCCTTTTTCATGGAATTTTAAGGCTTCTGCTCGTAAATTGTACATGGGTATTGCTTCTACATCTATTCCGTAGCGTTCTTTTGACTGTCCATTTTCAAGAATATCAAGTTGTGGCGTAAATTCCTTCGGTATTTTATCTGCAACCGCTTTAGGTACTATTATTTTAGCTTTTGAAGTATTTAGGTTTTGTAATGTTTCTACATTGAAGTGATCCCCATGAATGTCAGTTATTAATATTAGGTCTGGTTGCTTTTGGCCTTCAAATGCTTTCGCTCCCCCGACAGGGTCTATATATATGGTATAATTGTTCCATTCCAATACTGCAGTAGCATGTTCTATAGGAATTATTTTTATTTCTAAATCAGTATTCGTTATCAATGGTGGAGGTGGTGGAGGAGTGTCTATTTTACTATATTCAGGTTCTGAATCTAGAATAGGTGATGACTTGACTTTTTCCTTGCACCCAAATAGCATAATTGTAATACATAGGACTGCTATATAATTTTTCATGATATTAAAGATTTAGTTCCATTTTAATTTCACTTCTGGCATAATCCAGTTCATTATCAATGATTACTTCTTTAAAGCCAAATTTCTTATAAATGTGTTGTGCAGCTGGCAATTTAATACTGGTATACAGAACAATTTGCTCCCAGTGCTCTTGTTTTCCGAAGTTTACCGCGTAATCTAATAAGATTTGCCCAATTTTTAAACCTTGATGGTTTTCATCTACAGCCATCTTTCCTAATTCATAGCAGGTGTCGCTTAACTTGATAAAACAAAAGCATCCAACGATTTTTTCGCCATATTTTGCGAAAAATATATATCCACCTTCATTAATAATATTTTTTTCACAGGCCTCTAGTAGTTCTTTATCCTTTTCTTCTACATAAAAATACTTTTTAATCCATACCAGGTTAAGGTCTCTGAAATGTCTTGCATACTGGGGCTCAAACGGTATAATTGTAGTCGATTGCATTACAATATTTAATTAATAATAAAGATAGAATAACCTCTTTTATAAACAAATGCACTATAAAATAATTTTAACATCCAAAAAATCCAATATTAAAATTGTATCGTATATAGACTGATACAAACAAAATTTACAAATAGTAAAATTAATTTTTACATTATGACTGAAACAAAAAATAACAACGGATTAAAGGTTCTAGCAGGTTTGCTAGGAGTAGTTCTTTTAGGAGTTATCATTTATACTGTTAGCCTTTATCAAGACAAGAAAAAAACTACTGCTGTTTTAACTCAAGAGAAGCAATTAGTAGTTGAAGATTTAAATAGTTTGAAATCTGAATATGACAAAGCTATTTTAGAAAGCAATGCTACCAATGAAGAGTTGGTTACTGCTAGAGATAATATTGCAAAATATATCGATTCTGTAAAAAGCATGAAAGGTGATATTGCTTCGTTATCAAGATACAGAAGACAAGTAGGCGTTTTAAAAGCTGAAAGAGAGCAACTTTTAAAGCAAGTAGATTCACTTACAAAGTCGAATACCTTAATAGCAATGCAACGTGACAGTACTTATGTTGAGTTAGAGAAACAAACTGTTTTCAACGATTCTTTGGTAGTACAAAACACACAATTGGCTGATGTAGTTGAAAAAGGTTCTGCATTAAATTTATCTAAATTTAACGTAGATGCAGTAAAAGAAAAAAGTAGTGGTAAATTATCTTCTACTTCTAGAGCTAAACGTACTGATAAATTTAAAATTTGTTTTACAGTAGCTGACAATGTTATTGCTAATGCAGGTGATAGAGAATTTTTTGTTGAAGTTCTTGATCCTCAAGGAAATGTTTTAGGTGAAAGCTATTCTAAAACTAATGATTCTGGTGCTTCTGTAACATACAGCAAAGGAACTAGTTTCTACTACGAGAATAAGTCACTTGATGTTTGTGATTACATCAACAAGCCATCTGGTGAATTCCAAAAAGGTAATTACATGGTAAATGTATATGATGATGGATTAAAATTATTAGGTACATCTAAATTTACTTTAAAGTAATAAACGCACTAACCATTAATATAAAAGGGACAATCTTAACTGATTGTCCCTTTATTTTTTGGTCTAATTTTACAAATTATTTTAGGCCACCAACCATATCTTCAGGCTTTACCCATTCGTCATAATCTTCAGCAGATACATAACCTAGGTTAACAGCTTCTACTTTTAACGTAGTGCCATTTTTGTGTGCAGTATTGGCTATTTCAGCCGCTTTATAATATCCTATTTTAGTATTTAATGCAGTAACTAGCATTAAAGAGTTGTTTAAAAGTTCTTTAATAACTTCATTATTAGGTATTATACCAGCTGCGCAATTAACATCAAAACTTACGCATGCATCGCCAATTAGTTGCGCAGATTGCAAAATGTTCGCCGCCATCATAGGTTTAAACACATTTAACTCATAATGTCCCTGGGTCCCTCCAACAGAAACAGCTACATCGTTCCCCATAACTTGTGCGCAAACCATAGTCATAGCTTCACATTGCGTTGGGTTTACTTTACCTGGCATAATGGAACTGCCTGGTTCATTAGCTGGAATAATTATTTCTCCAATTCCAGAACGTGGTCCGGATGCCATCATACGAATATCGTTAGCTATTTTATTTAATGAAACGGCTAATTGTTTAAGCGCTCCATGACTTTCCACAATGGCATCATGAGCTGCTAATGCTTCAAACTTGTTTTCAGCAGTTATAAACGGAAGTTCTGTAAATTCAGCAATATACTTTGCTACCAATACATCGTATCCATTAGGGGTGTTTAATCCTGTGCCTACGGCTGTGCCACCCAATGCTAATTCACTTAAATGAGATAAGGTATTTTTTAATGCTTTTAAACCATGATCTAATTGAGAAACATAACCCGAGAATTCTTGACCTAAGGTTAGGGGAGTGGCATCCATTAAATGTGTACGCCCAATTTTTACCACACTGCTAAATTCTTCTGATTTTTTAGCTAAGGTGTCTCGCAATTGTGTAACTCCTGGAATAGTATTTTCAACAATTTTCTTATAAGCAGCAATATGCATACCGGTAGGAAAAGTGTCATTTGATGATTGCGACTTATTTACATCGTCGTTGGGTTGTATAGTTTTTTCACCCTCACCAATTGTTTTTCCAGCGATTTCATGTGCACGATTTGCAATTACTTCATTCACGTTCATGTTACTCTGTGTACCCGATCCCGTTTGCCATATTACCAAAGGAAACTGGTCATTGTGCTTTCCATCTAAGATTTCATCACAAACTTTTGCTATTAAGTCGCGCTTTTCAATCGCTAAAACGCCTAATTCATGATTGGTGTAGGCAGCTGCCTTTTTTAGGTAGGCAAAGCCGAATACGACATCTAAAGGCATTGATGCCGGAGCACCTATTTTAAAATTGTTACGCGAACGTTCGGTTTGCGCACCCCAATATTTATCAGCGGGCACTTTTACCTCGCCCATGGTATCTTTTTCGATTCTGAAGCTCATTTCTAGTGGTTTTAGGTTAACAAAGGTACTGTATAGCGCATTTATTTCCACCTACAGATATTTATTTTCGTGTTTTTTTGATTTTGATTTGCAATTTTTATTCTTTTCAAACTATCTTTGTCATATAAATTGATAGCTCATGTTTGAATTTGACCAATATTTAGGTTTTATAATGTTTTTAACAATATTTACAATCGGCTTTTGGCTGATGCTTTTTTTGTTGATGTTTGTTGTACCTTATTGGTTAGGGGGCAATCTACTTGAAATGTGGAAAGAAAAGCGTGAAGCAAAGAAAGCTAAACGATTAGAATAAAAAACAATTTGAATAATAAAAAAGGAGCCTTTAGGCTCCTTTTTTATTTATACTTATAATTCTCAATTATCCTTCTTCATCAAAATCACCATCATCACCGCCACCACCGCGGCTTCCTTTATTTCGTTCCTTAGGTTGATTAAATCGATATACAAAACCTAATGTAACTTGTCTTTGTCTAAATTGAAATTCACTTTCTGATGTAAAGAATTCTGTTTCTGTAAATGACCTTCTTTTTCTAGAATTTAATAAATCACTAACATTCATAGAAACTGTTCCGTTGTCTTTTAAAATGTCTTTGCTAAAAGCTAAGTTTAATGATAGAATTCCTTTAGATTCGGTTTGTGCATTTTGGGAAGGTCCTCTATAGAAAGCATTGGATTGCCAATCAACTTTAGCTGGTAGCGATACCTTTGAGCTAAATCTTGCAAACCAACTTGTATTTGTTGCACCATAATCAACACCATTAAATAAACCTTCTGAAGAGAATTGGAAAAAATTAAAGCTTGAATTTAATCGTAACCATTTGGCTGGGTTATATAACATTCCTGCTTCCATACCAATTCTATTATTGGTTGAAAGGTTAATAGGTATAGATCTAATTATTTCAATACCATCTGTAGTTGTCTGCCCTGTTTCTTCTTGAATTCTTTCAAATGAATTTGTTTCCTTTTGATAGTATATGGAAGAAGTTAAAGTTAGTTTATCCCATCTTTTTAAATAACCTAAATCAAAAGCATTTGAAAATGCCGGATTTAAATCTGGATTCCCTTGAAAGATATTCGTTCTACTAGATCGTGAAGGAAAAGGATTTACATATCTACCTCTTGGCCTATTAATCCTTCTATTATAGCCTAATGTTATGTTCTCATTTTCTGCAACCTCCAAAATAAGGTTTAACGTAGGAAACAATCCTAAATAGTTCTTGTTAAAGTTAACATCCACGTCAACACCTAACTGTTCCTCCAATTCTCCAGTATCGAATTCAGATTCTAACTCACCTTTTAATTGTGTATTTTCTAATCGTAAACCGAATAAAAAAGAAAACTTGCCAAACTTATTGCCATACTGCGTATACAAAGCATTTATATTCTCGGTGTATGTAAATATATTAGTCAGATTTTCATTTAAATCCATTTGCCCAGTTATTTGGTTTAAAGAATCTAATCTGTAGTCTGTAATATCTTCTTCAAATTTTCCGCGATAACCAATTTCAAACTGTGAGTCTTCCATGGGTAGTACATAATCAGCTTGTACTAAATATTCATTTTCAGCTTCAACTTCATATACATTTTCTAGGACAATAAGGTTTTGATCTGGCATTGTTTCATTCTCTTCAATTATAGAAAATTTCTCTTCATCTTTTCTAGAGTATTGAAGGTCTGCTGTTAATTTTTCTCCATCTTCATTTAAATCATTTACATAATTTAAAGAAAATTGATAATTCTCGTCATCTTCAGTCTCATTTTCAGTTCTAAAGGTTAAACTATTAAGTGAGCTGTCGATATATCGCTGATTTGTATTCTCAGTTAAATCTTCGCCATCTGATGTTCTATAAAATACACTTCCAGTAAGAGATGAGTTATCAGTTATAAAATATTCTAACCCTAGGTTGGTATTAAACCCTTTCCGAAGTCTATTATATTCTCTGTCTTCATAAATTCTATCATAGCTTCCTGAAGTATATGTATTATCAAAATAAGCATTACCCGGCGCATCGCGATAGCTGTAACCTGTGGTATTAAAAATGTTAAACTTATCGGTACGTAAATTTGTATTTACAGAAATTCCACTTGTAGTAGGATAACCGATGGTTGTATTGACTGACCCATTAAAGCCTAATGTCTTTTCCTTTTTTAATACTATGTTTAAAATACCCGCTGTTCCTTCTGCATCATATCTGGCAGATGGACTAGTAATGACTTCAACTTTTTCGATAGCATCTGCAGGAAGCGCGCCAAGAGCATCGGTAGAACCAAAGCCTGCCAAAGCAGAAGGTTTACCGTTAATTAATATTCTGACATTCTCGTTTCCTCTTAAACTAATTGCACCTTCGACATCTACATCTACAGATGGTACATTATTTAATGCATCGGTAATAGTTGCTCCACTATTGGTTAAATCTTTACCAATATTATATATTTTTTTATCGAGGCGAATTTCGACGGTAGTCTTTTCACCGACTACTTCAACTCCATCTAATTGCGCTACATCCAAGGAAAGTTTAACCGTGCCTAAATCGGTGGATTTTCGAAATGTCTGTTCGGGTAAATGATATGTTTTATAGGAGATGTATTCTATGCGAACATTATACTTTCCAGGTAATGTTTCAACATCAAATTTACCATCAATATTAGTAATACCCCCAGTAACTTTTTCTGGGTTTTCAACACTTTGTAAGACCAAAGTGGCATATTCTAAGGGTAATCCGTCTTCGCTAGCTAAAACGGTACCGGTAATGTGAATGGGGTTGGATCGCTGACCCTCTGGTCTTTGGGAATTAACAATTGTACAAAATAAAATTAAGGAGAGTGTCAGTATTTTTTGCATGCTAGTCTTTAGGTTTTTTCTTTTTTTTCTTTTTGCTTTCTTTTTTCTTTTCCTTTTTTGCTTTTGCTAAACCTTTTTTCTGAAGTTCAACAAATGCCTCGTATTTTTCTTCTGATAAGCCCGCTTTTAACTCTTCAGTCTGTTGTGCGGTAATCTTTTCCATTGCCTCACGAACTTGATCAGGTTCTAATTCCAATATTTGAAGTTCAATTCTCTTTTGAATAAATTTCTTAAGAATTGAACTCATTACAGCCGTCTCAAACTCATTAAGTTCTAGGGCTTCTGTAATCCCTGGCATTTCATCATCAACTATTTCACCGGCTGTTTTTGGTTCTGGTGCCTTTGGTTCTGATGTCGCTTGTGGAATAGCATTTCGTTGTCTGCCATATCCGTAACCATAACCTCCGCCGCCATATCCATAACCGCTATTACCATAGCCGTATTGAGCCTGTAATTCCGCTCCTGATAAAAAAATAATTAGTGCTGCAAATAGAAACTTTATATTGATTTTCATAATCGCGAACTTTTATTAGATTCTAAATTAATATGAAGGTTTAACCGAGTTTGGTTAAAACTTTGTTAAATGAAATAATACGTTAAAATACAAATCTTATGCCAATTATATGATATTCAGAATGTTTTGTGGTGGTCTACCGATAACAGCCATTTTTCCGTTAACAACAATTGGTCTTTCTATAAGTTTAGGATTAGCAACCATAATGTCAATAAGCTCCTCTTCGGAATATTCTTTGCCTTTGTATTTTTCTTTCCATATTGGTTCGCCTTTCCGTACTAAATCTTGTGCCCGAATACCTAAAAGGCTGATGATTTTAGTGAGCTCATTTTTTGTCGGAACCGCTTCCAAGTATTTTACAACTTCAAATTCTTTATTCGATTCTTCTAGAATGGCTAAGCCTTCACGAGACTTACGACATCGAGGGTTGTGATATATTTTAATCATAATTATTAATATATGAATTCTAAAAATTTTATTCTTCGTCTTTTTGTCCCATCATCATAAGAAAAGCTTTTAAAAAGCGATCCAAATCACCATCCATAACAGCATCAACATTTCCTGTTTCTTCACCGGTTCTAACATCTTTAACTAATTTATAAGGATGCATTACATAGTTGCGAATTTGAGAACCCCATTCAATTTTCATTTTTGAAGATTCTATTTCCTGTCGAGCTTCCATCTTTTTACGCAATTCAATTTCATACAATTGAGATTTTAACATTTTTAATGCGGTAGCTCTATTGTCATGTTGACTACGTGAGTCTGAACATGATATTTGAATTCCCGTAGGCTTATGTACTAGTTGTACTTTTGTTTCAACTTTATTTACATTCTGGCCACCAGCACCGCTAGAACGTGCTGTGGTTATTTCGATATCAGCTGGATTTACATCAATTTCAATGCTATCATCTACCAAAGGGTATACATATACTGAAGCAAATGAGGTGTGCCTTTTGGCATTACTATCAAAAGGTGAAATTCGCACAAGTCTATGTACGCCGTTTTCACCTTTAAGCCAACCGAAGGCAAATTCACCATCAATTTCTAAGGTAACTGTTTTAATTCCGGCAACATCACCTTCTTGATAATTGAGCTCTTTTACTTTAAACCCACTTTTTTCTGCCCACATCATATACATACGCATGAGCATGGCGGCCCAATCGCAGCTCTCAGTACCACCTGCACCTGCAGTAATTTGAAGTACGGCAGGTAATTCATCACCTTCCTCTGAAAGCATATTCTTAAACTCCAATTTTTCAATTAGGTTTAGCGATTTTTCATACTGGTTTAAAAGCTCTTCCTCTTTTATCTCTCCTTCTTGGAAAAATTCAAGTAGTACTTCTAGATCACCTACCATAGTCATACCCGAATTGTAATCATCAACCCATTGTTTTTTGGATTGAATGTACTTCATATGGGCTTGGGCTTCTTGTGGATTATCCCAAAAATCTGGAGCTAGGGTTTTCTCTTGCTCGTTTTCTATTTCAATAAGTTTCGCATCGATGTCAAAGATACCTCCTTAACGCACCAAGGCGATCTTGAAGACCTTTAAAATGGTCTGTAGTGATTGTCATTAATTATATTTTTGGCTAAAATAATACTCTTTAATTGTACTACGAAGAATTATTGCTGTTGTTGGCTTACTACTTGAACAGAGTGTTTTGTTTTATTTGCTCCTGAGGTATTAAGAATTCCCTTTAATGGTGAGCAATCGGTATAATCTTTACCATGGGCTACTTTTATATGATTGGTGTTAGCTAATAAATTATTTGTTGGGTCAAAACCAATCCAACCAACTTGTGGGATGTAAGCCTCTGCCCATGCGTGCATTTGAGAATCTCCAAAATACCCATTTCCTTGATGTAAATAACCAGAAACATATCTTGTTGGTATACCATTTTGTCGAGCTAAAGCGCAAAATAAATGTGTAAAATCTTGGCAGACACCTTGTTGTTTTAAAAGAATATCTGATATGTCGGAATAGACATTTGTTACTTCTGCTTTGAAAACTAAGTGGTTAAACGTCCATTTATTAAGATTTTGAAGATTTTCAAATATAGAAAGTGATTTATCAAAAATAAATAGCTCCTTTTGAGTTTTTGATAAGCTTGTGTAATTGGATTTTTTTATAAAGCGTTCAAATTGTATTTGAAAATCTAATTCTAACAATTTTCCATACTGTTCTTCTGATTGATTATTTAAATCAAAATCATATGGATTTACCTCTCTTTTTAATAATCGAAAAGAGGCTTCGAAGGCAATTTTTTTAAATTTTACTTTTGGACTTAAACGTATTGTTTTAAAGCCATATCCATTTATTGAATATTCACTTTTAGCGTTAAGTGAATTTTTAAAATCGGTACTTACAAACTCTTGTGTTTTATTCTTTTCTGGTATAATAAGAAATTGCCAATGCGCATCATTAACCCAATTAGCGTAATCATTTTCAGCTTTGTAAACTATAGAATATTCTAGAAACATTATTTTTTAAAAAGGAATGCTAAGATAGTTGGATTAAATGGATTAATAATTAAAAAATTCCTTTTCCATTTTCTCACTTATTTCGTTCAAGTTTTGTAAAATATTTTCTATAAAAACTTGTATATTTTCCTCAATCTCTTCAATGTATTTATATTCATATTCTGCTCTTACTTTTCCAATTAAAAAGGCGGTAGTGTTTTTATCATAAGCTCTACTAGGATCTAAAATTTTAATATGATTAAATACTTGATTTAAACTATTCATTATGGATCTTGGGCAATTAGGATTTAGAATTAAGAATTCTAAAGTTGATATGGTTGTTGGAGTTTTTTTATAATAACGACGCATCATGTCATAAGATTCCGCACATTTTAATAAGGTAGTCCATTCAAAACTATTGTTAATTTTATCTCCATAACTACCCTGAGCAATTATGGCATCATTGTATTTAGCATTTATTATTCGAATAATTTGTGTGGCACGCTCAATATTAATGCCCATCATTATAATAGCATAAATAGAATCATGTAATAATGTACCTCTTATTTTGCCTCGTAGTACCGCTGTCATTTCAGCAACATTACTGGTGAAATCGTGTAGTCCATTTTTAACAAATGAATCACTTGAATAATTTAAAACAAAATGATAGAACTTATTAATTGCCTCATATAATTCTGTTGAAATTAAATCTCTAGCACTATTTGCATTTTCTCTTGCATGTTTTACATTATTAATAATTGAAATTGGAGATTCGCAATCCAATCCAATTTTATATAAAACTTCTTGTTCTACTAGTTCTTTGGTTTCATCTTTTTCTGGAGTGCCAACCATAAACAACATTGATCGCAATACAAATTGTCGATTTTGTGATTTTGCATTTGGCGCATCTAAGGATGAAAAATAATTTACATTAAGATAACGGGCAATATGTTCTGAACGTTCGATATAACGACCCATCCAGAAAAGATTATTTGCTACTCTTGCAAGCATATATTTAGTTTTTCAAATTCAATTAATTGATTTTATCAAAAAAAGGTATCTCTAGTCTTATTTTTATGATTAATTTTTTAACACCCAAGTATCTTTAGACCCGCCACCTTGAGAGGAATTAACTATCAGGTTTCCTTTTTTTAGAGCCACTCGAGTTAACCCTCCTTTTAAAACAAATTCGTTGTCTTTCCCTAGAATGGTAAAAGTCCTTAAATCTACATGTCGTTGTTCGAAAGATTGGCTTTCTTCAATATAAGTTGGATGAACGGATAAGGACATTATAGGTTGAGCAACGTACTTTCTTGGCGATTCCGATACTTGCTTTCTTACGGTTTCAATTTCCTCCGCTGTTAATCTATTACCAATTGAAATACCATAACCACCAGCTTCATCTACTGGCTTAATTACTAATTCATCAATATGCTCTAGTACAAACTCTAACTCATCAGGTCTACTACAATGATACGTGTGTACGTTATTTAATATAGGTTCTTCATTTAAATAATATTTAATTATTTGAGGCATATAAGTGTAAACAGCTTTATCGTCTGCTACTCCTGTTCCTGGAGCATTAGCCAAGGTGACATTACCTTTTTTATACGCCGCAAAAAGTCCAGGGACACCAAGTGCAGAATCCGGTCTAAATTCTAATGGATCAATAAAGGCATCATCTACTCTACGGTATATAATATCAACTTTTATAAGCCCCTTTATTGTCTTCATGTACACAAAATCATTCTCCACAATAAGATCACGACCCTCAACTAATTCCACACCCATAGTTTTGGCCAAATACGAATGTTCATAAAACGCTGAATTGTACATGCCCGGTGTTAATACAACCGTGACGGGAATGTCAATTCCTTTTGGTTTAGCAGTCTCTAAAAGGTCTAAGAGATTTTCAGCATAATTGGTGACGGAGTAGGTCTGATAATGATTAAAAACGCCGAATAACGCTCTTTTTAAAGCGGTTCTATTACTTATCACATAACTTACTCCTGACGGACACCTTATATTATCTTCAAGCACATAATAATTACCATCATTATGCTTAATGATATCTGTGCCAGAAATGTGGTTGTAAATGCCTCCTGGTGGGTCAATACCAACCATTTGATCTAAATAGTTGTCAGAAGAAATAATCAAATCTAAGGGTACAATGCCTTCTTTAATAATGTTTTTATCGTGGTATATATCCCAAAGAAATAAGTTTAACGCTTTACTTCTTTGTATGGCTCCTTTCTCAATTATTTCCCATTCATCTGGATCAATTATTCGAGGGAATAAATCAAAAGGGAATATCTTTTCTTGAGTCTCTTTTTTGCCATAGACTTGAAAAGTTATTCCCTGATTAAAAAAAGAGGATTTCGCTTTTGTATTCAAATTCACATAATCTTCTATCGAGTGTTCTCCGTAAAGTTCGAAAAGCTTTTTATAAACCTTTTTTATTTCCCCCTGTTTTTTATAGATTTCATCATACAAATCTGGGTTTCTTTCATAAGAAGAAAAAATTTGATTTTCTACAGTGCCCATGCGTTTTTATTTTTCTTTAAGGTAATGGTTTTTTGCTTTTTTTATGTTATTAATTCGCTAATAATAATTATGCGTTTTAACAATTCTAATAAAAATTAGTATCATTTATTAACAAATAAATTTTTAAAATAAGATTTGAAATACATGTATTGGACATATTTCATTCTATTTTATTAAAATTGCTGTTTAAATCGAAAATAGGACCTACATTGGAAATAAATCTTATAAGTGATACTGTTACAAAACCATCCTCAGAGATGCTGGATGCTATGATGACTGCAAAAATTGGGGATGATGTTTTCAAAGCTGACCCAACCGTAAATGCATTGGAATATAAGGTAGCGGAAATGTTTGGGAAAGAAGCAGCATTGTTCTTTCCTTCAGGTACAATGGCCAACCAAACTGCTATAAAATTACATACGAATCCTGGTGATCAATTAATATGTGATAAATATGCACATGTTTATAATTATGAAGGTGGTGGAATTAGTTTTAACAGCGGTGTATCATGTAAGTTGGTTGATGGTCATCGAGGGATGATGACTTTTGACCAAGTAGCAGCTGCAATTAATCCTCCCGATTTTTATCATAGCCCTTTAACTTCATTGGTTTGCATAGAAAACACTACAAATAAAGGGGGAGGAGCATGCTGGAATTTTGAAGAATTAAAAAGGATTAAAGAAGTATGTGATCAAAATGGATTGTCATACCATTTAGATGGTGCACGTTTGTGGAATGCTTTGGTAGCCCAAAATGAAACTCCAGAAAAGTACGGAAATCTTTTTGATTCTATTAGTGTGTGTTTAAGCAAGGGATTAGGTTGTCCGGTAGGATCAGTTTTGGTAGGTAGTTCAGAATTTATAAATAAAGCCTTGCGTATTCGTAAAATTCTAGGAGGAGGAATGCGGCAAGCTGGATTTTTAGCAGCTGCAGGAATATTTGCATTGGACAATAATATAAATAGATTAGTAGAGGATCATCGGAGAGCTAAAGAAATTGGAGAACTTTTGGCGAACTTAACCTTTGTTAAAAAAGTAGAGCCTATAGAAACGAACATTGTAATATTTGAAGTTGACCATGAAATAATTAGCGAGGCGGCATTCCTTGATAAACTAAATAGGCTAAATATTAATATTATTGGAATGGGACAAGGGAAACTTCGGATGGTTACGCATTTGGATTATACACAAAAAATGCATGAAAAATTCTTAAATATTTTAACTAATATGTAATTATGATTTTAATGAAGCTAAAGTGATTTTTAGATTTTTTATGCCATTCTGCATGCCTGCTTCGGAATTATATAACTGACTTGTTCCAACTAACCTACCAGAGGAATCTTTTACATTAAATAAGAATTTACCACTATTATTGGTTTTCCTTTCAAAAGTGAATTGTGTGATTGGACTATTTGTTAACGCGTTGATTATATGTGTAACTTCTTCTTTGGTAGAAAATACCATACTTTCCATTAATGCTTCTTCGCTTTCAGCCTGAATTTTAAAGGTGTAGCCTGACTCGATTTTATCTAGTACTATCATAAGTCATACGTTCTTTTAGTAAAAATACAATTTTTTATATCGCTCTATTATTATGTCATTTTGGTTATGGCAAAATTATGGGTGAAAATAATATGTTATTATGATCAAATAACATCTTAAAAAAATTAACATTTTGCTAAAAAATGCCTATTTTTGCTGTACCATTAATTATAAACATAAATTAAAATGAAGAAAGTGTTATTTTTTCTTGCAGTATTTGCAGGAGCGATTAGTTATGCTCAGGATTTGCCACAAAATCCAGAGCCAGGTAAATGTTATGTGCGTTGTACTACCCCTGATGTTTACGTAAATGAGACGGTTACCTTAACTGTTAAACCAGGTTATAAGGTTTTAAAAACAGTACCTGCTACCTTTAAAACAGTTACTGAGAGAGTTTTAATAAAAGAAGAAGGTAAGAAATTAACAGTAGTACCCGCAAAATGGGGTAAAGAAACTGTTACTTATGTAGCAAAACAAGGTGGTAATACACTAAAAGTAGTTCCTGCTTCTTTTGCACCAGGATCAGAAACTATTGAAATTAAGCCTGCGTATGCGCAATGGGAATTAGGAGCTTCTGCACCTGATTGTGCTTCTGGTAATCCAGATGATTGTCGTTATTGGTGTTATAAAGGTTATCCTGCTGAATTTACTACTATTGATACGCAAGTATTATCTAATGATGCTTCTACAAATAGTACTCCAATAGGTTCTAAAGATGCATCTTATACTAAAACTGTAATGTTAGAGCCGGCGAAAGTAGTTGAAGAGATTATTCCTGCCGAATATGCTGAGATTACTAAAACGGTATTAGATAGAGATGCTCAAACCGTTGAAGACATAATCCCTCCAGTTACTAAAACGGTAACTAAAGAGGTGTTGAAGGAAAAAGGTGGATTAACAACATGGAAAGAAGTTGAATGTTCTTTAGTGGAATACCAAGCCTTACCAATTAATTGGAATTTAGGAAGTGCAACTTTAACTTCTCAAGCTAAAAGTATAATTGATACTAGATTGATGCCAGTATTGTCTCAAAACCCAGGGGTTAAATTAGAGATTGCATCTCATACTGATGTTAGAGGTACTGCTTCTTCAAATAAAGATTTATCTGAAAGAAGAGCGAAAGCTGTAGCAGATTATTTAATTACTAAAGGAATTAATTCTAGTCTTTTAGTAGCGAATGGTTACGGTGAAACTAAAGTGAAAAATAGATGTAAAGAAGGTGTTTCTTGTACTGAGAGAGAGCACTCTGCAAATAGAAGAACTGAATTTAGATTGATAAACAACTAAGTTAAGATCTTAATAAAATCTATAAAAAAAGGGCTTTCAATTTTGAAGGCCCTTTTTAATTTAAAATAAGTCATTATGTATTTTTCCTTAGAAACTCTAGATGATAACTAATTTCTCCATTCATATTATATCCAGAATAGTCATCTAATACCTTTTCGTTAGAATTCAATATTTTAAATAAAGGAAATACGCCTTTTTTATTCAATTTTTTAAGAAGTTCTTTATTTTTTTGTAGTTGCTTTGGACCAATTACATCAACACTTCTAGGAATATCAACATATAACATCACATAAGATTCAGTAAAATCCTGAAACTCCTTTTTAGCGAACAAGTCTTTTTTAAGCATTTTGCAAGGACCACACCAATCACTACCCGTAAAATAAACCAAAAGATGTTTGTTCTCTTTTTTAGCTTGTTTAAGGGCTATGTTATAATCAGTTTGCCAATTGGAAAAAACTACAGCCTCACTTTCTAGCTGTCCATAAGACAAAAGCGGCATTAAAAATAGTATAACTGCGTATTTCATATTATCATATTGCTAATTAGGTTGGTTCATTATAATGAATCGCAAATAACTTGCCAAAGTCTATTTTAAAAACGAATCCATTCCTGGAATATTGGGCATGCCTTCTTTGGCTACAGCACCTAATTCAGCTTCATTAACTTCAGTTGCACGCTCGATAGCCTTGTTTAAAGTAAGTACCAGATAATCTTCTAATTGTTCTTTATCTTCTAGAAGGCTATTGTCTATAGTTATGTTTTTTATACTTCTATTAGCATTAATCGTAACTTTTAGTAAATTATCTGAAGAAGATTCATCTAATAAAACATGATTTAATCTTTCCTTGGTAGCCTTTACTTTTTCTTGGGTTTCTTTTAATTTACCCATCATTCCCATTATATCTCCAAACATAATATGTGTTTATTTTTCATTCAAAATTACTAAATTCATTCTTAAATAGGATTTTCATGATACACTTAGAAAAAAGAGCATTGTTTTGTCTGTTTAGTATTACTTTTGCGCTCTCTTGTCAAAATCAGAAAAATACAATGGTAAAAATTGATGCCCCTCATGCTAAAAAAGTCGGAAAAGAACTAGAAAAACATGGAGATGTTCGTATTGATAATTATTATTGGATGAACGATCGTGAGGACGCTGAAGTTATATCGTATTTAGATGCAGAAAATAAGTATTATAATGATTTAACAGCGCATACCAAAGATTTTCAAGACAGTCTTTTTTCTGAAATGAAATCTCGAATAAAGGAAGATGATTCTTCTGTGCCCTATAAACAAAATGGTTATTGGTATTTAAGAAGATTTGAAACAGGTAAAGAATATCCAATTTATTCTAGAAAAAAAGAAAGTGAAAGTGCTCCTGAGGAAGTAATGTTTGATGGTAATCAAATGGCTAAAGACCATGAATACTTTCAATTAGGTGGCATTAGCGTAAGTCCAAATAATACCTTGGCCTCATTTGCAGTAGATACGGTATCAAGACGCCAGTACTATATCCAAATTAAAAACTTAAAAACAGGAGAGGTTTATAGTGATAAAATAGAAAACACCACGGGTGGTTCGGTATGGGCTGATGATAACAAAACTTTGTTTTATACTAAAAAGGACCCCGTAACTTTGAGGTCTGATAAAGTTTATAAGCATATACTAGGCACTCCTGCATCAGAAGATGAGTTGATTTTTCATGAAAAAGACGAAACTTTTTACGCTTTTGTCTATAAATCAAAATCCAAAAAATATTTAATAATTGGCTCTACTAGCACCTTAACTTCAGAATATCAAATTTTAAAAGCCGATAACCCCAATGGTAAATTTAAAATGTTTAACCCTAGAGAAAGGGGAGTGGAATATGGAATTTATCATTACGCTGATAAATTCTATGTGCATACAAATAAAGATGGTGCTACCAATTTTAAAATGATGGTGACTGATGAAAATAATACAGAATCTAAGCACTGGCAAGAATTTATTCCACATAACGAGAATGTTCTCATTGAAGATATTGACATTTTTAAAGATTATTATGTGATTTCGGAGCGCGAAAATGGATTAAATAAATTGAAAATTATCCGTTGGGATGGATTCGACAATTATTTTCTTCCTTTTGACAATGAGACCTATACGGCATACACAAGTACAAATGTAGATTTTGACACCAAAATATTGCGTTATGGTTATAATTCGATGACTTCTCCTAGTTCCATTATTGATTTTAATATGGAAACTAAAGAAAAGACCATTAAAAAGGAGCAGGAAGTTTTAGGAGGAAAATTTTCAAAAGAAAATTATAAATCGAAACGTGTATGGGCCACCGCTGCTGATGGCATAAAAGTTCCTATATCCATGGTTTACCATAAAGACACAAAACTTGATGGAAGTAGTCCGTTATTACAATATGCCTACGGTTCATATGGAAATACAATTGACCCTTATTTTTCTTCAGTGCGTTTAAGTCTTTTGGATCGCGGCTTTATTTATGCTATTGCTCATATTCGTGGCGGGCAATATTTAGGACGTGAATGGTACGAAACAGGTAAAATGTTTCAAAAGAGAAATACTTTTACAGATTTTATTGATTGTTCAAAGTTTTTAATACAAGAAAAATATACCAGTTCAGAACATTTATATGCCTCTGGTGGTTCTGCTGGTGGTTTGTTAATGGGGGCAATTGTTAATATGGCACCTGAATTGTATAATGGAGTAATTGCGGCTGTACCATTTGTAGACGTTGTTACGACTATGTTAGACGATTCTATTCCTTTAACTACTGGGGAGTACGATGAATGGGGGAACCCTAATAATAAAGATTCATATGATTATATGAAATCATATTCTCCTTATGATAATGTCGTTAAACAAGAGTATCCAAATATGTACGTTAGTACTGGTTTACACGACTCTCAAGTGCAATATTGGGAGCCTGCAAAATGGGTGGCAAAATTAAGAGAGTATAAAACAGATGATAATTTATTGTTTTTAGATACGAATATGGAAGCAGGTCATGGTGGTGCATCCGGACGTTTTGAAGCCCTAAAAGAGGTGGCCAAAGAGTATGCTTTTATAATAGATCTAGAGGGAAAAATGGACTAAATCGGAAAAAATCCGTAATTTTGCTTTTGGAACAATACAAAATGAACGTTTATGTTACGTTCCCCTAACCAAGATTAACCTTTATGGAAAATCAAATTAATGCGCATAACAGTATCCTAGAATTAATAGGAAACACCCCAATTGTTAAGCTTAACAAGATTACTTCAGAGTTTAATGGTAACTTTTATGCAAAAGTTGAAGCCTTCAATCCAGGCCATTCTTCAAAAGATAGAGTAGCTACTTATATCATTGAAGAAGCCGAACGAAAAGGAATTCTTACAGAAGGAAGTACAATAATCGAAACTACATCAGGAAATACAGGCTTTAGTATTGCTATGGTTAGCATTATTAAAGGATACAAATGTATTTTAGCCGTTAGTTCTAAGTCATCACCCGACAAAATTGACATGCTGAAAAGTATGGGAGCTGAGGTCTATATATGTCCAGCTCATGTAAGCGCTGATGATCCTCGATCGTACTATGAAGTTGCTAAAAGATTGCATGAAGAGACTGAGAATAGTATTTATATTAATCAATATTTCAATGAATTGAATATTGAGGCTCACTACAATAATACAGGTCCAGAAATTTGGAAACAAACTAATGGAAACATTACGCATTTAGTCGCTTGTAGTGGTACTGGAGGTACTATTTCTGGAATTGGCAGGTATTTGAAAGAGCAAAATCCTGATATTAAAATTTTAGGTGTAGATGCTTTTGGTTCTGTACTTCAAAAATACCATCAAACAGGTAAATTTGATCAAAACGAAATTTATCCATACCGTATAGAAGGGCTAGGTAAAAATTTGATTCCGGCTGCTACAGACTTTAAAGTAATTGATAAGTTTATGAAAGTTAGCGATGAGGAAAGCGCACATACTGCTAGAGAAATTGCTAAAACTGAAGGAATGTTTGTTGGCTATACAAGTGGAGCAGCTTTACAAGCTGTAAAACAATATGCTAATGATGGTGAGTTTGATGAAAACAGTAATGTAATTGTAATGTTCCCTGATCATGGTTCTAGATATATGAGTAAAATATATAGCGATGATTGGATGAGCAATCAAGGTTTTTTCGACACAGAAAATGTGGAAGAAAAACAACAAATTCAAACAATAAAATAAATAAGATTATAATAGAATATACAAGCAACGACATTTGTCGTTGCTTTTTCGATTTATATGGTTTTTTAGGTTCGAATGTATATCCTAAATTAGCAAGGACTAGGGTTATTTTTATTGATAAAATAACAATACGATTAACATAGGTAGTAGTTTATAAGTGTTGTAGATTTTCTATAACATAAAACACGTTCAAGTAAAAAAATCCATATTTTTGCAGTGTAATCAAACGCAGAAAGCTAGATGAGAGACATATTTGATAGAATTATTGAAAATAAGGGCCCTTTAGGTAAATGGGCTTCGCAAGCCGAAGGTTATTTTGTTTTTCCGAAATTGGAAGGTCCTATTTCAAATCGAATGAAATTTCAAGGTAAAGATGTAATAACTTGGAGTATTAATGATTACTTGGGGTTAGCTAATTTACCGGAAATCAAAAAAGTTGACGGTGAGGCTGCTGCGGAATATGGTTCGGCTTACCCAATGGGTGCACGAATGATGAGTGGTCATACTGATTTTCATGAGCAATTGGAGCAGGAATGTGCAGCTTTTGTGCAAAAAGAATCTGCTTACTTAGTAAACTTTGGATATCAAGGAATAATGTCTGCAATTGATGCATTGGTTGCTAAAGATGATATTATTGTTTACGATGTTGACTGTCATGCATGTATTATAGATGGTGTACGGTTACATATGGGTAAACGTTTTACTTTTAAGCATAACGATATCGAAAGCTTAGAAGTGAATTTAGAAAGAGCTACTAAGATGGCTGAACATACTGGAGGTGGTATTCTAGTTATCTCTGAAGGTGTTTTTGGTATGAGAGGTCAACAGGGTAAATTGAAAGAAATAGTTGCCTTAAAGAAAAAATATAACTTTAGATTATTAGTAGACGATGCTCACGGTTTTGGTACATTGGGTAAAACTGGTGCTGGTGCAGGTGAGGAGCAAGGTGTGCAAGACGATATTGATGTGTACTTTGCAACTTTTGCAAAATCCATGGCAAGTATTGGAGCATTTTTAGCTGCAGATAAAGAAATAATTGATTATTTAAAGTATAATTTACGATCGCAAATGTTCGCAAAATCACTGCCAATGGTGTATGTAAAAGGGGCATTAAAACGTTTGGATATGTTACGTACTCAACCAGAGCTTAAAGCAAAACTTTGGGAGAATGTGAACGCTTTACAGAATGGTTTAAAAGAACGTGGATTTGATATTGGTACTACAACTAGTTGTGTTACACCGGTTTACTTAAACGGAAGTATTCCTGAGGCCATGGCTTTGGTAAAAGACTTGAGAGAAAATTACGGAATATTCTGTTCTATAGTTGTTTATCCTGTAATACCTAAAGGATTAATTTTACTTCGTATGATTCCAACGGCTACCCATACTATGGATGATATTTCTGAAACCTTAGAAGCATTTTCAGCAATTAGAGAACGTTTGGAAAACGGAACTTATAAAAGACTTTCAGCGGCTGTAGCAGCTGCTATGGGCGAATAAAAAAATCGCTTTGTTCAAAAGATAATTTTAAAACCAGAATCCGATTTACAATATACTAAATCGGATTTTGTTTTTTTAAGTAGTATTGTCGAACTACTTAAGGAGTGCTCAATATTTATCTAGGACAAGATAGTATTACTTTTATTCTTCTTGAATTAAGAATTACTCACCTAAACTCTTTTTATAAGTACAACGTCTCTTATAGATTTTAGGTTCAAAGTGTTTCCACATTTGCCGAATGGCAATATTGTCTTCTAATTCGGGAGTACGATAACACATTTCAATTTTTTTATCATTGAAAGTTTTATAGTACTCATTAAAAATGATTGCAGTAACCCCTTTATTTTGATATTCTGGGTGTATACCAATTAAATAAAATAAAACGTCTCTATTTTTCTTTTTAGCTCGTAAAAGATGAAAAATTCCGAATGGAAAAAGTCTTCCCTTTGCTTTTTGTAAAGCTTCTGAGAATGAAGGCATTACAATTGAAAATGCGATTAATTTATCATCCTTGTCAACAATAAACTTGATATACTCTGGATTAATAAAACTAATGTATTTCTTTTTAAAATATGCTTTTTGTATTTCAGTTATAGGTACGAATGAGGACAGTTTGGAATATGTTTCGTTGAAAAGGTCGAACATTTTGTCCGTCATAGGTAAGACATCCTTCGTGTCTGTAAAGTTTATTTCTCGCAGACCATACCTACGTTTTACCAAACTATTTAGCTTTGTGAATAGCGCAGGATCAGCATTCGAAGCGGGAAATTTATTCTCAACATATTTTTTTGCTACTTCAAAACCTAACCTTTCATAATGAGCAACGTAGTATGCATGATTGTACCAAGTAATCATACTTCCAATATGGTCAAAACCTTCAGTTAAAACACCTACTTTATCTAAATTTGAGAAACCTACGGGACCTTCAATAAAGTCTAATTGATGTTCTTTACCTATTTCGGCAACTTTTTGTAATAGTGCCTCAGAAACTTCTACATCATCAATAAAATCGAACCAACCAAAACGCATTTTTCTTACTTTTTGGTCGTTTACTTCAAGCCAATTGATGATTGCCACAATTCTTCCGGCAATTTTGTTATTTTTATAGGCTAGAAAAAAACGAGCTTCAGCGTTTTTAAATGCGGGGTTTTTATCCTTATTAAAAGTTTCAAGTTCATCAGCAATAATCGGTGGAACCCAATATTTAGAGTCTTTGTAAAGCTTAAAAGGAAACTTTACAAAGCTCTTGAATTCCGATTTTGAAGAGACTTCAACAAGGTTGACCATAGTTGTTTTTTCTATAGTCAATATTAGGTATAAATGCGGTTAGAATAAAATTTGAAACTTAAATCAATGTTAAAAATCTATAGCACCGTTATCTTCTTTTTTACTCTTTTTCTTTTTCTTATCTGCTTTTTTCTTTTCGCGCAGTTGTTTTTTTGTGGGACCTAAGTCAATATCTTCTGCTCCAGAGCCATTTGCAGCATTTTTAGCTTTTTTCTTTTCTTCGCGGCTTTTCTTTTTCATGCTATTCTTCTTAATCTCCCCACCGTTTTCATTAGCCTTTTGATCTTCTATTGCTTTTAAATCATCTTTGTGAAAATCAAAACGATAAGAAGCGCCTGCACTCATAAAAATTCTTGATGGAGTATTTTTGAAACTAGCACCAAGGTTTACGTCTACTTGTAGCTTCTCGGACAGTAAATGAACGACACCACCACGTATGAGCAAATCTGCATATCGATCACTATCAAAACCTTGATGTTCTACAAATGTGCTCCATTTAGGGTTTCTAAAGGCATAGGAAATTGATACTGCATAATTGATTTCCGGGAAATCAGTTCCTATTCGATCATAAGCGATGTTTGAAATTAGCACGAAACGAGGGGTTAACCTACTTTGCGTAGCTAACATTACTCTAGGCGAAACCGTAGGGTCACCTACATAAAATGGGTTGTCACCGAATAATATGTTGGCCCCCGCATATAATGATACTGACGGAATTAAATTAGCAAGTTGAAAAACATAATTTTTACGCCAGCTATATAAATTCGGTTTATTTCGTAAAGGTGATTTGTAACGATCATAAATTAAAAACTTAAGACCAATACGGTTTCGATAGAAGTTTGTTCGGTTTTCTGTTGTACCAAAATTGGCAAAAGTGATGTTCTGATTCTGAAAAGTTCCTTCCCAATTAATCTCTAATTGTTCGAATAAAAGGCCATATCTAAGCGCATAGTCTAATCCCCAAATTCCAGATTGGGTATTTAATAATGCATGATCCTGTTGCTCAAAAATTGCTCCACCTTCTAATTGAATAACGTTTTTACCCACTGCATACGCACTTACAGCTTTCCCTGGTCTGTTAGAATTAATTACATCTGTATATTGTGAAATACCTAAAAAAGGGATTGAAAATACTAGTAAAATTAATGCTTGATTAAACTTTTCTAAACGAAAAAGGTACCTCATAAACAGCTACTTTATTAAACTTTTAAGACAATTACTCATATTATACAACGCTAGAATCGTATTTTTGATATATATAGATTGAATAAAAATGGTATTACTAAAAACTATATTAATTATTCTTTTGGTGTATTACGGGCTAAAGATTATAGCGAAGTGGTATGGACCAAAATTGTTTAATTATGCTGCTAAAAAGACAGAAGAAAAATTTAAAGAGCAATTTGGTGATTTTAGCAACCAAGCAAGTGGCTTTGGTCAACAACAGCAAGAGGAAGAGCAAATAGGCGATATTTCGATAAAAAAGAATCGTGCTGGTAAAAAATCTACAAAAGAACCAGTGGGGGAGTATATTGAGTTTGAAGAGTTGGACTAAAAACTGTATACTTTGTTTTGAATGCTTCTTATTTAAAATATTCCGTCAAAGAATAGTATCTATTTGTAAATTTGCGGGAATCAACATAATTCCATGCAAATTACTTTAAAATCCTTTTTAATACATTTTTTTGTTATTGTACTTTTTGTCGTTGCGGCATTAGCATATTTTAGCCCTGTATTACAAGGGAAAGTAATAGAACAATCAGATATTATTCAGTACACTGGCATGGCCAAGGAACAGAATGATTTCAGAAAACTTACAGGTGAAGAACCTTATTGGACCAACAGCGCATTTGGTGGTATGCCTACCTATCAATTAGGTGCTAATTATCCACATAATTACGTTAAAAAATTAGACAAGGTTATCCGATTTTTGCCTAGACCTGCAGATTATCTTTTCTTATACTTTTTAGGTTTTTACATATTGCTTTGTTGTTTAAAAGTCGATTTTCGATTGGCTGCTTTAGGTGCCCTGGCATTTGGCTTCTCTACTTATCTTATAATTATTTTGGGAGTAGGTCATAATGCTAAAGCGCATGCCATTGGTTATTTACCAATGTTGCTCGGTGGTATTGTTTTAGTTTTTAGAAAAGAGTACCTCTGGGGGTTTGTTTTAGCAGCTTTAGCAATGGCATTAGAAATAGGGGCAAACCACTATCAAATGACCTATTATTTTATGTTGTTGGTATTGATCTTAGGCGTGGCTTATTTAGTCGATGCTATTAGAAAGAAAAAACTCAAACATTATTTTATTTCAGTAGGAATTCTTTTAGGTGCAGTGCTTTTAGGAATTGCAGCCAATGCTACGGGATTATTAGCAACTAAGGAATATGCTGACTGGAGTACAAGAGGTAAATCTGAAATTACAATAAACCCCGATGGTACGCCAAAAGAAAATACGGGCGGCCTAGATAAAAATTATATAACGCAATGGAGTTATGGTATTACGGAGTCCCTTAACCTTTTTGTTCCCAGGTTATTTGGTGGAGGGAGTCAAGAAGAACTAGGGGAAGATTCAAAGACCTTTGCATATGTCGTAAGTAAAGAAATTCCAAAAAGTACGGCTTTAGAATACTTTAGCGCGCTACCAATGTATTGGGGTGATCAACCCGGTACTTCTGGTCCAGCTTATATAGGAGCAATTATATTCTTCTTGTTTATTTTAGGTTTAATTTTAGTAAAAGGTAGAGCCAAATGGTGGCTTTTAGGCGGAACCATTATGTCTTTGGTGCTTTCTTGGGGAAAGAATTTTAGTTTACTTACTGATTTAATGATTGATTATTTTCCGTTGTATGATAAATTTAGAGCGGTTTCTTCCATACAAGTAATTCTAGAATTATGTGCACCGATTCTAGCTATTTTGGCCCTTACGGTTTTGTTTAACGACTATATATCGAAAGAACGAAAAATGAAAGCATTAAAACTTTCATTTTATATTACAGCTGGTTTGTGCGTTGCTTTATTTTTAGCAAAAGGGATGTTTGATTTTACTTCTCCTTCCGATGATCGTATGAAAATGACTGGACTGGAAGGACTACCTGATGTATTGCAAGAAGACCGAAAAGCATTATATACTAGCGATTTATTGCGTTCGTTTATTTATGTGTTTTTAGCTGCACTTGCAATTTGGTTTTTTATAAAAGAAAAAATTAAAGAAAATGTTTTTGTAATTGCATTAACAGCATTAATTCTTTTTGATTTGGTAGGAGTAGGGCGCAGGTATGTGGATAACGATGATTTTGTCGCAAAGCGAAAAATGAGCCAGCCATTTCAAGAAACACCATTGCATCAACAGATTTTAAAAGATGAGGGAGTGTACAGAGTTTATAACCCGCGTGAAGGATGGGATTCTGCTAGTACGTCTTATTTTCATCAATCAATTACAGGTTATCATGCAGCGAAACCAGCTGGTATGCAAGACCTGTTTTACTTTTATATATTTAAAGGAAATGTTAGTGTATTAAACATGTTGAATGTTAAATATGTGGTGCAGCAAACAGAAGAGGGTCAGAGTTACCCGGCTGTTAATCCTGATGCAAATGGAAATGCTTGGTTTGTAAAAACATTAAAAGAAGTAGGTAGTGCTAATGAAGAAATTTTAGGGCTGAATGATTTTGATGAAAAAAATGAGGCCATAGTTAATACGGCTAAATTTAATATAATAAATCGTACTAGCTTTCAAACGGACTCTACAACAACTATAACATTAACAGATTACAAGCCCAATCATTTAACCTATAAATCAAATAACCCAAATGCTGGTGTTGCCGTATTTTCTGAAATGTATTATGCGAATGGATGGAATGCATATATAGATGGTAAGCCATCTGATCATTTTAGAGTTAATTATGTGTTACGAGCCTTAAAAGTTCCGGAAGGTCAGCATACTATTGAATTTAAATTTGAACCTACGATTATAAAAGAAGGAAGCCAAATAGCGTTAGCAAGTACGTTGCTTTTTGGACTAGTAGTCATAGGCGGATTGGGATTCTCATTCTGGCGGAATCGTAAAAAAGAAGTAGCATAATGCAAAAAGTCTTGATTGTCTCGTATTATTGGCCACCAGCAGGAGGACCAGGAGTACAGCGATGGTTGAAATTTGTAAAGTATTTACCAGAGTTCAATATAGAACCTATAGTTTATATTCCAGAAAATCCTAATTACCCCATTGAAGATGTTACGCTTGAAAAGGAAGTTCCTCCAGAAATTAGAATTCTTAAACAAAAAATTTCAGAACCTTATAAATTGGCTGGGTTACTTTCATCTAAAAAAACGAAACGTATAAGTTCTGGTGTTATTCAAACGAAGAATCAATCTTTTCTTGAAAAATTTATGCTTTGGGTGCGTGGCAATTTTTTTATACCAGACGCTCGTAAAAATTGGATTGTACCTTCTATTGATTATTTATCCGAAATTATTGCTAAAGAGGATATTAATACTATTATTACGACTGGGCCACCACATAGCATACACTTAATAGGCGATGGGTTAAAACAACAATTCAATATAAAATGGATTACAGATTTTAGAGATCCTTGGACATCCATTGGTTATCATAAAAAATTGAAGCTTACCAAATCATCAGCTAAAAAACATAAGCAATTAGAGCATCAAGTTTTAAATAATGCAGATCATATAATAGTTACTAGTGCAACTACCAAAACTGAATTTGAACAAATTACGAAAAAGCCAATAGCCGTTATTACAAATGGTCATGACACTAAATATTCAGGTGACTCGAATTTAGATTCACAATTTACAATTACACATATTGGCTCGCTATTAACAGGTAGAAACCCTCAGAATCTTTGGAAGGTACTGTCTGATATCGCTCGTGAAAATCCAGTTTTTAGAAAATATTTACAACTGGAATTTTTAGGGGTGGTAAGTCAAGATGTGATGGATAGTTTGCATCGATTTGAACTTGAACCTTATATTAGGCTAAATGGATATGTATCCCATGCATCTGCTATTCGTAAACAAAGAGGTTCGCAAGTTTTACTTTTAATTGAAATAGATTCTGAAGACACTAAAGGTATAATTCCGGGTAAATTATTTGAATACTTGTCTGCCAAGCGCCCTATATTGGCGGTCGGCCCATATAATTGGGAAGTTGCTAATCTTATTAAAGAAACCGAATCGGGTGCTATATTTGACTATAAAGCCAATTCTGAATTAAAAAATGTAATTTTAAAATGGTTTGAAGCGTTTAAAGAAGGGCAACTTACAATTTCATCAAAAAATATAGAAAAGTATAGTCGCCAGTCTTTAACAAAAGAACTTTCGAAATTGCTATAATGGGCATAGTACTTAAACAAACTTTCTTTAATACTATTATTACCTATCTGGGATTTGCGATGGGTGCGGTTAATGCGCTCTTTCTTTATACTAATTTTATTACTGATGAATATTATGGCTTAGTAGGTGTAGTCTTATCTACATCAGCTATACTTATGCCTTTAATGGCTTTTGGTGTTCAGAATACATTGGTTAAATATTATAGTAGCTTCGACAAAAAAGATTCCTTTTTAACCCTAATGGTCTTATTGCCTTTAATTGTTATAATTCCACTTGGACTTTTTGCTTTTTTTGGAAATTCAATAATAGCTGAATTTCTTTCAAAGAAAAATGTGATTGTTAAAGATTACGTATGGCATATCTTTTTTATAGGCTTGTCAATGGCGTATTTTGAAGTCTTTTATGCCTGGGCTAGAGTTCAATTAAAGTCAATTTTTGGCAATTTCATGAAAGAAGTCTTTGTTCGATTGGGCGTTACAATATTGCTTTTTTCTGTTTACTTTAAAATTATTTCGGTTGATGTATTCATGAATGCATTAGTCGGACTCTATTTATTGCGTACATTGATAATGAAGGTTCACGCTTATTTATTAAAAAAGCCAAAATTGGATTTTAATTTTCCTACAAATACGCGTGAAATAGTTATATACAGTGCTTTAATTATACTTGGAGGTTCTGCCGCTGTAATCTTATTGGAGATTGATAAGTTTATGATTAATCAATATATAGAAATTGAGAATGTAGCTTATTACGCCGTAGCCGTGCACATTGCAACTGTAATAATAGCGCCATCTAGAGCTATGCACCAAATAACCTATCCGATGACGGCTGAATTATTAAACGATAATAACTTGGTAGGCTTAAAAGCATTGTACCAAAAAAGTTCACTTACGCTGTACATAGTTGCTGGACTTGTTTTTCTTATGATAATATTAAATTTGAACGATTTGTATCAAATGATTCCATCTGAATATAGAGGTGGCTTTATTGTGGTGCTTTTAATCGGACTTATTAAACTATACGATTCGTTTTTAGGTTGCAATAATGCCATTCTTTTTAATTCAGAATATTACAGAGCTGTTTTGTGGTTAGGAGCATTTTTGGCGGCAATGACAATTTTATTTAATATATGGCTTATTCCGGAGTTTGGAATGGAAGGTGCAGCAATGGCTAGTTTTTTAGCGGTATTTATTTATAATACTTGTAAGTTGGCATATGTGAAAGCTAAATTTAATATGTGGCCATTTACCTTAGAAACTTTCAAAGTTACTGGATTGATTTTGCTGGTGGGAGCTTTGTTCTTTTCGCTTCAATTCAACTTCCATCCATTGGTAAATATTTTATTAAAACTCTTTTTAATGACTACCATGTATGTTGGTATACTATACCGCTTTAAAATATCTGAAGACGTATTTGGTGTATTGCACAAATTTTTAGGTAGAAAAAATAGTTAAGTATTAGTGTAAGTATCATTTAAATAAAACCCCGGTAGAAGAAGCATCTTCTACCGGGGTAAACAACTAACCAACCTAAAAACTATTTTTATTCTTTTATTGTCTTCTTGTACTATTAGATCTTGCACTTGTAGATCTAGAAGTACTTCTTGAAGGTGCTTTACTAACAGTTCTTCTTGCTGTAGTGCTTCTTGTTGCTGTAGAAGTTCTACTTCTTGTCGGAGCTTTACTCACATTTCTCGAATTATTAACTCTTTTTACCGTAGTATTTCTATTAATAGTTCTGTTCGTAGTAGTTCTACTTTGCGGTCTGTTCACCGTTGTACTTCTATTTACAGTTGTACGTTGAGGAGTACGTGTTACTGTTCTTTTAGTTGTAACTGTACTTGTTCTTGGTGATCTTACCGTTGTAGATCTATTTGTGATTTTTCTATTTGTATTAATAGCATCTCTTGTGTTATTACCACGGTTCGCTATCGCTCTATTATTTTTTACTGCATTATTATTATTACGTCTAACAACTGCTGTCTTACTTGAACGAACACTTCTGTTCTGTCTAACAGCTACACGTTTGTCATTTCTATAAACCGATGCTCTCTGCTGTCTTACTTTATTAAATCTATGTTCTCTTCCAATTTTAGCATATGCTCTTCTATGGTTAAACCTGTAAGGGTTAAAGTAGGTATATCTAATTGGATTATACCATCTTCTATAAGGATTAATATGTACCAAACGTAGACTTAATAAAGGTCTTGCAAAGAAAGCATGAAATGGTCTCCAAACATATCTTCTATTATAGCTGTTTATATAACCCGTATGATAATCGTAAAACCCACGGTTGTTATAGAAAACAAACATTCCACCAACATTATTAACCCTTCCATTTCTATAGTTTATATTAATATCACCAATCTGGCTTACACGTCCATAATGATCATAATAGACTGGAATATTCTCTACTTGAATTACTGCTCCATAATCATCATATTGTGCATAAGGACTATAATCATAACCAGAGTTAAAAGTTACATTTCGATTTTGATTACCAATTCTACTATCAATGTAAAAATCAAATTCACCATCGGGATAAACCGAAAAGGTAATTCCATCTTCTACGAATATGAATGAATCGCTATTTCTTAAAGCAGTGTTTTCCACAACCTTGTCTTCTGCTGTTACAGTTGCCATGGTACTTGTAGTACCTAGAATCAAAGCTGTAAATAGGAGTACTAAATTTCTCATGATATAAGGTTTTAATTGTCGAATGCAACTATTTACATTCGGTTAGTATATACCAAACAGCGTGCCAAAAAATACAAACACAACATAAATAATTGATAATCAATTATTTATGTTTGTAAATTTGAAAATGTTTATTATTAAATCGGCTGATGAAACTAAAAGTAGAAGTACTTCTTTTGAATATTTTAACTTATAAACTGTTATAATTTTTCTTTTAAATATTTAGCGGTAAGCGAGGCTGTACTTTTAGCAATTTCTTCTGGAGTTCCTTTAGCAATAAGTTGCCCACCTTTTGTACCACCTTCTAAACCTAGGTCTATTATGTAATCAGCACACTTAATAAGTTCTATATTATGCTCAATTACAATTACGGAATGACCTCGAGTAATTAATGCTTCAAAGGATTTTAGTAATTTTTTGATATCATGAAAATGTAAGCCAGTTGTTGGCTCATCAAAGATAAATAACGATTTATCTTTTGTTTTACCTTTTACAAGGAATGAGGCTAATTTAATTCGCTGTGCTTCACCACCAGATAGGGTGGAGGATGATTGTCCTAAAGTAACATAACCCAAACCAACCTCTTGTAGTGGCTTTAACTTTGTTATTATTTTGGATTGTTGGTGCTTTTCGAAGAATTCTATTGCATTGTCAATGGTCATATTTAATACATCATCAATTGATGCATTTTCAAATTGTACCTCTAATACTTCCTTTTTAAATCGTTTGCCTTTACAGGTCTCACATTCTAAATGAACATCTGCCATAAACTGCATCTCAACAGTTATTTCGCCTTCACCTTTACATTTTTCACAACGGCCACCATCAACATTAAATGAAAAGTGTTTTGCTTGATACCCTCTTATTTTACTTAATTTTTGAGCTGCAAAGAGGCTTCTAATATCATCGTAAGCCTTTATATAAGTTACTGGATTTGAACGTGAAGAACGCCCAATTGGATTTTGGTCTACGAATTCAACTGTTTTTACAGTTGAAAAGTTGCCTTCTGCTTTTGTATATTGTCCGGCTTTTTCACCATAACCGCCTATTTCTTTTAAAACAATAGGGTATAATAGCTTTTTTACTAAGGTACTTTTACCACTCCCTGATACTCCAGTAACAACCGTTAGCATATTTAATGGAAAAGCAACATTTATGTTTTTAAGGTTGTTTTCTCTAGCGCCTATTATATTTATTGAATTTTTTATAGGCCTTCTCTTTTCAGGCACTGCAATTTCTTCAGTTCCATTTAGATAACTGGCTGTTAGTGAGTTAGATTTTAGAATTTCACTTAAAGGACCAAAAGCAACGACTTCGCCACCGTGTGTGCCAGCCTCAGGGCCAATATCAATAACTTCATCAGCCGCTTTCATTATATCTTCGTCATGTTCAACAACTATAACGGTGTTGCCCAAATCTCGTAACGATAATAGTACGTCAATAAGATTCTCTGTATCTTTTGGATGCAGGCCAATACTAGGTTCATCTAATATATACATACTTCCAACTAAGCTACTACCTAATGAGGTAGCTAAGTTAATTCGCTGACTTTCTCCACCTGAGAGCGAATTCGATTTTCTATTTAAGGTTAAATAGCTTAAACCTACCTTAGTTAAAAAACTTAAACGCGTATTTATTTCTTTCAGCAGTCTTTTGGCAATTTGGCCATCATGCTCGTTTAAGTTGATGTTTTGAAAAAAGCTAACTAAGTTTTCAATTGGTAATTCAACTAAATCTGAAATGGATTTATCACTTATTTTAATATAGTCCGTTTCTTTTCGTAATCGCTTTCCATTACAGCTATTACACCGTGTTTTTCCGCGATAACGAGAAAGCATTACCCTGTTCTGTATTTTATAGCTTTTTTCTTCAAGCATACCGAAGAAATTATTCAGCCCTGTAAAATGTTTATTTCCTTCCCAAACTAATATTTTATGGTCATCAGATAATTCAAACCAAGGCTTATGTATTGGAAAATCGAATTTATATGCACTGTTAACCAGTTGGTCGCGATAGGCACCCATGCTTTCACCACGCCAGGGGAAAATAGCATTTTCATAAACTGATAGAGCAGTATTAGGTACGACCAAATCTTGATCTATTCCTATAACATCACCATAACCCTCACATTTAGGGCAAGCGCCATATGGATTGTTGAAGCTAAATAGATGAACATTGGGCTCTAAAAATGACATTCCGTCTAATACGAAATTATTGCTGAAATCTGCTTGATTACGAGTTTCTAGCTCTTCAATTGTGCATTCTCCACCACCTTCAAAAAAGGCTGTATCTATTGCGTTAGCTAATCTGTTAAAGAAATCTTCATCATCTTTGAATATTATACGATCGACTACCAAGTCAAATTTCCTCCCTATGTTTTCTGGGGCCTTATCAATTCTCATTACCTCATCATTATATTTTATTCTAGCGTAGCCTTGCTTTGCAAAAATTTGAAGCGATTTTAAAGGATCTCTTTTTTTATCAACTGTAATAGGTGCTAACAATAGCAGTTTGGTACCCTCTTTATACGTTTTAATATGGTCAATAACATCACTCACCGTGTGCTTTTTAACCTCGTTTCCAGAAATTGGAGAATACGTTTTACCTACACGGGCGTATAGTAGTTTTAAGTAATCGTAAATCTCAGTGGTTGTACCTACAGTCGATCGTGGATTTGTGGAGTTAACTTTTTGCTCTATAGCAATCGCAGGTGCAATACCTTTTATATAATCTACTTTTGGTTTATCTAACTTGCCTAAAAACTGTCTGGCATAAGAAGAAAGACTTTCAACATAACGTCGTTGACCCTCAGCATATAAGGTGTCAAAAGCTAAACTTGACTTGCCAGAGCCGGATAAGCCCGTAATAACTACTAATTTATTTCTGGGAATAACGACATCAATATTCTTAAGATTATGCAGTTTTGCACCTTTAATTATGATGTTTTTTTTTGGGTCTATGTCTTTAATTGCAGTCATTGGCGTAAATGTGGACGCAAAGATACAATATGTGCGAATCAATAGCGAACATAGCCAAACACCAATATAAATGTAACTTACTACTTGTTAAATTTGTTAATACAATATTATTTTTTCTATCTTTGGCTTTCACTTACACAAAATGTGCCTATAGAATAAAATTACTTTTTTAAAACTTAGAGATCAACCTAGACGACCATTAAAGCATTAATGGTAAATGATTATTCTAGTTTTAACCCTGAAAAAGTAATTGCAATGGATACACACTTATTTAACGATTCCGAACTTATTAGACTTTACGCTCAAGGCAATGAACGTGCTTTGAATACTTTAATCAACCGCCATAACCAAAGGCTGAGTAGTTTTATTTATTCTAAAGTAGGCGACCGCGAGATAACAGAAGATATTTTTCAAGATACATTTATTAAAGTAATACGTACCCTTAAAAGAGGGGCCTATAATGAAGAGGGGAAATTTTTACCTTGGGTAATGCGCATTGCACACAATCTAATTATAGATTACTTTAGAAAAAGTAGTAGAATGCCATATTTTGAAGGTACAAGTAATTTTGATGTATTCTCTATTATAAGTGATGAACGCTTGAATGCAGAAGGACAATTAATAAAAGATCAAATAAATGTTGATTTAGGGGTGTTAATTGATGAATTGCCTGAAGACCAACAACAAGTATTAAATATGCGCATCTTTAAAGATATGAGTTTCAAGGAGATATCTGAAAATACAGGTGTAAGTATAAATACAGCTTTAGGTAGAATGCGTTATGCACTTATTAACCTCAGAAAAATAATTGAGGAACATGATATAGTTTTGACGAATTAATTTACATCAGGTCGATTAGAATTATTATATTGGCTCTTGCTTCGTTATCCTTATATAACAAGACAAAAAGCGATATGAAAAAATTATACTCGAACAAAAGGAAAAGAAATAAAGTAGTAGAAGCGAAACCGGAGACCATTCAGTTTCTATTGAACTACTCAAAATCTCTTAAGATAACTGAAGTAGACGGTTATAAGTTTGAAAGCAACTTGAACTAGAAAAGAACATAAATAGGTTAAAATCCTCAGGCTTTATTATAAGTTTGAGGATTTTTTTTGTTTTAATATATAAGGTACTATAAGTAATAGACCACTATGGATAATAGTAAGAGATGCCTTTTAGGAGTTCAGAACCACATATTTAACTAATAGACTGTTGTATTTTCTGACATTTCAACTCTTCGTATTTCTGTTCAGATTAGCTCGAAAAACGTAAAACTAGCGTTTCACATCAAAAAGTAGTCGTTTTACAACAATGTTTTTTCCAGACACCCCCTTTTATCTAGTTTTAGGTCATAATTAAAAAATGAAACGATTCATAATAATAAAAATTGTTTCAAAAATTATACTAATAACTTAAAAAAAGCTTTCTCAGTCGGAAGCACTAATCTTAACCAAAAAAACAATCTGTATGAACTTGCAAATTGAAGACTCAGTACTAGTAAGAGATTATATCTCAGGAGATGAAAAATCACTTGAAGTATTAATTAACAGACATAACCAACGTATCTCAAGCTTTATTTACTCAAAGGTTTTAGATAGAGATATTACCGAAGATATTTTCCAAGATACTTTTATTAAGGTAATTAAAACTTTAAAAAAAGGTACTTATAGTGAAGAGGGTAAATTTTTACCTTGGGTAATGAGAATTGCTCATAACTTAATAATTGACCACTTTAGAAAAAATAAGAGAATGCCAATGTTTGAAGGCAGCGATGATTTTAATATTTTCTCTGTAATTGGTGATGATAAGTTAAATGCTGAAAAGCAAATCATAAAAGATCAAATAAATACCGATTTAAGATATTTAATTGATGAATTACCAGATGATCAAAGAGAAGTACTTTTAATGCGTATTTATAAAGATATGAGCTTTAAGGAAATCTCTGAAAATACGGGAGTTAGCATTAATACAGCCCTTGGTAGAATGCGTTATGCACTAATTAACCTTCGTAAAATTATTGACAAGCACAATATAGTTTTGACAAACTAGAATTTACAAAATTACTTAGTAAGCAATATTTCCATATCGGTGTCGTTATTAATACATAACTAGATATAATCGATATGGAAAAAATTTACTCAGAATATCCAAAAAGACGAGGGTTAACCAAGGCTGCACCGGAAACAATTCAGTTTCTGATGAACTTTTCTAAATCTTTGCATATTATTAAACATGCTGAATTCTCTTTTGAAGGAAGCTTGAATTAAAAAACTGTTTAAAAGTTCAACTTTTGAACCTAATACAAAAAGACCTTTTTTAGGTCTTTTTTGTTTTATAATAGTTATCCAACACCGTTTTTCTACCAATAGTTTTAGTTATTATATCGTTATCTAAATTCCAACCACGTGCAGGAGAATATTGTCTACCATACCAAATAATTTGTAAGTGTAAATCGTTCCATAATTCTCTTGGGAAAAGCCTTTTTGCGTCCTTTTCAGTTTGCACCACATTTTTTCCATTGGTAAAACCCCAACGATACATTAAGCGATGAATATGTGTGTCAACCGGAAAAGCAGGAATACCAAATGCTTGCGAGACTACCACACTAGCCGTTTTATGGCCCACAGCTGGAAATTCTTCTAAAAGTTCAATTTCCTTAGGCACCACACCATTATATTTTTCAATTAGCATTTTTGATAAGCCATAAATTCCTTTTGATTTCATTGGAGATAAACCAACAGGTTTTATTATTTCCCGAATTTCTTCTACTGATAATTTTACCATATCATACGGATTATCAGCTTTTTTAAATAGCAAAGGGGTAATTTGGTTAACACGGATATCTGTGCTTTGTGCTGACATTAATACAGCGATTAATAGGGTATAAGGGTCTTTATGGTCTAGGGGAACTGGAATTTCAGGATATAATTCCTGTAATTTTTGTATCGTAAAATTTACTTTTTCGGCTTTAGTCATTTTTGATTAGTTTCGTGTCGAGTATCACGAATTTAATTAAAAATAGACTATGAATACGTTGAAAGTAGGAGATAAGGTGGCAGAATTTACAAGTGTGGATCAAGCTGGGAATACTGTTAAGTTATCCGATTATAAAGGGAAGAAATTGATTGTTTTTTTCTATCCCAAAGCTAATACTCCTACGTGTACCGTAGAAGCTTGTAATCTGCGAGATAACTATAAACTACTACTAGATGCGGGTTATTCAATATTAGGGGTTAGCGCTGATTCCCAGAAAAGACAATCTAATTTTAAAGACAAATACAAATTTCCTTACCCTTTATTGGCAGATGAAGATCATACCTTGCTTAATATTTTTGGTGTTTGGGGTGAAAAAAAATTCATGGGTAGAATTTATGATGGAATTCATAGAAAAACCTTTGTAATTGATGAAAATGGGGTTATATCAAAAGTAATCGACAAAGTAAAAGCTAAAGAGCATGCAGCTCAAATATTAGCAGATAATTAAATCAAAGAAGTAGATTTTCTACTTCTTTGATTTTGTTTTTTTATCGGATTCTAACTTTTTAGTAAAAAGTTGCTTTTCTTTAATTACTTCAGAGATTCCTTCTGGAAGCATTTCTTCCCAGCCCTCTTCATTATTAATAATTTTCTTGAGAACGTCTCTTGAGAAAATATGCATAATTTCAGGGTCGTAATCGATAATATCCATCACTTTACCATTGTACTTGAAGAACTTATAAAGCTCTTTCATTCGAGGGTGTACTTTAACATTATTACTCGTCATTATTTGACCAGTTTCGGCATTTTTCATCGGATATAAATAAACTTGTAGGTCCTTGAAGAAAAGCTTACCAAAAGCTTCTAATATACCACCACTTAAATCGCGGTAATAGGTTTCATCAAATACATCTACTAAATTATTAACACCCATAGTAAGGCCAATGTGCTTTTTAGTGTAATTATTAAAGTATTCTACTAGTTTATAATACTCTTGGAATTTTGAAATCATTACCGTATGTCCTAAAGAACAAAGTAGCTCAGCTCTATCGAAAAAGTCGCGTTCGTCAATTTCTCCCGATGCTTTTAAATTCGATAAAGTAATCTCAAAAATTACAATACTATTGTCTACATCTACTGTTTGGTTCCTAACAAATATATCGTAGGACTTATTAAACATATCCTCATTTACTTTTGTTACGGGTCTAAAACTACCGCGCAACGCAAGTATATTCTTTTTATAAAGAACAGATGCTGGTAAAAGATTGTTGCCATCTGGGCCAAACATAACCGCATCGGTCATGTCATTTCTTATTAATTGTAAACTGATTAATCTATTGTCTACATTTTTAAAGTTAGGGCCTGAAAAATTTACCATATCTATTTCAACCGTATCCTTATCAATATGGTCGTATAAATACTTTATTAATTTAACAGGTTTATGATGCTTGTAAAATGCCCCGTAAATAAGGTTAACACCAAGTATTCCTAAGGTTTCTTGTTGCAATCGAGCTTCGTTTTGTTTGAAACGAACATGCATGATTATTTCATCAAATTCTTTTTGGTCAGGATCTAATTGAAATCGAATGCCTTGCCATCCATGCCCTTTATATCTTTTCGAAAAATCAATGGTAGCTACTGTGTTAGCGTAAGAAAAGAACAATCGTTCCGGGTGTTTATCCCTCGTAATTCTTTCTTCCATTAAATTCATCTCATGCGACAACATACGTTTTAAACGTGGTTGACTCACATATCTACCATCTTTTTCAACACCATAAATGGCATCGCTAAAATCTTTATCATAGGCACTCATTGCTTTTGCAATTGTACCAGAAGCGCCACCCGATCTAAAGAAGTGTCTGGCTGTTTCCTGGCCTGCTCCTATTTCGGCAAATGTTCCATAAATATCCGGATTGAGATTTATGCGAAGTGTCTTCGCTTTGATTGATGGGATGTTTTCAAACGCTGTATCTCTTTTACGCACTGTGGCCATTGGCTAGGTTTTGTGTTTTACAAAGTTAAGAAGTTCAGAAAATAATTTAGGTAAATATGTTATAAATTTGAAATAAATGAAAGATAGCCTAAAAATCACTTTTCTTGGTACTGGAACTTCTCAAGGAATACCAGTAATTGGTAGTAAGCATCCTGTATGTTTAAGCAACAATAGTAAAGACAAACGCTTGCGAACTTCAGTATTATTATCTTGGGATGAACACAATTATGTAATTGATTGTGGTCCAGATTTTAGACAACAAATGCTTCGCCATAATGTGGAAAACTTAGATGGAATTTTATTTACACATGAACATTCGGATCATACTGCGGGCTTAGACGATATTAGACCTTACTTTTTTAAGCAAGGAGATATTCCAATTTACGCGAATCAGGATGTTATTAATTCATTAAAAAGACGTTTTGATTACATTTTTGCTGATGAAAATCGCTATCCTGGAGCTCCCGCAGTAAAGGTAAACTTAATTAATTCAGAATGCGTTTTAAACCTTGGAGGTAAGAAAATAACAGTAGTAGAAGCATGGCATAATCGTTTAAAAGTATTTGGATTTAGTGTAGATGGGTTTACTTATTTAACAGACATTAAACGTGTTGATGCTTTAGAACTCGAAAAAATAAAAAATTCAAAGGTTTTGGTTATAAATGCCTTACGATTAGAACCTCATCATTCACATCTGAATTTGGAAGAAGCATTGGAATTTGTTGATTTAGTGAAACCGGAAGTAGCATACTTTACACATATTAGTCATATGCTCGGCTTTCATGAAATTGTGGACAAAGAGTTGCCCGAAAATGTTCATTTGGCTTTTGATGGACTTACAATTAAAGTTTAATTCAAAAAATATATAATTTACTCTGGCGTTTATATGCTACGGAGAACCTATAAAGATTAATTAAGATAATTATGAAAAAAAGCTTATTCCTTTACCTATTTGTTTTTGCTGCTTTAATCTGCTTGTATTTGGTAGTGAGTAATAAAAACATGCAAACTGTTGGAGAAGCCAAAATTGTTAGCTTACAAAAAGAAAATGTAAGTCTTCAAGATTCTATACAGAATCTACATTTAAAGGTTTTAGACATGCAATATTTCTCATTAGAGAATAATGACGATGCATTAGCCTATTATGACCATTTAAATATTGAAGATCCAGCAAGGTATATAGCCGATAAATTGTTAGAAACTAATGAGCAGAAGGGTGACAACCCCTTAATTCCCTATGAAGGAATGGAAAGTGATTTTAAAATAAATAAAATTAAAATTCTAAATCACAAATGGATAGTCTGTGATTTTTCTGATGGTAAATATTGGGGCGAACTTGTAGTAAAATATGAACTCAAAGACGACTTAGGAGTTGATTTTACTTTAATTGACCATTTATTATATACAAGAAGTAATTAAAATTTCTCCAACAACCACTTTTTAAACGAGTAGAAATTTTGAGGTGCTACACCGTGGCCTACAGGAAATTCTTCGTACACATGTTCAACTTGTAAATTCTTTAAAAAGTTAGGTATCCGCTGGGCCCATTCAGGTGGAATTACTTGATCTACTTGTCCGTGTGAAGCATATACCTTAAGTTGTGAATGGTCTTTTTCTTGATATCCCTTTGCAAGGATATCGACATTTATATAACCACTAAGACCAATTACATTTTTTACTTTTTCAGGATAGGATAGAGCTACTGCATAACTTAAAATAGTACCCTGACTAAACCCTAAAAGTGTTACGTTATTTGAGTTTAGACCATAAGCAGTGCAAGCTTCATCTATAAAATTTCCAATTTTTTCACGTGATTCTATTGCTTGGTCATCATCACTCCATTTTCCATTTAAGTTATCAAAATGAATGGCATACCAGGCATAACCGTAGGGTTCAAGAGAGTAGGGGGCACGAGCAGAAATTATAAAAATATTATCAGGTAATTCTGCTGCAAATGAAAACAAGTCTTCCTCATTACTCCCATAGCCATGCAGCATAATAAGTAAAGGGGTATTGGAATTAATTTCTTTTGATGGTCGAACTAAATGTTCTAATGATAATTCTTTAGGTTGCATTCGGGGTCGTTTGGATTAGCTAATAAAAGTAAACCATTTTTGAAAATATGGTCCAAGAACAGGTACAGATTGTTTTTTGTTGTTTAAAGCTCCTAAAAAACCATAAAACCACAAAACTATATAGAAAACATACAAACCATACCATGCATACTCATTAAACCATTGGCTTAAAAACAAGGCAAAACCTAGAAAGCCGATATGAAGACCAAAGGCTTGTCTTGTATGAAATCGAGCAAAATCGTGCTTTGGATCCCAATTCATACTCATGGCAATAAATGCACCAATAATTGTAAAATAAGCTATGATAGCTGTTGTTTTTCCTTCAATTTCTTCGTCCATCTTACAGCATTTATCAAATTGGTAATTTAATTTATTTGGATATCGTTTTCTGTAATTATGCCAACCACACTCCCTTTTAATTCTTCATCGATAAACATACTGTTCTTGGATCTAGAATTAATATTTTCTTTTTTAAATTGTGTAGTTGTTTTCGGTTCAAATAATGTAAAATTCGCATTTGCACCCTCTTTAATTTTAACCTCAGGTATGCCGAAACGGCTTCTACCTTTTGTTAGTAATGAAATAGTTAACTTTGTATCTAAGATTCTATTCAAAATACCAAAAGCACTTTCTAATCCAATTGTCCCGTAAGAAGCATTATCGAATTCAAGTTCTTTGAATTCGATGTTCATAGGTCTATGATCCGTTGTTACATAGTCAATAGTTCCTGACTTTAAACCGCCGATAAGAGCTTTTATATCTGCCTTTTCTCGCAATGGTGGTTTCACCTTGAATTTGCTGTCAAAAGATTCTAGTTTATTATCTGTAAATACAAGATTATGTATGGCTACACTACAAGTTATATCCAATTTTTTCTTTTTAGCATCCGCTATTAATTTAACAGAATTAGCCGTTGAAATTGTTGGTATGTGAAGTTTTCCGCCAGTATATTGTAAAACAAAAATATCTCGTGCTATTTGTAATTCTTCAGCCATTGCTGGCATTCCTTTTAATCCTAATCTAGTGGATACCGATCCTTCATTTACAATACCTTTACCCGCAATGTTCTTATCCAAGGGATAAGAAAAAACTAATCCATCGAAATTCTGAGCATATTGCAATGCTATTTTTAAAAGGTTAGAATTGTTGATTGGTTTTTTGTAATCATAGAAACCAACTGCTCCAGACTTTTTCATATCGAAAAGTTCTGCTAAGTCTTCATTTTCAGATTTTACGGTTAACGCTCCTAATGGATGTAATGATGTAGTACTATCTTTTGCAGCATTTTTTAAAAAGATTATATCAGAACTACTATCTGGAACTGGATAAGTGTCGGGGTTTAATATAACATCTGTAAATCCACTTTTTGCCGCGGTCAAAAGCCCATTTTCGATTGTCTCGCGGTCTTCATAACCAGGTTCGCCGAAACTAACCCCTGTATCCAACCAGCCAGCAGAAACATGTAAATCTTTATGCTCAATTACCTTATTTTGTCCTTTAGGTACAATTTTATCGGCAATCTTTTCAATTCTACCATTCTTTATCCAAATATCCTTTTTTTTCAAATGGAGGCTACTGTTACCTTCATCAATAATTTTGGCTGATTTTATAAGTATATTCATGAAAAGAATTTTTGAATAAAAATCTCAAATAATAAAAATATCAAGGCGAAAATAATAAACCATTTCCAAAGCTCAGTGATGCTACTGTCTTTTTGTAAGGTGTCAAACAGATTACTTATTGTACTCGATTTACTGGTTTCGTTTTTATCGGAGAAGTCTGTATACATTAAATTACTTTCTGCTCTCGAATAATTAAAACTTAGATTCTGATATATTTTCTGATTATCTAAAACACTATAAATTCCAGCTTCAGCAGGATTTTCAATAAACTTAAGGCTTACCTTATTATTAAAGGACTGTTGTTGAGGAATAAATTCGTAGGTGTCTCTTTTCATTTTCAAAATATCATCTTTTGCCAATTTAAGCGGTAAATCTATAGCAGATGCATTTCCAATTATATTATATAATTGGGCTGATTTTAAACTTTTTAGGCCAATATTATATAGTGTTGGTACAATTAAAGGTGAATTTTTAAAATTTGAATTTTCTTTTGAAAGCGATGCGGTAAATAAGTATAGACCATCAGTGCCTATTAAAAAAGGACTTTTATCTTGAAAAGATAATATGTGCAGAGCTGTAGTTTTTATTCTATTATAATTTTTTACACTTGGATATTGAAAATTGACTACTTCTTTCTCAAATACATTCTTAAATAAAGGATTGGAAAAGTTAATATCTGTAATATTTATAGCGTTTGTTACTGTCTGTTGGAAAGATGAATTAGATAGCCCAAGTAAAAGCTGATTATAAGAATCGATCTCAATAGCTATTGCCGGAATAATTAAAAGTGTACCTCCGTTAGATTTAAATGTTTTAAGACTAGTTTGTAAAGCAGTACTAATGCTTTTTAATTCATTTAAGATGATAAGGTTTTGAGATGCTATATCGCTATAGTTCAGTGTTTTTGGGGTATACGAATTAAAAGTAAATTCTTCTTTTGTAAAAATCCTGTTTAGAAAACTAACTTCTGCAGCGGCATCGCTAATTGCTAAAGTTTTTATTTTTTCTTTTTTATTAATATTGAAGTAAAGTGTATTGTCGTAGTTTAATCCATTGTCTGACACCTGTAGTCTACCATTTAAAGCCTCGTTATATTGTATTGAAAAGTTTACGATTCCCTTATTGGTAGTATCAATTTCAACAGAAGATTTAGCTATTAATTGTTCCTCATTATATAAGGATATTGGGATATTTTTATTTTCAGTGATACCAGAAACGAGCACTTCAACCTCTATTCCTTGCGCATTCTCTTTACTTATATACACCGAATCTATTGTAATATTTGTAGCGTTATCTGGTAATAATTGCACAAAATGATTTTCAGTATTTATAGTAGAGTCTAATTTTATATTACCTAGGCTATTTTGAAAATCGGAGATGTAGATAAACTCTTTTCGAGTATCATTTTTTTTGCTAAAAAAAGTTGCACCTTTTAGCTGTATTTCTTCAAATGATAGTTGTTTGTTAGTAAATTCTAGGCTTAAAAGTTCGTTCTGAATTTCATTAATCGTACTATTTCTAAATTCTATAGAATTGGTAAATAAATTGAACGGGCTTGTTTTTGGAACATTCTGAATTACTTCTTGAATGGCGTTTTGCAATAATGTAGCATTTCCAGCTTTGGCTTGCATGCTAAAAGAATTATCTATATAAATGGTAGTTTCTTTGTCTTTTAAGGCATTCTTTTCTGCAAAAAAAGGTTGAGCGAAAGCAATTACAATACCCGCCAACAAAAACATTCTTGTAAATAGTAGAAGCCATTTTTTTAATGTGCTGCTACGGCGAGAATTAGAGATTACTTTTTGTAGTAAGGCTACATTTGTAAAGGGTGTTTTCTTAAATCTTCGGAGTTGAAAAAGATGAATGAAAATAGGAATTAGTAGTAAAAGTAGGGCCCAAAGTAATTCTGGATGTCTAAACTGCATTGCCTATTTTGATTACACAAATATAGCTAAATAGGTTGACTGGCTCCAATTCTAATCAAAGAAGTTTTATAATTCTTGTGTCTCAATTAATTAGGTTAACAGAAGAAGTAAAAATCATCTCTTGGAGATTTCTTTAATTTCAAGAAATAACCTCGAATGATTTTCTGTTCATCTTCGTTTGCAACGGTGATAATACACTGTGGGTCTTGTAATTCTGCTATTTTTGAAAAATGATACAAAATATTGTTGTAGATATACTTACCAATTTTTTTTGGATTATCGCAGTACCACTTAAATGATATATTCAATTCAATTAACTTTTTAGCAATGCTCTTGCCTTTATTTCCTGCTCCCCAAATAGTTAATGGTCTATTTCTGTCATATTCTAGTTTTAAAAAATAATTCAATTTAATGTCTAGAAAATAATTTTGAGCATAATGCTCACTTGTACGCGAAGTGCGATAATCATGATCGCGCCAATGGTGCAATATTTCTTGACTCGGAATGCATTTTATATTGTTTTTATAAAAGCGAAAGGCAAGATCATAATCCTCCGGATATACATAGGGCCTAAAAGCTTCACATAAGTCAAAATCCTCTTTATAAACCATCCAACAAGGGGAGGGGATAACACATTCTTTATAGATTTCTGTATAATTTTTACCGATTGCTGTTAAGGAGTTTAACCATTTTTCATAACGTGCATAGCCATCATTTATTCCAGAAGCCGAAAAGTACTTTACTTGCCCCAGTGCCACATGACCTTTACCATTTATTAAAAGTGAATTAACCATCACTCTTAACTTGTCTGTAGTCATTAAATCATCAGAATCCATACGGGTAATTAGTTCGCCATTACTTTTAGAATATGCCTTTCGCAAAGCAGCAATAATTCCGTTTTTGTCATTCTCAAAGACCTGAATTCTTGAATCTTTAGCAGCAAATTTCTGAAGTATTATTTTGCTAGAGTCCGTAGAATGGTCATTTACGGCCAGTAGTTGCCAATTATTGTACGTTTGATTCACTATAGAAAAAAGGCATTCTTCTAGAAATTCTTCGGTATTCTTAACGGGCATTAAAATGCTTACAAGAGGATTTTGCATTTAGCCAAATTACTGAAAATAGTAGCTAATTTGGCAGTACTAACAATGGAATTTTGCTATGATATGCTAAATTGGTAACAACGGGTTCACGCATTAATTGATCCAAATAATTCCGTTCATTATATACTAAAGCCAGCATGTTAATATCTAATTCCTTTAGAAAATTAGCAATTACATTGGTTTTTGCAGAATAGTGCGGCACAAAGTGAACCTGATGTTTTACAGGTGCCATGTATTCCATGAGTGTAAATTTATTGGACTCCTGAAATTTATCTGTCTTACTCGATTCATTAATATGTAAAATGTGAATTTCTGAATTAAATTTCTTCGCTAAACTCAATAAAGGTTGCAGTATTTCTGAACTAAAATGGTGTTTGAAATCCGTTGGAAAAGCAATATGATTCAGTTGTTGAAACTCATACACTTCT
>NZ_JBDVFA010000060.1:0-153470 GCF_039941195.1 Aurantibacter sp. | reverse complement strand
GGCGGGCATCATTAAAGCTGTAGATTTAAAATCTTGTCCAAAAGCTGCTTCCGGGTTATCCCAATTAACTGCTGCTACTCCTGTATATCTATTCGTGAAATCATCTAAAATTTTACCGTAGAACTTAATATAGCCATTACTGTGCTCTTTAAGTAGGTTAAACTTAATTTGTCCACCTTTGCTGAATGTAAAATCGGTATTTCGGGCACCTTCATCGTTTCTGTAATGACCGCCAACATTGTAATACCAGTTGTTACCAAAAGAACCTCCAATAGTTCCGTCTATTCTTGTGCTTAAATTACTTTCTCCTTGGACACCAACTTGTAATTGAATTTCTCCTCCAAAAGTTTCTCTTTTGGCTTGTGAGATAAAATTGTAGATACCTCCAGGGCCATTAAGTGCTGTAATAGCTGCATTGCCTCCTCGGATAGCTTCTAACTTAGTTGTTGTGATATCAACTCTATGAAACAAATCTGGTCCGTAATACGAATGTTGGACTAAACTAACAGGCAGGCCATCTTCTTGTAAGGATACGTAATACCACCCCATGTCATCTTCTGCTGAGGCTGAGATACCTCTGGTATATACTTTTGTGAATACTTCACCTGCTGATGGGTCAGTAAATGTGCCAGGTATTGCTTGTAATAAATCTGCAGTTCCTCGTTGTGTTGTTTCTTGTATTGCTTTTGCATTTAAAGTAGTAACTGCCGTACTAGATTGTAGTTGCAGTCTTGGATCAAAATTTCCTGTGACCACAACATTTTGTAAATTAAGTGGGTCGTCAAATAAAGTAAGTGCTAGTGAGATATCTTTATTCGCAACTTCTAGTGTTTCTTTATGGGTTCTAATACCTACATATGAAACTGTAAGTGTGTAAGTCCCTTTATTAATACCGGGTATTTCGAATAACCCTTGCATGTCAGTAATAACAAATTTGTCATCTGGAGATAACATAACATTTGCTCCAGCCAAAGGATTTCCTTGGTTGTCTTTTACTTCTCCGGCAATAGTAACTTGAGAAAAAAGTGAATTAGAAATAATGGAAAACGCTGCAAAAAGCAGTATTGAGAAAAGTTTGTTCATTAGAGGTTTGATTGAGTTTGCAAATATACCGTGCTAAATTGATTAAGAAAACACTTTGCAGTTAAAAAAACCTCTAACGAACTATTTGTAATGTTGTATTATACTCTAGGTAAATCTCCTGGACCTTTTAAAGGTAAATTAGAAGACCCCATAAGATAAGAATCTATATGATGAGCAGCTTGACGACCTTCTGAAATCGCCCAAACGATTAAAGATTGTCCTCTTCTTTGATCACCTGCAGCAAACACGCCTGGAACGTTAGTTTTATAATTATCTTCTGTTGCTTTAATATTAGTTCTGGCATCAGCTTCAAGACCTAATTGTTCAGCAATTGTCATTTCAGAACCAGTGAATCCCATGGCTAATAATGCCAATTCGCATTTCCATTCTTTTTCAGTTCCTTCAACCTCTTTTAGAGTAGGTCTCTTTCCAGGTTCTTTTATCCACTCTACTTCCGCTGTAATTAAACCTTTCAAGTTGCCATTCTTATCACCGATAAACTTTTTCGTTGAAATACTAAAAAATCGATCGGCACCTTCTTTGTGTGATGTGCTTGTACGCAAACGCATTGGCCAAAATGGCCACGGTTGGTCTTTTGGTCGACTAGTAGTGGACATTGGCATAATTTCGAAATTGGAAACTGATATAGCACCGTGTCTTATAGAAGTTCCAATACAGTCTGATCCAGTATCACCCCCTCCAATTACAACAACATCTTTACCGGTTGCTAAAATTTCTTTATCAAATTTCTTAACACCGTCTACTCGTCTATTGTTTTGAGGAAGGAAATCCATCGCTTGCACTACGCCATTTAAATCAGCACCTTCTATTGGAAGGTTGCGTCGAACTGTTGCTCCTCCGCATAAAACTATTGCATCGAAATCATTTTTTAATTCGTCAGCTTTTATGTCTACACCGACATGTGCACCACATTTGAATTCAATACCTTCTTCTTTTAAAACTTCTAGTCTTCTGTCAATAATATGTTTTTCCATTTTAAAATCAGGAATGCCATAACGTAAAAGCCCACCTGGTTTTTCATCGCGTTCAAAAACAGTAACTAAATGTCCAGCGCGGTTTAATTGTTGTGCTGCAGCCAATCCTGAAGGGCCAGAACCAACTACTGCTACCTTTTTGCCTGTTCTTTCTGCTGGTGGTTGAGCTACAACCCAGCCTTTTTTAAATGCAGTTTCAACAATATTTTTTTCTATATTTTCAATAGTTACTGGGTCTTCATTAATCCCAAGTACGCATGCTTCTTCGCATGGTGCTGGACATAATCGTCCTGTAAATTCAGGAAAATTGTTTGTCGAATGTAATATAGCTGCTGCTTTTTCCCATTTGCCGCGATATACAGCATCATTAAAATCGGGAATTAAATTGCCTAGTGGACATCCACTATGGCAAAAAGGAATTCCGCAGTCCATACAGCGCGCTCCTTGATTCTTTAAATCATTTTCTTTAAGGGGTGTCGTAAATTCCTTGTAGTTTTTAACACGTTGTTCAACCGGTTCGTATCCCTCAACTTTTCTTTCAAATTCTAAAAATCCTGTAGTCTTTCCCATGTCTCAACTATATACTTTGTAATTTTTCTTCTTCCATTCTTATAAGTGCTTGTCGGTATTCTTCAGGGAATACTTTTACGAATTTAGGAAGATTCTTCTCCCAATTCTCAAGTATTCGCTGTGCCAACGGACTCATTGTATAATTGTAATGGCTCTCGATTAATTCTTTTAATTGTTTAATGTCTTCTTGCTCATCAACAGGCAGAAGATTTAAAGACTCTTTATTGCAGTTATTTTCAAATGTTTTATTAGGGTCAAATACATATGCTATTCCACCACTCATTCCAGCTCCGAAATTTCGACCAACTTCACCAAGAATAACGGCTATACCACCAGTCATGTATTCACAACCATGATCACCGATACCTTCTACTACAGTTTTTGCTCCAGAATTTCTAACACAAAAACGTTCACCAGCTTTACCGTTAATATATGCTCTACCGGCAGTAGCTCCGTATAGGGCTACATTGCCTGTAATTACATTCTCTTCTGGTACAAAAGTCGCTTTTTCAGGAACTTTCACAACTAGTTTTGCTCCACAAAGTCCTTTGCCAAGATAGTCATTTGTATTTCCATTTACAGTAAGTGTTAAGCCTCTTGTTGCAAAAGCGCCGAAACTTTGTCCTGCAGATCCTGTAAAATTAATTTTTAGTGTATTAATAGGTAGGCCTTCTGCGCCGTAAGTTTTAGAAATTTCGTTACTTATAATTGCACCAACAGCTCGATCTGTATTCTTAATAGGGTAATCAAGTGCAAGTTTTTCTTTACGGAACAAAGAAGGGTTTGCTTTTTTGATGATATCAAATTCTATAGAATCTTCAATATGATGGCTTTGCTTTTTAGTGTTGTAAAGTTTAGTGCCTGCAGGAACATTAATCTGATGTAAAATTGGACTCAAGTCAATTCCTGAAGCTTTGTAATGCTCAATGGCTTTTTTGCGATCCAATTTTTGTACTTGGCCAACCATTTCATTAACAGTTCTGAAACCTAATTGCGCCATAATTTCTCTAAGCTCCTGAGCAACAAAGTACATATAGTTTACAACGTGCTCTGGTTTACCTGCGAATTTTTTGCGTAATTCAGGGTTTTGAGTTGCTATTCCAACCGGACATGTGTTTAGATGACAAACGCGCATCATAATACAACCCGATGCAACAAGTGGTGCTGTTGCAAAACCGAATTCTTCAGCTCCAAGTAGACAGGCTACTGCAACATCACGTCCTGTTTTTAATTGTCCGTCACATTCAAGAACAATTCTATTTCTTAAATCGTTCATCACTAAAGTTTGCTGTGCTTCAGCAATTCCCAGTTCCCAAGGTAGACCTGCATGCTTTAGAGATGTTAAAGGTGATGCTCCAGTGCCGCCATCAAAACCAGAAACTAATACAACATCAGCTTTTGCTTTTGAAACACCGGCTGCCACTGTTCCAACTCCAACTTCAGAAACAAGTTTTACATTCACTCTTGCAGCTCTGTTAGCGGATTTTAAATCGTAAATTAATTGAGATAAATCTTCGATTGAATAAATGTCGTGGTGCGGAGGAGGGGAAATCAAACCAACATATGGTGTTGAATTTCTCGTCTTTGCAATTGCTGGATTTACTTTTGGACCAGGTAATTGTCCGCCTTCACCAGGCTTGGCACCTTGTGCCATTTTTATTTGTATCTCTTTAGCGTTGGTAAGGTAGTTGGATGTTACACCAAAACGACCTGATGCAACTTGTTTAATTGCACTATTTTTCCAATCTCCAGATGCATTTTTATAAAAACGTTCTGGATCTTCACCACCTTCGCCAGAATTGCTCTTACCGCCAATACGGTTCATTGCAATTGCTAAATTCTCGTGTGCTTCTCTACTAATGGAACCATAAGACATGGCACCTGTTTTAAATCGTTTTACAATTTCTGTCCATGGCTCTACTTCTTCTAATGGAATAGGGTCGTAGTTCGAGAATTCAAATAAACCTCGAATAGTAAGTAAGCTTTTAGATTGTTCATTAATTAATTTAGCATACTCACTATATGTTTCAGGCTCATTACCACGAACTGCCTTCTGTAGTTTAGCAATAGTTAATGGGTTGAACATGTGTTTTTCTCCATCACGTCTCCAACGATATTCACCACCAACTTCTAAATCAAGATCTGCTGCTATTTCTACATCTGAAAAAGCTTTTTGATGTCTTTTTGCAATCTCTTTTTCTATTTCATAGAGCCCAATTCCTTGTATTCTAGTTGGGGTATTTGGGAAGTATTTGTCTACAACTTTAGTGTTAATGCCAATACATTCGAATAACTGGGAACCTCGATAAGAATTCAATGTAGAGATTCCAATCTTATTCATCACTTTGAGAATCCCTTTGCCTATAGCTTTGTTGTAGTTCTGTATTGCATCTTCAAATGAATACTCTGTGATATCGCGTTCTTCAATTTGTTCAGCAATAATTTCATTAACCAAATAAGGGTTTATAGCACTGGCACCAAAACCAAATAACAAACAGAAGTGGTGTACTTCTCTTGGTTCAGCAGATTCTATAATGACGCTTAATTTTGATCGTTTCCCTAACCTTTGTAAACCACTATTTACAAAAGAACAAGCTAATAAAGCTGGTATTGGGGCTAATCCTTTACTTACATTACGGTCGGATAAAATAATAATATTTGTTCCTTCATCAATTGATTTTGATGCTTGGTCTAAAATATTAGCTAAAGCATCTTCAAGTCCATTAAGTCCTTTTTTGATTTGATAAAGCATCGGAATGGACACAACCTTATAATCCGGACTAACATCGTAATTTTTTATTTTATCTAAATCTTCTTTGGATATTACCGGATTTTTTATTTTCAACTTTCTACAATGTAATTCTGTAGGTTCAAAAATATTTTGGTCACTACCTAAAGTCAGACTTATATCGGTAATCATTTCTTCGCGAATTCCATCTAATGGAGGGTTCGTTACTTGAGCAAATAATTGTTGAAAATAATTGTAAATAAGTTGTGGTCTTTCGGAAAGCACGGCAATAGGAGTGTCAGAACCCATCGAGCCGATTGGTTCTTTTGCGCTTTTGCCCATTGGAAGAATTATCGTATTGATATCTTCTTGTGTATAGCCAAAAGTTGATTTTCTTTTTTCTAAACTAGCTTCGCCTAAAAATAAAGGGCAGTCATTATAAGGTATATCTGCAAGATGTACCATATTATTATCTAACCATTTTTTATATGGATTTTGCTTAGCTATTTCTTCTTTGATTTCCTCATCATTAACGATGCGACCTTCTTCCATGTTAACTAAAAACATTTTGCCTGGTTCTAGACGACCATGCATTTGAATGTTTTCTGGCTCTAAATCCACAACACCTACTTCAGAAGACATAATTACATAGCCATCTTTGGTTACGGAGTAACGTGATGGTCGTAATCCATTTCGGTCTAAAACGGCTCCAATATAATTTCCATCGGTAAAAGGAATAGATGCAGGTCCGTCCCACGGTTCCATCATGCAAGAATGATATTCGTAAAAAGCCTTTTTAGCATCAGACATATTAGGATTCTTCTCCCATGCTTCTGGTACTAAAATCATCATTACTTCGGGCAACGATCTACCTGTCATTAATAATAATTCAACAACCATATCCATAGTAGCTGAATCAGATTTAGCAGGAAGAATTACCGGAAGTATATTTTTAATTTCTTCGCCAAATAAATCACTCTTTAAGAGTTCTTCGCGAGATTTCATTCTAGAAACATTGCCACGAAGCGTATTAATTTCACCGTTATGGCACATATACCTAAATGGTTGTGCAAGATCCCAAGTTGGGAATGTATTGGTAGAAAAACGCTGGTGTACTAATGCAAGGCGAGTAACCACACGTGGATCCATTAAGTCTTTGTAGTACAGACTTATATCTTTCGGCATTAAAAGTCCCTTGAAAATTACAATTTTCGTAGATAGACTTGGAACATAGAAAAACTTGTTTTCAGACATTTTAGAAGCATTAATTTTATGCTCTGTCGTTTTTCTAGCGATATATAATTTTAAATTAAAATCGAAATAAGATTGGTCATCAGAACTTTTTCCAACAAACAATTGCTTTACATATGGTTCTGTCTCCATAGCAATTCTGCCTGGAATTGAACGATTTACTGGAACATCACGCCAGCCCAACAATTTTAAGCCTTGCTTTTCAATGTTCTCTTCAAAAATAGCTACACAGAAATCGCGTTGATTTTCTTTTTGCGGTAAGAAAATATTGCCAACGGCATATTCTCCAGCTTCTGGTAAATCAAATGCGCAAGTCTCTAGAAAGAATTCGTGGGGTATGTCGATGAGAATACCAGCGCCATCACCAGTTTTACCATCGGCGCTTACAGCACCACGATGTTCTAGTTTATCTAGAATTTCTAATGCCTTATGAATTATATCATTAGACTTTTTTCCTTTAAGGCTACAGATAAATCCTGCTCCGCAGTTATCGTGCTCAAATTCGGGCGAATAAAGCCCCTGTTTCTTCAACGTCATGTTCTTGAGGTATTTAATCAAAAATATCAATTTTGCTGTATTATCTGCAATTGTTGCTAGATAATCGAATAAAAAAATCAACGTTTGTGATAATTGTCCAAATTATGTGAAATTTCGAAATTTTCACCCTATTTAATTGTGATATTGATAATGGGATTATTTGAAAACCATTGATCAAATACTTTATTCAAGTAAAGTTTGCTTTAATCACGCAAAATGCTTCTGGAAATTACAATTTTTTGAATTTCACTGGTGCCTTCATAGATTTGGGTAATCTTAGCATCCCTCATTAAGCGTTCAACGTGATATTCTTTCACAAAACCATTTCCCCCATGCACTTGTACGGCCTCAATTGTGGTGTCCATAGCAACTTTTGAGGCATATAGTTTTGCCATTGCACCAGAAAGATCATAATTCTCACCTTGGTCTTTGTCCCATGCTGCTTTATAAACAAGATGTCTTGCCGCTTGAATTTGGGTGTGCATATCTGCTAGCTTAAAAGCAATCGCTTGATGATTTGCTATTTCAGTACCAAAAGCTTTACGCTCTTTGGAGTATTTTAATGCTAATTCGTAAGCTCCAGCTGCAATACCCAAGGCTTGGGCTGCAATTCCAATGCGACCACCAGCAAGAGTTTTCATCGCGAATTTAAATCCAAATCCATCATCACCTATTCTGTTTTCTTTAGGAACCTTTACATCGTTAAAGTTTAAAGAGTGCGTGTCACTTCCGCGTATGCCAAGTTTATTTTCTTTAGGACCAATTTCAAACCCATCCATGCCTTTTTCTACTATAAGCACATTTATACCTTTGTGGCCTTTTTCTCTATCTGTTTGTGCTATTACTAAATATACTTCTGCAGTACCACCATTTGTAATCCAGTTTTTGGTACCATTTAATAAATAATGGTCGTCTTTGTCAATGGCTGTTGTTTTTTGAGAAGTGGCATCGCTACCTGCTTCAGGTTCAGAAAGACAAAATGCTCCGATAATTTCTCCAGTAGCTAAGCGCGTTAAATATTTTTCTTTTTGAGCTTCGCTTCCATAAGTTTCTAGGCCCCAACAAACAAGGGAGTTATTTACAGAAACGATAACTGAAGCAGATGCGTCTATTTTTGAAAGTTCTTCCATTACCAGTACGTAAGAAATTGTATCTAAATTACTCCCGCCGTATTTGGAATCGACCATCATCCCTAAAAATCCAAGTTCTCCCATTTTTTTTACTTCTTCTTTTGGAAAACGTTGGGCGTCATCTCGCTCAATAACTTCTGGTAAAAGTTCGGTTTGGGCAAAATCTCTTGCCGCTTGTTGAATCATTAATTGTTCTTCTGTAAGTGAAAAATCCATAATAGAAAATGATTTATTTTGATATTAAACAAAGATACAAGTCAATTGTTGATTTTTAGCCATTCGGAAAATGGCATTTAATGGTTATTAATATTAACATGATTTGAAACTACTAATTTTCAAATTCTTTTTTATGTTAAATGTTTTAAGTAGCGCATTGTCTTGAGCCTTCATTTTGTGAGGTTTGGAGAAGGGAAGAAAGATATTTTAATATTAATTAATACTTTGAGTACTATTAGGAAAGCAATTTTGAATATATTTAGGCCAAATATTACAATACTAAATTTTAGTGAATTAGTATTTATTGGAGTACCAGAACAACTAGTATTAAACTAACTATATTATTATGGAGACCATTATTATCATCGTATTTCTAGCGGGGTATCTTGCTATCACACTTGAACATAATCTTAAAATTGATAAGCTTATTCCGGCTTTGGCGATGATGGCCTTGCTTTGGGCTATTATTGCTTTAACTCATATGGATGTTTTTAATGTTAACACCGAACTGAGGCAGTTAGAGCCAACTCATTTAGAGGAAATATTATTGCATCACCTAGGGAAAACAGCAGAGATTTTAGTGTTTTTATTAGGGGCGATGACAATTGTTGAAATTATCGATTATTTCGATGGTTTTGCTACAATAAAAGGGTTTATAAAGACTAAAAGTAAAAGAAAGTTACTATGGTTATTTTCAATTTTGGCATTTATACTATCTGCTATAATTGATAATTTAACAGCTACAATTGTTTTAATTACGATACTTCAAAAAGTAATTAATGATCGTGAAACTAGACTTTGGTTTGCTGGTATGATAATTATTACTGCGAATGCAGGTGGGGCATGGTCGCCAATTGGTGATGTAACTACTACAATGTTATGGATTGCTAATAAAGTTTCTGCTTTGCAATTAGTAGAACACGTTTTATTACCATCAATAGTTTGTATGGTTGTTCCTGTTTTAATAGCAAGTCGTTTTAAAGCATTTCAAGGGAATATAGATAGTGATGTAAGTAATTTAGAAGAGTCAAAATCGAAATATGGAGCAACAATGCTTTATTTAGGTTTAGGTGCTATTGTATTTGTTCCTTTCTTTAAAACTGTAACTCATTTACCACCTTACGTTGGTATGATGCTTTCCTTAGCTGTTGTGGCAACTTTTGCTGAAATTTATAGTAATTCTAAATTTAGTATGTCTAATGTAGATGGCGAAGGTGACGATTCTGTTGGTCATCATAGTCCAGTACATAGTTCGTTGTCAAAAATTGAGTTGCCAAGTATCTTGTTTTTCTTAGGGATTTTATTAGCTGTTGCAGCATTAGAGTCTTTAGGTATTTTATTTCACTATGCTGAAAGTTTAAATACGGCTATACCGAACACTGATATTGTTGTAATGTTATTTGGTGTGGGTTCTGCTGTAATTGACAATGTGCCTTTAGTGGCAGCGAGTTTAGGAATGTTCTCTGAACCTATGGATAATCCTTTATGGCATTTTATTGCCTATTCTGCTGGTACAGGTGGTAGTATGTTAATAATTGGTTCTGCTGCAGGTGTTGTTGCAATGGGTATGGAGAAAATAGATTTCTTCTGGTATCTTAAGAAAATAGCATGGTTGGCACTTGTTGGTTTTTTAATGGGTGCATTAACTTTTGTTTTGTTGAGAGATTTCGTATTACATGGATAATTTAATCGATAATCTACCGTTATAAAGGCAACTAATCAAAGGGAATTTATATGTCAATTTTTCAAGACCTAGCTCAAGACCCAGCTATGGGTGAGGCACTATCAGAAGAAAAAACACTTTCTGTAATAGATTTAATATTCAGTGGAGGTGTGGGTAGTATCGTTATAATAGGTGTTCTATTTATATTGCTATTTGTAGCTTGTTATATTTATTTTGAAAGACTTTTTGCTATCAAGGCTGCCTCAAAAATAGATAAGAATTTCATGAATCAGATTCGTGATTACGTAACAAGTGGTAAGCTTGATGCGGCAAAAATGTTATGCACGCAAACAGATTCGCCAGTAGCTAGATTAACTGAGAAAGGTGTTTCTAGAATTGGAAAACCTCTTGATGATATTAACACAGCAATCGAGAACGCTGGTACGCTAGAAGTATACAAATTAGAAAAAAACGTAAGTGTTCTAGCAACAGTTGCTGGAGCAGCACCAATGATTGGGTTCTTAGGGACTGTTATTGGTATGATATTAGCTTTCCATGAAATGGCGACTAGTGGTGGTCAAGCAGAAATGGGGTCTTTGGCCTCTGGTATATACACAGCAATGACAACTACTGTTGCTGGTCTTATAGTTGGTATTATTGCTTATATTGGTTACAACCACCTAGTGAATAGAACTGATAAGGTTGTTCATAAAATGGAAGCCAATGCTGTGGAATTCTTAGACCTTTTGAACGAACCTCTTTAGTAGCTGTTTATGAAATTGAAAGGAAGAAATAAGGTCAGTCCAGATTTTAGTATGTCGTCCATGACCGATATAGTTTTTCTATTGTTGATATTTTTCATGTTAACAGCAAATTCACCGAATGCATTGGATTTACTTTTGCCTAAGGCTAAAGGTAAGTCAACAAATACACAAAATGTATCTGTGAGTATTGATAAGAATTTGCAGTATTTTGTGAATAATGAAAGAATTAACGGAGACTATATTGAGGTGGAATTGAAAAAGGCTTTAGATGGCCAAGACAAACCTACAATTATACTTAGAGCAGAAGAAAGTGTTGCAATTAAAGAGGCTGTAAATGTCATGGATATTGCAAATCGAAATAATTATAAAGTTATTTTGGCTGTTCGACCGAATTAAATTTCGGTAAAAAAAGTACACCCACATCACACCTACACATTGCTTAAAGTAGTGTTTGCTTATTTTTGGCAACATTTTTGATTTGAACTTGAAAAATAAGTTGGCCCGATGCCTTTACTAGATACGAGACACAAGAAAAAATCATTTACCCTTACAACCGCAATTTTAAGTGCGCTTGTACTTATTCTTTTTTATATAGGTATGACTTATATGGATCCACCAGAAGAGATGGGTATATCCGTAAATTTTGGAACTACAAACTTTGGTTCAGGAAATGTGCAGCCAAAGGAGAAAATTCGTTCAGAACCATTAGATACTCCTCCTGTTGAACCTACAAAGCAAGAGGAAGCTATTGAAGAGGTGGTTGAGGAAATTGTGGAAGAAGAGCCTGAGGCGGTAGCCGAAAAAGAAACTCCTTCTGAAAAAGTGCTTACCCAAGAAAGTGAAGAGGCTATAAAGATTAAGCAAGCCAAGGAAGCGAAGCGAAAAGCTGATAATGCAGCTAAAGAAGCACAGCGGAAAAAAGAGGAAGCAATCCAAAGAGAAAAAGCAAAAGCGGCCAAATTAGCACAAGAAAAACGCGATGCTGAAGAAAAGGCCCGTAAGGAGCAAGAGGCAAAAAAGAAAAAGTTAGATGAATTAATGGGTGGCCTGAATAAATCTGATGGCACTGCTTCGGGGTCAGAAGGGGATGATAATAGAGCTGGAGATAAAGGGTCGCCAGATGGTGATCCATACGCTACTAGTTATTATGGCAGTCCTGGTTCTGGAAGTGGAACGGGTGGCTATGGTCTTAACGGAAGGTCGCTGGTTAGTCGTGGAAAAGTTGCGCAACAATGTAATGAGGCTGGTAGAGTAGTGGTGAAAATTGTTGTTGATAAGAATGGTAATGTAATTAGTGCTACACCCGGTGTGCGAGGCACAACTAATAATAGTTCGTGTTTGTTGGAGCCAGCGAAAAAAACGGCCTTTAAGCATAAATGGAATTTAGATTCTAATGCGCCTAGTCAGCAAGTAGGTTTCGTGGTTGTAAACTTTAAGTTGGGAGAGTGACCTATAAAGAAACTTTAGATTGGATGTTTGCGCAGCTTCCAATGTATCAACAAAAAGGTAAAAGTGCTTTCAATGCAAAACTTGATAAAAGCATTTCTTTAGCTAGTTTTTTAGGTAATCCGGAACATAAATTTAAAAGCGTACATGTTGCTGGTACTAATGGTAAAGGCTCAAGCAGTCATATGTTGGCTTCTATTCTTCAAGCAGCGGGATATAAAACAGGACTCTATACCTCACCACATTTAAATGATTTTAGAGAACGTATACGGATAAATGGCAAGCCGGCTGAAAAGGATTTTGTAGTTGATTTCATTGCTAAACATAAGGAGTATTTACAAGGGAATCAGCTTTCATTTTTTGAAATGACAGTAGGTATGGCTTTCGATTACTTTGCTGAGAATTCTGTAGATATAGCAATTATAGAAGTAGGACTTGGTGGTCGATTAGATTCAACAAATATTATTATCCCTGAAGTGTCTTTAATTACCAATATTGGATTAGATCATGTTGATATGTTAGGCGATACTTTGGAGAAAATTGCCATTGAGAAAGCTGGAATTATTAAAGAAGGTGTTCCTGTGGTTATTTCAGAATTTCAGGAGGAAATAGCCAAAATCTTCCATACTATTTCTAAAGAAAGAAATGCAGAGATTATTTTCGCGGATAAAATAATAAACAAAGAGTACAAGACGTCTTTGTTAGGTAGCTATCAAATTAAAAATATAAAAGGTGTTGTTGCAACCATAAAGAAGCTTGATGGTTTTGAGATATCGGAAACTCATATTGAAAAAGGATTGGCAAATGTGGTAGAAAACACTGGTTTGTTGGGTAGGTGGCAAGTTTTGGATGAAAATCCGATGGTTATTTGTGATACAGCTCACAATAAAGAAGGACTTTCAGAGGTACTTGTACAGTTAAAACAACAGAAATTTAATAAACTTCATATTGTATTAGGATTTGTAAAGGATAAAAACCTTGATTTTATTTTGCCACTTTTTCCAAAAGATGCCGATTATTATTTTACGAAACCTGATATTCCAAGAGGGTTAGAAGTTTTGGAATTGATTGAAAAGGCTGAAAAATATGGACTTGAGGGAGTGCAATGTGCTTCAGTGAAAGATGCATTTGCTATGGCAAAGCAAAATGCTATGATAAACGATTTTATATTTATTGGGGGAAGTACATTTGTAGTAGCTGAAGTTGTTTAATATTTTTCTTTTTTTTCTTTTGGCATCTCAAAAACTAGTTTATATTTGCACCCTCCTAAGCGGATAAGCAATAGGGCAATTAGCTCAGTTGGTTCAGAGCACCTCGTTTACACCGAGGGGGTCGGGGGTTCGAATCCCTCATTGCCCACATCAATCACAATCCCGATGAATTTTCATCGGGATTTTTTGTTAGAAAAATATTGAGTTGAAAATTCAAGAAAATTTTTCTAACAGAAAATCCAAAATGCGCTTAAGCGCAATGGGATTGTATTTGCAGAAGCGGTTTCAGCTAGGGATATTTAATCCCTCATTGCCCACTTCAATCACAATCCCGATGAATTTTTCATCGGGATTTTTTTATTCCTAAAAAGATATTGAATTAGTAGTTAAATCTTGTCTATTTGGCGTTTCGAAAAGAATATTAATAAATACTTATTTAATTACTTCTATTTTGCCGCCGAATACTTTGTCTTTGCTTACTTCTTTAGGGTTGCCATAAACAGCAATATAGCCTCCAGCACGAACTTTGGCTTCAACTTCTCCTGACGCTTTAATTTCAGCTGAGCCACCAGCATTTACAGTAACCTTTGTGTCTACTGTACTTAAGTCTTTATTATATACTTTACCTCCAGCATTTGCAACTACTTCTTGTGTTGTTGCCTTACCTGTAAGTGTTACTTTGCTGCCTGACGTAGATTTTACATATAGATTGTCAATTGCTACATCCATTACTATGTCAGCGCCTTCTTGTACTGCAAGTTTAGCATCTTTGCTTTTAAATGTACCTTTTGAAAAAATCTTGGCGTTTTCGTTTGCATCCAATAAGGTTAGTTCTTCGGCGTAATATAATGTTGCCTCAATATCTTCACCATCCATATGGTTTTCGATATCCATTTTAATTTTTAAAAGTCCTTTTTTGTTGTCAATATTCACATCTCCAATATCATCACCAGTGAGAATTAATTGATTTTTATCACTTTTGATTATGGTTACGGTGATTTGGTCAAAGGCTTTTACTTGAGTAAACGCAGTGAGGTCTTCTGTGATTTTTTCTTGTGCACTGGTAGCGATGGAAACAATTATAAGAGCGAAGAATAATATTATATTTTTCATTTTAAATAGTTTTTATTTGTTAGAATAGTAGCGTTCAAAAGTAATATTATTTGAGGAAATATAATTTTGTTCAGACAATGTGTGTATTAGTGCTATTAATTTTTTCATTAATTAACTAATGCATAACTTAATCCCTTCTTTTAATAATATAAATGTCAAAATTAGAATTGATGATAAAAAATAATAAGGATTTCCTTGTTGGCTATCAAAAGTCATCCTCGAAGGTGAAATTTGTTTATTTAATACTAACAGTTAGTGTAATGATTTTACAGTCATGTAAATCTTCTAGTGCACTAGCACCGGAGAGTGCAGAAAAAACTCCTGTTGTTTCTAATGCACTAGAGGGCTTTACGCAAAAGGTTCCTGAAACAGAAGTGTCTTTTGAAATGGTTGAAATTCCTTCAGGTAGTTTTACTATGGGAAGTCCAGAAAATGAAGCTAATAGAAAAGCTGACGAAGGTCCCCAGCATCAAGTGCAATTAGATGGTTTTTACATGGGTAAATATGAGACAACGTGGGAGGTTTTTGAATTGTTCTTTAAACAGAATCAAGAGCTTTTTGTGAAATTGGATAATGAGAAAGTAATTAAAATCGATGCCATTAGTAGGCCTAGCCCTCCTTATGAGGACCCTTCATATGGTATGGGTAAAGAGGGTTTTCCAGCAATTAGTATGTCGACATATTCTGCGCTAGTTTTTTGTAAATGGTTAAGTACAGTTACAGGGAAGTTTTATCGTTTGCCTACGGAAGCAGAGTGGGAATATGCTGCTAGAGCAGGAACTTCAACGGCTTATTCGTTTGGCGATTCTGTAGAAGAATTAGATAAATATGCTGTACATTATAAAAATTCAAATAATAAATCTGCAAAAGTGGGAACTAAGCTTCCAAATGCTTGGGGTCTTTATGATATGCATGGTAATGTTGCTGAGTGGACATTAGATGAATATAAGGCAGATGTTTATGCAAAATCTGAAGAAAAGAATCCATGGATAACTCCAATGGTAATTCATCCTCGTGTAATAAGAGGTGGGTCTTGGGATGACGATCCCGACAAGTTACGTTCTGCTGCAAGAACCGCCTCTAGCAAAAAATTGCAAAAGAGGGATCCACAAATTCCTAAAAGTTTTTGGTGGTTTACAGACAGTAATTTTGTTGGTTTTCGTTTAGTAAGTCCTAAAGAGCAACCATCTGCAGAGGATCAGAAAAAATTCTGGCAAACAGTATTAGATGAATAGATTTTTAATTTTGATAATTGATTTATGAAAAAAATTCCCCGTAGAAAATTTATTAAACAAACATCGAAAACAGTAGCGGCAGGTATGGTGTTTAGTCATCTGCCAGCTTTTTCAAGTGCAAATGTATTTGGAGAGTCAAAAATTAAACTTGGATTGGTAGGTTGTGGTGGTCGTGGTACCGGTGCTATATTTCAGGCATTAACAGCATCCGAGTCTGTGCAATTAGTTGCCATGGGCGATGTTTTTCAACACGAATTAGATAATAGCGTTCAAAGAGTTTCTAAAGATTTTGCCGCACAGGTAAATGTTCCAAGAGAGCGTCAGTTTTTAGGTTTAGATGCGTATAAAAAGGTTATTGACGAGTGTGATGCTGTAATTTTGGCAACACCGCCAGGTTTTAGACCAGATCATTTTGAGTATGCTATTGCTTCGGGCAAGCATGTTTTTATGGAAAAACCATTGGCTGTGGACGGACCTGGCTATCGCAAGATAATTGAAGTGGGAAAATCGGCTACAGAAAAGAAATTAAATGTTGTGGTAGGTTTACAATCAAGATATGAACTTGCACTCAACGAAATGGTATCTAAAATCCATGCTGGTGACATAGGGGATGTACTTTCTATGGATGTTTATTATAATGTAGGTATTGCTACTGTGCATCCAAGAAAACCAAATCAGACCGAATTAGAATATCAAATAAGTAATTGGCATTATTTCAATTGGTTATGGGGTGGTCAGTTAGCAGGTCAGGCTATTCATCAAATTGATGTTGTCAATTGGATTAAAAAGGACTTTCCAATTAAAGCTAGTGGAATGGGAGGAAGGGCAATGCTTAATGGGCCAGACCATGGCGAAATTTTTGACCATCATTATGTGGAATATGAATATGCTGACGGCACAAAATTACATGTGCAATGTAGGCAAATGGATAATTGTGCAAATAGAATGGGCTTTAACATTCAAGGCTCAAAAGCGAAAGCTGATGAACGTTTTCAAATTGTAGATTTAAAAGGAAATTCTCTTTGGAGATATCGTGATAAAGATGATCCGTCTTCCTCACAAATAGAACAAGATGTTTTTGTTGGCGCTATTTTAGGAACCCAGCCTTATGTGAATAATACCGAGTATGGTGCTGAAAGTACGATGACTACTATTATGGGGAGAATGGCCATAGAATCTGGCAAGATTATTGATTTGAAAGAAGCAAAGGAATCTAATTTAAGTATTGTGCCTGATAATCTTAGTTGGGATATGAAAATGCCAAATGCACCCTTAGAAGATGGAAATTATTTAATTCCAAATCCAGGAATTCCAGTTTTATAAATGTTTTGATATTATAATTTTTACAAAATGAAGAATATATTTTTTACATTTTTATGTATAGTTGCTATGATGTCTGGGTTTGCTCAGGATTCATATACTTTATCAAGTGATAGTAAACTCACCATTGATGGCACATCTACTGTTCATGATTGGACAGTTACTGCTAACACTTTAAAAGGTGCGTTAAGTGCTGATGCCAATCAGTTAAAAACAATAGATTTTCAAGTTGCTGTTGCTGACATAAAAAGTGAAAGAGGTGCAACAATGGATAAGAAAATGCATGCTGCATTACAAAAGGAGTCGCATCCACAGGTTGTTTTTAAATTAAAAGAATTGAAGAATGAGTCTATTTTAGTAGGAACTTTAGAAATAGGGGGAAAAACTAATGAAGTTGAAATTACTAGTACGGTAAGCTCAGAAGGACAAAGTTTAAAAATTTCAGGTGAATATGGTCTTGCGCTCAAAGATTATGAAATAGAACCACCAACAGCTATGTTTGGTCAGGTGATAGTAGGTCCGGATGTAACCGTTAAGTTTAATTTGATATTTACTAAGGAATGAGGTCGATATTACCCTATATTATTACCCTAGTTTTTTTATGTATTAGTTGTTCTAATTCAAAGAACGTTACACAAATAGAAATTTCTGAAACCGCAGGTTATGACCGTGTGTTAGAATATGTAAATGCAAGTGTTAGTGTAGAACGAGAATTAGCAGTTGAAGAATCTATTTTGCTTACCAATGTTGAAGATGGTACTAGTATTTTAGCGGCGAATATAAATTCTAATTTGGAAATGTATCAGCATAAATATGATATCATCTTTCCGGTTAAAATTGGTGCGAATCAAACTAATACCTACAACGTTAGTATTGTTAATGGTGAAAAGTCTAAAACGCTTAAAAGTAAAACGATACTTTCTGAAGACAATCTTACTATTGATAATTTAAGTTACAAAGCAACTTTTAGTACAGAAGACGATAAAAGAGGTGGTCAAGTTAATGGTATTGTACTTAAAGATTTCAATAAACAACTTTTGAGAAGGGGTCATATTGCAATGCATTGGGCGCCTAATTTTTCAAAAACAAGTTCACAATATTATTTCAATTTAGAAGATTTGCAGGCAGGATCTAAAAATGAAATAAAAAATGATATTTATAGCGTTGTTAAGGAGCGTGCAGGTGTAACGGATAGCGTGCCCGAAATTCGTATTGAAGGGCGATATGAGTTTTATGCAGATTTGCCATATTTCTTATTTGAGTCTACTATGACCGTCGAAAAAGAAGTAGAATTGAATTTGTTGCGCAATGATGAAATGACAATGGATAGCTTATTTACTCATCTTACATATACCAAGAAGGATGGTTCTATTGAAAGTTTAAATTTATATTCGGATGAATTAGATAAACTGGAAGTTAATCATGTTACTGATGACGCAAATTGGTTAGCTTTCTATAATTTGGATAAAGGGTATGGTTTTGCTTCAATCCGATTGCAATATGATAATACAAATATGGATGGGGAAACTTCGCCGATTCACAATCCATATACTAAAATCACCAGGTCTTCTAATAATGGCAGATATTGGAATCGTGTCTTATCGGATACAATTCAAAAATTTCCTGTTGGAAGTCGATATTATGAGAGAAATGCTTATTTGGTTTTCAATGTTGATTCTACTAGTCCCGAAAAGGAAATTGTATACTATTACAATTGTTTGAAAAACCCATTAAAAGTGCAGGTAAAAGCAGGATTATAACAAATAATCTTCACTTTTTTATTATAAAAATTACTACATTTAAGGGGACAGCAATAGATTTCTGAATGTGGTATGAAACGAATTTTTGCTTTAGCTTTTATTTTTGGTGTTTTAATTTTGTTGATATACGCTATTAAAACAGGTTCTTTTAGTTCTTCAAAAGATACTTATGCTAATATTGAACTTCCTGAAGAAGTTAATTACAATTTTCATATTAAGCCTATACTTTCCGATAATTGCTATACCTGTCATGGGCCAGATGCTAATAAACGTAAGGCAAAACTCAGGCTTGATACCGAAATAGCGGCATTTAATGAGTTAAAGGAAAGTCCAGGGGAATATGCTTTTGTATCTGGCAAACCAAATAAGAGTAGGGCGTATCATTTGATAGCTACCGATAATGAAGATGAAATAATGCCGCCTATAGACTCAAAATTGAGTTTAAATTCTTACGAAAAACGGCTCATTAAAAAATGGATAAATCAAGGTGCGAAATTTGAAAAGCATTGGGCTTACTTGGCACCAAAGAAAAAGGATGTTCCAGCAGTAAATTCTTCAGATTGGGTGCAGAATGAAATTGATGGTTTTATTCTACAAAAGTTAAACGAAAATGGTATTCGTCCTTCAGACAAAGCATCAAAAGAAACTTTAGTTCGTAGAATTAGTTTAGACTTAACTGGTTTGCCGCCAAATATTGAACAGACTAAAGAATTGTTGAGCTTGCCTGCAGAAGAGATTATTCCAAAAGCAATTGACAGATTTTTATCGACATCGGCTTATGGTGAGCGCATGACACAATCTTGGTTAGATGTAGCTCGATATGCTGATTCTCATGGTTATCAAGATGATAGTTATAGAACGATGTGGCCATGGCGTGATTGGGTAATACATGCTTTCAATAAGAATTTACCGTACGACAAATTTTTAACATGGCAACTGGCGGGCGATTTGTTGCCCGAAGCTAATTTAGAACAAGTGTTAGCTACAGGTTTTAATAGAAATCATCCGATAACTCAAGAAGGAGGCGTAATTCAAGAAGAGTATAGAACCAATTATGTAATTGATCGAACGAATACATTAGGAAAAGGAATATTAGGTCTTACGCTTGAATGTGCACGCTGTCATGACCATAAGTATGATGCCTTATCTCAAGAAAATTATTTTGAATTCTTTTCATTTTTCAATCAGGTAAATGAAAAAGGTTTGCAAATGGATGCAGTGCAAGCCAAGAATGAAAAATTCTTTGCTGACCCTCCCTATATTACACTGTCCTCAGAAGAAGTAAGTGGTGTTCTAGATTTTGTGAATTTAGATGAAGGCAAGCAAGTTAATGTAATGGTTATGAATGATTCTGCTCCTAGAACTGCACATATTTTAAATAGGGGGGAATACGACCAGCCAACCGATTCGGTAGTACCAAATGCACCTGAGAATATTTATCCGTTTGCGAAAGAGTTGCCTAAGAATAGATTGGGATTAGCAAAGTGGATAGTAGATAAAAAAAATCCATTAACGGCTAGAGTATTTGTAAACAGAATTTGGGCAATGCTTTTTGGTAAAGGAATTGTAGAAACTTCTGAAGATTTTGGAGTACAGGGTAGTTTGCCAACACATCCGGAATTGCTAGATTGGTTAGCTGTGGATTTTATGGAGCATAATTGGGATATTCAGTATCTCTTAAAGAAAATAATGCTTTCCGCTACCTATCAACAGCAATCTATATTGCGTTCTGATTTAAAAATTGCTGACCCTGAAAATAAATTACTTGCTCGAGTACCCCGTTTTCGAATGAGTGGTGAGATGATTCGAGATTATATTTTAGCTACAAGTGGATTGTTGAATACTGAGGTTGGTGGTCCAAGTGTTATGCCTTATCAACCAGATGGATTGTGGGCAGAAACCAATGCTGGGGAAAACAGAGGCGTACTTACAAAATATGTACAAGGGGAGGGAGAGGACCTTTATCGTCGTTCATTGTATACATTGTGGAAACGTACCTTACCTCCACCGACAATGACAATTTTTGACGCGCCTAATCGTGATTTTTGTGAAGTAAGAAGACAAAAAACAAATACTCCATTACAGGCTCTTGCGCTTCAAAACGATATTCAGATATTGGAAGCGGCCCGGGTTTTAGCACAACGAACACTTGTTGAAAATGACAATAACCCTGATATTGTTAAGGAAGTATTTCAGCGCATTTTAGTGCGTGCTCCAAAAGAGGAAGAGTTACTCACGCTAAATAAATATTATTATGACGCAGTTAAAATCTATACTAATGATATAGACGATGCTCAGAAATTGGCTTCGTTAGGAGAATATGAACAATTAAAAGTAGATGAGGCCAAAACCGCAGCATTAATGTTAACGGCACAAGTTATTTATAATCTAGACGAAACTATTACCAAAGAATAATTTTAGATATGCAGGAGAAAGATAAAAACAAGTCTGAAAACCCATTAAAGGTAAACCGTAGGCATTTTTTCTCACAATTGAGTGTAGGTGTCGGTTCGTTAGCTTTGGGCTCATTGTTGATTCCAGATTTATTTAAGGGTTCAGCGGAAAATATCTTATCACAACCTTTAGGAATACCTCATTATGCACCAAAAGCAAAAAGAGTAATTTATTTGTTTCAGGCTGGAGCTCCATCACAATTAGAATCATTTGATTATAAGCCAATACTGAGAAAACGAATGGGAGAAGATTTGCCAGAATCTATTCGAAACGGACAACGTTTAACAGGGATGACTGCTAATCAAGACAAGTTTCCTTTAATGCCTCCAAAAATAGGATTTAAGCAGCATGGGGAAAGTCAAACTTGGATTAGTGATTTTTTCCCACATATTGCTAAAATTGCTGATGAAATTACCATAGTTCGTAGTATGCATACGGAGGCTATTAATCATGATCCAGCAATAACATTTTTTCAAACTGGGAGTCAGATTTCAGGTCGCCCTAGTATGGGGTCATGGATGAGTTATGGTTTAGGAAGTGAAAATAAAAACCTTCCTTCTTTTGTTGTGTTAACTTCAAGGGGCAAAGGAAATAGTCAAGGTTTATACTCCAAATTATGGTCGAGTGGCTTTTTAGATTCCAAACATCAAGGGGTGCTGTTGCGTTCAGGTAAAGATCCTGTACTGTATCTAAATGATCCCGACGGTCTATCCCGGTCAGATAAACGTCATTTACTTGATCATGTATCTTCCTTAAACAAACTACATCACGTTGAGACTGGTGACGATGAAATAGAATCGCGAATAGCTCAATATGAAATGGCATATCGTATGCAAATGTCGGTACCAGATGTAATGGATATTTCAAAAGAGCCGCAATCAATTATTGATTTGTATGGTGAAGATTGCCAAGTACCTGGTACATATGCTGCTAATGCACTACAAGCGCGTAGACTAGCCGAAAATGGAGTTCGTTTTATCCAGTTGTATCATCAAGGATGGGATCAGCATGGTAATTTACATAACGAGATGAAAGGACAGGCAAAAGATGTAGATAAGGCCTCAGCAGCACTTATTTTAGATCTAAAGCAACGTGGAATGCTAGACGATACCTTAGTTGTTTGGGGTGGAGAATTCGGAAGGGGTAATTATGCGCAAGGTAAATTTAATCCAGAAAATTATGGACGTGACCATCATCCAAGAGCTTTTAGTATTTGGATGGCAGGTGGCGGAGTCAAAAAAGGATTTAACTACGGACAAACAGATGAATTCGGGTACAATGTAGTAGAAAATCCAGTACATATAAATGATTTCCATGCTACATTAATGCATTCTATGGGAATAAACCACGAACAACTTATTTACAAATATCAAGGACGACGATTTCGATTAACAGATGTTGCGGGTAATGTAATCAAAGATCTTTTAGCGTAAAATATGATAGATAGCGCTAGGGATAAATGGGTAGATTATGTGGTGTTGGGATTGTCCTTGTTTTTAGTTTTTTGTCTGATTTTCGATTCCTATATAGTTTTGCCCAGATTGGTCGCATGGGTAGGTCATTGGCATCCATTAGTTTTGCACTTTCCAATTGTACTTTTATTGATTTGTGCTTTTTTAGGATTGACCAATAAAAAGATTCCATCATTACTTTTTAAATTGACCGTGCTCTTAACTTTAATAACAGCAATATCAGGTTTTTTTCTCGGAAAAGAATCTGGGTCAAAAGGGGAGTTGTTATTTTGGCATCAGTGGTTAGGTGGCGCATTAGCCTTGTTGGCAGCTTTATGGTATTGGCTACATCATAGTTTTCTAAAAAAAGGAATTGTATTCAAACTTATACAGGTGATAATAATTTGTTTGGTTTTGTTTACTGGACATTTTGGAGGTATGGTAACTCATGGTGAAGAATTTTTGGCGCTTCCAACAGCAAAGAGGCAGGAACAAATTCCTAAAAACCCATTAATATATGGTGATGTTGTAAGTCGCATTTTAGACGATAAATGTGTTTCATGTCATAACCCGAATAAGAAGAAGGGAGAATTATTATTAAATTCATTTGAAGGCCTCCTTGCGGGTGGGGAGTTAGGAAAAACTATCGTTCCGTTAAATGTTGAAGAAAGCGAGTTAATTAATAGGTTGCATTTACCAGTTGCAGATGAAGAACATATGCCACCTGAAGGTAAGATGCAATTAACGGAAACAGAAATACAAATTTTGGAGCGCTGGATTGCTTTGGGAGCTTCTGATACGCTGAGGTTAAATCACTTAGCAAGTGCAGAAACTTTAGTTGGTTTAATAAAAGGATTAATGAAACCTGACGCAGCGGATAAATGGAAAAAGTTTTCTGTTGTTGATGATAGTACTATTGCTAACTTATCGTCAGATTATGTAACTATAAAAAGGGTTGCTAGTAATCTAAATGCTCTAAGTGTGGTGGTGTTTAAGCCGCCAAGTTATGATTCTAGTGCGGTTGTAGGTTTAAAAAGAGTAGCGGAGAATATAGTCGAACTTGATTTGTCTGATTTGCCAATAGGAACAGATGAAATGTCAATAATTAAAGTTTGTAGTAACCTTGAAAGGTTGGAATTAGATAAAACTCCTGTAGGCGATGATGAAGTAAAGAAGCTATCTGGATTAAATAATTTAAAATTTTTAAAAATATTTAAAACGAATATTACGGATGAAAGTTTAAAAGTGTTTAAAGGTATGACTGGCTTGAATAGCCTTTATTTAGGGCAAAGCAAGGTGACGAAGTCGGGTGTAAACTCATTAAAATTAGAAAAACCAGACCTACTTATCATAGATGAAATAGACGAAGAAATAGAAAGTTTTTTTATAGCTACAGATTCGGTGCCAAAAATCTAGAATTTTTACTAAATTTGCAGCCACTTAAGAAAATAGGTCGCGTAGCTCAGCTGGATAGAGCATCTGCCTTCTAAGCAGACGGTCGCAGGTTCGAATCCTGCCGCGATCACAAATAAGAGCAAAATAAATAGAAAAAGCGAGTTCCAGAATTGGAGTTCGCTTCTTTTTTTAGGAATATTTAGTAATTCTATTTCTGACTTTAAAACAAAGAATGTAATGGTTGAATATATTCTTTTCTAATCAAAAGTCTATTGATGTCTGTATTTACTTTTTAAAAGTATTCTATTAGCGCAACTACGCCATTAAAGGAAATAACGCATGAAAAGAATAGAGCGGCAAATAAGCCTAGGTTTAACCAAATAGAAGCCTTGTATTCGCGCATTATTTTTTTGCTATTAATCAAGAGGATAATACCTAGAATTACTAATGGTAAAACAAAGACATTAAATACCTGAGATACAATTTGCATTTCAATAGGATTAGCGCCAAAAACCGGAACAATTAATGCGAATAGACATGCGAATGCTGTGATAATTTTAAACTGTTTTGATGAGGTGTCTAATTCACCTGATTGGTAATCTGCAATTAAAATAGGTGCAATTAATAGACAAGGAAAAATTGACGAAAGACCAGCACTTAAGGTTCCGAAAAAGAAAAGTGTTAAGGCAAATTTACCAGCTACAGGTTCTAAGGTATTAACCATGTCTAAAACTTTAGTCACAGGTTCTCCTTTGTGAAAAAGAGCTCCACATGCAACTGCCATTACTGAAGCGCTAATTAGAAACACTAAACATGCAGCGATTATGGAATCTTTCTTTTGTTGATCAAGATTTTTAATTGTCCAACCTTTACCTTTTACAAAGAGTGGTCTTGATAGAAAAGTAGCTGCTGCCATTGTGGTGCCAACAAAGGCTGCAACCATCATTTGCCCGCCTTCTACTTTAGGTATCGTAGGTATAAGTCCTTTTGCTACCTCAATAGGTAATGGGTAAACCATAAATAAGGATATGATAAATGAAAGTCCCATTATAGTCACAAAAATGACTAAAATCTTTTCAAAGAAAGCATATTTACCAATCAATAGAAATCTATAGAATATAGCGATAACGGTGATGGCAATTATTAGGACTGACTCATATTGATATCCAGCTAAATCAGGAAAGTAAATCAAGAAAATTTCAAAAATTATATTTGCTGAAATTCCCAAAATTCCCATTAAGGAATTCCATTGGCCAAACGAAATACCAATAATGATTAGTATGGCTATAAGTTTACCCCATTTTAAGTGTTTTTTAAAAGCATATAAGGCGGTCTCTCCTGAGACCAGTGCGAAATTTCCATAGGCGAACATCAGTAGTCCCGAAAAAACACAACTCAAAAGTAATACCCAGAGTAATTGCATTCCATAGGTACTACCAGCAACAATCATAGAAGTGACACTTCCGGTACCTATCGTGTAACCGATAGCAAAGATGCCTGGGCCGAATGCTAAAATAATGGCTAATAATTTTTTTAAAAACGATTTATTATTAGCCGTACTTTCCATTATCTAATCTTTTTTATGGTATCCAATGCTTCTCTCACGCTGTTCTCCAGACCTTTATAATCTTTGTTGGCTAAGATTTCTTTACTAATTAGTTTTGATCCCATACCAACACAAGTAACACCAGCATCAAACCAACCTTTTAAGTTTTCAGTTTCAGTGCTAACTCCACCAGTTGGCATAACACTGGTCCATGGTTGAGGTCCTTTAATTGCTTTTACGAATCCTGGGCCATAAGTAGATCCTGGGAAAAGTTTTACAATTTCGCAGCCAAGTTCTTCAGCTTTATTTATTTCGGTTAATGAGCCGCAACCAGGAGACCAAAGAACTTTTCTTCGGTTGCAGGCGAATGCAATATCTTCTCGTAATGATGGGGTGACTATAAAGTTTGCACCCATAGACATATACATTGATGCAGCTCCAGCATCCGTAATGGATCCAACACCCATGATCATACCAGGTAGTTCTTTAATTGCAAATTTGTTCAATTCTAAAAAGACTTCAAAAGCAAAATCACCTCTTGCTGTGAATTCCATTAATCTAGCTCCGCCATCATAGCAAGCTTTTAAAACTTTTTTACCAAGTTCGATATCTGAATGGTAAAATAAAGGAACCATTCCTGTTTCCTTCATTACATTTGCTACTTCTATTCGGGTAAATTGTGCCATAAAATTTAAGCTTCTAGTATTTTATTAAAATAATAATCTTCTGGGTTTTTCAAATATGTTTTAGCTTTATCAAAATCAACCTCTGATAGATAGTGTAAATTTTGAAAACATAATTTTGCAAATTCTGAATTTACATTGACTAAGCGAGGTGCAATTTTTCCATCTTCTCCTTGCAGATCTTTTAAAAATAATGGTGTTACCTCACCTTTTGAATTTGCTGTAACAATGCATCCTGTAATACCATCGTCATACATTTTTTTAACACCAAGACCTAATAGCGTACATAATGTTAAATCGAATCCGATAGGTCGGCAACAACGAAGTTCGTATCCTAATTCAACTGGCCTGCTTTTGATATTGATTCCTAGTTCTTTTAATTTAACTTGAACCAACATATTGAAAATATGCGATTTACTAACATTACCTAATTCGGGATGACCGTGATCATCATAAGTAAAATTAATTCCACAGTTTTGAAGTTCAGAATCCGGCATGATATGAAAAACGCCTTCACTTATTAAAGCAACACCATAATTGATGTTTTCAATTTTTCTTTTTACCATTGATGAAACAATCAGTCGGACCACTTTATCAAAAGTAATTTCAGTTTTGTTGAACATTTCTGGGATAACCATCATTGGGAAATGGCAACTAGCGGCAATGCCAAAGGCTAAGTGGCCAGCTGATCTACCCATAGTAGACATTACAAACCAATTTTGACTGGTTCGCGCATCTTCATAAGTGGTATTACCTATTCGAACACCTTCATCTTTTGCCGAATGGAATCCAAATGTCGGATTTCTATCTGGTAACGGAAGGTCATTATCAATTGTTTTTGGAACGTGAATATTGGAAATTGAAATATTCTCTTTCGCAAGATAACCTGTAATTCTGTTGGCAGTAGAGGCGGTATCATCACCACCAATACTTACCAACAGTTTTACATTGTTTTGAGAAAATAGGTTAGTGTTTAGTTTCTCATTACTTGGTTTAAATCTGCTCATAATAAGCGTTGATCCTCCTCGGCTGAAAATACGATCAGCATGAGCAAAATCGAATTCTTTTATTTGCGGATTGTCAGAAAAGATTCCTTTAAAACCTTCGTGCAAACCAAGAACTCTATAGCCATCTTTTAAAAATATTTTGGCTACTGTACTAATAACGGCGTTAATTCCGGGGGCAGGACCTCCACCACAAATGATTAATATGGATTTCATTTACGCCATTTTAATTAAATTATCTTGCAACTCTACCAGAGGCATCACCACCCATAAGTTTTTCAACTTCAGGTACTGTTACCAAATTAGCATCACCTTTTATTGTATGCTTTAAACAAGAAGCTGCAACAGCAAAGTCTAAAGCATTTTGATCATCTTCTGGATATTTTAGTAAACCATAGATTAATCCTCCCATAAATGAATCACCACCACCGACGCGATCTACTATATCTGTGATTTGGTATTGTCTTGTTTCATACATTTTAGAACCATCCCATAATACACCAGCCCAAGTGTTGTGCGATGCAGAAATTGAACCTCTTAAAGTTGTAATTACTTTTTTGGCTTTTGGGAATTTCTTCATCATTTGCTTACATACCGAAAGAAAGGCTTCTGCTTTTACATCAGCACCATCTTTATGTACATCTAATCCTTCTGGGTGAATATTGAAATGCTTTTCTGCGTCTTCTTCATTACCCAAAATAACATCGCAGTACGAAGTTAATTCAGTCATTATTTTTTCACGGTCTCCTCCGTAATTCCATAATTTGGCTCTATAATTTAAATCCGTAGAAATAGTAATTCCTTTTTTGTCTGCAGCTTTAACAGCTTCTAAACAAACATCGGCAGCACCTTGTGATATGGCAGGCGTAATCCCTGTCCAATGGAACCATTCAACACCTTCAAAAACAGAATCCCAATCAATCATACCTGATTCAATTTCTGCAATAGCAGAATGGGCACGATCATACACAACTTTAGATCCACGCGAAACAGCACCGGTTTCAAGGAAGTAAATTCCTAAACGATCTCCACCGTAAACTATTTTGCTAGTTCCAACACCTCTTTTTCGCATTTCCATAAGTGCACATTCACCAATATCATTTTTTGGTAAACGCGTAACAAAATCTACAGGAACACCATAATTGGCTAGTGATACTGCAACATTAGATTCACCACCGCCATAAACGACATCAAAACTGTTTGCTTGTGAAAATCTCAAAAATCCTGGAGGTGCTAAACGAAGCATAATTTCTCCGAATGTAACAACTTTCTTCATTGGTAATTAATTTTAATAATTCCACTTTTCATACTAATTTATTTAGTGAAATGGGAATTTGGTTTTAGATTGTTTTAAAAAACTAAAAATAGGTTTATTTATTAGATTCCTAAAGCTTGTCCACCACCAATTTGTATAGTTTCAGCTGTGATAAAAGAAGCATCTTTACTAGCTAAGAAAGATATAACGCCAGCCACATCTTCTGGTTGACCTAATCTGCCTAACATAATATTGTTTGCCCATGAAGCAAAAACTTCTGGTTTAGTAGCTTTAATTTGTGCGTGAAATGGTGTGTCAATTGTACCTGGTGATACTGCGTTTGCACGAATTCCATATTCAGCAAGATCTTTAGCTAAAGCTCTAGTTATTGCATGAACACCAGCTTTTGATGTGCCATAAATTCCTGCACCCGGTCCACCAGCTGTCCATCCAGCATTTGATGTATAGTTAATTATCGATGGATGCTCTCCTTTTTTAAGATAAGGAATTGCTGCTCTAGAAGCAAAAAATACGGAGTCAAGATTTAATGCCATTACAAATCTGTAAAAATCTGTTGTCATTTCTTCAAATCTTGATCTACCACCTAATCCACCTGCATTATTTACAAGTACGTCTATTTTGCCATATTTATCTCCTATCGCTTTAATGTTGGAAGTTACAGCGTCATCGCTTGTAACGTCAAAACCAAAATATTCTGCGGTGATACCTTCAGCCTCTAGTTCTTTTACGCGTTCAGCTCCTTTCTCATCTTCTATTCCGTTTAATACAACAGTATACCCGTCTTGTCCTAATCTTTTAGCTACTGCAAAGCCAATTCCTCCCGTTGCTCCGGTTACTACTGCTACTTTTCCTTTATTGCTCATTTTATATTTAATTTAAATCTATTTTTATATTATTAATTTTCACTTTTTAGGGGTTCAATTTTTGGTATTAGTACCCATACACTAAGCATAGTAATTATTGCTAATGCTGCCCCAATTACAAAGGCTGGCGTATAATTACCTCCTGATGTAAGCCAAGGAACTAGTGCTGTTAGACCAAATGCTCCCAATTTAGCAGCCATACCTGCAAAACCTGATAATGTACCAACCGTTTTTCCTCCAAACAAATCACTTGGTAAAGTTTGCACATTTCCAATGGCAGTTTGGAATCCAAATAAGATTACTGCCATATAAATAACAGCTGTGGTTGGTCCGCCTGGGTTAGCCATCAAAAATAAGAATGGCAACATAATGAGGCATCCAAGTGTGATTACGAGTTTTCGCGTTTTATTTGTAGACCAGCCACTCTTAATGCGATTTTGAGCTAAAAGACCACCAAACCATGCACCTAGCATAGCACCAACATATGGTACCCATGCATAAAATCCGATTGATTTCACATCCATTCCGTATACTTCATTTAAATAAATAGGTATCCAGAAAATAAATAACCACCAAATTGGGTCGAGTGCGGCAGAAGCAATAATGACACCCCAGCTTTCTTTATGTTTTAACATTTTACCAGTTTCAGGGTTGTATCCTTCGTCAAATTCTCCATCTTGATCCTCATCCTGATTTTGCTGACCTGTTAATATGTATTTACGTTCTTCTTCGGTTATCCAAGGATGTGATTTAGGTGGAGATTTTACTAAAATCCACCATGGAATAAGCCACAATAAACCCGTTATACCAACCAATATAAATATCCAATTCCAGCTAAAATACACGGATAATAATCCAATAGTTGGAAATGCTACAATTCCACCTATAGCCGCCCCTGAATTAAATAATCCCTGAGCAAATGCTCGTTCTTTGGTTGGAAACCATTCTGCATTTGCTTTGGCGGCTCCTGGCCAATTTCCAGCTTCAGAAATTCCTAAAAGTGAACGAAAAAGACTTAATGTGAAAATACCTTTGGCAAAAGCATGTAAGGCTGTAGCTATTGACCAAAAACCAATGGATAATGTGAAACCTATTCGCGTTCCAAGTTTATCGAATATCTTTCCAAAAATGGCCTGTCCAAATGCATATGAAAATATAAAAATTGTTGATATAAAAGCATAGATGCCTTTACGTTCATCCGACGTCTTGTCTGGATATAAATCTTCGGCAATATCTGGCCACAGAACAGGAAGTGCTTGGCGATCGATATAGTTGATAACCGTAGCAAGGGCTATTAAACCTATGACCCACCATCTTAATCCTTTAAATTTCATATTTCTAGTTTTTGGTTGTAGTTGGATTTTTTAAATAAAAAACATGAACTAGTAATTTGGACATGTTTTTAAAAAGGGGGAACATATTTTTAGTTTTAATAATAACTATTGTAAATAATTGAATCCTTGGATTTTTTTATTTTTTCGTTTTTTTATTATAACAATATTGATATAATTGATTGAAATGAATTTTCATCATTTCTTTGGCCTTCTGCGTATTTTGTTCTTTTATAGCATCAAAAATATTTTGATGTTCTTGAATGCCCTTCATGCTTTGATCTTTATCACAAACATGATGTTTTTCAAAGTTGGTAATAATTTCGGGCGTAATTATTAACATAAATGTATTCATGGTACTGTTTCCGCTAGCTTTTGCAATGGCTAAATGAAACAGGAGATCTTCTTGAACAGCATCTTCTCCGTTTACTACCTTTATTCTAAATGCTTCTAAAGCTTCTTCTAGTTTTTTTAAATCTTCTTCTGTTCTTCTTAAAGCTGCTAATCGAACTGTTTTTAGTTCTAGTAATATTCTAGTTTCAACCAATGATCTAAAATCTGGATCTTCAAGTCGAAGAATGTCATCAATCATACCATTCATAGCTACCTGTGCTATGTCTGCTACAAAGGTTCCACTTTGTGGTTTTGAAATTAATAGACCATAAAATTCTAATTTTTGTATGGCTTCGCGAATGTTGCTTCTACTTACTTCAAACTTATCTGATAATGATCGTTCTGATGGTAATTTGTCACCTGGTTCTAGATTTTTAAATATTATTAAATCTCGAATTTTAGAAATTAGTTCATTTTGAACGTCCTTATGTTCTTTATTTGTGGGAATTACTAATTTCATAATGGATAGCTGTTCTGTAGTTTTTAAAATTGGTTAACCAGATTGGTTTGCTAATTTAATTAAATAGTTTAATCAAAAAAATTAATAGAACCTTAAAAGATAAATTAGTACTAACTTCTTTCATTTTTAATAGAATTTACTGACCCTTGTGTACAGGGTCAGCAAATTCAGATAAAAAACCAACTCAACTAATTATCGTGTTAAATTGTAGATGCCTTAAACAAAACGGATTCTTAATATCCTTCGTTTTGTATTATTTCGTCAAATGAAGTTACCTCTGTAACAGGCATAGGGAAAACATAATAATTACTGTTAATTGTTTCTCCCATTTCAGCATTAAGTATGCCCGGACTAGCGGCTTCAAAACGAACCAAATCAAACCATCTTTGTCCTTCGCAGGCAAACTCTAATCTTCTTTCGTCCAAAATTGCTTGTCTAACTTCAGCCTGCGTAGTTGCGGTGCCACTTAAACTTGCTAATCCTGCTCTAGTTCTAATTGGATCTAATAATGCTAATATACTTGCAGATTCTCCTCCGCCTGCATTTGTAGTTTCATTCAACGCCTCAGCATATAACATTATAACATCAGTTAATCTTAATTCTATCCAATTCATGTCAGTGTAAGAACCAGCATCATATTTTACAGAAGCAGTCTCGCCGTTCAGTGTCAAAGCTGTTCTTAGATCTCCAGTACTAGCGGCAAAAGCAGCAATTAAATCAGCAGATATTGGCGCACCATCATCTGCTTTGGTGTTTCTACCGGCATACCAATTTCCAATAATTTCTGTACGAGTGGCACCTGGAATAATGGCAGAAGCTGATTGCGCTGTTGCAAATAAAATTTCTGAATTCCAGTTGTTGTCACTACCAAAAATCATTGAAAAATCCGGAACTAATGTAATACCTGCAGCTCCAGCTCCGTTTATTACAGCACTAAGTTCTGTTGCAGCTGCTCCATAGTTACCCATTGTTGCGTACACTTTTCCTAGCAATCCTTGTGCAGCATTACTTGTTGCTCTGCCACCTGCGTTTGCAGCATTAGAAGCGCCTAAAACACTCTTTGCTGCTTGTAGGTCAGGTATGATGATATTGTTATAAACATCATTTTTAGGTTGTCTTGTAAGGTCAGCAGCAGCAATCTCTTCAACTGTTGGTGCTCCTAACAAATTGACAGTTACATCGCCAAAAACTTGAACCAATTTAAAATAAGCTAACGCTCTTACGAATTGAGCTTCACCAACTTGCGTAGCATTCGTAGAGTTTAAAATAACATCGTTTGCACTTAGAATCGATTGATAGAGGCTAGAATAAAAAGGTCTAAAAAAATCTGCATTCATACTACTGGTTATACTGTTGCCAGAAAAGTCAGCGAAATCTGTATAAGGAGTTTCGTCAAACAAACAATCATCTGATCTGAAATCTCCTAATACTGGCATGGTGTGTATTGCATCATAATGATAAGAATATGCTGCAATCAATACAGGTTCATAATCACTTACGTTATCTGCATCCACTTGATTGGGTGGTACCTGGTCTAAGTCTGTGGAACATGCTGTTATTAATAGCAAAGATCCTAATAATATATATATATTTTTCATTGTTTTATTATTAAAAATTAACATTTAAACCTAATGTGAAAGTTCTTAACACTGGATATGCACCTTCTTGATGCCCAGAAGTAATTGGTCCGCCATACCCAGAGTTTGAAGTGTTTATGCCTTCTGGGTTATAAGAAGTATAATCATCCCCAACTATATATAATAAATTGGTGGCTGCACCATATATTCTAATAGAATTTAAACCAATTTTACTCATAAGGTCTGGGTTAAATGTGTAGCCGAGTGTTAGGTTTCTTAAAGCAACATAACCAGCATCTTGAACTGTAGCGTCAGTTTGATCTCTTGCTCTAGTATAATGTTTACCTGTAGCATCTTCAATACCATCACCATCAGCATCAAAACTTTCACGTAGTCTACCACCCCAATTTGAACCATAATAAAGTGGGTCAACATTGTAAAGCACCGCTCCATGAGAACCTTGTAATTGGAACGATAAATCTAAATTTTTATAGCTCATATTACTGTTAAGTCCCCAGTAAAAATCAGGTGTATTTGTTCCTAATTTCACTAAATCTCCACCATCTTCAACTGTTTTTGTTGCGTCAATGACACCATCGCCATTTTGATCAACTACATATACTTCTCCACTTGATGCACCAATTACATCTGTAGGGTTTATCATATGTACCTCATCAACCCATCCTGTAGTTTGTAAGCCCCATAATTCACCAATTTCTCCACCAACGTAATTTCTATAGACAGCACCTCTACCAGAAGTACCATAAATTTGATCTGGTAATTGAGTTAAAGGACCTAAGTCCGTAATTTCTGTATTTACTGTAGAAAGGTTTGCGCCCAAACTCCAATTGAAATTATCGTTTCTCACGATTCCCGCGTTCATTTCAAATTCCATACCAGAACTTTTCACATCTCCAGAATTCACTCTAATTGAACTTCTACCCAATACTTCAGATACACTTAAGTCAATTAAGATATTTTCAATATCAGATGTGTAATAATCTACACCCAAAGTGAAACGATTATTTGCAAAACCTAAATCAATACCATAGTTAGTCTCAGTATTTGTTTGCCATGTTAAATCTGGGTTTGAGGTATCAGATGGAATAAGAAATGCATTCCCTAATGGTGTCGTTGCAGGATTTGCAAAACTTAACGCATTATAAGCTCCTAAATTAGATGTAGTACCTAAAGACCCGTAACTAACTCTTGGTTTAAATGTACTGATAAAGCTTTCTGAATTCCAAAACGATTCATTATGAATGTTCCATCCTAATGAGAATGCTGGGAATATTTCATGTTTGTTATTAGCACCAAAACGAGAATCACCATCTCTTCTTACAGAAGCAGATATTAAGTAACGGTTGTCATATGCATAGGCAATTCTTCCAAAAATACTTTCTCTATGGATAGTTTCATTTCTTTCCGTAACGATGGTATTTGCGTTTGCTATAAATGCATAGTTTAGAGGCTCTCCTAAACGTTGTTCTACGTTATTACCTTCTATTGACGTACCTAAAAGATGGTTCTTTTGAAATTCTACCCCAATTACTGCAGATATATCATGCTTGTCATTTAACACGGTATTATAGTCTAACGTAGTTACACTTAACATAGACTTTGTTTGAACGTCCTGTTGGTCTAAATAAGTATCTTTCAATTCGCCACCACCGTCACCAGTTATTAATGCGTGTTGTTTGAATTGAGTAGCTCTATAATCTCCACCTAATACAGTTTTTAAGGTTAAACCTTCTGCAATAGCATATGATAAATAGGAGCTAATATTAGCAAAATACGTTTTTTCAGTATTTGATTTGTTGTCAACAATACTTGCAGTTCCAGGATTTCCTGAACCTCCAATACCATTACCATCTCGTCCGTAGTGCCAGTCCCATGCTGGGTCACCAGGTTGTAAGTCATAAATACTTTGAGGAAAAAGACCTGGAAGGTCTCCAGCTACGGCTCTAGTATCATAAGCTCTAAATCCACTTACAGCACCACTTCTATTTACGGTATAACCTAAAGCTTGATGTTGTGCTTCTAATTCTTGAACAAATGCTATAGATGCAGGTGTATGGTAAATAGGACTAATATCATACTGCCTGTTGGCATCTCTTAAGCTACCTTCAAAATCAGATCTATCGGAAGCAAATCCGTTAAAGCTTATTCCAGCCTTGAACTTCTTTCCAAGTTTAGTGTCAGCACTTAAACGTGCATTCAGTCTTTCAAATCCTTGATTTATTACAACCCCTTCTGTATCCTGATATCCCATAGATGCAAAGAAGTTTGAATCTTCACTACCACCGCTCATACTAAAATCATGGCTTTGTGTAGAACCAGTTCCAAAAAAATAATCTTCTCTTGCAACAACATCAGGTGCATTTCTGTAAGCATTTATCTTAAATTGTGTATATCCTGGAGCCGCTGCTTCTAGTTCAGAAACATCCCAATTGCCATTGGCAATAGAAGCATCAGCATAATCTGCAAATTCACTTGCAGTCATTTTAATATTATCTACATACTTATTTGAAAAACTGGTGTAAGCATTGTAGCTAAATTTAGTTTTGCCAGATCTACCTTTTTTAGAAGTAATCAAAATAACACCATTTGCACCTCTAGAACCATAAATGGCAGCAGAGGCAGCATCCTTTAATACTTCTAAGCTTTCAATGTCGTTTGGGTTTACAGTGGCTAAACTCCCTGAAATAGGATAACCATCCACAACGATCAGTGGGTCTGAATTTCCTGTAATAGAAGAAGCAGCCCTAATCTGAATTTTTGGATCAGCTCCAGGTGCACCACTTTGGTTTTGAATTAAAACACCAGGTAATTTACCTGCTAAAGCGTCATCAACACGCGCAGCCTGTATACCTGCAATGGCATCACCTTTTACTTTAGCTACTGCACCAGTAAGATGTGATTTTTTTCGAGTACCATAACCTACAACTACTACCTCATCAAGTAGTGCTGCATCTTCAGCCATAGTAACATCTAAAGTTCCTTGTCCTGTATAAGGGATTGTTTGAGTAACGAATCCTATATATGAAAATTGAATTTGATCACCTTCATTTACAGTAATCTCATAATTTCCATCGAAATCCGTTGCAGTACCGGTTGTGGTATTTGCTATAATAACGTTTGCCCCTGCAATAGGAATGTTGTCTGCATCTACAATTGTACCAGTCAATTGAGAGCCATCTTGAGCAAATATTGCCATGCTTACGAACAGGGCAAGTATTAGTGCTAGTTTATTTTTAAAAATCATTTGTATTAAAATTAAGTTAATAATGCTATTCGGTTGAGCCGAGTTTTAAGATGATTTTATCAATCAAATTTTCTTTTTAAATCTCACTAAAAAAGAAAAATCTTACTAAGGAAATAGTTTTTTCTTAGTTTATAGATTATATAATTTTTAGTATTCTTAATATCTTGTAATTGTTACTTCCTCTAAGAATGAAGTAATGTTTTGTTGTTTAGTAAGGATATGTGCCCATCCTTTTTCATGCTTTTTTAGTATTTCATTGGCAATTATCTTTTTGACATTAGATTAGTTAGAAAAACATTTGTTTGGTTTACCATACTGGTTTACCAAATTGGTTGACCAAATATATGTTATTCTTTTGTTAATGAAAAATTAAATACGAAATTAACACTGGTGTTTTTTTAGAAATTGACAAAAAACAGCTACAGATATTGATTTTGTAGTAGTTTGTGGTGATTAAATAATTTTAAAATTCTTCTAATTTTTTTGAATGCAGGCCAATTTTGAAGCTAAATAGTCGTGAATTGAAACAAAAAATGTTTAAGATTTAGTTAACTAATCGTTTGTTTTCTCAAAACTTTAAGAGATAAATAGTTTGTTTAAATCCAGGTTAGGCTACCTAAGATTTATGTTAATTTGTAGGAAGGGTAAGTAAGGGCATGCTTTTTTTAGTAAAGTAAATCGAGTTTTTGTTGTTCTTCTACTTTTATATATCCGGATTGAATAATTGTGTTGTTGCTATGATGATTATTCTTAGCACCCCATAATAAAGCCACTAATTTAATAGGATTGTTTTTGAAGGTATTATCTTTAATGTTTACATTGATAATTCCTCGTGTCTTTATTAATAATCCACTTTCTTCTTTGCTTCCACAAGAAGAAAAGTTGTTGTTCGACAAGGTTAAAACTCCACCAATTGTAGATTCATCGTACCCACCTCTGTAGAAATTAATCACATCTTTATTAATATTAAAAAAATCACATTGATTAAAGGTTACCATTTCCGCATTATAATCACCCTTTTCGTCAGCAGCTAGTATAATGCCATTTTCGCAATTTTGTATACTCGTATTGTTTACAGTTATGGTATCAGCAAATGATCCTTTAGATGCTATTAGTACGATATCAAATCCATCAATAACACAATTATCGACAAACAATTTATAGGCTGATGACATATTCTTTTCTAAAGGAGCAAAAGCCATATGATGCTTTTGACCTTTAATTGAAATATTATCCAGATGGATAACACCTTTAGGGTTCATTTCAAATACTGGTGTATTCTCTTGTCCTTCGAATAAGAGTTGCGTTTTGTTTTCTCCAATAGATTTCAGCGTTATATCCTTATCAATTTTTATTGAAGTTGTAACATGGTAAATTTCATCTACAAGCTCAATAATATCTCCGGAATTTGCCTGATTTATCATTTTGTTAAGTTCACCTTTTTTAGAAGTGACTTTATAAATAGTAGGTTCTTTCTCTATTTTCTCTGTAGTGAACCATTCTGGACCGTACTTTTTCTTATCAATTACAAACTTTTTGGCTGTTTCGAATTTATTGATAGCGCCTATTCTGTTTTTTTCTAATCTTGAATCCCCAAAAAGGTCAGTCTTAATACTGCCAAAATCATACCCTTTATATGTTTCTTTCAAAAAATCATTTTCATTATTTTCAGGAACAAAAAGCCATTCATTTACTTGTTTCATTTTTATATTCTCGTTATTTAAAACTCTGAACTTCGAATATTTAACTCCATTATTATCGATAATGTTATTTTTAAATAATATGCCATTGATGCTATCATGGTCTACTATAGGTGATGGGTCTGCTGCGGTGTTGTAAATTAAATTATTAGCAATAGTAGTTCGTATTGGCGGTAATGAGCGAATTTCACTTGCAGGCAAAACATCAGAGCTTGCTCTGTTTTGTCCAATCCCTATTTGCCAAGGCGATTTGCAATCTACCCAAGTATTATATGCGATAACGGCATCTGTAACTTGCTTGTACCTATTAGAAATAGAGTTCGGAATTCCATTCATTACGGCAAGCGGAGTTCTGAAGGCTTCACCTCTAATTTTATAAAAATAATTGTTAGTAATCCAATGTCCGGTATTTACAAGCCGAATACCACCATAAAAGTCAGAGTCATCATCGCCTATAAAAATATTGCCATCAACAGTGCCATAGTTGGCATGTCTAAGCACCAATGATCCCTCGCACTTATAGAAGATGTTATTTCTAAAAATATTGAAGTCCGCTTTGTCTGAAACTATTTCAACTTCTCCATTACACGCCTCAAAAAAGTTGTTTGATACATTTACATAGCCCGGGGTCATTTGTGGATTTCCTATGCGTACAGTTTCTCCTCTTGGTCCACCTTTTCTAGGTCGCGGGCCAAAATAATTATGAACAATTTGATGATGATTGTTAGTGTTTTCATTACCAGTGTGCCAAACCATTAAAGTATTGCCGTCGTTAGATTTTCCAGCGATATAACAATGATCCATTTGATTGTGCTTGCCGTAAAATTCTATCCATCTATCACTTATTAAACGACTTGGTTGTGTGAAATCTTCAATAACGCATTCAGTAACTCTACTGTTGTTAGCTACGCTGTCTAAACCAATTTTGTACCTTATAATTCCAGATGAAGGAGTATATCCATTGCGAAAGTATAATCCGCTTACAATCAGGTTTTCTCCACCTAAATGTAAAAATGATTGCCCTTCAATAAAAACTTCTCCAGGAGTTTCGGCACGGAGCTTTATAGGTGCTTCTTTTGTTCCTTTTCCAAAAAACTTGATTTGTACATCTGTCCAAATTCCATTGGCAAGAATAATTTCACGACCTGGGGTGGCCTTGTTTATTGCATTGTTTAACTCGTTAATATTGGTTACTAAAATGCCTTCGGTATTTAATTCCTTACCGCAAGAATAAAGTAGAAATGCTATGAAGACTATTGATAAACAATTTTTCATTTTATGCTAAATTTTGCAGGTGAGTACCATTTTGGGCCATATCGTTTCTTGTTAATTTGGAAATTTTCGATGGTTTCGAAATTGTTAATTGCCCCTACACTATTATTGACTGTTCTTGAATTTTCAAAAAGATCATTTTTTATCTTGCCAAAATCATAACCGTAGAATACTTCGTTTAATTTTTGACTTTTTTCATCATCAGGGATAAACAACCAATCATTTAGCTGTTTCATTTTTAACTTTTCATTTCTGAAAACATTGAATTCCATATACTGTTCGCCACTATTATCAATAATGTTGTTTTTAAACGCGATGCCATCCATGTCGTCAAAATTAATTAGAGGTGAGGCATCAACTTGAGTGTTGTAAATTAAGTTATTGGCTATGATTGAACGTATGGGAGGTTCTGATCTAATTTCAGTAAATGGAAGTGAATCAATACTTGCCTTGTTTTGTCCAACACCTATTTGCCAAGTTGATTGGCAATCTATCCAGCTATTAAAAGCGATTACAACGTCAGTAACCTGTCTGAATCCTTGCAAGGGAGTATTTTTAATGCCATTCATTATAGCAAGCGGACTTTTAAATCCTTCTCCTTTTATTTTATAAAAATAATTATTGGTAATCCAGTGTCCTGTGTTCATGACACTTAGTCCTCCATATAAATTAGATTCGTCGCCTCCAATAAATATATTTTTATCTACTGTAGCGAAATTTCCATGTCGTAAGACTAGAGCACCTTCACATTTGTAAAAAATATTGTTGATAAACGAATTGTAATTTGTCATATCTGAAATAATTTGTTCATCGCCATTACAAGCTTCGAAATAATTATTCGAAAAAGTTGCTCTTCCTGGAGTTAATCTTGTTTTGCTATTTCCAAGTTGAATAGTATGCGCGTTGGTTCCGCTATTTCTAGGTCGCGCACCAAAATAATTATTAACTATTTGATGATAATTACTGGTGTTTTCATTTCCATTATGATACACCATTAAAGTTGGGCCATTATTGGTTTTTCCAGAGATGTAGCAGTGGTTTATTTGATTATGTTTGCCGAAAAATTCAATCCACTGATTGTATATAGATACGTTAGGATTGTTGAATTCTTCAATTACACAATTCTTAACACTACTATTATTCGCAACACTATCTAGTCCAATTTTGAACCGTATAATACCCGTATTAGGAGAGAAGCCATTTCTAAAATGTAAACCTTCGACATTTAAAAATTCGCCACCGAGGTGAAAGAACGATTGCCCTTCAATAAAAACCTTGCCTTCGGTTTCAGCTTTTAGGGTTATTGGATTTTCTTTTGTACCATTTCCATAAAAATTGATTTGCACATCTTTCCAAATTCCATTGCTGAGTATAATTTCACTACCTGGTTTTGCTTGATGAATAGCTTCTTTTAATTCCTTAATATCTTGTACATAGGTGTTGTTTGAATTTGAAGTTTTTCCACAGGAAATAAAAAGTAGAAAAGAACAAGAAAAGATTAGAATTAGATTGATCTTCATTTCAGTATTTTTTTATTCATAGCGATTAATTGTTTTATCAAAAAAAAATAAATCTAAAGTTTAGATTACAGAACTAAGTCCGCCATCCACAATAACAACTTGCCCATTAACAAAGCTAGAGCCACTTGAAGCAAGAAATACTGCTAAGGCTTGTAATTCTTCCGGTTTGCCCCACCGAGCAGAGGGAGTTCGGCCGCATATCCAATCATTAAAAGATTTGTCTTCAACTAGAGGTTTAGTCATCTCTGTAGCAAAATATCCAGGAGCTATTCCATTAACTTGAATATTTTGTTCAGCCCATTCCGCCGTCATAGCTTTAGTTAGCATTTCAAGTCCGCCTTTGGCAGCGGCATAATTTCCGGTAGTCTTTCGGGCCAAACTACTCATCAAAGAACAAATGTTAATTATTTTACCTGCTTTTTTTTCTTGCATGCCAGGTACCACTGTTTTAGCGACAATAAAAGCTGCACTTAAATTTGTTTGAATAACTGCTTCAAAATCTTCAACAGACATATCCACTAATGGGCTTCGACGTTGAATTCCAGCATTGTTTACTAAAATATCAATACTGCAATCGTTGTTTTCTATTTTACGAATAGTAGCAATTACAGACTTTTCATCAGTAATATCAAAGACAGCTTCTTCGACATTCGTACCTTTTTCACGTAATTCAGATACCGTTTTTTTAACACCCTCGGCATTACGTCCGTTTATATAAACTTTAGCTCCAGCACTGGCTAAGGCCTGTGCTATGGAAAGTCCAAGTCCACGATAGCCTCCTGTTACAAGAGCTACTTTTCCTTTTAATGAGAACCAATTTTCTAACATAGTTATTTCTTCTTTGTGTTTAAGAATAGATAATTCTTTTATTACTTCTTTGCATAGGGTCTGGTTTCGGAACTGCGGATAATAATGATTGCGTATATAAATGTTTTGGATTAGTGCAGACTGTTTCTGAATCACCCACTTCAATAATTTCCCCTTTGTACATAACAGCTACTCGGTCACAAAAATAACGCACAACTGAAATGTCATGGGTAACGAAAATAAAGCTGAGGTCCATTTGATCTTGTAGTGTTAATAGTAAATCAAGCGTTTTTGATCGTAAACTTAAATCCAGTGCAGAAGTTGGTTCATCTGCTATAATTATTCTTGGTTTAGGACCAATAGCTCTTGCAATTGCAACTCGTTGTCGTTGACCGCCTGAAAAGGCATGGGGATATCGCTGGGCTGCAGATGCTGGAAGTCCAACAAGTTCTAGTAGTTCTTCTACGCGCATATCAAGTTCTCGACCTGAAAGTTCACCAGAAACAAGCATAGGTTCCCCAATAATTTTAGCAATAGTCATCCTTGGATTAAGGGACCCGAATGGGTCTTGAAAAATAGTGCGGATATCACGCCAATAGGGTCGTAATTGATTGCTTTTTAATTCCCCAAGATTCACAGATTTACCATTTCGGTCAGTATAATTGATCTTGCCAGCAGTATTATCATAGATGCGTTGTAAGCACCTAGCTAAGGTGGTTTTTCCTGAGCCACTTTCGCCTACAATTCCTAAATTCTCTCCTGCATGTAGTTCAATGCTTGCGTCTTTTAACCCTACAGCTACTTTTTTCGCTTTCAATCCAAACATACCACTTGAAATAACAAACTCTTTGCGAACATTTTCTGCTATTAATATCGGTTTACCTATTTTTTGTCGTGCTCTAGCTTCGAGTCGCTGAATAGCAGGTTGATCAAGTTCTCGAGCACTAGAAATTAACTCCTGTGTGTATGGATGACTTGGATTTTTAAAAATGTTGAATACATCACCTTTTTCAAGTACTTTACCTTTTTTCATTACAACAACTTCATCGGCAATTTGCGCCACAACTCCAATATCATGAGTAATAAATAAAACGGCCATATTTCGTTCTGCCTGTATTGATTTTATAAGCTCAAGTACCTCTGCTTGGGTGGTGACATCTAGTGCAGTTGTAGGTTCATCAGCAATCAATACAGATGGATTACAGGCTAAAGCCATTGCAATCATTGCTCGTTGCCGCATTCCTCCCGAAAATTCAAACGAAAACCTTTTAGCAGCAATTTCTGGTTCAGGAATTCCTACCTGTTCAAGTAAAATTACACTTCGAGCCCAAGCTTGTTTTTTTGATAATCCTTCATGCAATTGTAATACTTCCGCTATTTGATTTCCGATACGATGTATTGGAGATAATGAACTCATAGGTTCTTGAAAAATCATGGCAATCTCCCGTCCACGAATAGAACGTATTGCTCTAGACCGTGATTTTAAACGTACTAAATCTATAGGATTTTCCTTTAGTGTTTTTCCTCCTTGAGTATGTAATAGAATTTCGCCAGAAACAATTCTTCCTGGCGCATCAAGAATTTGCAATATAGATCTAGCAGTAACACTTTTGCCGCTACCACTTTCACCAACTACACAAAGGGTTTTGCCTGCCTTTAAAGAGTAGCTAACATTATCCACAGCTCGAAATGTTTCCTTACGTGTAGGGAATTCGGTCACTAGGTTTTTTATTTCTAGTACGGTAGGGTTCGTATTTTTCTGTGTTGTGTTATTCATTTTTATCAATGGTCTTTACGTGCATATGGATCAGCTGCATCACGTAAGCCGTCACCAAGAAAATTTAATGAAAGAACTGCTATCAATACCATTGCTCCTGGTAGAAATAACCATGGGCCAGCGGCTATAGATCTAATGTTTTGTACTTCTAGTAAGAGAACTCCCCATGACACGGCGGGTGGTTGCAGTCCTAGTCCTAAGAAAGATAATGCGGTTTCTGCTAGAATCATTGCCGGTATAGCTAGAGTTACCGCGGCAATAATATGACTAGTCATGGAGGGTAAAATATGTCTAAAAATAATGCGCCATTGTGATCCGCCATCGAGTTTAGCAGCAATTACAAAATCTTCAGATTTCAACGTTAAAAATCGTCCTCGAACTACGCGCGCTAATTCTGTCCAGCCAACTAAAGATAAAATTATTGTAATCGCAAAATAGCGTGTAGTTGTTGACCAATCTTGAGGCATTGCTGCACTTAGTGCTAACCATAGTGGTATAGTGGGTAAGGCAATCATAATCTCAATAATACGTTGAATAATTGTGTCGGTAACTCCGCGATAATAACCCGATATTCCTCCTAAAATAATTCCAATAAATAAACTTAACGCAACCCCTACAAGTCCAATTGACATTGATATTCTTGTGCCCATTATAGTGCGACTCAACATATCGCGACCTAACCGATCTGCGCCAAATAAATAAAATCGTTCATCTGGATTTACAGGAGCGATTAAATGACGACTTAAATTAAATTTGCCCCACATTTTATATGGGTCTCCTTTGGTGAATAATTTTAAATATACTTTCCTTCCCTGTACGGGACTAAATTTACCTTCGAGGGTAATAGTGTCTCGGTCTAGTTTCATTAACTGCACATGAGGTCGATAAGACCAACTCCCATTGTCATCATAGTCAATAAATTTAATGAGCTGGGGTGGGTGATATACATTTTTTGAAGTCGATGCGTGTGGATCGAATGGAGCTATAAATTCTGCAAATAAGGCAATAGTATAAAATAAGAGAATTATGATTCCACCAAACATGGCAAGTCTATGTTGTCGAAAACTGTTCCACATTAATCGCCATTGAGACGCATTATCCTTTTTGGATTGTGCCTCAATTTGTGTTTTCACCTTTTTAGAAGTTTCGCTCATCGGTTTATTTCTTTGCACGGATTCGAGGGTCAACAATAGCGAGTAATATGTCTGAAACAAGCATTCCTACTACAGACAGGATGCTGAGTAATAATACAAAGGAGCCTGCTAGATACATGTCTTGTGCCTTAAGTGAGGATAATAATAAGGGGCCAGCAGTAGGTAGTGACAAAACAATTGAAACAATTACGGAGCCACTTATTATTTGCGGAAACATCCAGCCAATTGTAGAAATGAAAGGGTTAAGTGCGACTCGAACGGGATATCTTACTAACAATTTAAATTCTGAGAGTCCTTTTGCTCTGGCAGTGGTTACATATGGTTTTGGAAGTTCGTCGAGCAGGTTGGCGCGCATTATTCTTATGATGCTTGCAGTCGAAGAAGTGCCTAGAATTATCACAGGAATCCACAAATGAGAAAAAAGGTCAATACACTTGGCTATTGACCAAGGGGCGTTTCTAAATTCTGGCGAAAACAAACCGGTAACGTCATTACCTAAATGCACAACACCAACATACATTAACACAAGTGCTAAAAGAAAATTAGGCATGGCCAAACCAATAAAACCTATTGTGGTAACTATATAATCACCAATCGTATATTTTTTAACTGCCGAATAAATGCCTATGGGTAGTGCTAGTGCCCAAGTAAATAAAATTGTGGATAAAGCTAATATAAAAGATAATCCTAATCGCTCGCCAATAAGTTCGCTTACCGGTTGGCGCCATTCAAATGACACTCCAAAATCGCCAACAACAACACCGCTAATCCATTTCCAATATTGAACGTAAAATGGTTGGTCCAGACCGAAACGTGCTCGAAGTGCCTCTAACTGAGCCATGTCAACTTCTTCGCCTCGTTCTGCTAAAGATGCACTTAATGCAGTAACAAAGTCACCAGGAGGAGCTTGGATTATGGCAAAAGCTAAGAGCGACACCAAAAAAAGGATTGGAATCGTCCAAAGAATACGACGAATAATGAATTCAATCATTGTGTTCCTTTCTTATGGTTTGCAAAATATTTATATGAGCTTATCATGTGGTTATATTTGTTATTCGATTTGGTTTGTGGTTTCGAAATGTTTTAATAATGATAAATTAAATATCAGGTCTATTCCCGGTTTCAGTATCCCAGAAAAAACTCCACGGTTTTTGCAGCGATAACGGATATTGATTACTACTTGGATTGCTAGGGTGAACATTTTTTAAAGCAATTTTTTTAAGTCCGTAGTTGGTGGTGTTTTTTGATATTCCAAATGTCTCGAACTGATCAGCTGCGATTTCGGCAATTTGGTGATAGTACTTTTTACGTGCTTCGAGATTAGGAGCTCCTCTCGATTTTTCATAGAGCAAAAAACGTTCTTTGATGTGATTTGGAGGCTCTTCACCTCGTTTTCCATCACTCTTGTACCAATTTACCCAATCAATGCCCCAACGAGAATCAAATTCGAGTGGTACCATGCTAGTCGGAAATCGTCCTGGCATCCAACTTGCAAAATCTACCCAGATGGCAGCGTCATGGTCGTTGTTATTTGTGCGTGATAACATAAGCGAACTCACCGTGATATTTGCTCGAATGTCTAGGCCGAGATTTCTGCGCCATTGTTGAATCATCATTTCTAGTTGGTCAATACGCTCTGGTGGACGATTAGTAGATTCTACAATAAAATGAACTGGACGACCGCTTGGTAATAGTCTAATACCATCTGAGTTTCTTTTTGTTAAGCCCAGCTTATCTAGTAGTCTATTTGCTTCATTCTTATCAAATTGTAAGTTCTCCGTAGCATATCGTTCATGGTACATAGGGCTATCTTCAAAGGGTGCATTGTTCCATGGAACGCCATCTCCAAAAAGTGCAGTTTCAATAATTTCTTGACGGTCTAGGCCGATTGATAGGGCTACGCGAAAATCTTTCTCATTAAATAACTTCCTTAATTCTGGGTCTTTATGTGTTAAATTCAATTGGAATAATAGGCTAGTCCCACCTATAGCTGTTGCGGGGTATAGTTCCGAACCATGACGACCAGCAGTTTTTGCGAGTAAGGGGCGATTAACAGGAGTGCCGAAAATGGAAAACCCTAAATCATTATTGCCTCCGATTGCTCCGAGTAGCATTCCTTCGGGATCGCCGTAAACTATACCAATTAATTTATTGATATAGGGTAATTGATTTCCATCAGTGTCAACTTGCCAGAAATAAGGATTTCGTTCCAGTACAACCATTGTGGACCCACCCTTATATGGTGCAACAATTTTCCATGCTTCAAGCGTTGGTCGATCAGGATTTTCCCAACGGGTGCCTACTGCCCTTGGGTCGCCGGATAGTGCTCTTAAATAATCGCGCCAATCATTTAAATTATTAGCCTTTAGTTCAGCATCAAGATTAGGGTTGTAGTCTGGGTGAGCTCTTGAGCAATATGCTTTTTGATATAACGTAGGATGAAGATATCTACGATCAGCTAAAACATGCAAAAACTCACTATAAGGTTCTATAAATGAGAACGTAAATGTTAGTTGGTCAATTTTATGGAATTTTACACTTTGACCACCAGCACTCCAGACCTGTGCTAATGGCTGTAAATCCTTATTTAAAAGGATATCGTTCACTGCAAATTCAACATCGTCAGCAGTAAAAAGTGTACCATCTGACCACTTCATTCCTTTGCGAAGGTGGAAAGTAAAAACGGTATTATCTTCATTAACCTCAAATGATTCTGCGACATGAGGAATTATTTTGGTGAAATTAGAATCAAAATCATGCTGAACAAGACCCATATTTCCCCAAGCACGTATAGGGTCCATATTGCCTTGTCCTGAAAGTCCAAATCGCAGTTCGTCGCCATACTTGCCAATTTTATTAAAAGGTTTAATGACTTGTGGGTTGTCTGGAAGGCGTTCGGAAACAGGAGGTAAGGAATCTGCTATTACAGCAGCAAAAAGTTCTGGTGCTTCATGGTATTGTGAAGAGGAATTTTGTGACAATGTTGTAGACATCGCCACTTCTTTGTTTAAGTTCCTTCCACAAGATAAAAACAACAGAAATAAGCAGTATAGTAATAAACTGTTTTTCATTTAAGTTTAACTTCACTTATTAATATAAGCCAGGGGGAAGGCATTTTATAGCATTCAGATGGGTTTTAGAGTTATCAGTGTTTAGACTAATCTGAAATGCCAAGCTATTTGAAAATAATAGTTCTTTAAGATATTCTTTAATCAGAATAAAATAAGATTACCAATACCATATTGTTCCATCTTCTAATCGAGTTACAGGTAAATACGATCGTTTGTATTCGTATTTGGATGCTTCTTCTTCATTGAATTCAACTCCTAGGCCGGGTTTGTCATCAAGCTTGATGTAGCCGTTAACAAAAGATAAAGGGTGACTAAAGACGCTATTCAATTTTTCAGTACCAAATCCGATAAATTCTTGCACCCCAAAGTTTGGAGCCCAAAGATTAAAGTGGGCATGAGCAGCATGGCATATTGGAGATAAATCTGGTGCGCCATGCGGAGCCATTCTTACATTGTACATATCGGCAAAATTTGCCATTTTCTTCATAGGTGTTATGCCACCGCCATGGGTAATGGCTGTTCTTAGGTAGTCAATAGATTGATTAACTATTAAATCTTTAGCATCCCATACTGTATTGAAAATTTCTCCAATCGCTAAAGGAATAGTGGTGTGGTTTCTTATGATTTGATACCCGTCTTGATTATCAGCTGGGGAAGCATCTTCAAGAAAAAATAACTGGTATGGTTCTAGTATTTTGCCTAAATGAGCTGACTCAATGGGTGTTAATCTGCTGTGAACATCATGTACCAATTGTATGTCATATCCAAAACGCTCACGAGCTTGTTTGAAAAGTTCGGGAATAAATTTCATGTATTTTGCGGTAGACCAGGGTTGTTCTGGAGGAAGTGGGCGATCACTTTGAAGTTCATAATAGTCCTTTTTTTCACCTAAAGTTCCATAAGAACCTTCAAGGCCAGGTATTGCACACTGCAGGCGAACCACTTTAAACCCTTGTTCAATAAATTTTCCTAAGTTGTCTAATGTTTCTTCAATATTTTCGCCATTTGCATGACCATATGCCATTATTCCTTCTCTACTTCTACCTCCAAGTAATTGGTATACTGGAAGACCAGCGACTTTTCCTTTGATATCCCATAGAGCCATATCTATTGCTGCTATAGCGGCCATTGTAATTGGCCCTCTTCTCCAATAAACCCCTTTGTACAGATATTGCCAAATATCTTCTATTTGGTGTGGGTCTTTGTTCACTAAACAAGGCACAACATGTTCTTCTAAGTAAGCAACAACTGCCATCTCTCGTCCATTTACTGTTGCATCGCCAAGGCCATAAACTCCTTCGTCAGTAATAACTTTTACGGTAACAAAGTTCCTTCCTGGGCAATTTACAAATACCTTAATTTGTTTAATTTTCATTCTTTAAATTTATTTTATTTCTGATTCTGGAATAAAGTCAAAAAGTGTTGATAGATGTTCCCGCATTGACTGTTTTGCTCTTTCACTGTCTCCGTTTTTTATATGCTCTAAAATTACAACGTGTTCGTTGTATGCTTTAAGAGGTCGTGAGTCGCGACATATATCATATTTTTTGGAAAAGTTTATCATATGAGAAACCAAATAAGAAACTAGATAAATAATTACATTGTTCTTGGAAGCTTTCGCTACACCAATATGAAACATTAAGTCTTCTTCAATGCCGGCTTCGTTGGCTGAAACCTTATTTCCTAATAATTCTATTGCTTTTTCTAGTTCATCAATATCATGTTGTTCTCTTCTTTCAGCGGCAAGTCCAACAGATTCTATTTCAAGTACATTGCGCACTTCCATGAGTGATTTGTAATCTGGTTTGAGCAAATTCACCACATTGGTGGTAAGCGTAATAAGCGCGGAATGTTTGTTGCCTGCCACAACACGAACACCGCTTGATTTTTTTTTAAGGATTCCGTAAAACTCGAGTTTGCTGAGAGCATCTCTTACAAACATTCTACCGACTTGGTACTTTTCACTTAGGAACCTTTCTGAAGGAATCTTATCTCCTTCAATTAGTTGTCCTGAAGTTATTAGTTCGTTAATCTGATTGACAATTGTGTCAACTGATGTTTCGAGGTTTATTTCTCCTAAGTTTTTAAATTTATCTACGGACATTAATCCTACTAATTTTATTAAACTAAACTTAACCTTTTTTGGTTAACCATTAATGTTTTTATTGATTTTATTTATGCATTTGATAGAAACGTGCAGTTTTATAAAAATGCTAATATAGTAATATATTGAGTGATATTTTGTGTAAAGTATCGATTAGGATGCTGTTATTTTGCATTTTTTACAAATATACCATTATTTAATCTAAATTTATTTTTGGTTAACCAAGTTATAAGGTTTAGTTTTACAAGTCTGTAAATATTGTTTTCTTAAAATCAGGTAATAAATTATTTACTATGAGAATTGTTTTTATAAGAAGCATTTGAAAATGGATAAAAAGCGGGAAACGGATAAAAAAAGTTTAAAAATGGAAAGAAAATTAAAAGTACTTATTTCAGGAACCGGATTTGCTGGACAAGGGCATGCAGACGCTTTTCGTGCAGTAGGTGCTGAGGTTGTTGGAATTGTAGGTAGAACTCCAAATGTAGTTGTTGATGTAGCTAAGAAAATGGAAATTCCGTATTCTGGTACAGATTGGCAAAAAGCTTTGGAAGATTGTAAACCTGACATTGTTTCTATAGCCACACCAGGAGGTGCTCATTATGATACTATAACACAAGCAATCGAGTTTGGCTGTCATGTTTACAGCGATAAGCCCTTAACTGTTGATGGAAAATCTGCCCTCGAATTGTATGACCTTGCTAAAAGTAAGAACGTTAAAACAGCTTTTGCTTCCAGTTTTCGGTACATGCCGTGTGTAATTCATGCTAAAAGGTTAGTGGAGTCAGGAGTTATTGGAGAACCTGTTGAAGCTGAATTTATTTCGCATTTTAATCTCGAACGAGATATACCATTTGGATGGTCGCACCGTAAAGAAGATGGTGGTGGTCGGTTAAATAATAATTTTACGCATATGATGTCGATAGCGACATCGGTTATTGGTGAGAAAATCTTATCTATAATAGGGGAGGTTCGTGATGATTTGGGCAAAGCGCCTATTGTTGAAGGAGTTCATAATTTTAAAACACGAAGGGAGCATATACCTAAAGATCTTAATGATCCTTCATTGAAATGGGGAGAAAGTAATGTTGAGTGGTCATACACTGTAATGGCACAATTGGAAAGTAAAATGGCAACAAAACCTGTGTCAGTGTTATTTAAACATGGTGGACTTAATCCTAAATTTCATGAGAACCATATCGTATTTTATGGTACGAAAGGAGCAATTTTTATAGAAGGTCATTATGGTATGGGGCCACTTCATATTTGGGATGAAAATAAAACATGGAAAGAACTACCATTGCCTCAAGATATAGTTGACGATCAACCTAAGGTAAAGGGTGATACAGAACGAAACTGGCAATATTTGGCAAGAGAATTTGTGAAAGATATTAAAGGTGAAAAAGTTGACTATTATCAGTCTTTCAAAGAAGGTAGTTTGTATCAACAACTTATAGATTTAATTAGAAAGAATGATAATTGGACTGATGTTCGTCATCTTCAATAAAAAAAGGAAACTATGTTTTATGACTATCTCGTAATTGCACTCTATTTTATTTTAATTCTTGCTATCGGAGTCGTGTTTTCACGTATGGCTAGTAAATCTACGAGTGATTATTTTCGTGGTGGTGGTAAGATGTTGTGGTGGATGGTAGGGTCTACTGCGTTTATGGCACAATTTTCTGCTGTAACATTTACTGGTGCGGCTGGAAAAGCATTCGCTGATGGCTTTGCAATAAGTGCAGTTTACCTCGGAAATACTTTTGCATTCTTTTGTGGTTGGGCTTATTTTTCTCAACGATTTAGACAAATGCGAGTAGATACGCCTACAGAAGGAATCAAAAGGAGATTTGGGCCACAAAATGAAACGTTTTTTTCATGGGCATTAATTGTCTTTTCATTTTTAAATGCAGGTGTTTGGTTAAATGCCTTGGGTGTTTTTACAAGTGCAGTTTTTGATGCTGATATTGCATACACCATTATTGCTATTGGGCTAACAGTACTTTTCGTGTCAGTGCTTTCTGGTGCGTGGGGAGTTGTAGCATCAGACTTTGTTCAAACTTTGGTTGTTGCTGTGGTTTCCATCGCATGTGCGGTTGTTGCGCTAGTGAAAGTAGGTGGTCCAGTGGAATTGGTTGAAAATTTCCCTGGCGGATTTTTCATCGGACCAAATATGAACTATCCTTTAATATTAATAGGAACATTTATTTTCTTTTTACCCAAACAAATTATTACGATGATGAATCTACATGATTCATTTCGATTTTTAAATGCTAAAGATTCTATAAATGCAAGAAAAGCTGCCTTGTTGGCAATGACCCTTATGGGAGTTGGAACCATTATTTGGTTTATTCCACCTTGGGCTGCTGCTACACTTTACCCAGATGCTCCAGAGAATTACGCACAATTAGGAAATAAAGCTGCAGATGCAGTATATCTCGTTTTTGCTAGAAATGCTATGCCTATAGGAACAGTTGGATTATTAATGGCTGGACTTTTTGCAGCTTCTATGTCTTCTATGGATTCAGCATTAAATAAAAACGCAGGAATATTTGTGCGAAGTATATATCAGCCATTTTTAGCAAAGAGGAATAGGCAAACAGATGATAAGAAATTGTTGCGACTTAGTCAAGTAGTTAGCTTTATAAGCGGTATTGGAGTTATAGTGGCTGCGTTATATTTTGCATCGCTTAGAGAGCTTAGTTTGTTTGAATTGATGATGTCTGTTTCGACTATGATTCAAATGCCGATGATGGTTCCACTGTTATTAGGTGTAATAATAAAGAAAACTCCGCAATGGGCACCTTGGGCTACTATTGCAGTCGGTTTAGTAGTTTCTTGGTTGGTTGCAAATGTTATTACTGGTGAAGTTTTTGTTTCTATGTTTGGTATTGAATCGCTTACCAAAAGAGAAATTATTGATATGAACATTATTCTTACGATTGCCGGACATGTGTTTGTTACGGGAGGTTTTTTCTGGGCAACATCTCTATTTTACAATGAAGCAAAAGACAAAAATAAAGTAGAAACTGATCGCTTCTTTGAAGATCTAGAAACACCAATAATATCGGATAATCAACAAGATGAGACCGATCAGCAACAAAGACGAAAATTAGGTAATATGGTTATGGTAATGAGTGTTGGTATTTTATTAATGGCCCTAATTCCGAATCCTTATTGGGGTAGAATAATGTTTGCTGTCTGTGCTTCTATTATTTGTGTTATTGGCTTTTTTCTTAAAAGAAGCGCAATTAATAAGATCTCTGTTAAAAATTAGTAAATAGCTATGAATTTTAGAGCAATGATATCTTCGCTAGTGCTACTAACTTTATTAGGTTCTTGTTCGGCACAGGAAATGACCTTAACGCATGGTACGGATGAATCGGCCGGTGGTGGTTCAGCATATATCATAACTACGCCCTCGGCAACATATTATTTGGAAAAAGAAGGTGGGGGTCTTTCAAGTATGCTTGATTCTGATGGTGTTGATTGGATAGGTTTTCATAATAAGAAAGGCTCTGCTCATAAAGGTGAATATCGAGGATTTCCAAATGCAATTCACAAACAAGATGGAAGTTATTTTCATGCTATGAATGCAGGGACCGATCCATCTAGTTCCGAGGTAAATATTGATACTGAAAAACATATTCGTATTACTTTCACTTCAGATAATAATAAATGGCAAGGACAATGGGATTTTTATCATAATCGTTGTGATTTTACCATGACAAAAATTAGTGAAGGCTATAATTATTGGGTGCAATATGAAGGTGTTCCTAATGGTGAAATGGATGCAACTGATTTTTGGTATGCCTCTGTGGATAATGTGAAACATTCTATTGAAGATCCATTCGAAGGTGATTTACCAGCACCAGAATGGATGGCCTTTGGTGATCAAAATTCTCCAAGAATGTTTTATGTGCTACATCATGAAGATGATGATATTCCAGATAATTATGTTAGCAGACCTGATATGACGGTCCTTGGTTTTGGAAGGCAAAACGGTGAAAAAACAACTAAACATTTAACTACAGTGCAAACTTTTTCAATTGGTTTTATTGAGTCTACTGAGTATGCTGCTATTGGAAAAGTTGTTAAACAAATACTTGATTGAAAAACCCTGCTTTTAAGGGCAGGGTTAATGTTTAAAAATCTATAGGATTTCCAATAAGTATTAAAAATTGGTAAACCTAAAATTTTATTTCCTAAGACTTATCTCCAAAATAAGATACGGCATCACCACTTAAGAAATCTTCTCGTACAGGACTAAATGTGTCAATAAGAATGCCTTCTTCTAGGCAAACTGCACTATGTAATAAATTAGGCTCTATATATATCCCATCTCCGCCTTCTACAATTTTTTTCTCTCCATCAACTTCGAATTCAAATTTGCCAGAAACACAGTAGGTTGCTTGCGTATGAAAATGTTGGTGAGGCGTGCCTAATGCTCCTTTATCAAATTTCACTTTAACCATCATTATTTGGTTGTCGTAACCTAAGAATTTTCTTGATACTCCTCCACCGAGTTCTTCCCATTCCATATCTTTTGCAATGACGTATTTTTCACTAAATCTTTTCATAATTTATAATTTATTTGTTTCTATTTAAAATAATAAGAACCTGTCCAAGTATAATTCTTATCGTTAATTTTTAATGTGTGTTTTGCTTCTTTAGAGCTATTTGTATTTGCGGTAATAAATAACTTGATGTTGTCATTTATAGTTGTAATTGAAATAACAGTATAAGCGTCAGTATCCAAAATTACTTTTATTTCTTTAATACTGCTTTTAGAATTTGTTGCAGATTCTGTAACAGGACTATAATTGCCATGTGGTTCTATAGTGGAGGCAAAAATGGTGTTTTTAGAATTTTTTCTACGGATCATAAGAGCAGCATCTCTTCTTAAGTTAAACTCAGGGTCGTTGGCGCCTAATCTCGTAAAAAATAGTTCATCTTCATTGTTGGTTGTGACTGTTAAAGAATAAAATTTATTATTACCTAACCATGAAAATTTGGTGTTATTAGATGAGGCTTTACCCTTTCCTTCAATGTACAAATGCTGGTATCCGTTATCTTTGCCTAATGTACTTAATGCAGTTGGGCTTTCATAGTCAAAATTAGACTGTAATACTTGACCCATAAAATAGTATGGAAAGTCATATTGATTTTCATTGTTAGATTTTAATTTCATTATGTCTAACAAAAATGGTTTGGTGAAGCTTTCATCTTTAATTAGGGCCATAGTTCGATGCATTTCTGTTCCAGGATATGCGTTTTTTTCTAGTGCACTAACAATTTGAATTTTCGGATAAGCATCGTCATAATAATGAAGTTCGGAGTGATGCTTGCTTCCGATTTCATATTTACCACCAAAATGAGAGGTTCCATTTTGAGTAATTGTGTTATGGGCAATAGTTTGTTTAGCCCAAGTTTTATTTTCTTTTAGATAATTGCCACCACCTTTTTGTTCAATATTAACAAATCGAGCAAGTCCATAATCTTGAATAATTTCATCTCCCTTTTCATATAAAGAATAGGATAGTTTATCGTAATGTCCATGACTTGATCCCTGTGATGCGTATTTAAATACAAGCTCAATATTTTCATTTCTTAAAATAGCAACACCTCCTTGTTTGCCGTTAGGTCCATCAGATAAATTAATTGATTTCTTTGAGAATGGTTTTGCTATACCATTTTTAACACCAAGGGCTACGGCTAGTCCAGAATCATCTAATAGAACTTCTCCTTGTTCCTTTGCAATAGTTAATAAACCTTGTTCCTGTTCGCCAAAATAATATGAAATATCAACAGCGGTTACTAAAGCACTGTTGTAGTACGACATTCCTTTTTGACCATCATTAAGTGGGAAGAATTCTCCATCAGCATCTGACAGGTTTAATAAGGCATTAATTGATTTTAAAAGCACACCGTCTTTGTATTCAAAAATTTTTAATTCTGGTTTTACATTATGTAATCCTTCAGCAAAAATTAAAAAAGGATACATGGCGTAGCGTTGATAATATGGTCCTTCATTATAATATCCGTCAGGAGAAAAAGGTTCTTCTATATTCGCTAGAAAGCCTGCTTTTCCATCTTTGTTCAAAAACCCACCATCATCGTCTTTGGCATTCGTGTCTAAATTTACACCTTTGATGCCGTATAATGCGCGATCTATTAATTCTTGATCATTCATTACCAAACCAATCATACCAACTGCTGCATTTCCCCAGGTACTATGGTTGTGAACTCTTTGGTAAAATTGCGGGCTATCCACCGAAATATGATCTGCAAATGGTCTAAATAAATTTGTTTCTAGCTTGTTGCGTTCAGCTTCACTTAAATAATTATAAATACAATCGTATGCTTGACTCACATATACCAGCCAATTAGAATCATTTAAGCATTGCCAAAATAATTTACCTCTGGCATATGATCTTGTTTTAGGATGTAATGGAAGTGTTTTGTATAATGCCTCGTATTGCATTAACATGTCTTTTACATATTTTGCATATTTTTCATCATCAAGTATTTGATATAAAACTCCTGCTTGTTGTAATACTACCATGTTGCTTTTATGACGATCGTGCGTATAGCCGCCCGAGTAATCCTTTGGAATAGGAGTGTCGATACCTAAAGCAATTTCGGCGTCAACTTCGTTTTTTATTTTTTCTAAAGAGGCATCAAGAAGGGGAACATTGCCTAATTCTTTTCTTATTTTTTCGACACCCGTATTTGTTAATATTAAATTGGGGTGTTCTTGGGCCTGTAATTTCATGAGTGATAAACTTAATAGAAAAAAACTTACTAGAACTGTTGTTCTTAAAATATTCCGATTACTAATTTTCACGAGTCTATTGTTTTAGAATTCCTAAATCTAATCCGTCTGTAGCTTTTCCTTTTAAAGGAGAGTCTTCACTTAATGTATATGATGATTTATCAGAAAAAGTCGGAGCAAGGTTCCATTGGTTTTCTACGAGGTATTTCTGGTCGCCTGTAACCTTTAATTTTTCAGAATTGCTTAATGCATTATTTCGTACTTTAACAATAGGTTCACCAACGACCAGATGCATGTTAATGGCCTTGCTATCTTTAAAAATGTTATCTTTTATATCAGTTTCTTGTACCCCATATAATGATATGGCTGCATTATATTTGTTTTTCTTTCCAAAACCTACATTATCAAAGATATTATGGTCTATTTCTAAAAATGGACCAAATGTACTTTCATCTTTTCCACCTCTGTAAAGTCGAAGTGCGGCTCCTTGCAAATCTGTAATTGCATTGTTTTTCATTAGAAAATATTCAACGTTATATGCTCCAATATCATCGGTTTCTTTATCTAAAGCGGCAATACTTCCTGAGATGTTTTTAAATATGGAATTTTGCACGCTGATTGTATCAGCAAAAGTGCCTTTAGAAACCCTGAGTACATCAAAAGAATGGTTTACTACCATGTTTTTAAATTCACATTTATCAATAAATAATTTGTAGTTGTCAATCATTGATTTTTTACTGGTACTTATAACTGAATTGCCAGCATAGTCAGGAGATTTAGCGCCATCAAAAGTTATATTTTCCAATGATAAACTTCCTCCATTTTCAATTTCAAATGCCATCATCCGTTCAAATTGAATAATTGCTTTTACTTTTCCTGAAGTTTTGAATGTAAGTGGGTGATTAATTTTCACGGCTTTAGTTAAAAGATAATTACCGCCTTCTTCTAATGCTATAATATCACCTCCAGAAGATTTTTTTACTATTTCGAAAAGGGTATTAATTCCGGCTTCAACTTTTAAGGTTTTACCCGAATTTAGCGCAATATCGTTATCGGATTTTGAATACCAAGTTGTTCCTGTATTGTCTTTTGTAGCAATCTTCGGACTGATAGTAACCTTGGTTTTAATTTTATCGGAATTGGGAATTAGAAAGCCTTGCTCGTTTTTTGTCAACTGTATTTTTGCATTTTCAAAGCCTTCTTTAATAGTAGTTTTGGAATTTTCGCCTAAAATATTTCCCAGAAATTTAATACCACTAATGTCATCATCAATGGTAAAAATGTCTTCCTTGCTTTCATTGTAAATAATGTTTTCTGAAAATTCTGAAGTTCTAGGTGCTTGACTTCTTTCTTCATCGCTACCTGCTCCAAAAAGAATATTATCGCAATTAATAAAGGTGTTGTTGTTTACCTTAGAATCAATAACTGGTACATATCGATTCGGAGGTGAATTTGGTACACCATTCATCATTACGAATGCACCACGAAAACGGTATCCCGTTAGGCCAATATGATAATTGTTGGTTACCGTTTGTTTCTCATTAATTACACGTACTCCCCCTGTACTCGGTTTACCATTGCCAATAAACATGTTTCCATCGACTAATGTTTCATTGCCATGGCGCATGGTTAAAGTTCCTGTGCATTCGAAAAAAGTGTTGTATTTAAATGTATTTTGACAAGATTTATTGGAAATAATTTCATGTTCGCCATTTGTTCTGTCAAAATAATTAGATTCAACTAAAGTGTTGGAATTTTCTAATGCATGATGGCTAGTTCCTATTCTCAATGTTTCACCTCCATTGTTTCCATAAGTAGGACGAGGGCCAAAATAGTTGTGGTCTATTTTGTGGTTATTCTTTCTACTTTCTTCTGTATCAAGTCCAACTATCATAGTAACACCTAAGTTCTTTTTGCCTGTTATATGGTTGTGGTCGATACGATTGTTTTTTCCATAAATAGTTATCCAATAATCTTGCACTTGACGTTCAGGATTATTAAAATTATCGATTACACATTCTGTTAGTCTGCTATTATTGGCCATTTTCTCTCTGCTTTTTCTAAAAGAAATAACGGCATTTGTTGGAGTATATCCGTTTTTAAAAACGAGACCTTTTACGATTAAATAATCTCCGGCAATTTGTAGATTGGATGCACCTTCCAATATTACCTTTCCTTTTTCTTCTGCAATGAGCGTAATTGGTTTTTCAGCGGTTCCGTTTGCTTCGAAAAGGAGTTCTGCATTTTTCCATACTCCATTGGCTAAAATTATGCTGTCACCAGGTTGAATATTAGATACTCGTTCATTAAATTCTTCAATAGATGATACGATTTTGTTCATTTTAGTTTCAGTGTTACATGAAATAGTAAAAACAAAGAGAAAAATCAGAGGTATATAATGCTTAATCATGTTGATAAAATTGGTTAACCAGTTTGGTTCACCAAAAATACATATATTTATTATACTCACAAGTTTTTAACAAAAAACATGTTGTTAAAATGAAAATTAAATAAGTTTTACCCTGTAGAAATATTAATATTGTAAAAAAGCGGAATGGGTTTGAATTTCAGTTACTATATTTTATTCAATGATTTGATAAGAATTACCTTGAGTGCGTTTTATTAATTGTATAAAAAGGACAATGGTTATATCGGATGGTAGCATCCTAGTAGTTTCAAATATGAATTAATTTTTTTAGGAATTTGATTATTTTAAATAAAACGATTTAAAATCGATTAATTATGGCTGAAGTAACTATTGGTAAAGTTGTTTTAACTATTTAGGTGTCGAAAAGTGGGATTTTAGCTAATTCTTTTCTTGTTTTTCGACACCCGTTTTAGTCATTTTAATTTTTTAGATATTCTAGAGTTTTTAAGAAGGATTTTCTTAATGGAACAATGGGATTTAATTGTAATTTTAAATATTGGTTAACCAGTTTGGTTTACCAAAAATAAGTATCTTTGTCAGACTATCAAAATTTTAACATAAAATCTAACAAAAATTAAAAAAACCTTGAAAAATGGAAAAACGGAACAGTAATTTGTCTAGAAGAGATTTTGTAAAGCTATCCTCAACTGGCTTAATGGCAATGCCAGTATTAGGAGTAGCGAGTTCTTTTGAATCCGTAGTGGAAAATATAGACGATGATCTTTCTGTTAATCTATTTTCTAAACATCTTCAGTTTTTGAATTATGACGAGATGTCGGAAATAGCTTCTAAAATAGGTTTTGATGGGTTGGATTTAACGGTTAGGCCTAAGGGGCATGTATTGCCCGAAAATGTAGCGGTAGATTTGCCAAAAGCGGTTGCAGCTATGAAGAAATATGGATTATCGCCTAAGTTGATGACAACAAATGTTTTGGATGCTGAAAATAGTGTGCAAAAAACAGTACTCGAAACTGCAAGTAAATTAGGGCTAACACATTATAGGACAGGGTGGTTGGCTTATCCTGAAGAACGAAGCATAGCTGAAAGTCAGGAATTGTACGGTAATCAATTAAAGAAATTAGAAGTATTAAATGCTAAGTTAGGTTTAATCGGTTGTTATCAAAATCATGCAGGAAATCATGTAGGTGCTCCAATCTGGGATTTAGAACCTATTTTAAAGTTAACAGATAATAAGGCAATTGGTAGTCAATATGATATTCGACATGCTGTAGTAGAAGGAGGAGGTAGTTGGGAGCTTGGTTTGAGATTAATTAAGCCATACATAAAATCAATTGTAATTAAAGATTTTAAATGGGGAATGTTGGATGGTAAATGGGAGTTGATTGATACGCCACTTGGGGAAGGAATGGTAGATTTTAAGCGCTATTTCTCCTTGCTAAAAAAGTACAATATTAATGTGCCTATTTCTCTTCATTTAGAATATGAATTAGGGGGAGCAGAACATGGAGCAAAATCTATTTCAATAGACAAAGAGATTGTTTATGGGCATATGAAAAAAGATTTAGAGTGGTTAAAAGAAACATGGCGTAACGCATAGTAGTATGAATAAGAAACAGATTTCGACCAAAGAAAAACTACGAAGGGTAAGCACGGCTACTATCGCAACGTGTTTATTCAAAAAAGGGTTAAAAAAGCAATTTATACAAGATGTATATCCTTTAAAATTAGGAAAGCCTACTATGGTTGGTGAAGCCTATACTTTACGTTATATACCAGCACGAGAAGATTTGAATCCCATTTCAGTTTTTAAAGATCCAAAGCATTTGCAGCGGGTAGGAGTGGAGGAATGTCCTGAAGGGTCTATATTGGTTATTGATAGTAGAAAAGATGCAAGAGCGGCTTCCGCTGGATCTATTTTAGTAACACGCTTAATGGTAAGAGGTGTTGCAGGAGTTGTCACCGATGGTGGTTTTAGAGATTCTGCTGAGATTGCTGACTTAGAAATTCCATCATATCATACAAGACCATCAGCTCCAACAAATTTAACTTTGCATCAAGCAATTGCCTTAAACGAGCCAATTGGTTGTGGCGATGTTGCAGTTTTTCCGGGGGATATTCTTGTAGGTGACGATGATGGGGTTATGGTAATACCTTCCTCGATTGCCGATGAAGTTGCTGATGAATGTTTACAGATGACATTGTTTGAAGAATTTGTGATGGAAAAGGTTGCTGGTGGAAGAAGTATAGTTGGACTCTATCCGCTAACTGATAATAATATTGCGGATGAGTTTGATGCATGGAAGGATAGAAAATAGTTATTATACCTATTAGTATATTGATTGCAGTAGTTTTTTATATAAATTGAAAATTTCAAATTTTTAATTCAATTTATTGCGATTCAATAAATGATAATTTTTCAAAATGTGAACTTATTTTGATGCTAAAATTAGGTCAAATTATTAGAATTTTTTTAGAGATATTAGTTTAGTCTAAATCAAATTTGAAGAATTAATTTTACTTTATTTTTTAGCTTCGATAGAATAGCACTTATTGTTTAGAGATAAATTAAATACTAATAAGTATATAAAATTTAATTTCTATTTTTTTAAATAGTCTCGCCTGTTATAAATTCCCAATATTTCGATAAGAGCTACGATTTTTAATTAATTCTAGGTAAAGATAATCGGTAATTTGGATTTAAAAGCTGCTGAAGTTATTGAAGTATATCTGATAAACTGTTGTAGTGCTATAAATTAAATTCTAAATTTTTTGAATAAGATTTTTAGATTGTAATCATCGCATATTTATTGATATACGTGGGAATTTGTAAGTATAGTACTGGTTAAAGTATTAAATAGAAATAAAATGCAAGTGTTGCTTAGTTTTAAATATGGATGTTTTCCTTAATTATTTTCTTTTAAATTTCTTGCATTCTTTAGGTCTATTATTTTTTGGTTGATTTTATAAATGAGAATATTTACCATTCTCAATGATTTATAGAATACTATTGGTATAATAAACAGAACGGTTGGTTTATTATGGACATGAATTTTGTTTATGAATTCATATTTTTGAATCAAGCTAGTCTGAAAAATACCAAATTATTAGCTGTCTTTTGGAATAAAAATAGATGCAATTTCGATTGTAAATTATTAAAATTACAGACCAGCTTTTGTGGACTGCCCAAGAAGGTGTTGGTATAGCTTAAAATAATTTTTATTTTGCAGATGTAAGCGTCTATATTTTAAATACCTATAAGTATTATATTGTAAAATATAGCTTATATAGACATTTTTTTTCATTTAAATACGTTGTTGAATGCGCAGAATTACAATAGACATTGAAATACAAAAAACTACTAATAATAATAAATACTAAAGTAGGCTAGACTGTTTAAAGTTCATGAATTTGAACACAGTTGTATAGTTTTTGAGACAGAATGTGCTCGTGAAAGTGGACGTAAATAGATTGAATATTATATATGGTTTTGGCTATATTCTAAAATGGTGTCTATTATTTTTTCATTCAAGAGTCATTTATTAAAAGCGTTTTTGTCCTGAAAATTCCATAGCTTCTCCCTTACCAAATCCGAAGCTTACACCAAACGTAATAAATCTACCTCTTTTACTAAAATCTCGAATGTAGGAGGTTGATTGGGTTGTAATTGTTTCTCTAATTCTTGATGCAAATACATCTCTTATACTTAAATTTAGTATGGCTTTGCCTTTCATGATTTTCTTTCTTGCTCCGAAATCCATAAAGGCTGTTTCAGATATTTTGGATAGTAGTGTTCTGTAGCCAGATTGGTAATTACCGGTAAATTCAACATCAAAATCTGCTGGTAGCTTAATTTTGCTCGTTATTCGAGTGGACCATTGGTTTCCATTAAAATCAAAATCGGTTCCATCATATTCTCCTTCTCGTGCAAATTGATTATAATTAGTATCATTAGTAAATGATAACCAATTATTGGGTAAATACTTTGCATTAAACTCTATTCCAGTTGTATTGTTGGTGCCTATGTTTTCTGGCTTGGATATGCCTATTTGATTTCCCTCCTCAAGCACAATTTCAACAATTTGCTCTACTACATCTTCAGTATGTCTGTAATATACGCCTAAATTCATTGAGGTTTTACCTGCTTTTAGTATGCTTGTTATTTCAAAGCTATCTGTAAATTCAGGCTGTAAGTTCGGATTGCCAGTTCGTCTACTATTAAAGTTTCTAATATTCAAAAAGGGATTTAAATCCCAAAGTCTTGGTCGGAATATACGCTTTGAATAACCCGCTTGTAATGAAAAATTATCATTTACTTTATAAGAAGTGTGTCCACTAGGGAAGAAATTATTATAATTTTGGTCATTACTAACATTGGTGTTCTGTAGAAAGGTGCCAACATCGGTGCCTTCATAACGTAAGCCTAACTTTAATCCCCATTTTTCACCTTCATAGGCCGCAGTAGTATATATGCCTAGTACTTTTTGAATCCATTCAAAAATATTTGTTAAATCGGGATCTTCAATAAAATTTCCATTAATGTATTCGCTTATGGCAAAATCATTTGAAACATCATTTATTTGATATTGCGCTCCAGTTTCAATAGTGTATTTTTCTGCCCATGGATGTGTGTAATCAGCTTTAAATGTATACTCCGCCTGTTTAAAATCAGTTCGAGTTTCCTGTATTAAATCATCATCGGAACCTAAGGTCACCATGTTATTGTAATCTGAGGTTTGATCTTTTGCAAATAAGTTTCCTGTGGCGCTAAGTAGTAATGATTGGTCTTCATTGCCTTCGAAATCTTTTTTGTATTGTAATTCATATGAGTATTTTGGGTTGGTAGCCGTAGTAAGTTCATTTCTGTGGAAAGCATCAGTTATATTGTTGCTTGAATCGAAAGTGCTATAATCTGCATTCGCATTTTCTTTTTCCCATTCATAGGCGAAGTTTCCTGAAAGTGTAAGAACATTCAAGTCATTAATATGATAGTCCGTACCTAGAATTAAGTTGAAAAAAGTCTCGTTTTTGTCACTTTCTCCAATACTACTTATATAGGTGTTATCAGTAAGATTACGGTTTTCTGTTTCATTATCACTAGGGAAAGTTCTACGACCTAACCCGATTTGACTAAATAAATTAAACTTTTCGGTACGTCGGTTAAGACTAAGTCCTACGCTGTGATTATTTGGAACCCCAGTGTTTAATGTAACAGAACCATTTAATCCTTTCTTTTCATCTTTTTTAAGGACTATGTTAATAATGCCAGAAGTTCCTTCAGCGTCATACTTAGCAGATGGGTTGGTAATAACCTCAATTCGATCAATCATATCGGCAGTTAAGGTGCCTAGGGCATTTCCTTGCTCATTGGCGATAACTGATGGTTTGCCGTTAATTAACATTTGTACGCCTTCACTACCACGTAAACTAATCGCACCTTCAATATTTACATTGACAGAGGGAACATTATTTAAAACTTCAAGAGCGCTGGCTCCAGTGCTGCTTAGATCTGCACCAACGTTAAAAACCCGTTTGTCTAATTTGAAAACTGTTTGTGAGACTTGTCCTTCAACAACAACTTCATCTAATTGCTGGGAGTCTTCTTCGAGGGTTATGGTGCCTAGTTCAATTTTGCCTTCAATTATTTTTGGATTTTCTATAGTTTTCTTAGTAAAGCCAATAAAACTTATCTCAATATAAAAAGTTTCTACATTAGTTTCTAGAGAGAAAGCACCATCTTCTAAGGTGGTAGTTCCAGCAATCGGTTTTTGATTTTCTGGATTGCCAACTAACACGGTGGCAAATTCAATAGGCAAGCCGTCAGTAGCAATAACTTTTCCGCTTATGGTAGTGTTGGTTTGAGCTGAAACAGTAGTGGTTTTTAAAAGTAGAGCTCCAATTAGGAGCGCATAAAGTAATTTAGGCATCTTTTTTAATTAAATCTATGTTAAGTTGGTTTGTAAAAGATCTTTAAAATTATTAAAACATTTGTTCTAAATCTTTAAACGACTGAGGTCTTCACATGAACGACAGGGTTCACTGTTTTGATTTCATTTGGTAATTTTTGCCGAATTTATAATGAAGAAATTTTAGTGATAACAATGGCTACGAAGTCAGCTAAGTCTTAAATGCTGAATATTAACGATAATAGGTTCAGTATGATTAATGTTTGGTTGGCGCAGGTGTATAACATTTCAGTGTATTCACACTAAAATGTCGTAAATAAATGGGGTTATTTAAAACCTATTTTCTTTAATCCCTCATGACTAGTTTTAATAACCTCAAGCGGCTTCATTCCGTCGAAAGTCTTGTCCTGTTCTACCATATAATATTTCATCCCAGACAATTCTTTTTTAGCTAAGATGCTTTCAAAATCTATTTTGCCAGTACCAACTGGAGCAAATCGACCTTTTGAATCCATGTCTTTTACATGCCAAATTATAAAACGACCTGGGTATTTTTCGAAATAGGCGATAGGGTCGGCTTCTGCCTTTGTAACCCAATACAAGTCCATTTGAAAGTTTACATGGTTAGCGTTGCAGTTTTCTAATAAATAATCAATAATTGATTCGCCCGAATCATTCTTTATAAACTCAAAATCATGATTATGGTATAATAATTTTAGTCCTACTGCTGATGCTTTCTCACCCAATGTGTCTAATATTTTCGCAAGATCTACAGCAGTTCCATTCATTCCCATGCTTTGTTTTTCCTGGTTGTATTCAAACATACCCATAGGAGGAATAGGAATAACAAAATACTCAAATCCCGCTGCTTTTACATCTGCCATCATTGCATCAGCATTTTCAAGAGTAACGGTTGCTTGATGCGTGCTAATTGGGGATAATTCTAATTCATCTAAAAGTGCTTTAAAATCAGTTGGAGACATGTCATAAAAATTGCCATCAGCATATCCCGCAGCCTCTATGTTTTTGTATCCAGCATCAGCAACTGCTTGCAGTGTAGCTTTAGCATCAGTTCCCATATCATCGCGAACGGTGTACAACGCTAAACCACCAAAATTAGCTGTACTGTTTTCGATAATTTCATTAGTGTTCTCTTCACTTACTGCTTCTTTTTTTACACTGTTTTTACATGAGAAACTGCCAATGAGTAAAAAAGCCAGAGCAAAGCTTTTAATAGTTGAATAAAGTTTTAATTTTTTCATGTTATTTGTGTTAGTTTTTAAATAAGAATATAAGAAACTATCTCAATTTTTTCATGTTTTTTGAACACACTTAATTTAAAATTATAAGAGTTAAACATGTCAATATAGAATAATTCTTTAAGTGCTAAAAATGATAATCATAATTTGATTTAGTTTTGCACTTATTTTTTTAATTGTAGTATTATGTTTCTTAAATATTAATCAATGTGGATTAGTTGAAATTCACTCATTAAAAGTGAAATCTGGAAGTCGTATTATTTTGCCACCTTTTAATGCAGATTCATGTGATAATATACCGACGCAAGTAATATTTGCAGATTGCTTAGCATTCGGATATGGCGATTCAGCGTTAATTAAAGCTTTTACAAATTCATGAACTAAATGTGGGTGTGAACCGCCGTGGCCAGCTCCTTGTGTAAAAGATAGATGTGTATTATCATCAGTATCATAAACCCCGTGGGTAGTGAAACCTTGAATTTCCTTAGGTAATAATTTTGCAAAATCCGGACTTTCAATTTCTTCTGGAATTTCTGGTTCAGGTTTCTTAGCTGTGTGTACTACTAATGGTTTGCCTTCTATAAGTGGCCATTCTACAGATTTTTTAGAGCCATAGACCTCAAAGCTTTCTCTGTATTGGCGCGCAACATCAAAAAGAGAGCGATAGACTTGAGCGCTTAAATCAGAATCTTTGAATTTAATATGTGTGGTTTCAACAGCATAAGGTGAGTTGTATTCATTAATTAATTCTTCTCGAATTGTTCCTGAACCAAAACAAGAAACATATTCAGCCTGACCACGAGTTAAAGCTAAAACAGGACCTACACAATGCGTTGCATAATGCATTGGCGGTAATCCTGGCCAATAATTTGGCCAACCATCCATGTCTTGTTGATGACTGGCTTTTAAAAATTGAACTTTTCCTAAATCACCATTTTCATACAACTCTTTCATGTACAAAAATTCGCGAGCATATACTACAGTTTCCATCATCATATAAGTTAAACCGGTTTCTTCAACCAATTCAACTATCTGTTGACATTCTTCAACAGTAGTTGCCATGGGCACGGTACAGGCTAAATGTTTGCCCGCTTTTAATGCTTTAATAGATTGTTCTCCATGATTAGGGATAGGAGTATTAATATGTACCGCGTCAATGTCCGAATCCATTAATAATTCGTCATAAGAGGTAAATCTTTTTTCAATATTAAAAGCATCTCCTATTTCGTTTAGTTTGGGTTCGTTTCTTTGGCAAATAGCTATCAAATTTGCATTCGGATGTTTTTGATAAATTGGAATAAATTCTGCACCGAACCCTAATCCAACAATAGCTATATTTATTTTTTTCATTTTAGATTAATTAAATGTTTGTTTTAAAAATTTGAGTCCCTCAGATGCAAATTCATCCTGACTATTTGCAAGATTTTTCCAAATACATACGGCGCCTGCTAATTCTTTTATTTCCGGAGTAAAACTTTCTATGACCATGGCTCCTTTATAATTTATGTCTTGTAAACCTAATTTAAAATCATCCCATGGTGTCAATCCTGTTCCAGGAATTCCTCTATGGTTTTCAGAAACTTGTACATGAATTAATTTATCCCCAACTGAGTTTATAGCTTTTCGAACGTTTTTTTCTTCAATTGTCATGTGAAAACCATCGAGTAATATTTTGGCATTAGACGCATTAATGTCATTGACTAATCGCAATAAATCATCAGCGGTGTTTATAAGATCAGATTCAAATCTGTTTAATGATTCTAAGGCAATTTGTTGATCATAGGTTTTTGCTATTTCACAAACCTTTTGAAGGTTGGTAACGGCTAAGTTCCATTCTATTTTCCGTTGTTCTTCAGAAACCATTCGTGCTTTGCCCACTGCTGAATACATAGGGCCTGCTAAAAAATCGACTTCAAAAATTGAGCAAAGCTTAAAGCATTCTTCTATATACTGAAAGCAGTTTTTGTGCAAGCTAATATCAGCTGCAGTCAAATCTTTAGTTGGACCAAAAACACCACAAACTGTAGGTCTCAATCCGTTGTCATTTAGGGCCTGTTTAACAATGGCGCTATCAATCAAATTTGGATCCTCAACAGGTATTTCAACAACGTCAAATCCCATTTTTTTAATCTTCGGAAAAAGAGCGATAGATGCAGTTGTGAACGGTGATTGCCAGAGCCAAGTGCTAACACCGAATTGTATATTTTTTGACATATTTTTTTATTTACTAACTACCTTCATAATACCTTTCATAAAACGCCAATGTCCCGGAAAAGTACAGACAAATGGATACATTCCAGGTTCATTTGGGGCGGTGAATTTTAAGGTGACGGTTTCTTGTGGGTTAATTAAATCTGTAGCAAAAAGAACTTCATTCATATTCGGCACATAATTTAGATCGGCCCCTTTAGGTTCTTGAGCCAATTTATCTGCGGCAGCTCCTACTTTTTCAATAGTTCCAGGTTTAATAATGATGAGGTTATGTTGCATAAAATCAACATTTTCCAATACCAATTCGATTGACTCTCCAGCTTCAACAACAATTTCTGAAAGGTTGAATTTCATTTCATTTTTAATTGTTTTCATATTGATAACAGTACTATTGCGATCACTACCTATATCGTTGGTGTTGTCTTTAACACTTGAATTAGCATAGTTTTTTGTAAAAACTTGAGCTATAGAGGTTTCGCTAAAAGCATTCTTAGACGCTTGGGAGTAATTAGTTTCAATTTCATATTTCCATTCGCCAGAAAGCTTAGTGGTTTTATTACCAGAACGAATATAAAGTTGTTCAGGTTCTCCATAAATGCCTCCACCTCCACCAGTGTCTTCAACGCGTATGGCGATTACATTTTTATTTTTTAAGAGCAATTTTGTAGGCACATCGTAATATCGGTTCCTTTCATAATCTTTTTCAGTGGCACCAATTTTTTCACCATTAATATATACAATATCGGAATCATCAATTGGGCCTAAAGAGATGTGAGTTTTTTCGTATGAGCTAAAATTAAATTCTTTTCGAAACCAGATAACTCCATCCATTTCTAAGCCTGCATCTTCAATATACTGGGGTATTTGCATGGTTTTCCATTTGCTGTCGTCAAAGTCTATTTCTTGACGTTTCTTAACGGTTTCTTCATTTACTTTGAAATCAGGGTTTGAGGTAGTAAAAGCATCTATAAAGCCTTTGGAATGTTTACTAGCAGCGGCATAAGTTGCTTTAGATAACCAATCATCAGCAATAATTGATTCTTCCTCGCTTATATTAAATAGTTTTGAGCCGATGGCATCCGAAGCTGGTCGCTCAGCAAAATAAAGTAATGTGGCTAAGCGAACCAACTCATTTTTATCAGCAAGAAGATTTGAATCTAAAATTAGTTTATCGCTTGTTTCATTTTTAGGAATTATTTGTAATGCAGCTTTTCTAACGGCGTATGAGGGGTGATTTAAAGCATCGACTATAGTGTTGAGTGCATCTTTATTAGAACTTAAATCTGCTAAGCCATTGATTGTCCAGAGCGCATGTAGAGCGGAGGTATTCATGCCCATTGCATCTACTTTTTTATTATTAGCTAATTTGTATAGGTCTGAGAGTACCTCATTATTTTCATTATCAACTAACAAACGTTGTGCAGTTAAACGCCAAAACATATTGTTATTCGAGAGCGCCTTAATTAAATCATCAGAATCTTCCTTATCTAAAGACTGTGCAGTTTTTGCTATATCATTTTTTGGAACAATTCGCCAAATTCGACCTCTAGACTTATCTCGTAAGGGGTTTTCATAAGCATTACCTTTTCCGTTTGTAGCGTCATAACCAGCATTGTCTTCTCTCGGAGTAGGATTATGTTGAATAATAAAGTTATACCAATCTGCTACCCATACATTACCATCGGGCCCAACCTTGGCTTCCACTGGTGAAACCCATTCGTCAGAACTAGCAAACAGATTGCCACCATCTTTTTCAATATAATTAGCTCCTTCTCGCTCTATTTTGGCAATATGTACAAGGCCTCCCGTTGGTTCACATACAAAGGCAAATTTATTCCAGTAAATACTAGGATAATTTCTTGCAGTGTAAAAATGATGTCCTGCGGCAGCAGTAAATCCTCCAAAAACATCAACTTGTCTAATGTTTGGTGTTAAAGGTTGCATGGCATAATGGCCATCAATTTTTAGACTACCTTGTGCAGGAATGCCTTCAACGTCTTTCATTATTTTGTTAGGAATTCCCAAATAAACACTGTGTGTATTATTTGCTGTAGATGCAAAAAGCGAGTTGTCTTCAGTTATGCCTAAGCCCCAAGTATTGTTACTTGTATTTGTTAAGACTTCGAAATATTTATTCTTAGGATCAAAGCGATACATGTTTTGGTTGAAATCCAATTCTTCACCATAAATTGTGCCTTCAAAACCAGAATAGCCAACAACACCATATAAATTATTGTCAATTCCGTATTGAAGATTTGATGGCCCTGCATGGGTGTCATATGTACCCCAGCCGTCAATTGCTATTTCTCTAATGTCAGCTTTGTCATCTCCATCAGTATCTTTTAAAAATAAGAAATGTGGTGCCTGAGAAACAATTATGCCCCCGTCATAAAATGCAAAACTAGTAGGTATGTTTAGGTTTTCTGCGAAGATGGTCACTTTATCAGCTTTGCCGTCATTATCAGTATCTTCTAATATTTTCACCTTGTCATCACCAATACCATTTTTATCACGTACTGTATTGGGGTAATCAACAGTTTCAATAACCCAAAGTCTACCCTTTTCATCCCAATTCATGGCGATTGGATTAATAATGTCAGGTTCCGACGCGAATAATTCTAGATTGAATTCGACCGGAACCTGAATTAATTTGGCTGATGCCTCAGGTGTTAATGGTAATTGATATTTTAAGCGCGAGTCACGTTTTTCGTAATTCGGAATATTATCACGTTCTTCATACGCTAGGGTTGGAATATCTTTTGAATAGGCCTCCCAATTTTTATTGGCTATAGCGTCAACTGACCACAGAATTCCTTGTTTTATTAATTGTTGAAATCCGGTTTGATTCCAAGTACGTTCATCATGTCCATATGCTGTATAAAATACTTTTCCTTTACCGACGGATTTCACCCAAGTCCAAGGCTCATGATGTTCACCTTCTACACGCTCCATTAAAATTTCAATATCATCCGCTATTTTATCGTGGACATACGTTTCATCCCATGTAGAGAATTCTTCAAGACCTAGCATAGTTGGGTGGTCTTTTTTTACAATAGTTGTTTTGAAAATACCTTCACTATGTTCCTTAAATTGTGCGCCAACTAAATCTATATATTTCGATGAGTTTTTAAAGCAAAAACTAGCTGAGTGAATTGGGATTAAAGCATGACCATTTGAAATATAGTCTAATAATGCTGATTCTTGATTTGGAAGGATTTCTTCATGATTAGCATAGATGATTAGACCATCATATAAATTTAGATTATCAGAATTTAAATCATTAGTATTTTCAGTATATGTGATATTTATACCTTCTTTAGTTAGCGCAGCAGCAAGAATTGGGAAATACTTTCTTGAATTATGATGTTCTAATTCGTGTCCGAGAAATAATAATTCAATTCGTCTAGGTTGGTCATCTACAAAAAATGATTTTTCTTTTTTCGTATTACAACCAATTAATAATGGAATTATAAGTAAAACTCCAAAAATTCCTTTTAAAATGCTATTCATAACCCACTATTCTATTTATTTATCAATTTTAAGTATTAAAATCACATAAATTGGACTGTCTTATTGCAGATATTGACTGTATTATATCGCAATATTGTAAAATGTTAAATTTAATAGATAGTTTAGTGCTACAATAGTTTAAGATTAAGAGTGTAAAAAATGAAATCAGCGCTACAAAAATCACCAATTCCAAAGACCCATGCGTTTGTAGTTGAGGAGTTAAGACAATCGATTTTTGATCCAAATTGGCATTTCCATCCAGAATATCAATTGTTTATGGTGATTAAAGGAACAGGAACTCGTTTTATTGGAGATCACGTAAAATCATTTCAGGCTGGTGATATTACTTTATTAGGACCAAATTTGCCACATTTATGGCGTAGCGATAATATTGAAACTATTAATGCGGGCGGTAATGGAGCAGAAGGTATAGTAGTTTATTTTAATGAAAATTTTATTGGAGATGAATTATTAAATAAGGAGGAAGGAATATTATTACGGCAATTATTTCGAAAAAGTTTGCGTGGTTTCGATATAACCGGAGCTGCTGTAAAAGAAATAAGTCAAAGGATTTCTAATCTTCCGAAATTAGAAGGGTTTGATGCAGTACTTGGTTTAATGCATATATTAAATTTATTATCACAAACTAGTAATATAAAATCTATCGCTAGTTCTGGTTATACCAATACCCTTAGGGAAGGTGATACGGAGCGTATGAATAGAGTGTATGCTTACGTAATGAAACATTTTCAAAGAAAAATTTCAATTGGCGAGTTAGCCAAATTGACCAATATGACTCCTACATCTTTTAGTCGATATTTTAAAACTCATTCAAACAAAACTTTTTCAGAATTTGTTAGTGAAATTCGAATAGGACATGCTTGTAAGCTATTAATTGAAAAAAAAATCAATGCTTCTCGTGCTAGCTATGAAAGCGGTTTTAGAACCATGTCTAATTTTAATCGACAATTTAAAGCAATTACCAAAACAACTCCCCTAAATTATAAAAAACGCTATGAAAGGACTAAATCTGAATAGCGGATTTTGAATCTGAAGGGAGCTAAATTTTAAAATATGTAACTTCTATTGCTTAAATTACTATTTGTCAAGTTTTAATGTTACAAAATGAATGTCAAAAGAACCAATTAAATCTAATTAAAATGAAACTCTTAAAATCGCTATTGTTTTTTTATGTTTTATCAAGCTTCTCAGTAGTTCATGCACAAAATAAAATAGGAATATTTGATCGTAACACAGATATAGGAGATTGTAAAAATTCAGGAAAAGTTGTTTTTTCTGAAGATGAACAAACCTATACCATAAGTGGATCGGGTACAAATATGTGGTTTGGCTCAGACGAATTTCATTATTTGTGGACTACAATTCAGGGCGATTTTATTTTAAGAGCAGAAGTTGAATTTGTTGGTGACGGTGTAGACCCACATCGAAAAGTCGGTTGGATTGTGAAAAATAGCTTGGATCCAAATTCGAAACATGTTAACGCTTCAACACATGGCGATGGACTTACCACTTTACAATACAGAAAAGAGATAGAAGCTGAAACTGAAGAGTTAGTTTCCACAGCAACAAATCCTGATGTAATTCAATTGGAGCGGAGAGGCAATAGTTATATTATGTCAACTGCCAAGTATGGTAAAGAATTTACAAGTGTTAAGTTGGATTCTTTTGAAATGGATAATGAGGTTTATGTTGGAATATATGTTTGTTCGCATAATCCAGATGTTGTTGAAAGTGCTATATATAGGAATGTTCGAATTGTTAGACCAGTGGCATCGGACTATCAACCCTATCGCGATTTTATAGGCAGCAATCTTGAAATTATGAACGTAGAAACAGGTCATCGCAAAATATTATATCAATCTGCCCATTCGATTCAAGCGCCTAACTGGACAATTGATGGTAAGAAACTAATCTATAATTCAAAAGGTCATTTGTATAATTACGAAATATCTACTAATGCAATTACACCTTTAAATACGGGTTTTGCAATCAATAATAACAATGATCATGTATTATCTTTTGATGGTAGATTATTAGGTATTAGTAATCATAATAAAGATGATGAGGGTAATTCTTCAATTTATTATTTGCCAGTAGATGGTGATTCATTACCTAAAAAGGTAACTAAATCTGGCTTAGGAGCTTCTTATTTACATGGTTGGTCGCCAAATAATAAAAAAATGATTTTTACAGGAAATCGAGATGGAGCCTACAATATTTTTACAGTGGATGTAGCTTCTGGAAAAGAAGAAAGATTAACTGATTATACTACACTCGATGATGGTTCGGAATACAGTCCGGATGGAAAATATATATTCTTTAATTCCGCAAGAACTGGCAAAATGCAACTTTGGCGCATGAAGGCTAATGGAAAGAAACAAACCCAATTAACATTTGATGAATATAATGATTGGTTCCCACATGTAAGTCCGGATAAAAAATGGATAGCCTTTATTTCATTTCCAGCAGATATAGACCCAAGTTCACATCCATTTTACGAACATTGTTTATTAAGAATTGTGCCTTATGAAGGAGGGGAGCCTAAAATTATAGGTTATATATATGGCGGGCAGGGTACTATAAATGTTCCGAGTTGGTCGCCAGACAGCAAAAAAATAGCCTTTGTAACGAATACAAGGCTATAATTTTTTTCAATTTAAAAATGAGCAGTAGTTAAAGTTTATAAGCTTGCCGCGCCAAAACTTTCCATTGATTTTTATGTTTTTTTAAAACCATCATATTGCCTATTCGAACATCAACATGTTTGCCTGCACTAAGAGCGTTTGTTGCGAAAATATGTCGGACAACAGCGGTGTCTTCACCGGAAAGGAAAATAGTTTGTTCATTTCTATTTAGAGTTAAAAAATCAAAATCACCATGTACCACGGCTTCAATATATTGTTTCTTATTTTCAATTCTTCCAGAAGAATGACCATATGTAAGTTCTTCCATCGTTAGTTTTTCTAATGTTGGTCCATCTCGGTCAACCATTGCTTTGCTAAGCGTTGCAATAGTTTTTTCGACTTCCAAAATCTCTTTATTATTTGGTTTTTGAGCAGAAACAAGCGTGCCACAAAAAACAAATAATAGAAATAGCTTATTAATATTTTTCATATTATATTTTAGTTGTTGTCGCAATTTTAATTGTTCTGAGTTTTTAGGTAGTCATTTAATTCTTTTCTAGTCATGGGTAGTTTACTATCTGGATAGTTTTTCAGCCATTTTCTAAAATCCGATTTAATTTCGTCTGTCCATTTGGTATCTATTTGACCTGCAGTATATTTTTTTTCTTTAAGTCTTTGAAAACCAAAAATATCGCGCAAACCTACTACCTCCGATGAGATAACTAAATTTGCAACTAAATGCGATGGGATGAAAATTGTTCCATGTCTGTTGGCCAATACAACGTCGCCTGGTAATACAGTAGCTCGTCCAATTCTTATGGGTGCGTTAATTGAAGTTAGCATTTGATTCTGTAAATACGAAGGATCTTCATCTCTATACCAGCCATTAAATCCTTCTATATCTAATAGGCCGGCCAAATCGCGGATTCCTCCATCAAAGATTACTCCATTGCCAGAATTAGCGTAAATGGCGTTACCTAAATTAGAGCCAATTAAAGTACCGTCAATAATTCTACCGTAACCGTCTGCCACATAAACATCGCCGGGTTGTAATATTTGAATAGGCCAGGAATTGCTGCCACCGATAGTATCTCTTTTTTCTTTACCTCCAGTAATTTTAATTAATTGCTTGTAATCTGGTCTTTCGGGCATATATTGTGCGGTAACAACACGACCAGTCATAACACCTTCTGGATGTATTACTTTCCAATTACCTTCGTATTGTGTGTGGTAATTTTTGCCTCTTAAATATCCCCAAGCTTCTTCTATTTGAATATTTTTCATTCTTTTTAAAAGTGCATCTGAAACTTTTGGTCTACCATCTTCAAATCGTTCGCCCTTCCATTCTGATGTTAATGCTTTAATATGTGCTGGACTTGTTCCAACCTCTTGTGTTTGAGCAGTGAATGATATTAATATTCCTGCAATTACTAATAATATTTTAGTATTCATTTTTGTAATTTAGATTTAATCCGTTATTGTAGTTTCTTAGCTATATGTTCTATCATGAGAACGAAGTTCATTCCATTCGTCAGTAGGAGCGAAGAATGATTTATCTCTTGGGTCCATATGTGCTTTTATCACATCCATATTAAGTTCAATTCCTAGTCCTGGAGAATCCAATGGAACTGGTGAAAAACCTTTATCAATCATTTTTTCTTTTCCAGTCATTTTTACCAAATCTTCCCACCATGGTAAATCTACAGAGTGATGTTCTAATGCTAAAAAGTTTTGCGTTGCCGCTGCACAATGCACATTAGCCATAAAAGAAACCGGTGTGCCTGCCTGGTGCATGGCCATTGCGATACCAAACTCCTCGGCATAATCGGCTATGCGTTTTGTTTCTAAAAGTCCTCCAGACGATGCTAAGTCTGGATGTACAATATCAACCGAACGGTTATGAATTAAAGGTTTGAAATTTTCTAGATAATGAATATCCTCACCTGTTGTAGTCGGTGTTTCTATAGCATCAGAAATGGTTCGCCATTGTTCTGTATGTTGCCAAGGAATCATATCTTCAAACCATGCTAAACGATATTTATCCAATGCTTTCGCTAAGCGAATACCATTATTGAGGTCAAAATGTCCATAGTGATCAGTCGAAATAGGAATTTCATAACCCACCATATTTCGAACATTTTCAACTACTTGTTGTAAATGTTCTAGTCCTTTTTCTGTAATCTGAATTTGTGTAAATGGATGAGCGGTATTACCATAGGACATATAATTTCTTTGGTCTCCCCATTGGTTAAGATTCCCTTTGTTGTCTTCCCAGAATTTCCCGTTTACTACGGTGTCTGGAATGCCTTTTAACTCTCCAATGGAAACATCCATTTTTAACCAAGTATACCCTTGCTCTTTTACTCTAAAGTTTATGAGGCGCTGTTGTTCTTCTGGAGAACTAGCCTCAGGAGTATCTGCGTAAAGTCTAATTTTATCGCGATACCTTCCGCCTAATAATTGCCATGCTGGAACATTATAAGCTTTTCCACATAAATCCCACAAAGCCATTTCAACAGCGCATACGCCACCTGCTTGTCGTGAAGGTCCTCCAAATTGCTTTATGCTTTTAAATATCTTTTCAACATTACATGGGTTTTGACCTAAAATACGAGCTTTTAGCATTAGTGCATAACGAACATCAGCTGCATCTCTAACTTCACCCAAGCCATATATGCCTTGGTTGGTGTCGATTCGGATAATTGCTGTGCCTCCCATTACCTTGGTGAGCGCGTAACGCATATCGGTAATTTTAAGTTCGGAAGGTGAGGATGAACGATTGACTTTAGCCGTAGTTTCTGCGACTGTATCCTCAAACGAATATCCCATAAAACTGGATAATGCTATACCACCTAACGCAGTTTTTTTTAAAAAGTCGCGTCGTTTGTCTCCAGTTTTAGGGTTGTCTATTTCAGCCTGCCGCCTTGCAGCATATGCCTTTTCTTCCTCCTTATTTTGAGCAATAAGTCGTTTTAAGTTGTTCTTCATTTTTAGTTGGTTTGTTGAATATAAAAGATTTTGCCATATTGATTTTACTCAATGGGCATTTAAGATAATAAGAAATAGTATTAGTTGAATTTTATATCTCGAAATTTTTTTAAGCAGCAAACTATTTGAAAATTTCAGAATGGTAAATAATGCTGAATAAGACAGTCCAGATATTTTCTTTCGTTCTTTATTTTAGAACCTGGCATAAGCAAGCGATGTTGTTTACTAGAATATTTTTTTAAACAACTCTTTAATTAAGTATCCAAGGAAAATAAAGCCATAATAGATATAGCGTTTCCACATACGTTTAGGTTCTTTTATTAACCGACCTAACCACTCCAGACCCAAGTTAACCCATATTTTATGTGGTCTTTTTAGCGTGCCTGCATAAAAATCAAAGACAGCACCTATAGAGCAAATTATAGAAGTATCAAGTTCGTTTTTATTAGAAAATGACCATTTTTCTTGTTTTGGTGCAGTCATGCCAACGAATAGAATGTCAGGTTTAAATTCGTTTACAGCTGCAATCATAGCGGAATTATCTTCTTCTGAAAATTCGGCTTTATAAGGAGGAGAATAGACTCCCGTTTTAAGTTTTGGGTATTCTTTTGAAAGGCGTTTTTTAATTAATGATAAAGTGTTTTCCGAAGAGCCCAAATAAAAGCATGAACCTCCGTTACTATTTAATTGGTTTAATAAAAATTCGTGAAGATCTGCTCCGGCTATTTTTTTTATTTTTTTACCATAAAGCAATCTAGCTGCGACTACAATACCAATACCGTCTGGCAGTAAAATTTCGCTTTGTTCTAAAGCTTTTTTAAATTCAATATCTTCCTCTGCAATGCAATATGAATACTGATTGATAGTGCTAACAAGTGTTTTTTGTGAAGAAAAAGCTTTTGCCAATTCCCCATTAAAAACTTGATAACCTAAACACTCTGTATGTTGTTTTTTTTGCATTTTAAATTAATTAAATAAGCTAATGTTTTGCGTAAGCAACATCTATTACAAAACTATCATCGGTTTGATGAAGGTGGTGGATAGACATAAGACCTTTATAAAAATCTGGCTCAACAGTTTTTATAGTTTCTTCTTCATATTCTTCAAGACTTAATTTTTTTATCTTATTGATATTTAATGCTCGCCCATAAATGCCTTGGTCATTACATTGCGACGGCCTATAGACTTCATTGTTATAATTGAAAATTGCGCCACCATTTCTAGCTATTCGCGAGTCAATTAAAACTGGATTTTGATGATGTGGTGTCAAATTTTTAAGCATATCGCCTGATTCTACTTTATAAATATGTAACTCGTTTTCTAAGGGAACAGTTGTTTCGGCACCTTTATTTAGAAATAGCCATTTTATGTTTTGTTCATCATTATAAAAAAAGGCATCAGCAACAAGTTCGCCTTCAAAAGCTGACGAATGTAATTCCCATGTATGAGGGAATTGTAGGCATTTATAAATGTCTAGCCTTTGATTTTCGGAACTCTCTGGCATAAGAAAGATTTCTCCATTTTCCTTAAAAACGAAGGGGTATGATAAATGATAATCTAAATCTAAGATGTCAACGACATCAATAATTTTATCATCCTTTAATTTTCCACATGAAATTTTTCCTCTTTTTGTCGAATAAGGATAATTCTCAAAAAAAACATATGTCTCATTTTTATGTTGAAACAAAAAAGGATCTGCCCAAAACTCATTTTTAGGCAAATCAATGGGTCTTAATGTTGATAGTTTAGTTGCATTAAATTGACCTTTGCTAATAAGTAGTGTAAAGCATTGATAGCGCCATTTAAACAATTTTGTTGCTATACGTTCGAAAACCTTAGAAAGTACTTTGTGGTAAAAACCTGTAGAATATTTGATGATTTGTAAAAAACTGGGCTGCCCTAAAACTGCTTCAGTTTCTATTGGTGGGAACGAAATTTCTAATTTATTAAAGGTGTTTAATTTTAAGTTTTTTAATAATAAGGCAACAGAAGATTCCAAAACCATATCTGTGGTTTTCGCCAAAGACCAGTGTTTGTTAAAGTGTGCTTGGTCGATGTTAACTAGATTTAGATTGTTTCTTGTAATATTTTGTAGTGAAACAATAACCGTAGCTTCTTTTTTGATGATTTCCCAAAAACCAATTGGACTCTCAGAACTTATATGTGCCCCATTATGCTTAAAAAGGTAGATGCCATTTTTAGCATGCGGAGCTAGTAATTCCGAATCAATATTTGTATCAAACTGGAGTATTAAATCTACTTCTAATTGCCTTACTTTTTCAATAATTTTTGAACTTATTTCAACATTGTTTTGGTCAAATTCTAAATTTTCAACATTTTTTAATTCGGATTCTAACTCTAATATATTAACCGTTTCTGGTTTTTTGAAGAAAAACTTTCTCTCAATAAACCACTGTGTTTTTAATAGAACCCGACTTATAAAACTGCTTGGAAGCTGAAGTTCAGGTTGCTTGTTTATTTTAGGATTTTTGTTAATAATAAGCGCAGAAAATTCGAGCTCAGGCGAGCTAAGAATATGTTGTAATATTCTCAACTGCCAGTTGGCGAGTGAATTAATGTTTTCTGTTAAAACCGCTATTCTCATAAATCTATTTCGTCTCCGTAATTATTTCGTTTAAAATGGATATTATTCTTTTTTCAAATGTTTGGAATGTAAATGATTCTTTGTATAATCTGTTGCCTTCATTACCCATCTTAGTGGCTAATTCAGGGTTTTTAATAAAGACTTCCATTTTAGTTGCTAATGCTGTGGCATTCTTTTTTTGAATCGTAAATCCTGATTCTTTATGCGCCACAATTTCTCGTATTGCACCTTCATTAGAAGCAATTGTTGCCAAACTGTACTGCATAGCCTCCAGTAAAACAAGAGGAAAACAATCTTCATGAGTTGGGTGAACAAATACATTAGCTTGCTCCAAAAATGGGTTTTTATCAGCATTATATTTTTTACCGTGAGCAAAAACGTTATTGGCTATTCCTAAAGTTTGTACTTTGTTTCTAAATTTATTTTCATCAATATCAGACCAATCACCAACAAAATTACATTCGAATTTCAAGTTTTTGTTGACTAGAATTTCACAGGCATCTAAAAGCGTGTAAACCCCTTTAGCTTCCATCATATTAGATAAAAAAAGGAATTTGCAAATTGCTGGTGTTGCTTCTTTTTTAACTGTAATATCTATCTTAGGAATACCATTTGCACAATAATAAACATCATTGCTTTTTACATAATTGGAGATATCATCGTAAAGAAGCGGTGAAAGCATAATACATTTGGTGTTATGAAATACAAACCGGTAACACAGTCTTTTATACCAGATATTACTATTCGTTTTCACACCTTTATTATGAAAGTGAAAAACAATTTTTTTTCTAAAGAGTTTGAGTAAGATTACGACTAATAGGTCTTTATAGAAGCCTGGACCTGCGGAGGTTAAGGTCATGTAGCAAAGGTCGTAGTTTGTTTTAGATAAAGCTTTAGTAATGTTTTTTAGGATTTTAAGTAAAGCACTGAATTTGCCCTTACTTTGTTTGCCTATATCCTCAAGATTAAAAGAAGTTGCTAGGTTGATGTAATTTGCGCTAAAACTGGAGTTAATGAGCGAACTATTCTTTAAACGCTTACTAACCATCGATGCCCCGTGGACAGGAGGTGGTAAATGTAAAATGAATAGTATTTTTGGTTGCATCTTTAGCTTTTATGTTCTGTGATTATTAGAATTAATTTTTATTCTCAATATGGGCTATGGCATCTATAATTCCTTGAGCTGCATTATCGAAATTTAATTCTTGAACTCTATTTTTTGCATTTTCGCTAAGCCTTTTCCAATTCTCCTCATTCTTTAATATTTCATCAGTTTTTTGTACCCATTTATCAGTGTCAATATCTATTGCAAAACCATTGTGGTTGTTAACCAAAAGATCATCAACAACACCGGCAAAAGGTGTCGTTATCACTGGTGTTCCACTAGCCATAGCTTCATTTACAACAACTCCCCAAGGATCCATTCTTGTGGTGAATAAAAATATTTTTGATTCTGAATAAAACTTAGGTAACTCCTCTTGAGCAATAAAACCTGGAAAATCATAATCAATATTATGTGCATCCAATTTTGAAAAAAGTTCTTCTTTTAAAGGTCCACTGCCTAGGATTAAAACTTTAAATCCGTCAATTTTGTCAGCTAATTTTATGACTACATCTGCAAAAAATAAGGGTAGTTTTCGTTCTGTAAATTGACCAGAATACATTACATGATACTTCCGATTCGTAAATTTTTTATCGTTCTCGAACTTTGAATTATGTATGCATAATGCACTTTGAAAAATACGGTCTTTATCAATACCATATGCTTCAAAAAGTTTCATGCTGTTTTTACTAGCTCCGATATAAGTTGAAGATGTTTTAAAAACAATTTTACGAATTAATGTATGTACCCACGATAAATCTTTTTCAGATCCGAGCCAACCATCTGTCATAGGAATGAAATTTTTACGATAAAGCAGTGTATATATCCATCCATATAAATGAGTAGGGTTGAACCCCGTAGCGATTACATTATCTGGCTTATATTTTTTTAAAACTTTAAATACCTCAGGATTATTATGCACATAATTAAAGCCGTCCTTTTTTAACCGTACATTTTCTTTTAAAAAAACATGTTTGAATTGTAATTCATCAATATTCCATTTTCTATTCGATTCGGTATTAGCGCAGAAAATAACCATGAAATCATCACCAAAACGTTGGTTTAATATCTCATACATTGGCAAGCGATAAGGTGCCGGAATATTTATGATTAGTGCAGTTCTCATTGGTGGTAATTCTAAAATATTTTAGTTTTAATTATGAATATTCATTGTATCTTAAATTTATCATTCCCGATAAAGCACCTAAACTATCTGAAATAGCCAAAATGCCCCAAAATCTGTTTTTAAAAGGAATAAGCGAAAATGGAAGCGCTAATAATCCTGTTAATAAATAAAACATGCTAACCCCAACTTTCTTAACCAATAGTTTAACGTTGTTTTGCAGCTTTAACATGTATGTATATGTTGAAGCGCTTCTGAATGTTCTTTTTATTAACCATGATAAATTGGCTCTAGAATCAGGTATGGTTTCATAAACCACTGCATTTTTTGACCAATAATTTTTTGCTTTTTTTTCCATGGCTTGAACTCCGAAATACGAATCTTCACCACCTGTAATATTAAAGCGTTCATCAAAAGACAGTTTGTTTTCTATTATAAATTGGGTTTTTAGTAGCACATTATTACTTTCAAAATCCGATATTTTTTGATCGTGATCAAAATCTAAATAATCAAAATGATGCGAAATGCTATCATTTATGTTGCTTTCAAAAACAGGTATATTTGGACCTTGAACTATATCTGCATCATTCTTTTCTGCTAGTTTAACCAATTCATTTAACCAGTCTTTAGTAACATATTCGTCGTCGTCAACAAAAACAATATACTTAGGATTCAACTTAATTGATTCCTTGAGAATTTCATTTCTAACATTCGATAATCCTTTAATGGCAAAACTGTGGTATATGAAATTAAATTTTACCGGACAGATTTTCCTTAAATCATTCGAAACTTTTTCAGCACTTTTATCTATGTCATTATCGACAACCAAGATGTCTACTTTGCCGATAATTGAACTATCAAAAATAGATAGGTATATGCTGCGTATTAATTTCGCCAACATCTCTGGTCTTTTGTAAGTTGGTATACCTATTACTATATGATGCATATATTTATCTTAAATCAGCAAAACGAATTAAAACGCCGTGTTACTATTACTCTTGAATAACACTTTCTATACATTTTTTAAACTCATTGGCCACAATATCGGTATTGTGGCGCTTTTCTGCTAGATTTCTAGCCGTATGGGCAATTTTCTCTCGTAAGTGCTTATTTTGTATTAAATCTTTAATTTCTATGGCCAATTTTTCAGTATTGTTTTCGGTTACCACAGCTGCCCAATCATTCTTTTTTGCATATTGTACCAAGGCGGTATCTTCCGGGGCAAAAATGATAATCGGAGTGCCACTTGCCATATATTCAGATGCTTTAGTGGGCATGGAGTATTTAATAAAAGCAAGTCCATCTGGATCAAAATCATATGGTAAAATCATAAAGTCTGCAGAGCCAAAAACTTTTGGGAGATTACTATATGATACAAAATGTTGATGTTTAGTACATTTATAATCAGTAAGCCAGTCTGGCGCATCTTGCGCTTGAATTAGAAAGTTTATAGACATATTTAATTGCTCGTTTACAGCATCAATAGCACTAGCAATTGTCATTAATGAATTGTCGATACCAAGACCAATTCTACCCGCATACATAATCGTGGGGCTCTGGTTGATTTCATATTCACTTCTCTGCCCAGTTTTCCAGAAATCAATGTCTATTGGATTATGAAAAGTGATAAACTTTTTATGGTATCGTCTCAAGTATTCCTCACCCATATAATCACTTATACTCATTACAAGTTCAGAATGGTTTAATAGGTCTTTGAATTCACCATCTATCTTCTTTCTCCAATAATTTTTCATAAAAGTTTTATTTCCGGCAAGTGTGAGCCAGTCGTCCATTTTATGAAATACCATTGGTTTTTTTAAAAACTCTTGTACAGCAATACAAAATAATATTTCTTCTCGCGATGAACTTTGAGCATAAATTACATCTGGATTAATCTCTAAAAGCCAGGAGCAAAATTTTGGGGATAGTTGGGTTTTAGAAATAAAATGTGAAAGACCAGAATAATGAAAAATAGGTGATATATATTTTTCAATAAAATTTGATCTAGACTTGGTTTCAATTTCTTCTGGAGTTACTTCTTCTTTGAATTGGTTATAAAGGTTTACTTTACCACTTTCATAAGTTCGTCCGAATAAATTAAGTGGAAATATCCATTTTCTTTCTTCTGAACCCAGTTGATAGTAGTTGCTGCATCTGTTTTTAGCAATATCACCAGTTAGTAGATAACCGGAACTCGCAACCGCAATTTGGTCAGCATCCCATTTAGAAAATAGGTTACTAAGTGTTATTCCTCCTCCTGTATCAGAAACAAAGGGTTGGTTTAATATTAAAATTTTAGGTGAGGGCATCTAATTAAATTTTAATTTAAGTGATAAGAATCATCTTGGTCTTCGGGTTCAATATCGTATTTGAAATAGTCTTTTAATGTTGCCTCGCTCAATTGAGTATATTTAGGTGAATAACATATTCCAATAGCAATCCAAACCAGTATATAATTCATGCTAAAGGTTGTTACTGTTGAGGGGTATAGTGATACCAGCCATAGTAATATCCAGAATCCCGCTGCTTTTGAAAGCGAATTGTTTGAGAAAAACAAACCTTTTATCATTGCAGGAATTGCGATTAGCAATAATAAACCTAGACTGATTATTCCACCTTTTAGAATAATATTAAGGTAATCAGTCTCAATGCCTTCTCTGTAGCCCGTATAATCACCAGTAGTATCTATACCAGGGGGTGCTGCCACCATACCTCTCATGCCTCTACCCATGAGCCAATCATCGGCTTCCATGTCGGCATAGTAATAGAGTTCAACTTCACCTCTAGTATCTTCTTCTAATCTCTCTTTTATCCTATTTACAAATTCAATATCGCTATTTCCAAATGCTCCAAGACCTAATATGGTACATAAAAGTCCTGCAAATACAGAAAAAACTACGAGAACCGATTGCCTTTTGTTTATATATAGAAAGATAAGAAAGGCAAAAATTAAGATTAAGCCTAATATAAAAATTAAACCACGCCTGACCCGAAAGCCGGCCAGAGCTAATGCTAGTAAGATGACAGCAATTGCTATAAATTTAATAGACTTAGAATGGTAATTGTATGTCATTATTAAGAATCCAGCTGGGAGCGCTAGTATTTTAACAAGTACCTCAAAAATATCTCTACCCATTATATTTTCACGATCAATAATTGGTGCATGCATTAATGCTAGTTCGGCAATAAATAGTAATCCTAAAATGATAATAACTTTAAATATTAATTTAAGGGTTTGAGGATTTCTTGGTAATAAAAGTATTAATGGTGTGAGGTATAGAAATACACCATTAAGTGGGTTAAAAAGGATGTTTTTAACTCCTTCGTAATCGAGTTCTAAGCCCCTTAGTATAACGAAAAATTGCCAAAACATTAAGAGCGAAAACAGTAGTGCTAAATAGATACTCTCAAATTTAAAGGCAACCACAAGCAGTGATGATATAAGAAATAGACCTATTCCAGTGATTCTTAATAGATCACAAATCACATAATTAGGTTCTGGTGCTGCTGAAAGCGAAAAGCCTAGCGTATAAATTAAAAAACCAGCCCAAAATAAAATTACTAATTGGCGGTTTCTTAGCGAATTTCTTGATGCTAACATTTCAGATAAAACTTCTCTTTCCTCTTCCATATTAAGTTAATGAATTGGTTGAAAGCAGTTCTTTATGCAGTTCCTTATGACTATTAATTATTGGTAATGTATCGAATAGCGGAGGTGCATATCCTTGTATATTGTTTTGTAAGCAATATAATATACCTTCGGCTAAATCTGTTGAATTTTTATATTCTGCGAGGTATCCATTTTTTTTGTGATGAATCATGTCTGGAATTCCACCAATATTAAATCCAGCAACAGGGGTTCCACAACATAAACTTTCCATTACGGTGGTGGGCAAATTATCTGCCATGGACGGAGCTACAAAAACATCTGCAGCATTATAAACTAAAGAAGTTGCTCTGTCATCTTTCATATATCCTAAAAAGTTAACCTTAAAAGGAACGGCGTCAACTACTCTTTGGTCATAATCGCTTCCAAATAATAGTACGGATACTTTTTTGGAGTCTACTTTTGATGCTAATATATTTAGAGCATCTTTTAAATAATTCCATCCTTTATACGGACTGTTTGGTGATGCAGCACCAAATGAAATTATAGTTTCTTCTGTATTTAGATTTAAAATTTCACGAGCCTGTAATTTATTTATTGGTTTGAAAACTTTATGGTCAATTATATTGGGTATGTGGTAAACTGGTTTATTTTTTGTTAAGGCTGATTCTTTAGCCATATTAGTTAACCAACTACTGGGAGCTGCAAAACTTAAGTTGTTAAAATTTGAATAAAAATCTTTCTTTTTTTGAAATCCTTTTTTTGATAATGAATTCTTGTTTTTTTCGGTAAAAACCTGACAATTAGAGCAGTCGATTTGATAATTATTACAAGTGAAGTTATAATGACACCCTCCTGTAATATACCAGACATCATGCATGAAAACTATAATTGGCTTGCCTAATTTTGCAAGTTGTCGCATGTTTTTTATGCTTAAAAATCCGGCAAGAGTCCAATGAAAATAAATAACATCAGCATCTTGTATTAAGTTGTGTTGTGAAATGTTATTACCAATTATAGGATAAGAGAATAATCCATATTCTGGCACAGTTTTTTTACTTTGTGCACTATGAAATTTACTATTAATAGTAGCAATTATTTCATTTTTCAGACCAAGGGTTTCTACATTCTTGTCCCAAGAAACTTCAGAAGAAAGTGTTAGCATGGTTGATTGTACGCCATGTTGGTTTAGAGCGCGATGCAATCTATAAGCTGCATTTCCCGAAGATGGTAGGTGGGTTTGCAAATGAACAACATTGATCATCTAATCGTTTTTAAGTATTTGATTTAAAATAACATTAAACTTACTTTCAAATGCGTGAATCGAAAAATTGGAATTAGCAAAAGAAAAGACTTTTTCACTTAAAGATGCTAAATATTCGCTGTCTTTAGTAGAATACTCCTTGAGTTGTTTATCTATGTATTCAATATTAAAATCGTTTAAAAAAAACGCTAACTCATTTAACCTGTTAAACCCGGTATTTTCCATTACGATGGGGATAAGGCCATGTCGCATTGTGGTGGTAATAGCTGTGGAAAAGCCTTCAGAACAGGAGGGGAGAATACAATAGGTACAAGTTTCTATAATTTCTAGAAACTGATTAGATTGAATATCAATATATTCATAATCAATTATATTTTTTTTATTAGGAAATTCTAATAGCTGTCTGTCGTCTTTGTAAAAACCTGCTACGTGCAACACTATGTCATCATGTTTTTGAAATACATCAAATAATAAATCTAAACCTTTATGTATAGCTCCATAGGATCCAAACCATAAGAAATGTTTCTTGCTTGAATCGTGATTTTTAGGCTTCAATTTAAAGTTGTTGTTTAGAATCCCTGTAGGAAAAATATTAAACGGTTTTGTGTATTCTGTATTAAAAGGTTCGGTTTCACTCATAGTAATAACATGAGTATATTTTTTTTTCATGTGGTGATCCCAATAGAAATTTCCTGTTCTAACCGTATTCGCTTTCTTTTTCTTTCTATCGTAAAAATAATCAAGCCGTTTTTGTTCTTCTATTTTTGTGAAATTAGGATGATGTTCGGTCATGTATAAAATAGACTTGGCATTGGGGTGAAGCATCGTTAATTGATAGAAAGTTTCCCCGAAACCGAAAATCAAGTCATAATTTTTAAGTTTTAAATAATCTAAAGTTTTAAGGTCATGGCAACCAACAATATCAATTGCATAATTTAATTCTGTGAGTACTTTTACCATAGAAAGTATTTCAAATGGCTGGGTACGACCAATGTTGTTATTTTCCCAGTCATTAAAATGACTGTACGTAACATAACTTACAATAGCCTTTTTTTGGTTTTGAGCAGTTGATAAATTAATATTTTGCACTAAAGTACTATCCGCTATGCGTTGATCGTAGAAGTAAGCTTTTACGTTCCGCCAAATTTTATTTTTTAATTTCGCTTTAAAATCTTTCAAATTCATTTGTAAAATCTTCTGTTCATTATCTTACCCAAATACCTTTCTTTTTTTTGTTGATAATCATGTGATATTGTAAGGGTGCTAAGATGAAACCATTAAAGTTTGCAATTATTGCTGCAATGAACATTGCATGTACACCAATATTAAAATAGTCAATTAGTAAATACGCTAAAATTAAGTAAAGGATAGGGCTAAATATGCTTGCCCAAAACTGCATTCTTAAGGCACTAATGCCATTTAGGAAACTAACATATTTGGAACCATACAACGAAACCATAAAAAAGGCGAACCCCCAGAAAGATAAAACAAAGTCAATATCCACAACGTCTTTACCTAACCAAAGATTATAAATAGTCTCTGAGCCAAAAAGCATAACGATACCCGCTGCAAAAAATGCTAGATTAAGGTAGTTGTATTTTTTTACGCTGTTCTTTATCCAATCAATTTCTTTCTTCAAATATGCCTCGGTAGATGCAGACCAGAATGGGGTTAAGAATATCATGAAACCCATACTTAAAATATTAAAGTATTTGTAAACAATGTTGTAAGAGGTTACATCGCTTGGTCCAAAACTTCTCGAGATAATTATGTTTGCAGATTCGTATTGAACTAGTCCGGCAATTTGAATTACGAAAAATATTACTCCCAGATTAAAAAGGCCTTTTGCATGACTAAACTTTATTTTAGATAATTTAGGTCGATAGGCTTTGTATTTTCCTCTAAAGAAAAAGATATTTGCTCCTACTAGTGCTATTAAAGGTGATACGCATAGTGCTAAACCTAAGTTTACAAGGGAGCCTTCGGTAGTCTGTACAAGTATTACAATAACTATTAACGTTATAACTTGCCCAATTACATTAATTAATGAGGCTCTTGCGGGTTCTTGGTCTGCTGTAATTACTGTTGTTATGGTCTGAAGCACAAATTGCAAACAGAAATATGTAAATACAATTAAAGCTAATTTAGATACATCAGTTGCGTATTCTGGTGCAAGTTTAAGAAGTGAAGACCAATCTAAAAAAGGGTTAATTAAAATAAAAACTAACCAAACTGCGGTAAATACAATGGCTAAAATACCATATGTTGTACTAACATAAATTTGTGCACTTTCATCGTCTCCATTAGCTTTTGCTTCGGCAAATTTATTTCTAAGTCCGTGTGTAATACCAATATCAAAGAAACTAAACCAAGCCACAATAGAGCTCAATGTTAACCAAACACCGTAACGTGATGGATTAACATAATTAAGTGTAAGCGGCACAACGATTAGGCTAATAGCAATGCTGACCACTTTAATTATTAATGATCCAGCAATGTTTTTCTTAGCCTTTACGCTACGTTCGTGTCCACCTCCCATTTTGTCTCTGACGAAATTTACCAGAGGCGAAATGAATCTATTTTTTAAAGGGTCAAACAAGGTTAATCGGGTATTTAATGGTTATGTGTTTTCGATTATTTGACAAGTTCCTGTTGTTCTAATCAGGGATGCGTTCCCTTGTCCATATGATATTGTCTTTTATCGCTACTGCTGGAATACCAGCCAAAAGGATATTTCTTTGTTCAAATTTTTTGGTAACTACAGATCTGGTAGCAACAATACTATTTGAGGCAATATAGGCCCCTTTAAGTATCGAAACGTGTGCGCCAATCCAAACATGATCTTCAATATTCACGTTTTGAGCTGCATTAATTCTTTTTTTAGTGCTATTGTCTAAAATTGCATGTGAATCCCCAGTACGTACATCTATGTCATAAGCAAACATACAATCTGAACCTATTGTAATTTTTGAATTAGATTCCGTTGCTGCAATATGAGCATTCTCAAAGGTACTTTCCATACCAATTGTTATTTTACAATGCTCATCCTCTACCCAAAGTGATCCTCCTTTGTTAAAAGAGACGAGCTTCTCTATGTCAATTCTATTTGAATTTCCGCTAATGAAGATTTCAACATTCTTAAAAAATGAATCTGCTCCAATATTAATAGTGTTATTGTTACCGTTAATTATAATGCTACTATTAACAAATCTAGCCGAATTGTTAATGTTTAATTTATTGTTTGTCCCTTTAATACTTCGTTTATAAGATTTTGTAAAGAGCAACCCATCCCTGTAATTACGAAGTAATTTGGTAAGCCAACCTTGTGATTTTATAGATGCTTTTAAATTTTCTTTAAAGCTCATTTGGTTCGTGAATGTTGAACTTACAACTTAATGTTATAATTTAATTATTTATTGATTCGCTCTTTAAGGCATTATTTTATTCATCTGGCATATACTCATATTTATGACTATGTTTAGCTGAATAACCGTATCCATAACCTATTTCTTTGTTTAAAGCGCCTCGTTTTTTAACACCATTAAAGATTATCGAAACATCCTTTAATCTTTTTAGAACATGCGAATGTTCAAAATGTTTTACAATTTGCTTTGGTGTATGACCGTGTCTAACCATTAATAGAGACTCATCACAAAATTCCGCTAGGAGGTTTACATCAGCAACCAGGTCTATTGGAGGTGCATCCATAATAACAAAATCGAACTTGTTCTTTAAAAATTCGAAAAGTAAATCGAGTTTGCCATTTAATAAAAGGTTGGTGTGGTCATCTCCATCTCTGATACCTACTGAAACCACACTCAAATTCTTGTTTATTGAAGTTGAATTTACAATTTCAGTTAAGCCACTGTTTCCTCTTAAATAATCAAGTATACCTTTGCTTTTTAAGAGGTTAAACTGTTTTGAAGTGTTTGGTCGAATAAAATCAACATCGACTAATACAACTTTTTTGCCTGATTTAGCGATGCTATTGGCAAGATTTGTACAAATGAAACTCTTACCTTCTCCAGAAATGCTTGAAGTTGCTAATATGGTCTTTTTGTTAAAGTTTCTACTGTATAAGCCTAAAGACGCACCAAGTTGTCTAAAATAATCTTGTAAGTAAGGCTCTTGTCCTACTAAAACAGAAGTGCTATTGAGCGGTCTCGTTTTTTTACGTGTTGATTTTTTACCTTGTACTTTGTTGCCTGAAGTATTCGAATTTTCTGAAATATCAATTTTTGCCATGTCCTTGGTTTCAACATAAGGTATTTCAGCAATAATTGGAATTGAAGTATATTTTTCAATTTCTGAACGGAATAGAATTTTTCTATTTAAAAATTCTTTGACGATAACATAGAGTAAACCTAGTGAAACAGAAAAGGCTAAGGCTATTAAATAGATTAATTTACCATTTGGACTAACGGGATCAAAAGATGCTTGTGCTAAATCTACAATCTGACTTTCCTGGTTGCTAGGGGCGTAGGTAAGTGCTGTTTCTTCCCTTTTTTGTTGTAAAAAGGAGAAAAGATTACTTTTAATAGCTTTTCTTCTGCTAATTTCAAGAAGTTGCTTTTCTTTTTCTGGAATAGCTTTTAAGGCACTTCTTGAAGAACCAGCGCTTTGCCCAAGATTGGTTAAACTAGCCTCTAGATTACTTTTTTGATTCTGAACGTTTTCTAAAATACTAGGTCTAATTTTTCTTATTTCATTAGAAACCGAGGTTAAAATGGGATTATTTTCAGCTGTTGTTTTCCTGAGTTTTTCATATTTTATCTCAGAGTCGTATAATTTATTAAGTAGTTGCGTTAATGCAGGGTCATTTACACCTAGGCTAGAGGGCACGATTCCACCTTGAGTATTATTTGATTTTATATAATCTTCAACTTGGTCGAGTACAGCAATTTGTTGACGGGCTGATGCCATTTGTCTATCATAAGAACCCATGTCTTGAAGGTAAAGTTTACCTTGTTCACTAAGGTCTATTACTCCTTTGTTGGATCTAAATTCTTGTATTTCTTGTTCCAGACTACCAAGCTCCTCCTTAACCTTATTCATTCTTTCTTCAATAAATTCTAAGGTGTTATTGGCGAGCCTATTACGGTCATTAACTGCTTTTTGATTATATGCATAAATAAGTGCATTCAAAATATCTTCTGCTTGCTTGGGGTCTGGGTCAGTAAAAGTTACCTTAACAACAGTCGAAAGTTTAGTCGTGGCCCCAGCAGAAAGGTTGCTCAATAAATAGTCAGTAATGTACCTAGGATTATAAAGAGTGTAATAAAGTTTGCCTTTTTTACTTGCACTTATATTTTTAGTAGTGTTAAATTTAATCTCTCCAAAATTGGATGTTGTAATCCATTCATCAGTACGGTATGTTTTTCCGTTAACTAAAACCGATTTTTTTTCAGGATAATGCGTAAAATAATATTTTACGGGTTTATCAGGTGAATATAGCGGAATAGCACTAGGGTCTTTTAATTCAATAGAAATAGGAGAAATAGAATATGCAGACGATTCTCCGAAAGATTTTTCTTCCATTACAGGAGCATATAAATGCAATTCTGTAACTACTTTATCCAATAAAGTTCTTGACTGCAATACTTCTATTTCATTTTCTACAATTTTTTTAGAATCGAAAGGGTCGATTGATTCTAACATTTTTGCATCGTCTACACCTTTGTTCTCATCTTTTATGAGCAAGGTCGCCGAGGCTTCATAAATAGGAGTTGTAAACTTTAAATAGGTCCAAGCGCTAAAAAGCCCAATAAGGGCTAATAAAACATATAGTGGCCAAAAAGGAAGAAATCTGGAGAATAATTCACTCAAGAAATTTTCTTCTTCCTGTGGTCTGTTCTTATGAGATGATGCCATTTAAGTATTATTTGAAGTTTACTATTGCTACAATACCAAGTGAAATTGCACTTAGAATAACGGGTACCCAAAGATTAGCTTGACTTGAACTTGAAATTCTTGTTTTATTCGCAGCTACATATACAACGTCGTTCGATTTTAGGTAGTAATATGGCGAGCTAAATATGTCATCTGTCGTTAAATCAACTCTGGCTAATTTTTTAACACCACCTTCTTCTCTTAAAATAACAACATTTTCTTTAACACCATATATGGTGATGTCACCTGCTAAGCCTAGTGCCTCAAAAATTGATATTTTTTCGCTTGGAACAGTTAAAACAGTGGGGTTTTTAACCTCTCCTAAAACAGATACTTTGTAATTTAAATAACGAATATCTACAATTGGATCAAGCAGTAATTTGCGATCGTCTAAAATTGAAGTTATCTCTTCTCTTAATGCTTTTTTAGTTTTACCAGATGCCTTTATTTTTCCTAAAACCGGGAATCTAATAAAACCATCTTGATCTACTAAATACCCAGAGATATTAGCCACATTTCCTACGGCATTTGCTGTTTGTGCTTGTGATATGTTTGAATCATTAAACATTTCAGCAGCTTCAGGGTTTATACTACTAACCGTAATGCTTAATAAGTCGTTTTCTTGAATTATTGGTTCTAAGTCTTCGGTCGATGTAACAAATTGTGTGTCAGGGGTTTCGTAAAAATAGGTTGCGCCTTTAGTATTTCCACAAGAACTTATAGCCATCGATGTAGCAATAACAAATATGGCACGTAATGCGCTCAAATAATTCTGCGTTAGATTTAATTGCTTAATGAGATTAATTTTTTTCATTTTATTCTTTTAATAATCTAATCTTAAAAAAGATGCTATGTGTTTAGTAATGGGTAAAGTAAGTTAATCATTATGGTGGCCCAAAATAAGATCGTCAAACGTGACGTTTTATGGTTTGTCTTTCAGTATTGTTATGAATTTACTGTCAATATGCTTTTTCTTCCTTTTTAAAAATATTAGCAATTGTGTCAAAAATTATCGACAAATCTAACCATAAAGACCATTTTTCAACATAAAAAATATCCAGTCTTACACGGTTCTGTATATCGTATTTATTTTCTATTTCTCCCCTATAACCTTTAGTTTGAGCAAGTCCAGTAATACCAGGTTTTACAAAATGTCGTACAAGATATTTATCCACAGAGGTTTCGTAGTGGTCGGTATGTAATTCCATATGAGGTCGAGGGCCTACTACGCTCATATCTCCTTTAAATACATTGAAAAATTGAGGTAGTTCGTCAATACTAGTTTTCCTTAAGAAATTACCAATCTTTGTTACTCTGGCATCATTTTTTGTAGCCATAATTGTATCAGAACTTTTATTAGAGACCATAGACCTAAATTTATAACACCAAAATACTTGACGTTTAAAACCATGTCTTTTTTGTTTAAAATATAGGTTTCCTTTAGATTCTAGTTTAATAAGTATAAATAACAATGGGCTTAACCAAGATAGTATTGTGATTATTACCAGTGAAGAAAATAAAATGTCGAAAGTTCTTTTGGTAATACGCGCATATTCTGTGTCTAAAGGTACATTTCTTAAGTTTAGAACTGGGATGTTATCAAATAGCTCTATAGACATTGCTCTTGAGAACATTTCTTTGTTGTCTAATAGGACTTTGAATTTAATAAGATTATTATCTGCAAATCCTATTAAGTTTTTCAATTCTTGTGGGTTAAACTTAGATGCCTCACAATAAATTTCATCAATATCATTTTCCAGAATATAAAGGAAACTATCTTCTACCTTTCCTAAATATCCCATTTTATCGGAATAGGTGTCGCTAAAAAAGCCACTATATCGATAGCCTAAATCAGGTACATCAAATACTTTTTGAATTTTATCAAGGTTTTCATCACCGCCTAGAATAACACTTTTTACCGAGTTTCCTCCTCCAGATCTATATTTACTTCTTAACCAAAAGAAAAAGGCTCTGTAGGTGAATAAAGCAAGGCATAATAGTACATATACTAAGATATAATATTGTATGGTTTCATATTTTTCATCCATAAAACTTAGAAGTGCGAAATACGCCAGGCCATAAACGATATATAGTTGTAATACCTTTTTAATTTTAGTAAAAAAACGATCTTTACGAGCGAAAGGGTAGTACTGGACTCCATTAATAATTACGATCCATGAAGCATTATAATATAGTATACGAGAGAAATCAAAATAGGTTTCAGGTATAAGATAGGCGAAAATACCATTAATGATACATAACTGTAACATTACGGATATAGGTATAATGAAGTCTGAATTTTTATATTTTTTCATAAATCAACTTCTGACTATCAATTTATTTATGTCAATAGCGCTTGCGCGTAAAATCTCTAAAATTGCAACCAATTTGGAATTAGTAAGAGATTAAATTATTGATCGAAAATTTGCTTGTTTTTTGTTTGTAATTATTGATGATTTATCAACATAAATGTGTAGGAATTCAACGGTTTCGGGGAATAGTTAAATTGATTGAAAGCTAAGATAAATATTAGTCTTAAATCACACAATTGAATCAATTAAATATGTGATTTGGTATATAATAGTTTCTTAATTTTTTTGATTTATTTTAAGGCTAAATATTTAAAAATCAATATATTATGTAGTGATTATGATGATTATTTAGACTGGATTTATATTTAAATTATTAGGATTTATAGCTCGACTAAATCCTAATAAAATCGACTAAGTTCAAATAGTATTTCGTCTTGAAAAAGTGGGTTGATTGGTAAGCTATGTGTTGATTGTATCTTTCTATTCAATTACCCTTACTATTTTTTGTAAAAATTCGTTTAAATTGAGAAGGTATTTGTACTACATAAGATAATTCTAATTCCGTTGATCTAATACGTTTTGTAAAGTTTTACCTGTTGTTTTAGCATTTGGAGAAACAAGCATATTTAGGTGATGACCGGGTACATTATGAATTTCAACTCCAGCTAAAGCAATTTCTTGCCACCCTAATGTTTTTGGGTCGTGTAAATGATATATTTTTTCTTCAGCTCGTAATAAATCTATTTGTATGTCATCTGGAATAATATGATAGTTATTCATTATTTTAAATACCCGTTTATCAATTGTATTATGACCCTGATTTTTCATTTCATCTTCATCTGTATATCTGTTTGCACCAAAAAATATCTCTTTAATTTTCCTAGCAGTATGATATTTTAAATCTTTAAAACTAGTTGTCATCTCTTTTAACAGATTTGTTAGTCTTTCAATATGATAGCCGGTTGTGGCCATTTGTTTTCGAATAGGGGATGAATAATTAAAGTGAGGGTCTACGTAAGTATCAAGTATGGCGAGCATACTTACATTTTTTCCAGCTAATTTTAGTTGCTTTGCCATTTCATAGGCGATATATCCTCCTAAAGAGTATCCAGCTAAGGCGTATGGACCTTCAGGGTGTGCTTCAATTATGTTGGCCACGTATTTAGTTGCAATTTCTTCAATAGTTGGAAGTGGTTTGTCTTTAGGTAAAATTTGCTGACCTTGAATGCCATATACTGGTTGTTCAGGATCTAGTTGATTTGCAATTTCATTGAAAATTAACACGTTTAATCCAGCTCCATGTACTATAAATAAAGGGGGTTTATTGCCTTTTGGTTTTATTGGAACAATTACAGAATTAGTTTTTATCTCTGTATTAGCGTCTAATAATTTTGCTAGTTTTTTTATTGTAGAGTGTTCAAAAAGAGAAGATAATGGCAAACGTTTGCCAGTTTTTTCTTCAATTAAGGTCATCACTTTTACTGCAATAATCGAATGACCACCCATTTCAAAGAAGTTGCTATTGACGTCGATGTCTTCTATTTCAAGTGCACTTTGCCAAATTTTTGCAACAAGTTGTTCATTTTTTGATGCTGGACTAGTAAATGTTGGTATATCTAATTCAGCCTCTTTAGGCTCCATTAAAGATTTTCGGTCAATTTTTCCGTTTGGAGTTTTTGGCAATTCATCTAAAACTATAAACTCTTGAGGTATGTAATGTGGAGGTAAGTCTAATTTTAAAGTTTTCCGCCAAACGTTTATTTGATTATCATCTGACTCTAATTTGCAGCATGGAACTACATATGTTCTGAGTTTATTTGAGTGGGCTACTACAACTGCATTTTGCACACCATCAAGTGACATAATTGCGTTTTCTATCTCGCCTGGTTCAATTCTATATCCTCTAATTTTTATTTGATGGTCTACGCGTCCTAAGCATTGAATTTCACCATTTGGCAATAGTTTACCTAAATCTCCAGATTTGTATAGTAATTTATATTCTTGACTAAAAGGGTTCTCTATAAACAGTTTTTTATTAAGATCAGGTCTATTCCAGTACCCAAGTGTCATTCCTGCACCGGCAATACATATTTCTCCGATGTCTCCTGGAGCAACCAACTGGTTATTATTGTCTAAAAGATATAGTTGCATATTGGCAATAGGTTTACCTATCGTAATTATGTCATTGCCACTATTAATTTTATTTATAACAGACCAAACAGTTGTTTCAGTTGGTCCGTAAATATTCCATAGTTCTTTAGAACGCTCAAGAAGTTGATTTGCAAGCTGTCTCGTTAGTGCTTCACCACCGCATAAAGCTTTTAAAGGTAAAGGCTTTTTCCAGCCAACATCAATTAGCATTTGCCAAGTTGTAGGCGTTGCTTGAAGCATAGTGATGCTTTCAGTTTTTAAAAAATCAAGCAATAGCCTTCCATCTCTAGCCATTTCATCATTAGCGAGAACAATAGTAGCACCTGTTATTAATGGTAAAAATAGTTCAAGAAATACGGGGTCAAAAGACATGGATGTTACGGATAGCACACGGTCTTCTTCTGTTAACCCAGGTTCTTTTGCCATACTGCATAAAAAGTTTACTAAACTCTTATGGTTTGCTTGTACACCCTTAGGTTTGCCGGTAGACCCCGAAGTGTATATGTGATAAGCTAAAGTTTCTGGTGCTACGAATTCTGCAATAGGTTTTTTTGAGTAATCCTTGGCAGCAACAAAAAGGTCTTCAATAAATTGCAAATTTATAGTTGCTGGGAATGCTGCAGAAATTTCTTTTGAGGTAATTAAGAATTTGGTTTCCGAATCTTCCAACATATATTCCAATCTTGCAGCGGGATATTTTGGATCAATCGGTACGAAGGCCGCACTACTTTGTAAAATAGCTAATAACAGAATGGGCAGCTCAGCGGAGCGTTGTAAAGAAACGCCTATTAAATCTCCCGGTTTAATACCCGATTCTATTAAATAATTGGATAATTGATTTACCTTGCTTTGTAACTCTACATAACTTAATTCAGTATTATTATAAACAAGAGCAGAATTATTAGGCGTTCTTTTAACTTGTTCTTTTATTAAATCTGGTAATGCTAATGATGAAAAATTATTACAGGTATTATTGAGATTTTTATACTTTGATGAATAATCTGATGTTGCGATTTTAGAAATCATTTCATCCGGATTTTCAACCAATTTTTTTAGTAGTGATTCAAAAGATAACATCATCTTTTGTATTGTACTCGCTTTAAATAAAGCAGTGTTATACGACCATTCAAAAACTAATCCATCGGCATCACCACTTGCATTTAAGAATATTTCAAAAGTTTCGAATTCTCTTGGGTTGCTTGTTAATTCATATGTTAGACCTTCGAAATTAACACCGTCCGTAAGTCCGAGGTCGATATTAAAAACAACTGGGACTAACGGTACTCTAGCTGCATCTCTTGCGATTGGTAATTTTTGCAGTAAATGTCCAACACTAAATTGTTGATGTTCGTAAGCATCAAAAAGTTCGGTTTTGCGCTTTTTAAGATAGGTGTTGAAAGAGGTTTTTGAGTTAAGTTTACTACGCAATGGTAAGATGTTAACACAATGTCCTACAAGTTGCATTTTACCAGCTGCTGATTGACCAGCTGCGGGGAGTCCTACAACCAAATCATCTTTGTTTATTAGCTGATGTAGGAATACTTCAAAACTTGATAAAAGCGAAGAAACTAAGCTGCATCCAGCATTTACACCAGTTTTTTTTAAAGATTCGAGTAAATCAGAATCCATAGGAAAATCAAGTCGTGCACTGGAGAATTCTCTATTTGCAGGACGAGGATAATCTGTAGGTAAATCTACAAGAGGCACGTCATTTTTGTAGAGGTCAAGCCAGTATTGTTCAGTTTGATTATAAGCTGAACTATGAGTGTATTGATTTTGTTCATCAGCATAGGAATAAAAACTCTCTGGTTCTGGTAGTTTAGGAGCTTTGTTTGTTGCAAATGCAGAATATAAAGCCCCCAAATCTTGAAGCATAATGCCAATTGACCAGCCATCGCAAACAATGTGATGGGCGGTAATTACAAAAATGTGTTCGCTGAAACTAGTTTTAATAATTCCCGGTTTCAATAAAGGACCTTTATTTAAATCAAAAAGATGATTTGCATCTGCTTTTAAATATTCTGATAGGGCATGTTTCTTTAAATCTTCTTGAAGATCACTTATGTCTAAGAATTCAATTTTAGTCTCTAGTTCAGAGAATATGGTCATAAAACGGCCATCTGTACTAAAAGTAGACCGTAAAGATTCATGTCTTTGAATTAAAGTTTGTAAGGCTTGTTTTAGGGCTTTAATTTTAAGGTCGCCAATTAATTTTAAAGAAATAGACTCGTTATAGGCTTTGTTAGCATTGTCACCACTTAATTTACATCCAGTCCAAATTTCTTCTTGTGAACGTGTTGTGCATACTACACGTTCAATTTTTGGACCCGAAAATGGGTCGAAAGATGATGTATTAGGATGATTTAATGATATTTTGGCTTCCTTTTCTATCATAATGCTATTTTCACAAATTCTCCATTTCTTTTTCTATTAGAAAGAAACCAAGCAGGATTTCCTGATTGATCTAGACCTAATCTAGCGCCTGAAACTGGGGGATTGTTTAGAACATTTGAAAGAGGTTTTGAATTTAATTTATGACTGTTATTTGTTTTGGTTTTTTGAAAAAAACCTGCAGTCATCATTTCTTCAAGACTCTCTAAAATAGCAATAATTAATGTATTTATGTCATTTGCAGTATAAGCAGTGGTTAAAAAACAAGGGAAACCATCCCAAATATGAATTCCTTTTCCTCTTAATAATACAAACAGTAGCTCTGAATAAGGGATATCTTCTTTAAAGTTCAGTCGCCACAAAGAACTAAAATGCGTTACCTCTAACGGAAGATTTCTATGATGAAATTCTAAATTAAGCTCAGTAGCTAAATTTGTGGTTAGCGTGGTTAAGTTTTCTTGTAGTTGAGGTCCTTCTTCCTTCATATGAAGTAATGAAGCTTTTGATGCAGCAAGTGCTAATGGGTGACGAACAAATGTTCCAGCGAAATATGTTACTCCAACCTCTGGGTATGAGTCATCACCATATTGCCAAGTACCGCCATCTAAGGCATTCATATATTCTTTTTTGCCTAAAATAGCACCAATTGATAGTCCACCTCCAATAACCTTACCGTAGGTAGCGAGGTCAGCTTTAATTCCTGTGAGTCCTTGGAATCCACCAGGGTGTGCTCTAAAACCCGTTATTACTTCATCAAAAATAAGTGCTGTACTAGATTTAAAGGTTATTTCTCTAACCTCTTTAATAAAGTCTATTGGTTGAAATTCTGGTCTTCTAGATTGTACAGGCTCAATTAATACAGCAGCCAATTCATGAGCTCTATCTTTTATTATTTGCAGGCTTTCAGCTGTTCCATATTCTAGAATTAGCATATTTTGTACAGCCTCAGGAAGTATTCCCGCAGCAGCTGGGAAGGTTCTTAATTTCTTAGAACCTCGAACAATACCTTCATCATTAATTCCATGATACGATTTAGAAAAAGCCACAATTAATGAACGACCAGTTACGGTACGGGCAATACGCATGGCTCCCAGTACTGCCTCTGAACCCGTATTACAAAGGGCGGCTCTATCATGTTCAGTAAACTCACAAAGCAATTCACAAACTTCACCAGCAAGAGGGTGTTGCGGACCAACTTCATAACCAGAATCAATTTGATTTTTTAGTGCATCGGTTACAAAATTTGGTTGGTGTCCAAAAATGCATGAACCAAATCCGTTTAATGCATCTATATATTCATTACCATCTAAATCCCATAAACGGTTGCCCAAAGATTTTTCGATAACTAATGGATAAATAAGTTCTTTTGTAAGTGGTTTAAATCCGGAAACCACTCTGGGGTCGGCCATTAAGGCTCTATTTTTTTGTGACGAATTTTTACTGCCAATAGTTTTTTTGTTGTATTGTTGTGTCAATTTTTCTAAAAAATCCATTTGAGAATCACTCAATTCGGTGGATTTTTTCTCAATACGTGGTGCTGCGCCAAAAGGCTTTTGATGTTCAATTTTCTCTTCTTCGGATAAAATTGATTTAGAAGGTACAGCAGTTGTTGTGGCTATTTTGTTTTTGGGTGTATCAACAGTCTTAGGTGTGCTAATAGCAGGATTAGGAATTGCGGTACCACCTTGCATAAGTTCAACCTGTTTTCCTAAAAGCTGTATTTGTTGTGCAATTAATCCAAGAGTTGTGTTCTCATTATTATTTAATCCAGTATGTACATTTGTAGTGCATGATGGATTTGTTGCAATTCCTTTTACTTGAATTGGGGCGGAAACTTCAATTGGTTTGGGTGCAAATGCTTCCTTATCTAAATTTTGGTCTAGGTGTTCTGCCAGTAGGTCAGGAGTATTGAAATCTTCATTAAGTTGACGGAAAGTAATAGGAATATTAAATTCTTTTTTACATGTTAATGCTATCTGGGTTAAAATCAGTGAATCTAATCCAAGCTCTAAAAAGCTATAGCTGTTATCAGAATTTTCAAGTTCAATTCCAGAGGCATTGGCAATCAATTCTGAAATTTTAGTAAGTAAAATGGGCTTTCTCATTGGTATTGTTTCAATAAGTGGTTCAGTTTTTTGATTTTGAACTACAATTGGTGAATTAGTTTCAGTGTGAAATTTTGGTTTTTCAATAGTTATTGGGTCTACCCAACAAAGTTTACGGTCAAAAGCATATGAGGGTAGTCTTAATTTTTTTCTGATTTGACCTTCGTAAAAAGCGGACCAGTTTGGTTCAATGCCGTTAAGCCATAGTTGGCCTAATGCATTTAAAAGTTCGTAGTATGAATCTTCATTACTTTTAGGAATTGCTAAACTGGAAATAACAGGTTTTGTCTTTGCAGCCTTTTTCTGTTGTGTAAGCGTAGTAAGAGCTTTTCCAGGGCCTACTTCCAGTAGTAATACATCTTCTAAAGCTAAAATAGTATCTAAAGCATCTGAAAAACAGACAGTTGCTCTTAAATGATTAGTCCAGTAAGCTGAACTTGTTGCTTCTTGGTCAGTTAACCAATTGCCAGTAACTGTAGAAACAATGGGAAGCTTTGGTTTATTCAGTTGTATTTTATCAACTTCATCTTTGAAAGTATCCAATACCGGGTCCATCATTGTAGAATGGAACGCATGACTGGTAGCTAATAATTGACAGGGTATTCTTTGTTCTTTAAGAACAGTCATAAAATTTTCAATATCAGCCGTTAATCCGGAAACAACACATAGTCTATCCGAATTAATTGCGGCAATTGAAAGGCTTTTAGGAAGTATTTCTTCCAACTGATTTTTTGTGAGTCTAACCGATAGCATGCTGCCTTCTGGCAATTCGCTAACCAAACGTCCGCGAGTTGCTATCAAGTGCAATGCATCCTGAAGGTTTATTACACCAGCCAAATGAGCTCCAACAAATTCTCCAATACTATGACCGCAAATAACAGTTGGTTTTATGCCCCAGCTGAGCCATAATTGGGCAAGTGCATATTCAATTACAAAAAGAGCAGGTTGGGTTAGTCGTGTATCTTTTAATCGATTGGTTGTTTCCTGCGAATTTTCTTTGGGAAAAATAACTTCTCGAATATCAATTTCAAGATTTTTTAGGAGTAATTCGGCGCAAGAATCAACAGCTTTTTTAAATATGTTTTCATTTTGATAAAGCGCTTTACCCATTTGTAAATATTGTGCTCCTTGCCCGGGAAAAAGAAAAGCTATTTCATTGGGAACTTCCTTTAGTTTGTTTGTTTCTTTAGATGTTTTATCATTTTGTAAAAGAAATTCCGCAGCTTCTTTATTAGATTTGGCTAATATGAATTTCCGATGATTGAAATCATCTCTTGTCATATTTAGTGAGAATGAAATATCTGCAAGCTGTTGCGTGTTATTAGTAGTTAAATAGTTGCCTAATTTTTCTCCATAATCAGTTAAACTTTTATCAGTTTTAGCTGACCACGGCAAAATTTGTAATGGTCTTCCACTATCAGTTGTTTTAGATTCCATTACGTATTCTTCAACAACAATGTGAACATTTGTACCACCAACTCCAAAAGAGCTAATTCCAGCTCGCCTTAAATCATTGGGAATTTTCCAATCGGTTAATGTATTGTTTACATAAAAAGGACTGTTTTCAAAATCAATATTTGGATTGGGTTTTGAATAGCCCAGGGAGGCTGGAATCTGTTTATTGTTTATAGATAAGATAGTCTTTATTACACCAGCAACACCAGCACCGGCTGTACAATGCCCCAGATTACTTTTTACAGATCCAATAGCGCAATATCCATTTTGAGTTTGTTCTCCAAAAGCCATATTTAGTCCCTCTATTTCAATAGGGTCACCTAATGGCGTAGCTGTGCCATGTGTTTCAACATAGCTAATATCGGATGCAGAAATATTGGCGTCATTTAGCGCTCTTGAAATCGCATCGGCTTGCCCTTCAATACTCGGTGCCGTAAAGCTTCCTTTGCCGCCACCGTCATTGTTAATTCCTACACCTTTAATTACACCGTAAATGTGGTCGCCATCTTTTTTGGCATCACTCAAATTTTTAAGCAGAATTACGCCTGCTCCATCACTGAAAACAGTGCCTTTTGCATCAGCGTCGAAAGAACGACAATGACCATCGGAACTTAACATTGAGCCTTCTTGATAAAGATGACCACTATTTATTGGTGCTGTTAAACTAGATCCACCGGCAAGGGCAATATCGCATTGTCCATTTCTAATTGCTTCTACTGCCTCTGCAATTGCTAGTAGTGAAGTGGAACAAGCCGAATGTACACTTACAGCTGGGCCTTTTAAATTTAAATGATAGGCGGTTCTTGAAGCTATATAATCTTTCTCATTTACAGTATTAACTAGTAAATGTCCAATCTGATTTAATATTTCTTTATTTGGTAAAATATTATTTTTGTAATAAGTGTTCGTTCCTGTACCTGCATAAACTCCAATACTACCATTGTAATGTTTTGGAAGATGTCCACTTTCTTCTAGTGCCTCCCAAGCAATTTCTAAAAATAGACGTTGCTGCGGATCCATAGCTTCTGCTAGTTTTGGATTAATTCCAAAAAAACGGGCGTCAAACTCTTTTGCTGAAGGTACAACACCACGGGCGCCAATATATAATGGGTCTTTTCTTAAATCTTCGGATATAGCTTTATCAAGTTCTTCTGGAGTAAAAAACGAAATGGTTTCTTTACCATCGCGTAGAACTTCCCAAAATTGGTCTATTGTTAATACGCCAGGGAATCTGCCAGCCATACCAATTATGGCAACATCTTTAATTAAACTGTCAATTGCTTGATTTTTAACTTGTAGGCTATTCGTATGTGTATAATCTGAATTCAACGATTTTGACAAAGAAGCGATCGTTGGAAATTGATAAATGCTTGTAACCGGAAATCTTATTTTAAGGCGTTTTCTAATCTGTGATGCTACTTTTTGAGTCAAGAGAGATGTGCCTCCCATTTCAAAAAAATTATCATCTATTCCAATAGTAGGAATTTGTAATTGTTCACTCCATATTTTTACAATTTCTACTTCTTGCTTTGAACGCGGTTTTTTAAATAAAGGTGCCGATTCTGGTCGTACATACTCAGGCTTTGGTAAATTCTTAAAATCAACCTTCCCATTGGTAGTTACTGGGAATTCATCAACCCACATAAAAATTGAGGGTATCAAATACTCAGGTAAAATATCTTCAAGATGTAATCGTAAAGTATGTGTGTCTTTTAACGAATCTTTTGATTGAATATATGCCACTAATTTAGGTTCATTACCTATAGCATTACTTACAATTACAGCCGATTTTTTAATAGAAGCAACCTGACTTAAAACTGCTTCAATTTCACCTAATTCAATACGATGTCCTCTAACTTTTACTTGTTTGTCTTTCCGGCCAAGACATTGAATTTTTCCATTAGGAAGTAACTTTCCCAAATCACCAGATAAATACATTTTATTACCTGATTTTCCATCAAAAGGATTTGTGACAAAAACTTCATCTGTAAGTTTGGTTTGGTTTAAATATCCTAAAGAAACACCATCCCCACCAATAACTATTTCGCCAATTTCACCTTGTTTTACATGTTTTTTGTTTTCATCTAAAAGATGAATCTGAGTATTCGCTATAGGTTTGCCTACTACTATTGGATCATCTTTTTCATTAATTTGGGTAAGTATAGAACAAACAGTGGTTTCTGTTGGACCATAAATATTCCAAACTTCGCCACAAAGATTTAGCAATTTATCAGCTAAATTTTTAGGTACAGGTTCACCTCCAATAAGTGCTTTTAATTTTAGTGATTTTTCCCAACCGGAGTCTATTAAAATCTGCCAAATGGTTGGCGTGCCCCACATGATTGTGATATTGTCCTCAAGTGCTTTTTTTATTAGTAATTCGCCATCTCGTCGAGTGTCTTCATCAATTAATATTACTGTTGCTCCGTTTAGCAATGGTAAGAATGTTTCCATTACCATTGCGTCGAAAGAAATGGTGGTTACTGCGAATATTTTATCATTTGTAGTAATCCCTGGTTGGATGCTCATGGAATGCACTAGGTTAATCACATTTTTATGAGCTACTTGCACTCCTTTTGGATTGCCGGTAGAACCAGAAGTGTATATTATATATGCAACATTTTCATTACCGATTTGTAGTTTTAAAGGTTCTATTGAAAACTCTAAAGATTCTGAAGAAAGATTTTCAACAAATATATTTTTAGCTTGGTGATTTAGATTTTTATGAGATGCTGTACTAATAAAGAATTTTGAATTAGAATCCTTAAGTATTAATTCAATTCGTTTTGGTGGATATCCAGTATCAATAGGGAGGTAGGCTGCGCCACATTGTAAAATCGCAAAAATAGAGATGATAAATTCAGGCGTGCGATCTAAAGAAATGGAGACTATATCGCCTTGGTTTAGTCCCTGTGAATGTAAGTAGTGAGCTGTTTGATTTACCTTATTTTGTAACTCCGCATAACTAATTGTCTCATTTTTATATTGTAAAGCGTTTGCATTGGGGTTTCTAGTTGCACAATGGTCAAAAAGTTTGTGTAGTGTAGAATCAGGATAATCTAATTCAATACCACTGAGATGGTTTTCAAAAGAAGATAATCCGTTATTCATATGGTTAGGAGTAGGCATGAACAAAATTTAAATTAGTTTCGAATAGAACTTTAGTGTTTTGATAGCTTAACGAATAATTTTTAACGCAAGGAAAAGGGGTTAATTATTCTAAATAGACCGAATGCTATTTTCTTAGATTAATGAACATTTACAGCGTTTAAGTATGACTGTTGTAAAGTTTTGTAATGGAGCTGTTAATCCTCATCCTTGTACAATTCCTTTAAGAATATTAGAACTAATGTATAAAGTATGTGAACCAGCAGTAATTTTAATCTTTATATTGTCAAAGTTCTCGATGACATGTTAATGTTTGCTGGGATATTAACTACAGTTTTACAAGAATTTTGAAAAACTGATGCAAATTTGTAGGATGAAAGAAAAATTAAGATACATAATTGGTAGATGTTTGGTAGTATTAATGCCTAAGAAGGCTGCTAAACTTGGCGAAAATGGAATGACAATTGTGTTGAATAAAAAACTTTCGAAAGTAGAGTATTTAATGCGCGATGCTATTCTTAACAAGGCAAAAAAAAATAAAGATTTTGATAATTTAGCAAAGCTACATCATAATTATTGGGTGAATAAAGGGGATGAATTGTTTGTGGAAACAGACGATATGTTCGAGAATATTTTCCTTCCAGATTGGTCTTTTATTTTTGATAAACTCCAAATAGAACTAGCAGGGAGTACATATGAATATAAAACCTTAGTAGAAATTGGTGCCGGGAATGGAAATGTTTTGAATTTTCTTAGTCAAAAGTTTCCCCAAATTGAGCAATTTATTGGTATAGATTTAAGTGTTAAACAAATAGCAATTAATAAACAAAGGTTTCATTCAAATACACGACTTAGTTTTGTCGCTGCAGATGTTCTAGACTGGGTGAATGAATTTGGAGAAGAAAATACAATTTTTGTTACTTCAGGAGGGGTATTGGAATATTTTACACAAGAAAACTTAGAAGCTTTTTTAAAACGACTAAATAATCTAGGTAAAATTAAATTTATTGCTATTGAACCAATTGGATCACAAGTGAATTTTGAAACGAATTCGAATTCTCAAATTTATGGACCTGAAAGCTCATTTTCTCATAACTATAAAAAGTTATTTGAAAATGCTGGTTTTAGCATTTGGCATCAATCAAATGTAAAGCAGGATAATACTGAATGGTATTTTACGATTCTGGGTGCCAAAAATTGATATAGGCACCTGTTATTTTTCTTCAATTTAAGTGTTTTATTGAAAGTATTTTAATGAAATCATGCGCTCTTACATAGCCTATTTAACAGTATTGGCAGTATTTTTCCATTTTTTGGATGTAGGAATTATTTAAACCACTTTTTTTAATGAGCATCGTATAGTTATATAAGTAAGGGTTTTATAGGTTGTTGTTTTAATATAAACAAGAAAATTCTTACATAAATTATAATTAGACTACAAAAATTATTCGTTCTTCATTTCTGCTAATGTCGTTAAACGGCACATTCACATCTGTTTTATCAGATGAACACAACAATTATTTCGATAAAGTGTAAAGATTGTTATTCTTTGTACTTCAAATATTAAATCAAAATATCAAATTTTATTGGGCTTGGAACTAAATAATTTAGCTTTTTAAGCCATTGTTTAAACTTTACTATGATACATTTTATCCCCCAAAAATGTTCCAATAGAGTTTTTGAGATTATACATAAATGCCAAGGTATTCTTGTAACACACACTACTCTCAAATTCAATTATTGTAAAATGAACAGAACAAAGGTTTTATCCTTGCTTTCTGTGTTTCTTTTTGTGTACTCCAGTATGGCACAAATTGAAACTAACAGATTTAAGGTAACAATAGACCCTCAAGAATTAGGTACTTGTGGTGGGTCTAACAACTCCCTAGAACAAGTATACATACAAGGAAAAAATGCAACTTGCCATACGTTTAGTATAACATTTGCGCTACCGCCAGGGATAGAGTACGTGCCTACTACTGCGACAATTACTACGCAAACAGGTTCAGGTGATTTTGTGCTTACTGAAGGAGGTACAGCCAATGAACCTATTTTTACTATTCAAAGACCTAGCGACGGAAATTGGGCAGTTGGAGATGAGGTGTATTTTTCATTTGAACGAAGTGCTAATTGCGAGGCGGTGGAGTTTTTAAATTCTGGAGGTATTTTTAAGGATGCACATACTATAAATTTTGTGGATCAAGGAGGAAACCAAAGTGCAACTGATGACGATATTACTGTAGACTCTTATACGTTACGGGCTGCTTCATTAAATATTTCTTCTATTCCCACAACGAATGCCAACGTGGGGGAGACATATACTAGAAATATAACTTTAGCACAAGGTGGAAATGGATGTACAGATAATTACACTTATTATGTAACGGTTGGTTCGGACGTAGATGATGAATATAAATTATCTTATGGTTCTACTGATTTAACCCCTACCTCTGTTTCTGGTGGTGTTTACACCTATAATTTTGATATGACCACAGACCCATTTCTCTCTGTGGGTGATGGCGATGGTTGTTTTGATAATGGAGAATCAATTTTTTTAACGGAATCTTTTAGGGTAGACGACTGTATTGATACCGATATTATTCATAACGCTTTTTGGGGATGTTCAGCAGGTGAAACTTGTCAAGCAGCACAACAACAAACCGGATCATTGAATTTTGGAGCAAATGTTCCAGAAATTACCTTAACAAAGGGAGGTGCAACACGTGTAGAATTATGTAATGCTGTTTCCTATACAATCAAAATTGAGAATACTAAAACGGCTATAGGTTCAATGGCGTTAGATGTTGCTATTAATCTAGGTTTAGGTCATAATAACTCAGATATTACCGATCCTACCACAAATCCTCTTTGGGCATTTGATTATCGAGATACACGTAGTGTTTCAAATTTTAGATTTGGGAGTAATCCTTCATTTACACCATCATCACTTGCAAGTGATAGTTATCCATCTGGTGGTTCAGGTGAATCAGTTTATATACCGGCGGATTTTTTCACATCAGATCCAGATGGATTAAATTTTGGACTAGATGATTTAGATAACGATGGTTTTTTCGATGATTTACCCCCAGGAGAGTTTACAGAATTAAGTTTTGACTTCGAAATCGATCCAAGGGATAATTGTGGTACAGGTAGGTATGATTATATGACATGGGAGCACACATATCTGGATGTAAATTTTAAGGATCAATGTAAGAGTGATAGACTGCCTGAGCGTGTAGACTTTAACTATTTCAATATTATCAGAGATTACCAAACTGTCACAGAAGTTGAAGCTCCTACTGATGTTGTGGATGGTGAAGATTTTACAGTTAGTATAGCACCTGCCTTATATATAGGAGGAACAGGTTATCCTCTTTGTGATGGAGACAATATGGGCTCAAATGATGCGGGGTCTGAATGGACCGTTTCCATTACTGTTCCTACGGGGATGGCATTACAGTCTACGGCACCTGCAGAATTTACTCAATCCGGTAATGAAGTAATTTTTACTACAACAGATATATCTAGTGGTCACTTTAAGGAATGGGTAGATTTTCCTTTGACTGTTACCTGTGGAGTAGGACTTAATGGCTTACAAACAATTCCGTATAAGACAAATTATAAATGTACAGGCGGTAGCGGTATTTGTTGGGATCAAGATATTCATTGCGGATCAGTTCAAATATATGCGCATTGCCCAGGAGGATGTGCAGGCCCTGGTATTACAAGTTTTGATGCCAATAGAACTACTGCCGGTTGGATCGATAATACTCAGGCTACACAAGTTGTTTTAGACGAAAGTGTTCATGAGACAAAAAAATATTTAGCAGGTGACACCATGACTTTGGTAACCACAGCAAGTATTAACAATATTAGCTTGAATAATCTTTATTTAGATATTGATTATCATACGGCAGATACAGAAACTAAGGGTGCAGATATAATAACTTTCGTGGATGGTACTATTACAATAAACGATAAATCAAGTACAACAGAAACTACGTCTATAACTGTGCCACCCACACTAACTACAAATGGACCGAGAGATTATTTGCTCACTTTTGACCTTAGCTCCTATCGAGATATTATTAGTAGTTCTTATAATTATGGCGAAGGTTTAGAACAAGATGAGATAGAATTAGAACTAAATTTTGTATTTGCAAAAGACTTTAAAGATATTTCATATTTTGAATTATCTGGCTTTAGAGGTGATTTTTATGCTTTTACTGATTATCCGGCCAATACAGTAAGAGTAAGTTGTGATACATGGGGTGATCGAGCATATTATTCACGACCGAGAATTTATGGAAGTAATCAAACGCGTTCAGCTAACGGTTGCGAATCAGAAACGGGTGTGCTTTATTTTACACATAATATGTCACCTGGTGATATGTTTCCTGATGAATACAGGCCACTTTCTAATTGGACATCTACTGTAGTAGATATTCCTGAAGGAGCTAGATTTACAGGTAATGTAACTTCAGTAAGTTTTGAAGGAGCTTATTCTACGACTTCAGGTGATTTTATAGCCACAGAAAGTAATGGTCAAATTACTATAACTCCTGGTCCGAATTTTATAAATCGTGACCAACGTGCATTGCACTATCCTCGTTTTTATGTAGAATTTACGGGCACTTGTCATTCTCCAGAGACAACAACTTATGATTATACTGTTAATTTTGATGCATTTGCTTATGCAACTCCAGAATCAACAAGTTTTACAAATACAAATACTTTTAATTACACACCACCAACCTTTTTATTGCAATCACCGTCCCCGACCGTAAATGGAGATGCTTATGTAATAGATTTAGATGTTAATATAAGTAATACGAGTCCGGATGATGTAAATTACAATTGGTTGCAGGCTACATTACCCACAGGTGTTGAGGTAGTTGGTGCTTACAAAGTTTCTGGTGGTACGGAAACAGCAATTAATTATCATGTAGCTAGTGGTAAAGCTTGGATAGAAGCGGGTGCATTAGCCAAGGATGAAACAGGTTCTATTCGCTTAAAAGTGACTTCTACGGCATGTACAGATGAAACTGTTATTTTTGAACATGGCTGGGATTGTTTGGGTTATCCAGGTTATCCAGATTTAAATGTAGATGTCTCAGATTTTCAAAGTATCGAAGCAATTTGTTATCAGAGGTCTACATCAATTGTTCTAGAGCCAAAAGAGGCTCAGGTTCAAATGGCTATAACGGATGAGCCTACTTCAGAACAAACACTTTGTACACCTTTTAATATTGAATTAGATGTTGTTAGTGCTCAATTAGCAGATTTAATTAACCCTTATGTTGAATTTGCTATTCCTGGTGGTCAGGATGGAATGACGGTAAATTCTGTTGACATAGAGTATCCAAAGGATTCAGGTGACATTCAAACTGTAAGTGCAGTTGTAACAAATGGTGTTGCACGAATAGATTTAAAAGGACATACGGCCATAACCGAAATTCAAGGAATTGCCGGTGATCCAGCTAACAATAGCACAGATGAAAGAACGGCACATATAGATATGGAATTACAGTTGGAATGCGATTTTATATCTAATTCAGTAATTACATTTAAAGTTTATGGAGAAAGTCCATGTGGAGATCTAGCATTAGGTAATGGTCTGAGGGCAGTATCTTCAGCTATTGAGGTAGATCAGGCAGTAGCACCTTATAGTGCATTGAGTACAATAACATTACCTGGTTATGGTGCGCCAATCGATGGATGTGGTGTGCAAGAAACTATAAATGTTGTAACAACAATTAAGAATGGAACTTCTACGAGTTCAGATTATGCCAAAATAACATTGATTCCAGGAACAGAATATGTCCCAAGTACATTTGTTGTTAATGGCACCAATATAGCAACATTAGAAAATGTTAATACGGTCGGTAATTATCAAGAAATGATTATTAAGTATCCTAGCGGAGTTATTGATGATGATACTATAGATTTCGATTTTGATATTGTCACGCTAAACGAAGCTTTTTGTGATGATTCGGCTGAAGTTCAAATTGTTAATTATGTACTAGTTAACGGAATAAGTTGTTCTACTGAGAATTGTGGTGATTTTCAAGTTGCTACAGGTTTTTCTTATGAAATTTTACCATTAGAAAAACCAATTTTGGAAGTCTCTAATAATGATGGTGGCACGTATTTTGAAAAAACTGATGGTAGTTTTGACTTTACAGTTCATCTTGATTTTAATAATGTTGGAGGTGATGATGCAACCGCTGGTTATGTTTATGATGTGTATTGTGATGATGGTACTGGAATTAAAACAGGGGCATCTATTGGAACGGGTAGTACATCTAGTTTAATTGCAGAAGGAGCAACTGTTTCTGAAACACTTACGTTTAATAGTTCAGCACCAATTTGTGCATCGAAATCTGTAATAATTGAATTTGTTCCTTCTAATAGCAACTGTTTGTGCGAACCTCTAGTTATAGTTGTTCCAATTAATGCTTCTCCAGAAGCAGATAACGATAGCAGTACTAACAATCCTACCAATACAGCAGTAACGATTTACGTAGTAGATAATGATAATGACCCGGATGGAAGTATCGACCCAACAACAGTAAGCTTGGATGCTACATCAGTAACAGGAGGTGTATGTGATACTACTGATGCCAATGGCGATTGTACGCAAGTAACTGTTCCCAATGAAGGTGTATGGACCGTAAACCCAACAACGGGTGAAGTAACATTTACCCCAGAAACAGGCTTTACTGCAGATCCAGAAGTAATTGAATATACAGTAGAAGATAATGATGGTAATGAATCTAACGAAGCCACCATCACTATTGACTATGCAGTACAAGTACCGGTAGCTACAAACGATAGCAGTACAAACAATCCTACCAATACAGCGGTAACGATTGATGTGGTAGATAATGATAACGACCCCGATGGAAGTATTGACCCAACAACAGTAAGCTTGGATGCCACATCAGTAACGGGAGGTGTATGTGATACTACCGATGCTAATGGCGATTGTACGCAAGTAACTGTTCCTAATGAAGGTGTATGGACCGTAAATCCAACAACGGGTGAAGTAACATTTACCCCAGAAACAGGCTTTACTGCCGATCCAGAAGTAATTGAATACACGGTAGAAGATAATGATGGTAATGAATCTAACGATGCCACCATCACTATTGACTATGCAGTGCAAGTACCGGTAGCAGGTGATGATGAAAGCACAGATAATGTGACTGGAAATCCTGTAACGATTGCCGTGGTAGATAATGACAACGACCCGGATGGAAGTATTGACCCAACAACAGTAAGCTTGGATGCTACATCAGTAACAGGAGGTGTATGCGATATTACTGATGCCAATGGCGATTGTACGCAAGTAACTGTTCCTAATGAAGGTGTATGGACCGTAAATCCAACAACGGGTGAAGTAACATTTACCCCAGAAACAGGCTTTACTGCCGACCCAGAAGTAATTGAATACACGGTAGAAGATAATGATGGTAATGAGTCAACACCAGGTGAGATTACAATAGATTATGATCAATGTAATGGTTTAGGTAGTGCAGATTGTGATGGTGATGGAGTCTCAAATGAGCAAGAAATATTGGATGGTACGAATCCAAATGACCCTTGTGATTTTGAAATAGCTAGTATGACGACGCTTCAAACAGGTACTTATTTAATTACAGACTGTGATGGCGATGGTGTGCTTAATGGACAAGAGTTAGAAGATGGAACCAATCCAGAAGATCCTTGCGATTATGATGCTGATAATGTAAATGTAGATCCTTCGGGAGATTATTTACTAATAGACTGTGATGGAGACGGAGTATTAAACGAAACAGAACTTAATGACCAAACAGATCCTCTTGACCCATGTGACTTTGAAGAAATGAGCATCACTTTAGAACGCACTGGTTTGTGGTTAACTGCAGATTGTGATGGCGATGATGTGTCGAATGAACAAGAAATTGCGGACAATACTAATCCATATGAACCATGTAGCGCAGTAGGGGGTATGACACCTTCAGGCTTAGTTTGTGATATCGTTATTCAAAGTGATTTAGTAGGTCCTGGTATGAATAATGGAATCTTTCAGATAAACAATATAGAATCTTATCAAGATAATACCGTTAGGATATATAACCGATGGGGAGTATTAGTTTTTGAAACTAAAGGTTATGATAATGGTTCCAATGCTTTTAGAGGAATATCCAACGGTCGTGTTATCATCAAACAAAGTGAAGAATTACCTGTAGGTACATATTTCTATATAATCGATTATATGAATGAAGGTGTAGCGAAGGTTAAAAACGGATATCTATATGTTAATAGATAGAAAAGAATCGAAATACAATTATTAAAACAATAGGATGAAAAAAATTATTATTACCAGTCTGTTTATTGTACTCTCATTGTGGGGTCTCACGGCCCAGCAAGATGCTCAATATACGCAGTACATGTACAATACTATGGCGGTTAATCCTGCATACTCTGGCTCAAGAGGTGTGCTCGGTATTACTGCGCTTCACCGTTCACAATGGATTGGTTTAGATGGGGCTCCTACGACTCAAACTTTAAATTTTAATACGCCTATTGGTCGTGGAGTAGGAATTGGTTTATCGATAGTTAATGATGAAATCGGTAATGGAACTAATCAAGATACTTATTTTGATGGAGTAGTATCATACACTATAAACACTTCAGATACAGGTAAACTCTCTTTTGGAGTAAAGGCAGGTGGTCATTTGCTAAACTTAGATTTTACTAAACTTCGAAATTATAATAATGAGGCTGTTGCTATTGGAGGAACCGATATTGATAAAAGGTTTTCACCAAATTTTGGAGCAGGAATTTATTATCATACGAATCAGTTTTATGCAGGCTTGTCAGTGCCAAATTTTCTAGAAACAGAACATTTTGACAATTCAAGCTCTGCAATAGCCAAAGAACGTATGAATTTCTATTTCATAACTGGTTATGTATTTGATTTAAATCAGAACTTAAAATTTAAGCCTGCTGCCTTATTAAAAGCTGTTAATGGTGCACCATTACAAATAGACGCTTCTGCAAATTTTTTACTTAACGATAAATTTAACTTAGGAATAGCATATAGGTGGGATGCTGCTGTAAGTGCAATGTTTGGATTTCAAGTTTCAGAACAATTCTTGATAGGTTTAGCATATGATAAAGAAACTACAGAATTAGGTAATACCGCCTTTAATGATGGTTCTTTTGAAGTGTTGTTGCGCTACGAATTCAAAAATAGGTTTAGAAGGGTAATCGCCCCAAGATTCTTTTAAAACAAGTATTATGAACAAAAAAACTATATACACGCTTTACTTAATGTCTATGGTTTGTGCCTTTGGTACAGCTCAAGACAAAAAGATAAAAAAAGCGGAAATTAATTATAAGAACTATGACTACACGTTAGCTATTGATTCTTATGAGAAGTTAGTGGCTGATGGCCATTCAGATGAGCAAATTTATCGTGATTTAGGTGATGCGAATTATCAAAATGCAAAATATACTGAAGCGGCAGGCTGGTACGAGAAATTATTTGAGTTAGAAGAAGTAGACGTCGAGCAGGAATATATGTACAGGTATGCACAATCTTTAAAATCCAATGGAAATTACCAAGAGTCGGAGGTGTGGATGAATAAATATAAGCAGGCAACCAGTTCTGAAGTACGCGCAGTAAAACTTGATGAAGAACCTGATTATCTTAAAAAAATAGAAGAGCAATCGGGTGCTTTTGAGATTAAGAATTTAAATATCAACTCAAAAGAATCCGATTTTGCACCTTCTTTTAAAGGACAAGATTTGATTTTTTCAACTTCAAGAGATAGTGGAATCACACGCCGTAATGTTCATTTGTGGAATGGTAAATCATTTACAAATCTTTATAAAGCAATTGCTAATGAAAAAGGAGAATATGAAAGTGTTGAGAAATTGTCAAAGATTTTTAATAAGAAAACACATGAATCATCATCAGCTTATACAAAGGACGGAAAGACAGTATATTTTACAAGAAATAATTCTAAAAATGGAAGGTTTTCGAGAGATGAACAAGGGGTAAGTCGATTAAAAATTTATCGTGCAACCTTGGTGGGTGGTGATTGGAAAGATATTATTTCACTGCCGTTTAATGGCGATGAATATTCTGTAGCTCACCCAGCCCTTTCATCAGATGAAAAGCAATTATATTTTGCATCTGATATGAAAGGAACAGTTGGTGAATCGGATTTGTTTGTAGTTGCTATTAACGACGACGGAAGTTTTGGTACTCCAGTAAATTTAGGAACAGGTATAAATACAGAAAGCCGTGAAACTTTTCCATATGTAACAAAAGAGAACATACTCTATTTTGCTTCAGATGGTCATCCTGGTTTAGGAGGATTGGATATTTTTGCTACTAAATTAGATGATTTAAATAAGCCATATATTGTTAATTTAGGAAAGCCAATAAATACGGGTGAAGATGATTTTTCACTTATTTATGATAGTGAAACTCAGAAGGGTTTCTTCGCATCAAACAGAGAAGGCGGCCATGGAGGTGATGATATATACAGCTTTACCCAGGTTAAGAAATTGGACTTGGATTGCCATGTGGCTATCGCTGGTGTTGTTAAAAACCAAGAAACAAATGAAGTCATCCTAAATGCAAAATTACTTTTAACTGATGCCACTGGAGCAGTTGTTGCTGAAGGAGTTTCAGATAAGGATGGTAATTTTGATTTAGCAGGGTATTGTGAGGGCGGAATGTATAAAGTCGTTGCTTCAAAAGATGATTTTAATGATGGCGACAAATCATTTTCTATTGATATAGAAGATATTGCCAATGTTGAAGTGTATTTAGAACCAATTGTGAAAACTCCTCCAATAGGAACTGACCTGGTTAAATACTTAGATATTGAACCAATTTATTTCGATTTCGATAAATCAAATATTCGCGAAGATGCAGTAATATCAATTCAAAAAGTTATCGATTATATGAAAGCTTTTCCTAATGTTAAGGTGCAAGTGCAATCACATACCGATTCTAGAGGAAATGATATATATAATGAGGCCTTATCTCAAAGAAGAGCAACGAGCACAAGCGAGTATATGAAATTACAAGGAATAGATCCAAATAGAATTTCGGGTAAAGGATTTGGTGAAAAACGTTTAGTAAATGATTGTAATAATCAGAATGTATGTTCTATTCCAAAACATCAAGAAAATAGGAGATCTGAATTTATTATTATAGAGTAGTTTTAGATTATTAGTTTTTTATTAAAAAGAGACGGTTTAACCGTCTCTTTTTTTTTTTTGGTCTTAATTTAATAGTTATTCAATTGTTAAACTTGAAATAAAAAAGGCAAGCAAATTTAATTGCTTGCCTTAGCGCTTTGTATCAGTGAAGTTTAATGGTCATCGATAGCATCATCTGCTTCATCTTTTATTTCTTCTACGCCTTCTTCCAGCTCATCTCCAACTGCTTCAATGGAATCTTCAACTTTTTCTTCAGTAGTTTTCTCTCTACAACTTGTGGCAGTTAAAAATACGCCTGAGAAGAATAATAGTATATATAGTTTTGCTAAATTTTTCATCTTGTTTATTTTTTTAATTATTAATATATCTCTAGAGCTTTCTGGTGTTAACTAGAACGCTTTTCTGCCTCTTATTAATGAGATTACTAATAGTACTAAAAAAATAAAGAATAAGACTTTGGCGATACTTGCTGCTCCAGCAGCTATTCCACCAAATCCAAAAATTCCGGCTATTATTGCTAATATTATAAAAGTGATTGTCCAACGTAACATATATTCTGGTTTTTAAATTTGTACTTAGGAAATCGTATTGTTTCCTCTAACTTTTACAAATATGGACTTATTTTATCTGGATGTTTAATGGTATCAAATGAAATCTTAACTCATATAAAAATTATTTAAAACTTTGATAATTAAAAGTTTATGGTTGTATTAAAGATTGATTTTGTAGATTTCATTCAAATAAAAAAGGGAAGCATTTGCTTCCCTTTTTTTAATAATTTGATGTTTAGTTTAAAATGCTTTTTCTAAACTTTTTACAGTAGTCAGTCCAGACTTAATACTATCCTTTTGTTTTTGAAGTAGCATTTTTGTTGTTGGGGGTAATGCCGTTTCAGATAGTACATCTTCATATTCCGATATAGCAGCTTTTTCACCTCTAATGGCTTCTTCTAACATAGCTTCTTCACTTTCTGAAGAAAATAATGCTTTGATATCCATCCAAGCTCTATGCATTTTACTGGTAACACTATCACCAGTTTCTACGTTTTGACCAAATGTGCTAATTTCAGTTTTTAATTGATATCCAAAATCTTTACGCTGTTCAGCTTTTTTTTCAAAATATTCTTTCAAATAACTGTGATCCGTATGATCTGCTGCTTTTCGAAATCCTTTTTCCGCATCATAAGTTTTTTCAAGTAGTTCGTTTAATTTGTTTCCGATTTTCTCAGTATATGTTTTCATTTAAATTATAATTATTAGTGAATGATAATTTCTTTTTCGGGATGTTTATCATTTTACATCTCAGCAAAAAAATAAAGCGTTTTTTATTCTTAACGTAATGTGTTTGGGTTTTGAAAACCAATAGGAGGAATAATAAATGATATCCTTTAAGAAGTAGCTAATAGTCTTTTTGCTTAATACAAAGTTATAATCATATTTAGAGCTTGTTTGGTTCAAATGAATAAAACCTTGACTCAAATGCTAAATCTATTCAGCTATATGACGCTGGTAAAGGTTTTATCTGATTTTAAATCAGGTAATTATGTAAATGTGTTAACATCTGCTTCATATGAGCAAAAGACAATATTAGTTTACAGATATCTTTGTTTCAGAAGTTAGAGTATGAAAACCATATTCCAGTTAAATTAAAATTATCAACTATGAATTATTTAAATATAAACGATAAAAATTTGGTGCCTGTAGTAACAGAAATGAATGTGTTATTGGCCGATTATACTATTTACTATCAAAAATTGCGCAGTTTCCATTGGAATGTTTTGGGTAGAAATTTTTTCGATTTACACGTAAAGTTTGAGGAATTATATACCGATGCTAGAATCAAAATAGACGAAATTGCCGAACGAGTTTTAACCTTAAGATATCATCCGGTAAGTAATTTATCTAAATATCTAAAAATGGCAAATATTGAGGAAGAATCTCCCTTTATAGAAGACACAGAGATGGTGGTTAGTATTCTATCGGATCACAAAAAGCTGTTAGCGCAAATGAAACTTACTTTGGATAAAGCTGACGAAGCTGGTGATGAAGGAACTATAGATATGCTGGGAGCTTATATTAGAGAATTAGAAAAGTCTAGTTGGATGTTAAATGCCTTTATAAAGGATACAGCCGACCAATTAAAAAAGGTTGAGCTAGAAAGTGTTTCGTAATGTTTTAGTAGTGGCAGTCTAAAAGAAATTTAAACTTTAAAACATTTAAAATGAAAGATAAAATTCAAGAATCATTTACTGATATATTTGATAAATTACTAGGTTGGATGACCGCATTTATCGAGAGTATTCCCAATTTGTTAGTGGCAACCATAGTAATGGTATTGGCCTTTTATATGGCAAGGTATGTAAATAAATGGGCGGTACGCATTGCTGCAAAAAAAATTCCTCAAGAAAGTATAACAAAGTTAATAGGTCGGTTTTCGGCAATATTTGTTGTTTCTATAGGATTGTTTTTGGCGCTAGGAGCATTAGATTTAAGCAAAACCCTAAATACATTGCTTGCTGGTGCTGGTATTTCAGGTCTTGTAATTGGTTTGGCCTTACAAGGTACCCTGTCCAATCTATTATCAGGAATTATACTTTCATTTAGAAGCAAAATTAATTTGGGCAATTGGATTGAAACATCGGGTTATGCAGGAGAGGTTGTTGATATAAATTTGAATAGCCTAGTGTTAAAGGAGTATGATAATAGTTTGGTGATTATACCTAATAAAACAATTATCGAAAATCCGCTAAAAAATTATTCCTTAACCAAAAAAATGAAAATAGCTGTAGAATGTGGTGTTGGTTATGAATCTGATTTAGAGTTGGTTGAATCGTTAGTTAAAGAGGCCATAGAGTCGGTTTATCATCAAAATGATAATTCTGAGATTGAAGTATACTGGACTGCATTTGCAGATAGTTCCATAAATTTTGTATGTCGTTTTTGGGTCGATGCAGAAAATGCAAAGAATAGATTAGATGCTAAAAGCGCGGGAATAATGGCAATAAAAAAGAAGTTTAACGAACACGATATTAACATACCATTCCCAATTCGTACGTTACAAATGAATAATCCAATTAACTTAAATAGGGTTAATCTTGAAAAAAGTAAAGTTGATTATTAAGGATTATTTTTAGCGTTACATTATAACTTGAACAAGTAGAAGAAGCTCCTTTAAAGGAGCTTTTTTATTTATGAAAAGCTATTTAAGAAAAACTATTTTAAAGGTGTATTCGCTTTATTTATATATTTGATTAACAGCCAGTAATGGTTTGTTTTATGTAAAAAAGAAAATTTGACAGAAATATTTGTAGATGCTCAGAGTACAGAAGGTACAGTACGGCAAATTCAAGAAGTTATTGGAGGTGAAATAGATGAACGCTGGGGTGAATATATTTTAAAAGTCAATAGCAAAATTGCATTTGGAACTATTCGCTTTATCACTTTTGATTGGGGGGTTAGTTTGTTGGAGTACGACATTAAATTTTTTGATGACGTCGTCTTACGAATGGATGCATCTGAATACAATCCTATTCATTTTTCATATTGTTTAGAGGGTTATTGCAAACATCGATTTGGGTATCAGCCTGAAAGTGATATTCAAACCTTAGCACAATTTCAATCGGTAATAGTTACCTGTAAGGATGGGGGTTATAATTATGGTTATTTTCCAAAAGATGAAAAATTAGCCATTAATGTAATTCAGATTACCAGAAAGAAATTTCTTAAGAAAAGGTTGAATAATGTCGATGAACTAAATCAACGATTGTATCGCGTTTTCTTGGATACAGATCACGAAAATGTATTTTCATTTTATGGTAGTTTTAACTTAAAATTGGCAACAAAAATTGGTGCCTTACGAAAGGTGCGAACCAAAGGAATGATACGAATAATGCAAATAGAAGGTTTGGTTTATGAAATTTTATCGATGCATATTTTACAGCATGATAAAGAATATAAAAACAAAATGCCTAGTACGTCTTTACTGCGAAGCGAGTTAAAACTTGTGCGTAAAATGGCTAATGCCATCATAAAAAATCCATCAAAAGATTACTCACTGGAAATGTTAGCAACAAAATCCGGATTGTCACAAGCCAAGCTACAAGAAGGTTTTAAGCTGTTGTATACAAGAACGGTAACGGAGTATATTAGACATATTCGATTAGAAGCAGCGCGCGACCATATCCGAACTTCAGATATGAATATATCACAAATTGTTTATTCTATTGGCTTTAGTAGTCGCAGTTATTTTTCTAAAATATTTAAAAGAAAATACGGTATTAGTCCTAGTGAATTTCAGAATAATATAACTGTTCCGTTAGAAGTACTGTAAAAAAAATAGGGATACATATTGCTATGTACCCCTATCCAAATCAACCAACCAAATTTGTATTAAAAAATCATTTAAGAATTTTACGAACTAGATAAAGCAAGCCATATTTTTTGGTAACCGAAATTGCGGTTTTCATCCAATTATAGGGTTGTAAGTCTTCTTCTAATTGGTAGCGCAGGCCTTTAATTTCTTCCCAGGCTATTTTCCGTTCAAGGTTGAGCCGAGCGAGGTCTGCATTAATTTCATTTTGATTTTTATATGTTTTCATCTAATCGAAAAATGTTTTACTACTACTTTTTATTATGTAGGCATCTATTCTTGCACGCAAATAATAAACTACGTATGCCAATAGAAATATTAATCCTGCGATAATTAAACAAGCAGCAATAGGGTTATTTAATAAATTCGATAAAGCCAAAGTGCCGCTAACGGCTAGGAAAATAATTCCTAAAAAAATTAGACTACCTATTAATGCTGTTTTGCAGAACAAACCTATGGTTTGTGTAAGCTGTTGAAAAATTTTAAGCTTATAATATTCTTGTGTTTTTTGATAGTAGTTTTCACTAATATCAATGGCTTTATCTGAGGTGTGGTTTAATGATTTGATAATTCCCATTACGATGTTTTTTGTAATTTCTTATTCTTAGCTTTTAAATCAGCAAGCTTACTCTCTAAAGTTGTGATTACGTCTTCAGTCTTATAACTCACATCTGATACAATGCTATTCATTTTTGTTTCTAACGTATCCGTTTTGGAAGAAAGACTATGGGCTGCTCTATCGCTTAAATCGATTGCGCCTTCAGCTATGCTCTCTCTTGTGGCAGCAGCTTGATCTGCGATTTTTTTTCTTGTATTTTCGCCTTTATCTGGCGCAAATAATATTCCTAAGGCAGCTCCAATCGCTGATCCTGCTAATATTCCTAAAACTGTATTTCCTGTATTGCTCATTTTTATGTGTTTTTTATTTACTATGATGGCTATCACCATTTTTTACACTACAAAGTTGCCTATTTATCAGGGTTAAGCTTAGCTCAAATCATTAAAATGTTGACGGAAACGATAGGAGGGAGGGTAAAATATAGTATTTGGTGGAAGTATATTAGTTTATCTTGAATATAAGAAAAACAGGAATCCTTTTTTAATTAGTTTATTGAATCTTTAACAAATAATAAGCGTAAAAAAAAGGTCGATTGTAAAATCGACCTCTACCTATGTTTATAAAATAATGGTTAATCTATTGAATTGTAAATGCAATTATCTTTATTAAAGCTTAATGAAGGCCAAACCCGCTAAATAGAACTTCCCCCGAATACCCCAAACAGCAGGATGGCCAACAATTTGTTATACGTTGAAATTGATATGTTTATTTATCATTTTAAATATTGTTTAAGCTTAATGATACACCAAACCTATGCCCATAAAAGAAGAATTCCTTACAGATATCTGTAAGGAATATTAAATTGTATTTTACTAAAGAATATTGATTGCTGGACACCTTATATTTTTCCTTCTTTTACTAATTTAAAAAGTAAGTTGGTCGTGTTCTTAGCGCGGTATTCGTCATAGAGTCGACTAATTCTTTTATCAATGGTGCTCTCGCTGCTAGGTGAAATATTTTCTTTTTTAAATTTTTCAGAAACCTCTTTTTTGGTGAGTCCTGCGGCCAATGCTTTTAATATTTTTAAATCATAATCGTCTAGTTCAAAAACATTGTCGGCAATATTTAAATTTATTTGCGGCGAATAATACGTGCGATTGTGATAAACTTCTTTTGTTGCAGAAACCAGTTCGTTTAAGCCGTGTCTACCCTTGCAAACATAGCCATCTATCTTTTGGTCTTTAAAAAGAGCATTAATCTTAATAGGATTGTCTTCCATAGAATTTACAATCACTTTTATACCGGGTTGCAGTAACCTAGCAGCTGTTATAAGTTCGATACCTGATGATATACGTTGTGTTACATGGTCTTTTTTAAAATGTAAATCGGTAACTAAGAGTTCGAATGGTTCTTCAGCAGCAAGGGCTACTTTTAAACGAGATAAAGCCCTGTCGCAATAAAGTTCTTCTTGAGCTTCGGTAATATGTAATCTTTCTCTAAGCGTGTCAATAATACCTAAATTGGCATCTTGAAAATCTTCTGCAATTAGTACTTTTTTGAACATAGCACGGTATAATTAAATAGGAAATTGTATCGCTGCCTTAAAACCATTTCCTTTTTCTGATTCAAAAATAATACTTCCACCAATGGCTAGAATACGCTTTTCCGTATTCAGCAGTCCATTTTTTAGTCGAAGTTCTTCTTGCGTGGCACCGTTACCATCATCTTCATAGTTTATTTGTAAAACATCGTTGGTATTTTGAAATGTAATTGCGACTATACTCGCACCACTGTGTTTTTTTAAGTTGATCATCAACTCTTGCATTATTTTAAACAAGGCTGTTTTTGTTGTTAAGGGTATTATATTCCAATTGATTTCTTTAGCACCACTTATAAATAGTTTTACATCGGTTGGCGTTCTAAGTTTTACCATTGCTAAAAGGTTCTCCCAAAAATAAGGTCCTGTATCTACTTCATTAATATCCCTTGAGAAATCTCTACTTTGCTTATAAAGTTTTTCCAAGTTGTCTAAGACTATAGACTTATCAGCATCATTTTCAACCAATAACATGGTTTGGTTTAATCGACCACCGTGATCATCATGTAATCTTCGAGATAGTTCTGCTTCAGTTTCATAAATAGCAGCGAGCTTTTCCGATTTATTTTTTTGTTTTAATTGTTTCGTACGCTGGCTAAATATAAAAAAAGCAAAGGCTAGGAGGGAAGCTAAAAATACTGCGCCTCCCAAATACATAATTTTTTGATTTCGTTCTTTGCTAGCTTTCAATGCTTGTTCTGCATTTTCCTTCTCTAAACGCAGAATAGCTTCTTGCTTTAGCTTGTCGTCATATTTGTATTTAGCAAATTGCGTTTTAACTTTTAGTTCAGCGGCATACAAACTGTCTTGTAAAAATATATAGCGATCTTTTAGATTCGTGTTCTTGTCATCCAAATTCATTAAATGAACAAGAACATCTTTTTCTGCTTTCGGAATTTTTAAATCTTTAGATAATACTATCACTGAATCGAAATATACAAACGCCTTTTTTCTGTCCTTTTCAGCATAAAATTCACCCAAATGGGTATAACTAGAAATTTGTCCTCTTCGATCCTTATTTAGTAGTCGAATATCTAGGGCCTTAATAAAAAGGTTTTCTGATTGGTTGTTATTAGATAACCATTGGGCATAGGCTAAATTGTCGAGAACTCGAGCATATTGCGACGATTTTTTTTGCAATAAAGTATCATTGTATACCGAATTTAAAAGGGTGATGGCATTCTTATATTTTTTATTGTCAATATAAGTGGTCGCCAAATTGTTTTTATAGGCAAGAATATTTTTTGATGATTTTGAAAGTTCAATAGCTTTTAAATGGTAATTAATTGCCTCATCGTAATTTAATAGTTTGCGATGGTTGGATGCTAACGCGCTATAACAAGAAGCTATATAATTTATATCCTTTTCAGGCTGAAGAAATTGGAGTGCTTCGGTTAATGTTTCTTTACTGCCAAAAAAATCGTTCTGATTTTTTTGAATCTGGCCCATGCTTAGCAATCGTCGCCCAACTTGACTACTATCTATAATGCTTTGAAAGTAGTTTTTCGATTGGTTGTAATAGAAATAGGCACTATCGAATTGAGCTATAGCATCGAAATAATAAGCTATAGCCTGACTTGCCTTTCCTGCATAATATTTATTCTGTATTAGATTCGATTGTTCTAATAATAACTGATCGTAAAAAGAAGAGCTGTCAATTTGTTTTAAGGCATAATGGATATTGCTTTTATTGTATAAAGTTGCTAGTGTTAAGCTATCTAGGGGCTTTGTTTTAATAAGGTTATATGCACTGTCGGCTAAAATAAGTCTTTGAGACTTTTCAAGTTTTACATTTTTACTCTGGTTGTGTAGTTTTAATATTTGAGATTTTTCGAAATTTGATGATTCACTTTTTTTGAAACTGTTGCAGCCAATAGTTAATAGTAGCAGTAAAAAAAACACGCTTCGAGCGTTTTTCATATCGATAAGTTTGACGTTAAATTTAAGAAAATAAAAAAGTCATATAGTTCTAAATTTGAGATGATGTAGTAATAAAAAAAGCTTCATATTTCTCTGAAGCTTTGCTAGTAGCGTGGACAGTCCCGACCCTTCGGAGGAGCCAGCTCTTAAAATTATTTTGAGTTAAAGGCATAAAAAAAAGCTTCATATTTCTCTGAAGTTTTGGTAGTAGCGGGGACAGCCCCGACGCTTCGGGGGAGCCAGCTCTTAAAATTATTTTGAGTTAAAGGCATAAAAAAAAGCTTCAGATTTCTCTGAAGCTTTGGTAGTAGCGGGGACTGGACTCGAACCAGCGACCTTCGGGTTATGAGCCCGACGAGCTACCTACTGCTCTACCCCGCGATATGGGTTCTTATCTCACTTGTTTTGCAACTTCAGTTCATTACGCTGACGAGATAAAGGTGCGCTACTATTTGTAACGGGCGACAAATATACAACCGTTTTTTAGTTATTTCAAAGATTGTTGAAAGAATATTTTTGTTGAGTACGTTTTCAAAAGTCAGTAAAATGTATAACTTCGGGTTTTATACATAGCCTTTGGAAACAATCAATGAGATTTTAGCGCAATTAATACCATTCACAGAATGGCCAATGTTTATTCTTTTAATAGGTGGGGGGCTTTTTTTAGTGTGTTATTCAAAATTTTTGCCCTATCGATATTTTGGTCATGCCATTGCGATTACTGCAGGTAAGTATGATGATAAAACTGCAAAAGGCGATGTAAGTTCTTTTCAAGCGCTCTCGGCAGCCGTTGCAGCTACTGTAGGTTTAGGGAATATATCGGGTGTTGCCATAGCTATTCATGATGGAGGGCCAGGTGTTGTTTTCTGGATTTGGGTGACTGCCTTAATAGGTATGTGTATTAAATTTTATTCGTGCAGCTTGTCCATAATGTTTAGGGGAAAAGATTCTGATGGTAAATTGCAAGGAGGCCCTATGTTTTATATTACTCAGGGCTTAGGACCAAAAGCGAAACCATTGGCTATATTTTTTGCTGTTTGTGGGCTTTTTGGCTTTTTGGGGGTATTTACTGCTAACCAGTTTACGGAAACCTTTATGAGTGTAATAGAACCCTCTAAAACTATTTTTGAAATGGATGAAACCAACTGGAAATGGACCGTTGGATTTGTATTAGCAATCGTAACCTCATTCGTGATTTTTGGTGGGTTAACAAAAATTGCTAAAGTAGCTTCGGCAATAGTGCCATTTATGGTTGCTGTTTATTTAATTGCGGTAATTGTAGTGATGGCTATGAATGCTTCTCAGATTATGCCTTCTTTAAAATTAATACTTACCGAAGCTTGGAATTTTAAAACAGTAGTAACTGGTGGTTTTTGGGGTCTCGTAATAATAGGTATTCGAAGAGCGATGTTCTCCAATGAGGCAGGTTTAGGTAGTGCGCCCATGTATCACGGTCAATCTAAAACCGATAATCCTATTAAAGAGGGGTTGGTAGCAATGTTAGGTCCATTTATCGACACCATTTTAGTTTGCACCTTTACAGCAGTAGTAATAATATTAAGTGGTGCTTACCTAGAGGATCAAAGTGGAATAGTAATGACCTTAACGGCTTTTGAGCGCACACTTTTCGGCTATGGTGACGACTTGTTAATGATTATTGTTTCTGCTTTTGCTTTATCCACCTTATTTACCTATTCGTATTATGGGGTAAAATGTCTTTCTTTTTTAACCAATGCTAAAATTGGTAAGTTTTACAATTGGTATTTTGTTATTATGATAGTTTTTGCGGCGGTCGCATCATTAGACCTTGTAAAGAACTTAATTGATTTGTCTTATGCTTTAATGGTGATTCCAAATATGATTGCAGTACTTTTGCTAGCTCCAAAGGTTAATAAAGCTACTAAAGCTTATTTTAAAGACCTCCGTAATGAAAGAGCATAAATCAGGGTTTGTAAATATTATAGGTAATCCAAATGTTGGGAAATCAACATTGATGAATGCCTTTGTAGGTGAAAAACTATCTATTATTACCTCAAAAGCACAAACAACAAGACACCGTATATTAGGAATTGTAAATGGTGATGATTTTCAAATGATATTGTCTGATACGCCGGGGATTATTAAACCTGCATACGAACTGCAATCTTCAATGATGAATTTCGTAAAGTCCGCTTTTGAAGATGCAGATGTGTTACTATATATGGTAGAAATAGGAGAGAAAGCTTTAAAAGATGAAGCTTTTTTTAAGAAAATTAAAAATAGTAAGATTCCCGTTTTATTGCTGCTCAACAAAGTGGATACCACCACTCAAGAAATTTTAGAAGAACAGGTGCAGTACTGGCAAGAACTTTTGCCTTCAGTAGAATTGCATCCGATATCGGCGCTATCAAATTTCAATGTTAAAAATGTTTTTGAACGTATTATAGAATTGCTTCCTGTTGCACCAGCTTATTATCCAAAAGATCAACTTACGGATAAGCCAGAGCGCTTTTTTGTAAATGAAACCATACGTGAGAAAATCCTTATTCATTATAAAAAAGAAATTCCCTATTCAGTAGAAATAGTAACAGAGGAGTTTTTTGAAGATGAGGATATTATTCGAATGCGTTCCGTTATTATGGTAGAACGCGATTCGCAAAAAGGCATTATAATTGGGCATAAAGGCACTGCTTTAAAACGTGTGGGCGTTGAATCTCGAAAAGACCTCGAAAAGTTTTTTGGCAAGCAAGTGCATTTAGAACTTTATGTAAAAGTAAATAAGAATTGGCGTAGTGATGCACGTCAGCTAAAACGTTTTGGTTACAATAATAGTTAGTAATAAAGGCTTATAAAGTCCGTTTTTACTTATGTTGAGAAGGTTTGCTGATTTTTTGTAGTTCATCGAATAATACTACATATTATCTATTTCCCTATTAATAATTCCTACATTTGAGTAATCGAAAGTGGAAACCCCAAATCCCCCCACGAGAATGAAAAATATTGTAATTATCGGTGCATCCGGCCATGGAAATGTGGTTTTGGATATAATCGAAAAAGAGGCTGATTTTAATGTAATTGGCTTTATTGATACCTACAAAGAAAAATGCCGTTTGGCTAATGGCTACCAAGTGCTAGGTACTGAAGACGAACTTCCATATTTTATTGATAAATTTAATATAACCGCTGGTATAGTGGCTATTGGTGATAATTGGATACGAAAAAAAGTGGTTGATAAAATCATAGAAATAGTTCCCAATTTTGAATTTGTTTCTTCTGCGCATCCTCAAGCTGTAATAGGACGAGATGTTACTATAGGTGTGGGAACAATTATTATGCCTGGTGCTATTGTAAATTCCAACGCTCAGATAGGTGATTTTTGTATAGTTAATACCAATGCATCATTGGATCACGATAGTGTAATGGGAGATTATTCCAGCTTAGCTCCGAGGGCTTCTACTGGAGGTCATGTAAATTTAGGAGCTTTTTCAGCAATCTGTCTTGGTGCTAGTGTTATTGAAGGCATTACTATTGGAGCACACACGGTTGTGGGTGCAGGTGCATTAGTTGTAAATAATATAGAAAGCCATGTTGTAGCATATGGCGCTCCATCTCAAATAATCCGCGAAAGACAAGTGGGTGAGCCGTATCTGGCAAAAAACAAAGATTCAAAATCAGAATTAGTCGTAATTCATAAGAATGAAGAGCGCACTACAACCTAAGGTATCTTATTTCTATTTTTAGATTAGAAGGTTTAAGGCGATTAACATTACCTTTGTGGCTTAAATTACCATAATGAGTGCTATTGTTGCTATTGTCGGAAGACCTAATGTTGGAAAATCTACTTTTTTTAATCGTTTAATTCAGCGTAGAGAGGCTATTGTTGATGCCGTTAGTGGTGTTACACGTGATCGACATTATGGAAAAAGCGATTGGAACGGTAAAGAGTTTTCATTAATTGATACAGGCGGATATGCCGTTGGAAGTGAAGATATATTTGAAAAGGAGATTGACCGACAAGTAGAATTGGCTATCGATGAAGCGGATGCTATAATTTTTATGGTAGACGTTGAAACTGGAGTAACAGCTATGGATGAAGAAGTTTCCAAGCTATTGCGCCGTGTAAAAAAACCTGTTTTCTTAGTTATCAATAAAGTTGACAACGCTAAAAGAGAAGCTGATGCTGTTGAATTTTACGCATTAGGATTGGGTGAGTACTATACCGTATCCAGTGTAAATGGAGGGGGTACTGGTGAGTTGCTTGATGAATTAGTTAAAGTGCTACCTGAAAAAGATACGGAAGAGGTTGAATTACCGAGATTCGCAGTTGTTGGACGTCCAAATGCTGGAAAATCATCATTTATTAATGCATTAATTGGCGAGGATCGCTATATAGTTACCGATATTGCTGGAACAACCAGAGATAGTATTGATACGAAATATAACCGTTTTGGTTTCGAATTTAACTTGGTTGATACCGCTGGTATCCGTAGAAAAGCTAAGGTTAAAGAAGATTTAGAATTTTATTCGGTTATGCGTTCTGTTCGTGCTATAGAACATTCGGATGTGTGTATTTTACTTTTTGATGCAACACGAGGCTTTGATGGACAAGTTGAAAACATTTTCTGGTTGGCGCAAAGGAATAACAAGGGTATTGTAATATTGGTGAATAAATGGGATTTGGTTGTAGACAAAGAGACCAATACCATGAAACAATATACAGAACGAATCAAGCAGGCTATGGAGCCATTTGTAGATGTGCCAATTCTTTTTGTTTCAGTATTAAATAAACAACGGATTTATAAGGCGATAGAAACTGCGGTTGAGGTATATAAAAATCGTTCTAAAAAAATAAAAACACGCGAATTAAACGATGTGTTATTGCCCATAATTGCGAATACCCCTCCACCGGCGTATAAAGATAAATACGTAAAAATAAAATACATTACGCAGTTACCAACACACTATCCACAGTTTGCGTTCTTTTGTAATTTACCGCAATATGTTCGTGACCCTTATAAGCGATTCTTAGAGAATAAGTTACGCGAAAACTTTAATTTTACGGGAGTACCGGTAACAATTTATATGCGTAAGAAGTAGAGTTGTTTGGGGTGTAGTTTTTTTGCGCTTTTCGATTGACTTTACCAACCACCAGAAGCGCCGCCACCGCCGCCCATTCCGCCTCCGAAGCCACCACCAAAACCACCGCCACCGAAGCTTCCGCCGCCACCTCCGAAGCCACCTCCAGAATGGCCACTGCGCCCCATGTTGCTTAAAATGATGATGTCCCAAAGGTCTAATCCACCGGAACGTTTACCTCCATTTCTTCCTCCACCTTTGTTGTTACGGCGTGAAAGAATGATAAGAATTACCAGAAATATTATAAAAGGCAAGAGTGCATCTAGAGGAAAACCTTGCGACTCATCAAAAGTACGTTCTTCTTCAAACTCTCCATTAAGTACCTGGAAAATGGCATCTGCTCCATTGTCAAGTCCCGAATAATAATCATTTTGTTTAAAATGAGGGATAATTACGTTTTCTATTATACGTCTGCTCATGGCATCTGTAAGAGAACCTTCTACACCATATCCCGTATTAATTCCAATTTTTCGGTCGTCCCTAGCTAAAATAATTAGAACGCCGTTGTCTTTTCCTTTTTGACCAATTCCCCATTTTGTTAACCAATTGGCACCCAAATAGTTGATTTCTTCTCCTTCAGTAGATTTAATTATGGCGACAACAATTTGGGTTGAGGTACTGTCTGAATACTGAATTAGTTTCTGTTCAAGCGCAGTGTTTTGCTGCTGTGATAATAGATTTATGTAATCATAAACACTAGTTTGCTCCGTAGGAGTTTCAGGAATTTTAAACTGCGCATGCACAACCACGCTACACAAGAGAAAGAGCAGTAAGCTAACCTTTTGATATTTCATTGCTCAGTTCATTTGTATCATTTGCATTCCAAGGGAAATGAGTGTTTAATTCTTTGCCAGCAGATAGAATACCGTCAATTATACCTTGTTTAAAATTGCCCTTTTTAAATTGATGTTGAATTGCGTCTTTAGTAGACTCCCAAAAATCGGCTGGTACCACTTTGTTGATTCCATGATCGCCATAAATAACGAATTTTTTGTCATTTACAGCAATGTAAATTAATACCCCGTTTGCATCTTTGGTATTATCCATTTTCAAGAGATGAAAGACTTCTTTAGCGCGATCATCATGAGGCAAACGAGTGTGAGCCTCAATATGAACACGAATTTCTCCAGAGGTGTTCTTTTCGGCTTCAAGTATTGCCGACACGATTTCTTGCTCCCCTTCGGCAGTTAAAAAGTCTTCTACTCTAGACATATTTTTCTATTTGAAATCGAAATCTACGTCAGGAGCGTTTTCTGATCCTGCTGCTGCCTCGTATCTCGCCATTTCGTCAAACCCAAAAAGGCCGGCTAAAAGTTTCCCTGGGAATTTAGTAGTGTGTTTGTCATAAACATTTACCGCTTCATTAAAACGGTCACGTGCTACATTTATACGGTTCTCAGTGCCTTCCAATTGCGACTGCAATTCTAGAAAATTCTGATTTGCTTTTAATTCAGGATAACGTTCTACAACGACCATTAATTTGCTTAATGCACCGGTAAGTCCAGATTGTGCGTCCTGAAATGCAGCCATTTTTTCTGGTGTAAGGTTGCCAGCATCTATCGTGGTCTTAGTTGCATTTGCTCTTGCTTGAATAACGCCTTCTAAAGTTTCTTTTTCAAAATCTGCAGCTCCTTGAACGGTTTTAACCAAATTACCAATCAGGTCGTTTCTACGTTGATATGAACTTTCAACATTAGACCAAGCTGTTTTTGCATCGGCTTCATGTTCTACAGCGGTGTTATTAAATCCAACAGCCCATTGGTAAATGCCGATTGCCAAGACCCCTAATACTATTAATGCAATTAGTCCTTTTTTCATGATAGTGTTTATTTTTAGTGTTTGATAATATAGTTAATACATGTTAGTCAGCAGAAAGTGGTAAAATGTTACAATAATTGAACAAAAAAATAAGATTAAAGAAAATTATAATTGTTCCTTAATCTTAATTAATTCAGCTTTAACTTTTTCAAGCTTATCAATTATGTCAAAATTATTTAGCGCTTTTTGACGATTTTCTTTAAGATGTGTTTTCGCTCCATCTAATGTAAATCCGCGCTCTTTTACCAAGTGGTAAATAAGTTTAAGGTTTTTAATGTCTTCTGGTGTGAATTTACGATTGCCCTTGGCATTTTTTTTTGGTTTTAAGGCATCAAATTCTTTTTCCCAGAAACGTATAAGTGAAGTGTTTACACCAAAGGCTTTAGCGACTTCGCCTATACCGTAATATCTTTTTTCAGGTAGTTCTATTTGCATTAGTCAAGGGATTGATTTTCTTGAGTTGCGAATTTCAACATGTTCTCAAATTCTTCCGCTGATAAACTTCCGTAGTAAAAATTGATTGGGTTAATTCTATCCTTGTCTTTCCATACCTCATAATGCAAATGGGGAGCTTCTGACCGCCCCGTGTTGCCAACAAAACCTATTAAATCACCACGCTTTACTTTTTGTCCTTTCTTTACGTTGTATTTGCTTAAATGTGCATACAATGAAAGATACCCATAACCATGATCAATTCTAATATGATTCCCAAATCCTGAAGCGCCATTATCTGCACGAATCACTTTTCCATCACCTGAGGCATAGACAGGAGTACCTCTTGGGGCTGTAAAATCCATTCCTCTATGCATTTTACGAGCTTTAGTAAAAGGATCTGAACGCCAACCAAATCCGGATGCCATTCGAGTTAAATCTTCATTATTTATGGGTTGAATGGCAGGAATAGCCATCAATAATTTTTCTTTTTCTTCTGCTAGCTTGGTGATTTCATCTAAAGATTTGGACTGAATCGCCATTTGTTTTTTAATAATATCAAGTCTTCTTGTAGTTGATATTATCATTTCAGAATTATTAAAACCTTCAAGAGAACGGTATCTGTTTACACCGCCAAAACCAGTGCGCCGTTGTTCTTCAGGTATGGGGTTTGCTTCAAAATATAAGCGGTAAATATTATTATCGCGATCTTCAATATTGGCTAAAACTTCTTCAATTTGCTCCATTTTTTTATCGAGCAATTCAAATTGTAATTCGTAATTTTTAACTTCACGTCTTAAAGAAAGTTCCCGTGGTGTGTTAATTAAATTCGTATTTAGTAGTAAAACAACAGAAAGAATTCCGAAGAGTAACGAGCCTAAAAAGAATAACGCAATATTGCGGTAACGTTTCGATTTTTGTACCTCTATCTTGCGATAGGATAGCGTATCTGGATCGTAATAATACTTTACCTTAGACATAAATGGATTTTATCCTATTTTTGCGCCACTGTTTTTTTACAGAACAAACAAATATAAAAATTGTTTTGTACAAATTGTTAAAATTTGCAAAACGTTAGCAGTTTCTATGACTTCCAAAGATATACGATCAAATTTTTTAAATTTCTTTAAGGGTAAATCGCATAAGATTGTAGCCTCTGCCCCAATGGTTATTAAAGATGACCCTACGCTTATGTTTACGAATGCGGGAATGAATCAGTTTAAAGAATATTTCCTTGGAAACACTGTTTCAAAGAATTCTCGGATAACAGATACTCAAAAATGTTTAAGAGTAAGCGGAAAGCACAATGATTTAGAAGAGGTTGGTAAAGATACTTACCATCACACCATGTTTGAAATGCTCGGGAATTGGAGTTTTGGTGATTATTTTAAGGAAGAAGCCATACAGTGGGCATGGGAATTTTTAACTGAAGTTTGCAAGATTGATAAAGACAGTCTTTATGTGTCTGTTTTTGAAGGGAGTAGTGATGCTGATAATTTAGAAAAAGACCAAGAGGCTTATGCACTTTGGAATGCTATTGTGCCAAAGGATCGGATTATTTTAGGGAATAAAAAGGATAATTTCTGGGAAATGGGTGATCAAGGGCCGTGTGGACCTTGCTCAGAAATTCATGTAGATATACGCTCTGCAGCTGAGAAAAAGAAAGTTTCAGGAGCTTCTTTAGTAAATCAAGATCACCCACTTGTAGTAGAGATATGGAATTTGGTTTTCATGCAATACAATCGTAAAGCAGATGGAAGTTTAGAAAATCTACCTGCAAAACACGTAGATACCGGAATGGGATTCGAACGTTTGTGCATGGTTATGCAAAATGTGAAATCTAATTATGATACTGATGTTTTTAAGCCAATTATTCGTGAAATAGAGGCAATTACACATTCTAAATATGGTAGTTCTGAAGAAATCGATATTGCTATACGCGTAATAGCGGATCATATTAGAGCAGTCGCTTTTTCTATCGCAGATGGGCAATTACCTAGTAATACTGGTGCTGGATATGTAATAAGAAGAATATTACGAAGAGCAATTCGGTATGGTTTTACATTTTTAAATACAAAAGAGCCATTTATTTATCGATTAACAAAAGTATTGGTAGAGGCAATGGGTGAGAATTTCACCGAATTAAAGGAGCAGCAACAACTCATTGAGAATGTTGTAAAAGAAGAAGAAAATTCTTTTTTAAATACGTTAGACCAAGGCTTAGTTTTGTTGAATTCGGTAATTGCACAAGCAAATGGGAAAGAAATAGCAGGTAGAAAAGCTTTTGAATTATATGATACTTATGGTTTTCCTATAGATTTAACAGCACTAATATTAAGTGAAAAGGGATATACTTTAGATGAGAAAGGATTTGAAGTTGCCATGCAGGAACAAAAAAATCGTTCGAGAAAGGCTTCTGAAATATCCAAAGAAGATTGGACGGTTCTTCTAGATGATGCAGAGCAAGAGTTTGTTGGATATGATGTTTTGAATGCTCGGGTAAAATTAGTGAAGTATAGAAAAATCACTTCTAAGAAAGATGGAGTTCTATATCAACTCGTTTTTAATTTAACCCCATTTTATGCTGAAGGTGGTGGTCAGGTAGGTGACAAAGGATATTTGGAAGTGCCTAATGGAGATGTGGTTTATATTGTTGATACCAAAAAAGAGAATAATGAGATTATCCATTTTGTTAAAAACCTTCCAAAGAAATTAGACGAAACTTTTACTGCTGTTGTCGATGAAAAACAACGGCATAGAACTGAAGCTAATCATAGTGCTACACATTTATTGCATCAGGCACTACGTGAAGTTTTAGGTTCGCATGTGGAACAAAAGGGGTCTGCAGTACATTCAAAATATTTACGATTTGATTTCTCTCACTTTTCAAAATTAACGACCGAAGAATTAAGAGCAGTAGAGAATTTTGTAAATGCACGTATTGATGGTCATTTACCTTTTGAGGAAAATAGAAATGTTCCTATAGATGAGGCTATGGCGGCAGGTGCTATGGCATTGTTTGGAGAGAAATACGGTGACGCTGTTAGAACAGTTCGTTTTGGTCAATCCATAGAACTTTGCGGTGGTACACATGTTAAGAATACTGGTGATATTTGGCATTTTAAAATTAGATCGGAAGGTGCGGTAGCTGCAGGAATCAGAAGAATTGAAGCCATTACTTATGATGCAGTAAAAGACTTTTATTTTGAGAATAATAGAACACTTTTTAAGATAAAAGATTTATTGAATAATACTCAAGATATAGTAAAATCAGTAGCTAGTTTGCAAGAAGAAAATGCAAAACTAAAAAAAGAAGTTGAACAGTTGCTAAAAGCGAAAGCTAAGAATCTCAAAGGAGATTTAGCTAATGAGCTTGAAGAAATAAATGGAGTTCGATTTTTAGCGAAGAAAATAGATTTAGATGCTGCGGGTATTAAAGACTTATGTTTTGAAATGGGAAATAATCAGGATGATTTATTCTTATTGTTTGGAACAGAGCAGAATGGAAAAGCATTACTTTCTTGTTACATCTCAAAAGAATTGGTCGATGAAAAAGAACTACATGCAGGTACTATTGTTCGGGAATTAGGTAAGTTTATTCAAGGTGGTGGAGGTGGGCAACCATTCTTTGCAACTGCAGGTGGAAAGAATCCAGCAGGAATTGATGAGGCTTTGGATAGTGCTAAAAATTATTTGTTGTAAAATTCGGACTGGTTAAGTTTAAATTTCAAGAGAAATAATCATGAAATTACAAACTAAAATTCATTTAAATAAAGAACTAAATCAAATTGATTATAATAGTCATTTGTTCTTTTTAGGTTCTTGTTTTTCAGAACTTATTGGTGGTAAATTTGAACATTTTAAATTTCAATCTTCCCAGAATCCATTTGGCATATTTTTTCACCCATTGGCGATTGAAAATTTAATAGAACGGGCGATAAATAAATTGGTTTATTCGGAAAAGGATATCTTTTTTTATAACGAACGTTGGCATTGTTTTGATGCACATTCAGACTTAAGTGACGTAACTAAAGAACAATTGCTTCAGAAATTAAATGCGGGTTTAGAAGCTACAAGTAATCAAATTAAAAAGGCCTCGCACATTGTTATTACACTTGGGACTTCTTGGGTTTATCGAAAAGCAGAAATTGATAAAATAGTTTCAAATTGTCACAAATTACCTCAAAAGACATTTGAAAAAGAAATACTAAGTACAGAAATAGTTTCAAATTGCATTAATAGTTGTATTCGTAAAATTCAAACTATTAACAAAGATGTTCAAGTAATTTTTACGGTTTCGCCTGTTCGTCATTTAAAAGATGGTTTTGTGGAAAATCAAAGAAGTAAGGCTCATTTAATAGCCGCAATACATCAGGTAATTCATCAGGATAATGTCTCATATTTTCCTTCATATGAAATAATGATGGATGAATTACGGGATTATCGTTTTTACAAAACAGATATGATTCATCCTAACGAATTGGCGGTGGACTATATTTGGGAACGGTTTAAAAACACTTGGATTTCTGATACTGAATATCCAATAATGGATAAAGTTGAAGCAGTGCAAAGAGATCTGAAGCATCGACCATTTAACCCTAATTCAGAACAACATAAAAAATTCCAAAAGACGCTCGAAAAGAAAATTACGTATCTTCAAGAAACATATTCTTTTATGCTTTTTTAAATTAGATATTACGACGTTTAATTCAGGAGCTTAAACCTATCGGTTGTTATGAAAAAAATAGTACTTGGTATTGTAATTGCATTACTAGCTGTGTTTGTTTTTAGGTCGTGTTCGGATTCTAAAGAAGAAAAAACGATACTTAAAGAAAATTCGATGTTAATTCAAAAACAGATTGAAAACGTTTCTAAGTTGGTAGTATCTGAAGGTCATTTTGCAGAAGTCTACAATTATAAAGATTCGCAATTACTCTTTGGCGCTTTAATATCAGCAAATAAAAAAGCATTGGTAGTTGTTAATTCTGAGGTAACGGTAGCTTACGATTTATCTAAAATTGACTTTGAAATAGATGAGACCAATAAAACTTTACGTATAAAAAGTATTCCTGAAGCAGAGGTTAAAATTAATCCGGATTTTGAATATTACGATGTTACTGCTGATTATTTTAATCCTTTTGATGAGCGTGATTATAATCGTATAAAAAAGAACGTGAATAATTCTTTGCTAAAAAAAGTAGAGGCTTCATCGTTAAAAAGTAATGCTCAGAATAGGTTGTTAAGCGAACTCCAAAAGTTTTACATCTTAACGAATTCAATGGAGTGGAAGTTGGAATATTTAGGTGAGCCTGTGGATTCTGATTTGCCTGTATTATTGCTGAAGGATTAAAATTTTTACTTAATATATTTCTTAGCCCATTTAATATAATTCTCCCAATCGAAATCTGTGACGTCATGTTTGCCTGTTCTAATATGATAAGCAACTGTATTTTGTATTGGTTGATTAACTTTTGGCATTTTATTGGTATTAATGCCATCAATACCATATAAATTATAGACTGTAGAAGCGTAATGCGCTGAAAGAAATTCACCTTTGGGGTCAGCCCATTCATCTTCTTGTGCACTAGCAACATATAATGGTCTAGGAGCAATAAGGGCTAGTAATTGGTGTTGATCTACGGGTAGAGCCGATTCATTTTCAATATATTGATTGAAACTATCGCTGAACCAATGTGGAAAAGAATTGCTTATAATTGCTATAGTTTCACCAAATTTTCGTTTCGATAGTGCAGCTCCACCACAACCAGAATCGTTAGAAATAACACCAGCAAATCTTTCATCGGTTGCTCCGGCCCAAAGTGATGTTTTCCCCAATCTGGAATGTCCAAATACTATTGTTTTGTTTGCGTTTATGGCTGGGTCTGTTTCAAAATAATCTAGGGTTTTACTAAGGGCAAATGCCCAAGCAGTAATACTACCCCATTCATTAGGTTTTGGATTCTGCTGGTCCTCCGCATAAAATAAAGCATGTAATCCATCAGAAAAATCATCTTTATCAGGGTCAACTTCTCCATAGTAAACGGTTGCTAGGCCAAAACCCCCATCTATAATTTTTTCAACAGGCCAACGATTGGTTCGTGTTCCGCGCGACGATTCTTTGGCTTTATGGTCTGTAATACCAAGCTCTTTGGTGTTTGGAACCCAAGCATCTGTTAATATAATATTCGGGTCTGCATTTATAGTATGATTTCCTCTGAAATTGGTGCTAAGAAAAATCGGAGCATTAGATTTGTCTTTAGGTAGATAAATTAAAACGGTATAACTTAAAGATTGGTTATTTTTTCTAATGGTGATTTTTACTTGTTTGCGGGTTGCTTTATTATTTATGGCGTTATCACCCTCTTCCACAATTTTAAAAGATAAATCATCAATTGTACTGGGCATTTTGCCGTAAACGTTTTCTTCGAAAAATGATAAAAGTTCCGGTCTTCGCTTTTGAGACCAGTCTTCGGCAGTTTTTATAATTTGTCCATCAAAAGAAGTTAAGGGATCAGGGATATCAAAATTTGGCACTTTACTTTCGTCATAATTACGCTCGAATTCCTTTTGAGCAAAACTTGTTTGGAGCGAGAAAATAAGGGAGATTGTCAGAAATGCGAATTTCATACTTTGGTTTAGTTAGTTTGGTGCTTTTAATAGTGAAATATAATACTAACGTCAATAATGTTGAGGTTGGCATTATTGTAAAGTTACAAAAAAAGCCTCCTATCTTTTGATAGAAGGCTTTAGGTTTTTTTGTTTTTAGGGACTTATTTAGTCGCTTCGGGTGTAGGTGGATAAGCTTCTAATATTTCGGTTACAAATTCTTTAATTCGAGCCTCTTTCTTTTCAATTTTAGCAGTATTACCAAGGTTTCCAATTCCTTTACCTTGCCATACTAATTCTTTATTTTTTGCATCTATTAAATCAATATATAGCGAACCTTCAGTTCTGCTTCGAACATTGTTGCCACCCCATCCTGGACCAAAACCACCATAATAAAATGGGCTCCATCCCCAGCCAAAACCACCACCCCAGTAGTTGTTGTAAATATCTACTTGTTCTGTTTCTTTGGTAAAGATGCTTACTAGGATGTCTGGGTCGTCAGATTTTTCGAAGCCTCTGGTATCCATTTCAGCTTCAATAGCTCTTAAAATTCTCTTTTTGTCTAAATCAGAAATATGAGCTTTGTCGATTCCTGTTTTATAAAAAGCATACGATTTATAGGTGTTAAAGTTGGCCTCTTTGTCGTAATCAGATAACACACGCACTGATGTACAAGATGCCAATAGCATTAAAGTGAGTACGGGAAGCGCAAAATTTCTAAGTTTTTTCATAGCAGATATTTTTAGAATTAGATTCAGTTTGTTCTATATGAATTCGCTTCAAAAACTATGCCGAATCATTATGTATTCGTGTTCTTAACTTATTTTATTGTGAATTTGTTTTAGGGTCATAACCATAAGGGCAATGTCTACACCCGCTTTCACAACAGTAACCTCTTTTTAAGTGATACTGCTTCGTGAATACTCGATAGCCTTCCTCAGACCAATAAAAATCACCTTCTTCAATTGGAATTATTTCCTTCACTAAACTTGATTTTATATTGATAGAAGTATAAAATTACTTGATTTTTTACTATAGATGTAGTATTATCGTTTGAAAATTTGTTTTTAATAGCATAAAACTATAGTTAAATCGACTTGTTGTAATAGTTGGCAAGATTTTTGGTTTTATGATATGACGAGTTTCTTAACAATTATCTTTGTTAAAAAGCGTTTAAAAGTCAGCATATGATATTAGTTTTTAAACATTTTTTCCGAAAAAATTATGTAGGCCTATCACTTTGGCCTTTCATTATTTTAAAGAATGACGCTTTAAAAAGTGATGTTTCTTTAATTAATCATGAGAAAATTCACCTTAAACAGCAACTAGAACTGTTAGTAATACCATTTTATATAGTTTACTTAACGGAATGGGTAATTAAGTCAATATACTATCTCGACGGATATAAGGGTTATCAAAATTTAAGTTTTGAACGGGAAGCTTATTTACATGAAGATAATTTAGACTACATAAATCAGCGCTCACCATTTAGCTTTATTAAATATCTTTGGATTTAATATCCGAAGCGTTGCGTAAAATTCAAGAAGTACACCTATCAATTTTAGAAAAGAAGCAGATTTCACTTTTTATAAAGCGAGAAGATTTGCTGCATCCCATTATATCGGGTAATAAATATCGAAAGTTGAAGTATAACTTGGTTGAGGCTAAAGAAAAGGGTTATAAAACTTTACTAACATTTGGAGGCGCATTTTCAAATCATATAGCAGCTACAGCTTGTGCAGGAAAAGAAGATGGTTTTAAAACAATAGGCATAATTCGCGGGGAAGAATTACGAAATAGTTTTCTTAAAAATCCAACATTAAAGTTGGCTCATGAACATGGAATGCAATTCAAGTTTATTGCTAGAAGTGTTTATCGGGGTAAAGGTCATAAGGACTTTAAAAAGGATTTAATAAATGAATTTGGAAGATTTTATTTATTACCTGAGGGCGGTACTAATCATTTAGCAATAAAAGGTTGTGAGGAGATTTTAGGACAAGAGGAACTAAATTTTGATGTTGTTTGTTGCCCAGTAGGAACAGGAGGTACAATCTCAGGACTTATTAATTCCAGTGGTGAAAAACAGACTATTTTAGGTTTTTCAGCTTTAAAGGGTGATTTTTTAAAAGAAGATATTTGTAAGTTTGTACTGAAGAAAAATTGGGATTTAATTACAGATTATCATTTTGGTGGTTATGCTAAGGTGAATGATGTACTGGTACAATTCTTAAATGATTTTAAGTTGAATACTGGTATTTTGTTAGATCCAATTTACACGGGAAAGATGATTTATGGAATCTTAGATAAGATAGAAAAAGACCATTTTAAACCCGGAACCCAAATTTTAGCTATTCATACAGGTGGTCTGCAAGGTATTGCTGGTATGAATTTAATTTTAGAAAAAAAGAACAAACCTTTAATCACTGTATGATTAAGAAGATATTTTTGTTGGGAGTCATTTTGTTAGCTGTATCGAGTTGTAAAGTGAAACAGAAAGTGAGCTATTCCGATGCTAATAAACGCGGTCCTAAAGTGGTTGTAGATAAGAAAAGCAAACATACTAGTGACAAAGACGATGGACTTTATCCGTTACCGGAAGATTCTGGTAGATTTCAAAAATTCGAAATAAATTCAATTTCAGATTATATCAATGAGTTTTCTGAAATTGCTCAATTTGAAATGAAAGCTTTCGGTATTCCTGCAAGTATAACACTTGCGCAAGGTTTGCTTGAAAGTGGATTTGGAAAAGGGGAGTTGGCTGCTAAAACTAATAACCATTTTGGAATAAAATGCCACACCGGTTGGCAAGGCGATTATGATTTTCATGATGATGATGAAAAAGGGGAATGTTTTCGAAAATATAATCACCCAATGTATTCCTACCGTGATCACAGTCATTTTTTAACCTCTCGATCTCGATACGCATTTTTGTTTGAATTTAAACCTTATGATTATAAAAAATGGGCAAAAGGATTAAGTCAAGCTGGTTATGCTACGGATAGAAAATATCCACAAAAATTGATATCGCTAATTGAAAAATATAAGTTGTATCAATACGATTTAAATACTGATGTAAGAAGCGATGTTGTAGTAGCTTCCACCGGACTTAATAGTATGGATAATATTCATACTGTACAGCAGGGCGATACGTTGTATTCTATTTCCAGAAGATACGCGATATCTGTGGCGGAATTGAAGCGTCTCAATAAAATGAATAGCTCGAATCTTGCAATCGGGCAACAGATTATAGTTGAGATTGATTAATTTCAAAATCAACATTTGTCTATAAATAAATTTCACAAGTTTAAGGTAAAACAAGATATTTTATAATGATCTATAAACGGAGCAGTGCTTTATTTTCAGAAGCTAAAAAGTATATTCCTGGAGGCGTAAATTCACCTGTTCGCGCATTCAAAGCGGTAGGTGGAGATCCAATATTTGTAAAAGAAGCGAAGGGTGCTTATCTCTATGATGAGGATGGAAATCGTTTAATTGATTATATAGCTTCATGGGGTCCTTTAATACTAGGGCATGCATATGAACCGGTAATTAATGCGGTAATTGAAAAAGCTAAAAAAGGGACTTCCTTTGGGATGCCTACTGAAATTGAAACCGAACTTGCAAAGTTGGCAGTTTCTATGGTGCCTAATATTGATAAAATTAGATTTGTTAATAGTGGCACAGAGGCGTGTATGAGTGCTGTAAGATTGGCAAGAGGATACACTGGAAAAGATAAGATAATTAAATTCGCTGGATGTTATCATGGCCATTCGGATTCTTTTTTAATTCAGGCGGGTAGTGGCGCAGTTACTTTCGGTAGTCCTAATAGTCCAGGAGTAACGCAGGGTACAGCCAAAGATACTTTATTGGCTAATTATAATGATTTAGCAAGTGTAGAAACACTAGTTAAGGCAAATTCTAATGAAATTGCGGCTATAATAATTGAGCCTGTAGCTGGTAATATGGGTTGTATTATTCCATCAGATGAATTTATAAAAGGATTAAGAGCGCTTTGTACTCAAAATGATATACTATTGATTTTTGATGAGGTAATGACCGGCTTTCGATTAGGGAAAGGTGGAGCTCAAGAAGCTTTAGGAATTGATGCAGATATTATGTGTTTTGGTAAAGTTATTGGTGGAGGACTGCCAGTAGGTGCTTTTGCAGCCAATAACGAAATTATGTCTCATTTAGCGCCAGAAGGTCCTGTATACCAGGCCGGAACTTTGAGTGGAAACCCTTTAGCTATGAGTGCAGGTTTAGCAATGTTAACAGCGTTAAATAATAATCCAAAAGTTTTTGAAAGCCTTGTAAAAAAGACGGCGTACTTGCATGAAGGTTTAGAACGTGCTTTTAGTAAGAAGGGAATTCCGTATCAAATTAATAGATTCGGAAGTATGATATCGGTGCATTTTACAGATGAACCGGTTGTTGATTTTGCATCTTCAGCAAAGGGCAATAATGATACTTTTAAAAAGTATTTTCATGGTATGTTGAAGCAAGGTATTTACTTGCCGCCCAGTGCATTTGAAAGTTATTTTTTAAATGATGCACTTTCGTATGAAGATCTAGATGCTACAATACAAGCTTTAGAGAATTTGAATTTGTAAGGTTAATGCATTGTAGTATAAATAAAAAGCCATCCGCTTAAACGGATGGCCTTTTCAATCAATCAACTCTCACTATCAACCTATTTTCTTTTGGCGTTTTTCTCGCCTTTTTTACCACCTCTTTTTTTCTTGTGGTGTCTCATTTTTTCCCATTTAGTATATTGCTCATCAGAAAGAATGCTTTTCATTTCAGATTTAAGAGCGATTTGTGCATCTAAACGTTCGTTTTGCATGGCATATCGTTCTTCAGAAGTTGGCTTTTTACGTTCACCATCTTCTTTGGCAGCTTTTCGTTCCGCCATTTTAGCTTTTCTAGTTGTAGCCTGTTCAAGGTTAATAGCTTGAATTTGTGTTTGCTGTTTACTAGTAAGATCTAAGGCTAAAGTCATTTTTTTAGTTTGCAAAGTTGCAATTTGTTCAGCTGTTAAATCTTTCATGTCACCTCTATTAGGTCTCTCTTTTCTCTCTTGTGCTATTGTGGTTACGCCCACCAATAACATCATTACTATTATTGCTTTTTTCATTTGTTTAAAATTTTATTAATTACACACCTTTGACTGAGAAAGAGAAGTTTGGTTTAATGGAAATATTGATTTTGGCAAATTTTTAACCAAATAATTAGTGATAAAAAAACCATGTAAACCTTTAAGGTAAAAGGGTTTACATGGTTTGTTGGTTGATATTGAATTTTTTTAAAATTAATTCAATATAGCGTTGGTTTAATTTTTAATCATCAAACTTAGTGCTTCATATTCGCCATTATTTAAGTCCATGCTTATATAGTATAAGCCATCTCTAAGCGTTATAATAGAGAATTCATAAGTATTGTTCCCAGTTGAAGCTGTTTGTGCATTAAAAGTTTTTATAATACGTCCTGCTGAATCATGTAGGTATAGTGAAGTTAAAATTGTTCCATTTGGTTTGTTTAGAAGAATAATACGTGCTGTGCCTTCTTTAGCAGGGTTTGTTTCTAAAACAATGGAAGATTCTTCATTGATAGTTTCCGGAGCTGTAACAGTAATGTTGGTTGAAGTTGTGTTTGAAAGGCCATTCGAATCGGTAACGGTTAAATTTACTTCAAATGTTCCTGTGGTTGTATAGGTGTAGCTTGGGTCAGCAAGCAGACTGGTTTCACCATTCCCAAAATCCCACGAATAAGTAGTTATTGTCCCATCATCTGTAGAATTACTTCCTGTAAAATTTACCGTCAATGGATTTGGACCCGATATTATATCTGTATCTAACACAGCTATCGGTTCTTGGTTTATTTCATTTGCTGCTGAAACAAATACAGATGTTTCGTCGAATGCCGTATCTTCCTCATCATCTGTGATTGTTAATCTAAATACATACGTTCCAACAATTAATTCATTTACAGTTAAATCAGCAGTGTTTATGTTGGTTAAAAACGCAGAACTTGGTCCACTTGTTTGTGTCCATAAAAAAGTAATAGCACCACCATCAGGGTCATTTCCAGATCCATTTAGTGTAATGGTGTTATTGGGTAAGGTTATATTTAGGTCGCTCCCAGCATTTGCTATTGGAAATTCTGAACTAGATTCCGGCGATACAACAACAGTGACCTCGTCTGATGTCGAATCACTTTCATCATCTGTTCCTGTTAAACGGAAAATATAACTGCCTTCGATTAAGCTGCTGACACTTACATCTGCGCTATTCGAGTTGGTCAGTAAAGTGGTGTTTGGTCCACTAATTTGCTCCCATAGAAATGATACTGTGCCTCCATCCGGATCGCTTCCAGAACCATTTAAAATAATTGAATTAGTTGGCAGGGTAATATCCTGATCAGTTCCTGCATTTATTATCGGTATGTCCGTATTTTCTTGAGCTGTAACAACTACCGTAACGTCGTCTGATGTCGAATCACTTTCATCATCTGTTCCGGTCAGTTGAAATACATAGGATCCTTCAATTAGGCTACTAGCTGTTACAGCTGCTGTATTCGCATTGTCAAGTAAAGCCGTGTTTGGTCCACTAATTTGTGTCCATGCGAACGTTACCGTGCCACCATCTGGGTCACTGCCAGTACCACTTAAGGTAATACTATTATTCGGTAGCATTATATTTTGGTCACCTCCTGCATTTACTACTGGAATATCGGTGTTTTCTTGAGGTGACACAACTACAGAAACATTGTCGGATGCTGAATCACTTTCATCATCGGTTGCAGTCAGTTGAAAAACATAACTTCCTTCGATTAAGTTATTAGCCGTTAAATCTGTAGTATTGGCATTGTCAAGTAAAGCCGTATTTGGTCCACTAATTTGTGACCATAAGAAAGATACTGTGCCTCCATCAGGATCACTTCCAGAACCGCTTAAAGTAATAGTGTTGGTAGGTAATTTAATATTTTGGTTGCTTCCTGCATTTACTAGTGGAATATCGGTATTTTGCTCAGGATTCACTGATACAGATATTTCATCTGTATCAGTGTCGTTTTCATCATCAGTGACGGTTAATCGAAAGATATATGTTCCTTCAACTAAATTGTTCGCAGTTAAGTTTGCTGTTGATGCGTTCGTTAAATTTGCTGAAGAAGGACCACTTGTTTGGGACCAAGAAAAGGTGATATTTCCGCCATCAGGATCGTTTCCAGTTCCATTAATAGTAATCGTGTTTGTTGGTAAAGTTATTGATTTATTACTCCCGGCATTAGATACGGGGTCCTCATTGTTAGATGTAGTTGACGTGTTTTCGAATATTCTTGGAACGATATTGTCCCATCCTATTGAGATAACATCAAAATCACCGTCACCGTCGATATCTACAACTCGAGTGCTGTCGTGATGGTCGAAGCCGGTGCCTCCCGCATCTAATTCGTGTCTGATGAAAGTGCCGGAATCACATAAATCGTTTTCAAAAGCAATTAATCTATTATCACCCTGCCATTCACCAACAATAATATCATCATCACCATCTTTGTCAATATCTTCAGCATGTACACTTAAACTCCCGTTGATATCGGTTGCTAAAATATGTCTTTCCCATGTTTGGGTGGGGTTTGATGGAGCTTCCCACCAAGAGAATTCAAACCTATTAGCATTGCTGGTACCAATACTTAATTGTCCCACAACGGCATCCAAATCACCATCACCGTCAAAATCTGATAATTGTGCACGATCAGGTGTAGTCACATAAGACAATCCTGTGTCAAAGGTGGTGAATGAACCATTGCCTTCATTTCGTAACCAATTACTCGATTGAAATAAATCTATATCTCCATCGTCATCAATGTCACCAGCCTGCATATCTTCACCAAGAGAATCTGGATTTGAATCTACAAGTGACCATGTGTTATTAACAGGATCAGCAGGTACGGTTAAAATTTGTACAGGTGAATTTGTGCTTTCGGCTCCGTTCCAGTTAATTGCCATTTGAAATGGTCCGCCAGATTGAAAATTAGCACCGGCTATACCTGCTAAAAATGGCTCCCAATAATCGGTATTACCAGAAGGAATATTTGTTCTAATTGTAAAATTACCAGCGCCATCATTTTGTGCCCAAACTAAATCTGCTCCTCTATACGCACCAGTAGTACCTAAAAGATCAGGGTCGCCATCACCATCAAAATCATGGATATAGGCCATGTTTTTAAAGGTGCCTCCAATCGTTTTACGAATCCAATTTCCAGATGCTGTACCAGGGTTTTTATACCACCAACCACCAGTTACAATGTCTTTTTTGCCATCACTATCAATATCCGTATCAGCGAATAGATATACTGATCTATAGGGTAATTCTGTGCTTTCCAATTCATGAATGGTCCATTGGTTCGGAAAGGGCTCGGAGCCGCATTGTGCTTGTGTTGTTGAAATTGATAGTAAAATCAATAATAAAAACAAAATACCACTTATTTTAAGCGGGTTGTCTTTGTAGTTAATATAACTTATGATGGGGTTTATTATATAATTCTTAAACCTAGCGGTGAAAGTGGTATTCATCATTATCAGATTTGAAGATTACCGCAATAGTACTATATAATATTTAAAAGTGCTGCTATATTAAGTTAATACTACCACAATTAAGGTTTATCTGTTAAAGAATATTTTAAACGCTTAATATATGGGTTAAAGTGTTGGTAGTTAGTTTAATAAAAAAATGGACTCAGGTTTGTCTGAGTCCATTAATCAAGTAGGTTTTGTTCTGGTCTATTTTAAATCTTCGTTAGTAAGATAGTTTGGTGTTGGCATTTGATTAAGTTCTGCAATTGCAATTTCAGCCGTTTCGTTTGAATTGTTTTCAGTAATACTGAAATTATAAATAGTAAAAACAGCTATAAAACAACTTAGGTATAATGAACTTTTGATTTTATTTGACATGATTTGGGGTTTTTAGTTTGGGTAAAATCTGATTGTTTTTGGTAGGTAGAATTACGAAATAATTATTTAGATTCTTCAAAATCTAAATTGTCTATAGTCGCTATTTGTTCAAGTTCAGCTTTTACAATTTCAGATGAATCACTATAAATTTTTTCCGTTTCAGTAATGCTGAAATTATAAATAGTAAAAACAGCTATAAAACAACTTAAGAATAATGAACTTTTGATTTTGTTTGACATGATTTGGGTTTTTAATTCTGATTCAAAGTTAGATTGAAGTAAGCCTTACTTTGGGTATTTGTTGTGAAAAGTGCTCTTTTTTGATGTGAAAGGGTATTATTTTGTGGTGGAAAAAAAGGGTGCTCATCTATTGCTATATGGGCCTTTAGATGAACTGTTTGCTTTTTACGATAAGCTGTTTACTAGTATTTTATGTTTAACTATGCACTAAGGAATTTTTTATTAGATTTATATGAAATGAGACTTGATTTTAAAGTTGTTTAATGAATGTTGTTCGTGATTATCAATGGAATGGCTGAACATATATGAAGTTCAAATACTAGAGTCCATTATTAATAGATATTTATAGTGCTTATAGGCTAGATGATTTTAATATGCGTAAGTGCAAGAAATCGCGCAACTGGTTTCTTGAAAATTATTGATTGTAATATGTAAAGAATAAAGGTGTGTTTATGATGATCGGTGGAAAAAAAGAAGGGCTCAGAAATTTATCTGAGCCCTTCTTTAAGTAGGTATTGTTATTTGGGATTATTTTTTTACTTCGTATTGTAGGTTGTCTATCAATGTCACTTGTTCATGTTCGGCTTCAGCAATTTCAGATGAATCACTAAATTGATTTTCAGTTTCGTTTATGCTGAAATTATATATTGTAAATACAGCGATAAAACAACTTAAGAATAACGAACTTTTGATTTTGTTTGACATGATTTGAGTTTTTATTGATTTAGGTTAGTTAGCAAGTAATTTTGTGTAAGTAGGTTAAGTAGGTTGTTACTTGTTTTTCGCGATTTCCAGTTCGAAAGCTGGAGCCTCTTGTTCAAGTTCTGCATGAGCAAATTCAGAGGATTTGTTTAAATTATTATCTCCTTCAGTAATGCTAAAATTATATATTGTGAAAGCAGCGATAAAACAACTTAAGAATAATGAACTTTTAATTTTATTTGACATGATTTGGGTTTCTTAATTCTGATTCAAAGTTAGATTGAAGTAAGCCTTACTTTGTGTATTTGTTGTGAAAAGTGCCCTTTTTTGATGTGAAATGGTGCTATTTTGTGGTCGGTAAAAAGTGTGTCCAACTGTTGCTATATAGGCCTTTAGATGAAGTGTTTGCTTTTTGCGATAAGCTGTTTGCTGGTGTTTTATGTTTTATTCAATATAAAGAACTCTAAGATTTTTTTTTGTTTCAATTAAACCTTGATTCTTTACTAAGTAGAAGAGCATCATATATAGGATTTAAAAGCTTGTTTTACAATAAATGAAAGATGATGTACAAAAATCAATTCCTCAATAGAAACTTACAATGCTAAACGTGTGGGTGAATTTGAAGCTTTAGATAGTTGTTTAGAGTGTAATAGTATTCTTAAGTACTAAAAATTAGGTGTTCATTGTTAGGGTTGATTTTAAGCTAATAATTAAGTGTATAAAAACAGAAGGGCTCAGATAAATATCTGAGCCCTTCTTTAAGTAGGTATTGTTATTTGGGTTTATTTTTTTACTTCGTGTTGTAAATTGTCTATCAATGTCACTTGTTCCAGATCGGCTTTAGCAATTTCAGATGAATCACTAAATTGATTTTCAGTTTCGTTTATGCTAAAATTATATATTGTAAAAACAGCGATAAAACAACTTAAGAATAACGAACTTTTGATTTTGTTTGACATGATTTGAGTTTTTATTGATTTAGGTTAGTTCGTAGGGTTTAAAGTATGGGTAGGTAAAGTAGGTTATTACTTGTTTTCCGCTATTTCTAGTTCGAAAGCTGGAACCTCTTGTTCAAGTTCTGCATGAGCAAATTCAGTGGCATTGTTTAAATTATTATCTACTTCGGTAATGCTAAAATTATATATTGTAAAAGCAGCGATAAAACAACTTAAGAATAATGAACTTTTAATTTTATTTGACATGATTTGGGTTTTTTAATTCTGATTCAAAGTTAGTTTGAAGTAAGCCTTACTTTGGGTATTTGTTGTGAATTGCACCTTTTTTTGATGTGAAATGACCCTTTTCTGTGGTGGAAAATGTGGTTATTGTCTATTGCCAAGATAGCCCTACAGACGAACGGTATGCTTTGTTCGTTGACTGAAAGATATCCTGTTTTTTCTTGTTTTTAATTGTGGTAAAAGTGAGTTGATTAATCTATTTATTAATTTTCAAGCAATTGTTTTCTTATCTTAAGCATCCATTAGTATATCAACTCAAAAAATCAATATTTCAATTAAACATTAATGTTAGTCTTACTTCGTGTTTTATTTTTTAATAAGAAGATAGGAATAGTCCAGTGCATATTACGATACCGTTGTAGTGCCAGATAAATGTATTTGTGTGTTAAAAAATGCATTTGTTATAATGATAAAACGAATTAGAAATACGATATTTAATGCCCAACCATGGTATTTGTTTTTGTGTTATAAATTATAGTAATGAAAATAACTCAACCAATCACTTAAATAGTAATGCTGGATATAAATAGTTGAGTTAATAGAGAATTGAGCATGTTATTGTAATAAACTATAAACAGTAATTACCTAGAAAACCGAATATGAGCAACGTTATTGTACACAGTCTTTTAACTGATTTTGATGTAGATTTAATAAAAGCTGGGAAGCATTATAGGATGTATGAAAAATTTGGTTCACATCTGATATCGGTTGATGGTAAAGAGGGAGCATATTTTGCAGTTTGGGCTCCTTCTGCAAATCAAGTTTCAGTTATAGGAGATTTTAATTATTGGACCGATGGAGAGCATAAATTAAATGTTAGGTGGGATGGTTCTGGAATTTGGGAAGGTTTTATTCCTGGAATAAAGAAGGGTGAGACATATAAATATAGGATTCATAGCAATAATTATGGCATTCAAACAGAGAAAGCCGATCCTTTTGCCTTAAGCTGTGAGCATCCACCGAAAACGGCATCGGTGGTTTGGGATTTTGATTACACATGGCAAGACAAAGCTTGGATGGGTTATCGTAAAGATAAAAATGCTCTAGATAAGCCATATTCAGTATATGAAGTTCATTTAGCTTCCTGGAAACGTAAATTAGAGGAAAATCGTTCCTTAACATATACAGAGCTATCGGATGAGTTGGTTGCATATTTAAAAGAAATGCAATTTACTCATGTCGAGTTTATGCCTATTATGGAGTATCCTTATGATCCTTCATGGGGCTATCAGCTTACTGGATATTTCGCGCCGACATCTCGTTTTGGAGAGCCCGAGGGTTTAATGTTATTGGTTGATAAGCTTCATCAAAATGATATAGGTGTTATTTTGGATTGGGTGCCTTCTCATTTTCCTGAAGATGCTCATGGACTTGGTTTTTTTGATGGATCTCATTTGTATGAGCATCCAGATAGAAAAAGAGGATATCATCCAGACTGGAAAAGTTTGATTTTCAATTATGGCCGAAATGAGGTGAAATCATTTTTAATAAGTAATGCACTTTTTTGGCTCGACAAATTTCATGCAGATGGACTTCGTGTTGATGCTGTTGCGTCAATGCTATATTTAGATTATTCTAGAGAAGAAGGTGAATGGGATGCTAATGAGTTTGGTGGTAATGAGAATTTAGAAGCAATAGAGTTTATAAAAGAACTTAATAGAGCGGTTTATGAGAATTATCCGGATACACAAACAATTGCCGAAGAATCAACCAATTTTACTGGAGTATCGAAACCAATTGATTTAGGCGGATTAGGTTTTGGAATGAAATGGATGATGGGGTG